>NZ_CP141588.1:2262500-2862500 GCF_035594035.1 Sphingomonas sp. LY54
GGGTGAGATGCCCTCTCGCCGAAAGACCAAGGGTTCCTGCTTAAAGCTAATCTGAGCAGGGTGAGCCGGCCCCTAAGACGAGCCCGAAGGGGGTAGTCGATGGGAACCACGTTAATATTCGTGGGCCTGGTGGTGTGTGACGGATCTCTTATGTTGTCGGTCCTTATCGGATTGGACCGGCTTCGACGAGGTTCCAGGAAATAGCCCCACCGTATAGACCGTACCCGAAACCGACACAGGTGGTCTGGTAGAGTATACCAAGGCGCTTGAGAGAAGTGTACTGAAGGAACTCGGCAAATTGCCTCCGTACCTTCGGAAGAAGGAGGCCCTTGTTCTGCGCAAGCAGTTCAAGGGGGCACAGGCCAGGGGGTAGCGACTGTTTAGCAAAAACACAGGACTCTGCTAAGTCGGCTTCAAGACGACGTATAGGGTCTGACGCCTGCCCGGTGCCTGAAGGTTAAGTGGAGGGGTGCAAGCTCCGAAATGAAGCCCAGGTAAACGGCGGCCGTAACTATAACGGTCCTAAGGTAGCGAAATTCCTTGTCGGGTAAGTTCCGACCTGCACGAATGGCGTAACGACTTCCCCACTGTCTCCAGTACATGCTCAGCGAAATTGAATTCTCCGTGAAGATGCGGAGTACCCGCGGTTAGACGGAAAGACCCCGTGCACCTTTACTGCAGCTTCAGAGTGGCATTAGGAAAGAACTGTGTAGCATAGGTGGGAGGCTTTGAAGCGACGGCGCCAGCTGTCGTGGAGCCATAGGTGAAATACCACCCTGTTGTTTTCTGATGTCTAACCTCGCACCGTTAGCCGGTGTAGGGACCCTCTGTGGCGGGTAGTTTGACTGGGGCGGTCGCCTCCTAAAGAGTAACGGAGGCGCGCGATGGTGGGCTCAGGCCGGTTGGAAACCGGCTGTTAGAGTGCAATGGCATAAGCCCGCCTGACTGCGAGACTGACAAGTCGAGCAGAGACGAAAGTCGGTCATAGTGATCCGGTGGTCCCTCGTGGAAGGGCCATCGCTCAACGGATAAAAGGTACGCCGGGGATAACAGGCTGATAACCCCCAAGAGCTCATATCGACGGGGTTGTTTGGCACCTCGATGTCGGCTCATCACATCCTGGGGCTGGAGCAGGTCCCAAGGGTTTGGCTGTTCGCCAATTAAAGTGGTACGTGAGCTGGGTTCAGAACGTCGCGAGACAGTTTGGTCCCTATCTGCCGTGGGCGTCGATATTTGAGAGGAGTTGACCCTAGTACGAGAGGACCGGGTTGAACATACCTCTGGTGGACCTGTCATTGCGCCAGCAGTGCAGCAGGGTAGCTATGTATGGACGGGATAACCGCTGAAAGCATCTAAGCGGGAAGCCTCCCTCAAGATAAGATATCACAGAGCCGTCGAAGACCACGACGTTGATAGGCCGGATGTGGAAGCGCAGTAATGCGTGGAGCTAACCGGTCCTAATTGCTCTATTCGCGCTTGATGAATCCCACCATCAACGACAGGATTGGACGAGCTGAGGCTCCGCCGAGCCACGCTTCATGCGGGGCTTGGAGAGACCCAGACCTTCCATCTGTCGAGACTAGATAAGTGCACGATTTCTAGAACTTCGTTGTTGCGCCGGCTCCATAGCTTGGTGGCCATAGCGTCTGTGACCCACCCGATCCCATCTCGAACTCGGCCGTGAAACCAGACTGCGCCGATGGTACTATTGCTTAAGCAGTGGAAGAGTAGGTCGCCGCCAGGCTTTGAAGCCGGCGCAGCAAACGAAGAAACCCATTCACATGTTTTTGCTTGGCCTCAGGTGCCGGCAGCCGCATCCGCGGCTTTGGCTTCCGCACCATAAGGTGCAACGGCCGGTCGGCCTTGCGGAGTCTCCGGCTCCGGCCGCCACGCAAAGCGAAATTGGCGCGGGATGGAGCAGCCCGGTAGCTCGTCAGGCTCATAACCTGAAGGTCGCAGGTTCAAATCCTGCTCCCGCAACCACCAATACAGAACTCCCTCGGAGCCCACCGGCTCCGGGGGAGTTTTCGTTTGCGGCCAAGGCCATGAGCGTCGTGACCGACGCCACGACCTCCGCCTCGGGGCCCGCACCGTCTCCAGGATAAATCGTGACGCTCTCGATGAGGGAGGACAAAGTCTCAGCCGCCTGCCGGCGGACCGCCTTGTCGTTGAGCGCCGCCCTAAGGTCCGCGACCTTCTCCTCGAACCGCTTGAGCAGCACCGGGTGGGGAAGGATCTCCGCAGTTGATCCGCCGACCATCTTCGACGTCATGGCGACGGGCAACATCGAGCTTTTTTCCGCCTATGTCCTGAAAGGGTTTAGGCAGGCCGCCGCTCAGGCAGTTGAGGAGCGCGAGCGCGTCGCTCGGGCGCGGTCCACGCTGCTGGAATATTATGATGGGGATGCGGAGCGTACGGAAGCATTTCTCCGAGGACCGCACCCACTGCTCGGAGGTGAGACGCCGCTCCAGAAGTCCCTGCGCTCGGACGAGGATGCTGCGGAGGTTATCGCCCTCGCGCGCGTCGATGTTGTCGGTGCCGTGCTTCGAGTGCTCGGCGGACTAGCCAAAGCCTGGTCCCTGACGGACTTGGAGCAAGCCCGCTTGCTCGGAGTAGAGCTGGCACAGCTGGAAGCGTGGCAGATAACAGAGCCGGATCAAATCCCACCGGACCTTCTCGAAAGGGCGTCCCTTCTGTTGGGAATCTTCAAGGCGATTAATACGCTGTTGCCGATCCCGGAGCGTGCGGATGCCTGGATCCGCAAGCCCAATGCGGCCCGGCTTTTTGCGGGGCGAGCACCCATCGGATTGATGCTGGCCGGGCTCGACGGCATGCGCGGGCTGTACAGGTTCCTGCGCCATCAGGCGGAATAGGAAGTACGGCCCATGTCTAACCTTTTGGCCGACCGCAGGCCGTTTCCCCGGGGAAACGCGGGGCCGTATGGCGGGGTGTCATTGTCTTGAACGATCCCCTCCAGGTTAATTGACGGGGATCGCCGCCGCTCCGCGCGTGCTGCGCGGAAGGGTGCGAACGTGCACCGATTGGCGCTACCGCAACGTCTATCGACTGGCGCTGTAGCCGCTACGCGCTTGAGAGGAGTTCGGCATGGACATTCGTCGTTACGACAACCGCGTCGTGGTCATGACGCGCGCTAGCGGCGGGATCGGACGTCAACATGCCGGGGATCTCGCGGTGCGGCGCGAAGATCGTCGCGAGCGATATCGGTGCGAGCTTGGACTGGATGGCGAGCAGGGACGATAACCGAGGGAAAAGACGAAGGGCGTGATGCGGAACTGGCCGTTGCACGTCATGCTGATGATCGCAGGGCGGCGGCTTCGCGGTCCGCTCGATCGCTTCCCACCGCAACATCGCCGAGCGGCTGTCGCACGCAACGCAGGCGCCGGTGCTGTTGCGGGCCTCTCATCTTGCGTCGGGCAGGAAACGCTCCTTCTTGTCAGTCACCCCTCATAGACGTCAAAACGGACCGCGCGCGCTTGTGCTGACTTACCCGGCCGCTGGGCTCAGCCGCATCCGAGAATGCCACCGTCGATCGGTATCTGAGCTCCCGTCAGATACGAACCCGCGCGCGAGCATAGAAAGACCACGATGCCCCCGATGTCGTCCGGGCGCCCCAGCCGGCCCAGCGGAATGCGGCTCAGCAGCGCTGACTCGTCAGTGTCTTTGGTGCGCATGTGCGCCGTCATCTTCGTAGGAAAAAAGCCGGGGACGACCGCGTTGACGGTGATGTTCCGGCCGGCTAAGTCGCCCGCAAGATCGCGCGTGAGCATGTGCATGGCGGCCTTGGACGCGGCATAGCTGTAGGCGGAAAGTCGTTCCGGTCTCATACCCGCGATGGAGCCCACGTTGACGATGCGGGCTGGTTCATCCGCCGATGCTGTTTGCGTGAGCTGTGGCAGCAGCTCCCGGATCAGCGCGAAGGGCGCCTGAACGTTGACCGCCATCACCGTCGGCCAAGCGTCGTCCGGAAACGTCTCGATGGGAGCACCCCAAGTCTTGCCGGCATTATTGACGAGGATGTGGCAATCCTCGGCCGCATCCCCGAACCGCTTTGCCAGGTCGATCGCCGCCACGGGCGAAGAAAGATCAGCCGGAAGCGCGATGCAGCGCCCAAGCGCCGACATCTCCGCCGCCGCCGCACGACAGCGGTCCGCGGTCCGAGACGTTATCGCGACCGTCGCGCCGGCGCGCAGCAGCGCCTCCGCAATCATCCGTCCTAGGCCCTGCGCGCCGCCGGTGACCAACGCGGACTTCCCAGCCACGCTGAAGAGGTCGCCGCTCATGCTCCTGCATCCGAAATGTGCTCGCGGCGATTGCCGGCGTGGCTGAACCTCCAGCTATGCCCGGTGCCGGAGCGGACAGTCATCGATCTTCCTTCGCCTGCCTGGAACGTCACGGATCGCTCAGGCGGAGGAAGGTACGAGACTCTTATTTTAGCCACGCCCCGATCCCCAAAATATTTGCTCCGGAAAATGAGACCGTCCAGGTTGCTCCGCCCGAATTACGCATCGAAGGCGTACATGATCGACTCAGAGCCGGTAAGCCGCAGCGCCTTGTACGGTGCATATTCGTCGCTGCTGATGAAGCCCTTCAACGACGTCAGGTCCGGGAACTTGATGATCGCTCCCATGTCGGGCAGCACCGCATCTCCCTCGATGATCTCCACGTTGGGCGTGGCGGCTACATATTCGCCTCCGAAGCGGGCAACGATGGCAGGAGCTTCCGCCCGATATTCCTCGCGCCAGGAGGCGTCTTGGACGGTCATTGCGACGATTAGATATGCAGGCATGATAGTTCCTTCCAGTATGGCCAATCAGGCGTCCACGGCCGATAATGATTCCAGATCGTCGGCAGCAGTGGCCAGTCGGTGAACGAACACCTCCGTGGTCTCGACCGGCTGCATGTCGGGCATCGAGCCCGATGGCCGGTAGGTGAGTGTCCAATAGGCGAGAGCGCCGAGCACTTGGGCGCGATAATGTCGGAACGCCTCGGCGTAATCGAGCGTCGGCCCGCCGTGCGCGGCAAGCCTGTCGAGATAATAGTGGAGCAGATCCTGCTCTTGCGCGCGACGCGCTTCGACGGGCAGCGCGGTGCCGAGCGTATACGCGACGTCGCGCGCCCAATGCCCCCGGCCGAATGCCTGCCAGTCGCTCAGCCCCATCTGGCCGTCCGGCCGGCGATACCAGTTCTTGAGGTGCACGTCGCTGTGGGTGAGAGTCTCGACCTGTCCCGCCTGCCAGTTTACCGCCGCGAGCGTCGTCTCCCACACACGGCCCCGCTGTTGGAACAGGCGGGCGGGCACCAGGTGTTCGGCCGCTTCTAGCCCTTCCTCGCAGCACACGCCGATGCCGTGCTGGCGATCCATGTTGTTCAGCCGCCAGTGGAACGGGAGAAGGCTGGCGAACTCGGTCTTGAGCCGGGGATCGTCGTAGAAGGGGCCGTGCAGCGAGGCGAGCAGATTGAGTTGGCTTTCGACCGACGCCCGGGTGAGCCTGGTGCGTTCGCTGCAGAACTCCACCTCTCCGGCCATGTCGCGCAGCAGCACGATCGCCGCCCAGGAATCCTTGTTATAGTCGGCATGGAAGGCGACTGGCGCGTCGAGTGTGAGGATTGGCCGGAAGCGGCGATAGAAGGTCACCTCGCTGAACGTTGCCGAGGCCGAGAGGAGAAGCCGGTTGGCGAGCCCCTGCGCGGCCTTGCAGAAGACGGTGCGGGGCAGCCCGGCGTCGCGGCCCACGGCGTTATAGTCGATGAACAGGCGGCGGCGATTGCACGTTCCGTCGTCGACCGCGTCCATCCAAAAGGCGGTCACCGTGCTGCCCGGCGTGTCCCGACAGAGGATCGCGCTTAGCCATTCCGGCGTGATCGCCTCGTAAAAGGGCGGAACCTCAGACGCATTGTAAACCTTGCGAGCCTCGGCGACATCGCTGTGGTAGGCCGCCTCGATGCGCTCGTGCTTCGACAGCATTCGGTCCTCCCGCTCCGTTCTTCGCCTGACCCGTCTGGCTTACGGGTTACGCTGGCCCGCTTCTTGTTCGGAGTGGCTGCGATGGAGGTGGGACGTCGTTAGCCGACCCGCGCAGTTCGATGCGTGCCGCACGGCCTAAGGGGCTTCACTGGTCCGCACCTCGCTCGCTGGCGTCGCAAGGAGAGAGGGTCGATGTTCTCAAGCGGCTCCTCGCGCGTCTCTACCCGCAGCAGCGTGGCAAGGGCATGCAGGCCGGCGCCGTGGACCCTGCGCGATGGTATCTACGTGCTGCGGCTCGATAACAGGCTGATGGTGAAGCGGCTTGCTTGAAACCCGGTGGGGAAGGGATCTCGATCAAGAGTGACAATCGCTAGTATCTGAATTGGCAGAAGATCGAGCCTACCCGGATCGACATTATTGGCTGAGTGTTATGGCTCGGCCGCATGCTGAGTTGAGCACCGCGTCCCGACTCCCGAGCATTACGATGAAGCAGTTGAGCCTGCGCGCCGTCGTTCAACGGCCAGAATCATTCACTGGTCGGCTCGGCGGCAACGGCGGCCATGGCGCCGAAAGCGCCTAAGTCGGGAAGCGGACGTTCGCGAGCTGTCAGCAACGATGCCCGATAGCGGCGAGGCCGTTAATGGCCACACAAGGCTTAGCAAATGCCTGCGATGGTCGCTGGGTGCGGATAGCCGCTCCGTGCAAGACTGCCATCCGGCCGTTCGGTAGGTCCATGTAGGTAGGTCGCGCGCGTCGCTTCGAGCGGCGTCAACTAGCCAAACGGAGAGCCGAATGGATAAACTCGAGCACATCATCAGCGACATCCGCGGGGTGTTCGATACGCTCGGCGAGCACACATCGTTGGACGAGATGCGGCAGAAGCTCGATCGTCTGTTCGGGAGCGGCGTTCGCGACGATAGCATCCGCCACGATAGCGTCGAATTCGGGCGGTCTGGCGGAGAGCTGATGGCCGCGGACGCTTCCCCAGAAGGCGCCCCCACAGTTCTGTATTTGCACGGCGGCGGTTATGCGGTCTGTTCGATTGAGTCTCACCGGGATCTTTGCGAACGCCTAGCCAAGGCGGTTGAGGGACGGGTGCTCGCGGTTGATTATCGCCTGGCTCCTGAAAACCCTTACCCGGCTGCTCTCGACGACGCGTTGGCCGGTTATGAGTGGCTCCTTCGAGAGGGTTACCCGGCAGGCTCCATTGCCATCGCGGGTGATTCTGCGGGTGGTGGGTTGGCCGTGGCAACGGCGCTGGCAATCAAGGAGCGGGGACTGCCGCTTCCTGGATGTGTGGCGGTCATGTCACCTTGGGTCGATCTCGAGCTGAAGGGCGCGAGCATGGACGAGAGAGCAGATGTCGATCCGATCGTTGAGCGGGCGGCTCTCGAGAATTGGGTCGCCTGCTATACGCCGACCGCGGACGTGACCAATCCCTTCATATCACCGCTGCACGGTGATTTTTCCGGATTTCCGCCGCTTCTCGTCCAGGTTGGAGGAAGAGAGGCGCTGTACGATGATGCAACGCGGCTCGTTGAGCGGGCCAAGCAAGCCGGGGTGGATGCAAAGCTCCAAAGCTTTCCGGAGCAGATCCACGTCTTCCAGATCTTTGGCTACCGACTTGAAGCGGCGCGTGCTGCAATATCGGACCTCGGCGACTTCATCCGCGAACGAGTGGTGGCATGACCCAGGCAAGGGTTTGCCGACACGCGTGAGGTCTTCGCGGCGATGATGTCCGACCCCGAACTGTCGGGCTAGGAATGACTTCCGTTTCCAAGTCGGAAGTGGAGATCGCCTGAGCACTTGTAAGGAGCGTCCAATGAAGCACACGTTGGTCTCGCTGACCGCAGCCAAGGCAGGCCAGGAAGCCGAGTTCAAGCAGTGGTACAGCGACACACATGTGAAGGAGGTGCTGGCGATACCCGGCATTTCGAACGCACGCGTCTCCAAGGTCGGAGCGGCCTTTGGATACATGCCTTGGCAGCAGGTTGCGATGTTCGATCTCGACTTCGCGAATCCCGAAGACGCCCTCGGCGAGATCCAGGCACGAATCAAAAACGGCAAGATTGGGCTTCACCCCTCGGTAGAGATGACAGCGGTCTCCCTTTTTACGTTCGAGACGCCGTGACCGCCTTCGATTCGCCTAAAGGACCTTTGGCCGGCATTCGGATCGTCGAGATCGACGGCATCGGGCCGCTGCCTTTGGCGGGAATGATACTCGCGGACATGGGCGCTGACATCATCCGTGTCACCAGGCCCGAGAACCGCGCTGGCGACTGGCCGGATGTCGGCGGTAGCGTCATCCATCGCAATCGCCGTTTCGTTCAGCTCGATCTTAAGTCTGCAGGCGGTCGCGCCGCTCTGATGGAGCTGGCAAGTAGGGCCGACGTCCTCATGGAGGCCTTCCGGCCCGGCACGATGGAGAAGCTTGGCCTGGGACCCGAATCCTGCCATCGGGTAAACCAGCTTCTGGTGTACGCTCGGCTTAGCGGATGGGGCCAGGATGGGCCGATGCGTACGGCTGCCGGCCACGACATAAATTATCTTGCGCTGTCAGGAGCATTGCACAGCTTGGGGCCCCGTGACCGACCACCGTTCCCGCCACTCAACTTCGTCGCGGACTATGGCGGGGGGACCATGTTCCTCATCTCTGGAATACTCGCCGCTCTCCTCGCGGGGACGCGTGGCGCGCGGGCACAAGTTGTTGATGTTGCTATCGCGGACACGGTGGCCACCCTGATGGCCAATTACTACTCATTTCTCGCAAGCGGGTTTTGGTCAGTCCAACGGGAAGCCAATCTGCTCGACGGCGCCGCGCCTTTCTATCGCTGTTACGAGTGTGCCGACGGAAGATACGTCGCAGTTGGGGCTTTGGAACCGCGATTTTTCCGAGAGTTGCTGCACGGTCTCGGCATTTCGGAAACCGTGGATCAGCACGATCCGTTAGGCTGGGCAGCGTTGCGGAAACGGTTCTCGGACATTTTTATCACGCGTCCGCGTGACGACTGGGCAGCGCTGTTTGCTGAAAGTGATGCTTGCGTCAGCCCTGTGCTCGATATGAAGGAGGCAGTGGCCAATCCCCAGTTCGTTGCACGTGGCTCCCACCATCGCCGCTCGGAGATCGTGCAACCTAGTGCGTCCCCCCGCTTCACCGCCGAACCGCCTCCTCCATCATTCGACCCCGTGGAACTCGCCGCGCATGAGATCGACGCCGTGTGGCGAACGGGGCGCTAGCGCCTAGAAGCAAGATTCGTCTCGGTCGGTACTGGTAAAGCCGGCTTGGCCTAGGAGCTGGGCGCGGCTCAGCTGGAAAGGAAGAATGTGATCGAGCTTCGGGATTACAGAGACAAGTATAGCGTCGCGCGCTTCGAACGAAGCGGCGGGATATTGGAGATCACCCTCCAGTCACCAAACGGCGGTCCTCTGGTCTGGGGCAAAGAAAGCCACTCGCAGCTGGGTCATCTGTGGGCCGATGTCGGAGCGGATCGCGACAACGAGGTGATTATCGTAACGGGCACCGGCGACGCTTTCATCCCCTCCATCGATATGTCCGGGGTGACCATTCCCGGTCCGGAGGACTGGGATGAGATAATGTCGAACGGCAAGCGCATTCGGCGCAACCTCCTTGCGATCGAGGTGCCCATGATCGCCGCCATCAACGGCCCAGCGCGCGTCCACTCCGAACAGGGGCTGCTCTGCGATATCGTGATCGCCTCTGAGGCCGCCGACTTCCAGGACGCGGCACACTTCATCAATGGGTTGGTTCCGGGTGATTTCGTGCAAGCCGTCTACATGAGTCTGCTCGGCAACAACCGCGGCCGATACTTCTTGTACATGGGTGAGATCATCAATGCACAGGACGCCAAGAGGTTGGGCCTCATTTCGGAAGTGGTACCAGCGGCCGGGTTGATGGAGCGCGCGCGAACGATCGCCCGCCACATCATGAAGCAGACGCGCATGGTTCGGAAGCACACAAGGGCCGTCACCATGGACCCGTGGCGTCGGCTCTATGCTGATCATCACGACATGGGGACGGCGCTTGAAGCGCTCGGCATCTGGGGCGCCGCCTATCCACCCTCCACGAAACGTCGTCCGTTCTAGATCAACCAAGAAACGCCAGGCCAATCGCTTGCAAGAGGCAATCAATGCGAACTCATTTTGATGTCCTAGTAGTCGGCGCAGGAATGGCGGGGATCTATAGCGTCTACCGCTTCCGGAACGACGGCCTCAGCGTTCATGCGCTTGAGGCCGGGAGCGGCGTCGGCGGTACCTGGTTCTGGAATCGTTATCCCGGCGCCCGTTGCGACGTCGAGAGTCTCGACTACAGCTTCTCCTTTTCCGACGACCTCCAGCGCGAATGGAAGTGGAGCGAGCAGTTTGCTGCCCAGCCGGAAATTCGCGCATATCTCGATGCGGTCGTCGATCGGTTCGGCCTTGGCGATCATTTTACGTTCAACGCGACGGTGGAGAGCGCCGCTTGGGATACAGAGAGATCTCTGTGGCTCGTTGAAGCAGCGGGTAAGTCCTACTCAGCGAAATATCTGATCATGGCGACAGGCCTGCTCAGCGTTCCAGTGGACCCGCAGATCCCGGGTCTCGAACGGTTCTCCGGTGACGTGCTCCGCACGGCGGAGTGGCCGGAGGGTGTGGAACTTTCCGGCCGCGCCGTCGGGCTGTTCGGCAACGGCTCCTCCGGCATGCAGGTGCTTCCGGCGGTGGCCGAAGTGGCGAAACGGATCACCTTGTTTCAACGCACCGGCGCCTATGCAGTGCCCGTGCGCAATGCGCCCATCACCAATGAGGAGCATGAGGCGGCCTGTGCCACCTACGCTGCCCGGCGGGAGGCCACGCGGAAATCGGCTGTCGGAACCTACTGGTCAGCTTATTTCAACGGAGAGAAGAGCGTATTCGAAGTTGATGAAGCCGAGCGGCTACGCGAATTCGAGAAATTCTGGGACATGGGCGGCCCCGGCTTCCTAATCGCTTACAATGACCTGCTCACGGATTTGAAGGCAAACAAGCTGGCCTCCGATTTCGCACGCGACCAGATCCGGTCGATCGTGAAAGATCCGGTCCTTGCAGAGAAGCTGCAACCCCCTTCGGAACTGCCCCTGGGCTGCAAGCGGCTCGCAGTTGAAAACGGCTATTTTGATGCTTTCAACCGCGACAACGTCGATCTTGTCTCCCTCAAGGAAGAGCCGCTCATTTCCGTTGAGCCCGACGGGATCCGCCTTGAGGACCGCTTCATTCCGCTCGACACGATCATCCTTGCCACCGGGTTTGACGCCTATTCCGGAGCCATGCTGAAAATGCGCATCCGAGGCGACGGAGTCGAACTGCGCGATGCGTGGGCAGAAGGACCCGAAAATTATCTAGGATTGGGAATGGCGGGGTTCCCGAACCTCTTCACGATCAACGGCGCCAATGCGCCGGCATCGAATTTCTTCCTTGTAACCGAGGCACAGGTCGACTGGCTCTCAGGGCTCATCGCCCACGCCGAGAAGGTCGGGGCGCGACGGATCGACACCGCGAAGGCGGGCGAAGTCGAATGGCGCCGGCACATCGAGGAAGTGGCCGCGTACGTCACCGTTACAAATCATTGTGTCACCTGGTTTCGCGGCACGAACATCGAAGGCAGGCCAGCCAAGGTCATGAACTACCTCGCCGGCCTGAACGCCTGGAATGATTACGCGGCCGCAGTGGAGCAGGAGGGCTATCGCCACTTCAGCTTCGGGATGAGCAAAGAGCCCTCCACGCTATAGGATTATCGATGATGCGCGACATGGAAAACAAGGTGATCGTTATGACTGGCGCGGCCAGCGGGATCGGGCGTGCTGCGGCCGAGCTCGCGGCGAGACGGGGGGCCAAAGTCGTTATCGCGGATATCGCTGAGGAACAGGGTGATAAGGTGGTGGATCTGATCCGCAGGGAGGGGGGAACTGCGACTTTTCTCCGTACGGACGTGACGAGCGAAGACGACATTCGCCGAATGGTGGATCATGCGGTCGACACCTATGGTCAGCTCGATGGAGCATTTAACAACGCCGGCATGCCGCCAACCTCGCGTCCGCTCCACGAAGTGACTCATGCCGAGTGGCAGCGTCACATCGCGGTGAATCTGACATCTGTTTTCCTTTGCATGAAATATGAGATCCCAGCGATGCTGGAGAAGCGCAAAGGTTCAATCGTCAACACCGCATCTGCAGCCGCCGTGCGCGGCAATATCGGCTTCTCGGAATATATCGCTGCCAAGCATGGCGTTCTTGGCCTCGGCCGGGCGGCGGGAGTCGAATACGGATCGGCGGGAATTCGCGTGAACACCGTTCTGCCTGGCGCCATCAAGACGCCGATGCTTCAGGATGCGATGGAGCTTGGGCTTAACGTATTCTCCGGCCCCAAATACCCAATGCAGCGACCAGGCGAGCCGAGTGAGCTCGGTGAAGCCGTCGTCTGGCTTCTTTCCGATGCCGCCTCTTATGTCACCGCGGCGCACCTCGCCGTCGACGGCGGCAGCACCGCCACCTGATCAGTTGAGCCGAGGAGTGACCGAAATGGATATACGCTATGATGATCGGGTCGTTGTTATCACTGGAGCCGCGGGAGGCATCGGGAGCCAATATGCTCGCGAGTTCGCTGCGCGAGGCGCGAAGGTCGTGGCGAACGATATTGGCGCAAGCCTCGATGGCAAAAGTATCTCTTCCGACGCCTTGACCAGCCTCGCGGCCGAGTTGGAACGGTCGGGGGCCGAGGTGGCCTTAAGCGTCGACGACATCACCGACCCGGCCGGCGCCGAAGCTCTAATCCGGATGGCCACCGATACGTTCGGCCGTGTGGATGTGCTCATCAACAACGCCGGTATCACTCGCAATAACCTGATCGAGCAGATGCCAGTAGACGACTACCGAGCCCTGCTCGACGTTCATCTTTTCGGATCGTTTCATTGCAGCAAAGCGGCGTGGCCAGTCATGCAGAAACAGGGCTACGGCCGGGTCCTGATGACTACCTCGCAATCTGGCCTCTACGGCATGGAGACGCACGCCAACTACAGCTCGGCAAAAGCTGGTCTGGTCGGGCTTGGATTGGCGCTCAGCCTCGAGGGGCGGGAGCACGGGATCAACGTGAACGTGATCAGCCCTATGGCCACGACACGAATGAGCGAAGCCTTCTTAACCGAGGAAATGAAGATCGCGATGCATCCGCGTTCGGTTGCGGCGATGGCGCTATGGCTGTGCTCCGAGGGTTGTTCGGAAACAGGGCAGATCCTGGAAGCGGGGATGGGCTATTTCGCCAAGGTTGCGCTCGTCGAGGCCGAGGGTTTGATCATCCCGCCAGCGACTGTAACTGCCGAGGTCGTGCGTGATAGGTTCGGTGAGATAACCGATATGTCCAACGCAAGCTCATTCGCATCCGTTGCTGATTATTTGCAGCGGGTGGGCGGACGTGTTTTCGCGCCTGCCGATTAACACCCTGCCTAGCAGGTCAAAGCAAGCCGGACCGCCAGTGCTCAGGTATCCACTCCTTAAATTCGAACTGCGCTCCTGCCGAGGAGAAGCGGTCGCAACGGGAGAGGGACTATGAGGTCTATGGCTTACAGCAAGCGCATCCTGCGGTCTGCAGCGGGCATGGCAGCCGTTGCCGGTTCCACGGCGGCGATGGCTCAACCCGCGCCAAGTACGCCGGAAGTCGAGGTTGCCGCCGCCCCCCAGGCGTCGGAGCTGCAAACCTCCGCAGTTGACGCCTCGGTCTCTAATAAGGACGAGGGCGAGATTATCGTCACCGCGCAAAAGCGCGAACAGGCGCTGCAGGATGTCCCCATGAGCGTCACTGCGGCAACTGGGAAGCAATTGGAAACCGCGGGGGTCGAGCAGATCGGCGACCTTGCCAAGATTGTCCCAGCGCTCAGCGTGGGACGCTCGCAATTCGGGTTTCCGATCATCTCCATGCGCGGTGTGAACTTGAATCTCGCTTATCTTTCAGCCCAGCCAACCGTAAGCACCTATGTCGATCAAGCGCTGCTCGCCTACCCTGCGATGACGCAAGGGGTATTCCTCGACGTGCAGAGGATCGAGGTCCTGAAAGGACCACAGGGCACTTTGTTTGGAGCTAACGTCACCGGCGGCGCGATCAACATCATTGCGGCCAAGCCGACCCGCGACTTGCGCTACGGCCTGCGAACCGAGGTCAACCATTTCGGTGGCGTTGACCTGGAGGGCTATGTCAGCGGCCCTGTGTCGGACACGTTGCGGGCCCGGATTGCGGCGTCGACTAAGCAGTTCGGAGCTTGGCAGCACTGCTATTTTGGCTGCAACCAGGAGAATGGAAAGCGAAGCGAAGGTGCTGCGCGCCTGCTGCTCGACTGGACTCCCACTGAAACCTTGACCGTGTCCCTGAACCTCAACGGCAATTATGACCGCGGGGAACCACAGCAGTTCCAGATCGCTTCGAAGGCGATCGTCTTCCCCCCCGGTGTGCCGGGCTATGCTGAATATCCGCTGCCGCCTGCCGACAATCGCGCGGCCGATTTCTTCTTTCCAGAAGGGCAGCGCACCAAGAAGAGGGATCGAACCCTTCAGGCCGTACTAAGGGCGGATCTCGACTTGGACTGGGCGGTACTCACCTCCATCACCAATTATGGCGACACCAAGCGCTTTGCCAATTTCGACGGCGACGGATCGGTTCTACCGCTCGGTTTCAATCAGACGTTTGGCCGCATCAAGAGCTTCAACCAGGAATTGCGGTTGGGCGGCGCGGCGCTTGGTAATACGCTGAATTATGTTGTCGGAGCCGCGTATCAGGACGACGAGATCCTCGATGGCCAGAGCGCGCAGTGGTTCGGCTATTCGGGCATCCCCATTGGTTCCGACGCGCTGATTGAGAATCCGGTCACATATCGCTCGGTTGGTCTGTTCGCCAGCGGGGATTGGGAACTCGCGCCGGGGCTAACTCTCACTCTCGGGGCGCGCTACGCCTGGATAAAGGAAACGACTGGCGGCTGCTTCGCCGACGGCGGTTCAGGGCAACTGGCGGGACTATTTGGCTTCGTGTCTGGCCAACTCCGTGCCGCCTTTGGGCAGCCTCCGCTTCCGGCCGGCACCTTTGGCCCTGGCAAGTGCTTTGCACTCGACGATCGTCCCGAGGTGCTCGGCACCGACCGCGCCTTCTCCCCATTCAACGAGGTTCTCGAACAGAAGGAAAACAATTTCTCGTGGAAGTCCGGCCTGAGCTGGGAAGCTACCGACGATGTTCTGCTATACGGACTGGTCAGTCGCGGCTTCAAAGCTGGCAGCATCACACCCGGCTACAACACCGTCGCTACTCAGTTTGCCAAGATAAAACAGGAGCAGCTTACGGCCTACGAATTAGGCGTTAAATCACAGTTTGCAGACCGCCGTATCACGTTCAACGCCGCCGCATTCTATTACGACTACAAGGACAAGCAGTTCGCGACAATTGAGCCGGGCATCATTGGCGATCAGCCGGTGGTCGTGAATATTCCTAAGTCGGAGGTGCTGGGTTTCGAAACCGAATTGCTCGCCAATGTTACCCGGAATTTCACGCTACGCGCCTCTCTTACGTACCTGGACACGAAAGTTGGACCCTACGTCTCCTATGTGGGGCTCGGCACTTTCAGAGAGATCGAGGGAACCCGCTTCAACCTCGCACCCGAATGGAGCGGCAACATCGATGCGGAATATCGCGCGCCACTGACCAGCTCGCTCGAGGGTTATGTCGGTGCGACGTTCGGGTTCAACAGTTCGACGTACGGCGTGCTTGGCGAGCCGGAGCCTTACTTCATCAAGGCATGGCAAGTGTTCGATGCGCGCATCGGTATCGAATCGGAGCAGGGCTGGTCGGCAGGTCTGTTCGCTCGAAACCTGACCGACGAATATTATTGGAATAACGCCACCTCGGGGAATGATGCAGTGCTAAAGACCACTGGGATGCCGCGGACATTCGGCGCGGTGTTCAGCTACCGCTTTTGACCTGGCAGGGCATGGAGGCAGGCATGGCGAACGAAGCGAACACCTATGATGTGGTCATCGTCGGGGCAGGATTTGCTGGCCTCTACGCGCTCTACAAGTTCCGGTCGCTGGGTTACCGCTGCCGAGTGCTCGAAGCCGGCAGCGGCGTTGGGGGAGTTTGGTACTGGAATCGTTATCCGGGCGCGCGGTGCGACGTAGAGAGCGTCGATTACAGCTATGGCTTTTCCGAAGAGCTCCAGCAGGAGTGGACCTGGACGGAGCGTTACGCGAGTCAGCCCGAAATTCGAGCCTATCTGGACCATGTTGCAGATCGCTTCGATCTACGCCCGGACATCCAGCTCAACACGTTCGTAAAGGCGGCTCGGATCGATTCGCAGTCGAACAAGTGGCGCATCAGCACTGGGCAGGGACAGGAGCTCTCCGCGACCTACTGCATCATGGCGACCGGACCGCTCTCCGTCCCGATCAAGCCCGACATTCCCGGGCTCGAGCAGTTCGAGGGACCGACCTATTACACCAGCTCCTGGCCAGAGAAGGGCGTCGACTTCAACGGGCTTTCAGTGGGGCTCGTTGGCACGGGGTCGTCGGGCGTGCAGGCGACGCCAGTGATAGCCGAGTCAGCCGCGCAATTGACCGTATTTCAACGCACCCCGAACTATAGCGTGCCGGCCCGAAACGAACCGCTAAACCCCGCCAAAATGGCTGACGTCAAAGCGCGCTATCCGGAGCTCCGTGCCATCTGCCGCCGGTCGGGTTTCGGGAACAGTGCCTGGTCGGCTGAGCAGACCGCCGGCCGCCGAGCGTTGGAAATGTCGCCCGAACATCGCGATCGCATATTTGAGGAGCAATGGGCGCTTGGTGGCCCCGGCTTCCTGACTGTCTTTCCGGATCTCATGACCAACCCGCAGGTTAACGAGACGGCCGGTGAGTTCGTCCGCCGGAAGATACGGGAGGCGGTGGAAGATCCCGCGGTCGCGGACGCGCTAACGCCTCCTGACGACCAACTGATCGGCTGCAAGCGTATCTGCGTCGATACCGATTATTTCGTGACCTTCAACCGACCCAATGTCTCGCTCGTCGACGTGAAGAAGGACAGGATTATCGGGATTGAAGCCAAAGGCCTGCGGACGGAGAATGGCTTCTATCCTCTCGATGCACTGGTTCTCGCAACCGGCTTTGACGCGCTGACAGGAGCACTCGTTCGCATCGATATCAGAGGTGTCGAGGGCATGTCGCTGCGGGAGAAGTGGGAACACGGACCGCTTAATTATCTTGGCATGGCCGTGAGCGGCTTCCCCAATCTGTTCATTATCAATGGCCCGGGAAGTCCGTCCGTGACGGCCAACCTCGTGCTTACCTCCGAACTGCAGGTGGACTGGCTCGCCGAGCTGATCACGGATGCGGAGAAGGGCGGGGCTACTCAGATTAGCGTCGAGAACGACGCCGAAGATGAATGGGTCAAGCTCGTCAACGACATTGCCCAGCAAACGATTTTCACGGCTGGCTGCAATAGCTGGTTCGTTGGTGCCAATGTGCCTGGGAAACCACGGCTGTTCACCGCGTTCGCCGGTGGGATCCCTGCATATATTGCGGCGATCGAAGATGCGAAGACGGCCGGCTACCGGGGCTTCAGCTTCGAGAGGGTGAATGAACTGGAGCGCGCATAGAAGGTTTGGCAGCTGGTGATAAATCTTGAGGGCAAGGTCGCACTCGTGACGGGGGCAGCCTCGCCGAGCGGCCTCGGGTTTGGGATTGCGCGCCGGCTGGCGCAACAAGGCGCTGCGATATTCATCACGGATGTCGATGGCCGGGTTCGCGATCGGGCGAGCGAGCTTGAGCGCGCCGGACATCGAGCAATGGCGGACCTCCACGACGTCCGGAAGTCCGGAGAATGGTCGGCTATCATCGAAACCGTGGTGGCAGGCCTCGGCCACCTCGACATCCTCGTCAATAACGCAGGCATCGCGATTGCTAAGCCAGTGCCGCAGCAGAGTGATGAGGAGTGGTGCCGCCAGATCGACATCAATCTGAGCGGAACGTATTACGGGTGTGTAGCGGCGGTAGAGCAGATGCGACAACAGGGAGGAGGCGGCTCGATCGTCAACATATCCTCCATCTCAGGGCTTGTCGGCTCGCACTCCACCACCGGGTACGCGGCGAGCAAGGGCGGCATCCGTATGCTGACCAAGTCGCTGGCGCTGGAAGGGGCTGTGGAGGGGATTCGCGTGAACAGCGTCCATCCAGGCATGATTTGGAGCGAGATCCACGAGCGCGCGCAGGCCGAAACGCCCGACACCTATGCCGCGTTGATGGCAAACGCGATCCCCATGGGACGGATGGGCACTCCCGACGACGTCGCCGCGATGGTTGCCTTCCTTGCTTCGGACGATGCTAGCTACATCACCGGCGCTGAATTCATCGTCGACGGCGGATTTACCGCCCGCTGAACCTGGAGCCGATCAATGCCTAGCCTCGAACATGAAATGACGGTCGCGGCGCTGGCCCAAGCCGGGATGGGCTCCAAAGCCTTTGCCGAGCAGCGCGCCTTTTACGATGCTGCACTGGGGGCCATCGCACTTCCGGCCAATGTTCCAATTGAAACGGTGGAAATCGCTGGACGTGAGGCCGATCTTGTTTTGGCGCCGGGCGCCCGCAGCGACCGCGTTGTTCTCCACCTGCATGGTGGCGGCTACGTTCTCGGATCGAACCGGATGTACCGCGAGTTCAGCACACGGTTGAGCCTGGCAACCGGGCTTAAACTCCTCGTGCCCGACTATCGCCTCGCGCCGGAGAACCAGTTCCCGGCTGCGTTGGACGATGCGGAAGCTGCGTATCGCTGGCTCCTGCAACAAGGCCACCTTCCGCGTGAGATTGCGATATCGGGGGACTCTGCGGGAGGTGGGCTTGCGCTGGCGCTCGCGATGAGGCTGCGCGACAGCAATGTGGCGCTACCGGCTGCGATGGTGCTGATGTCGCCTTGGACGGACCTCTCTTTATCTGGGCCGGCGAGTCAGCCGGGCGCGGTTGATGATCCCGTGATGGACCGATCGAACCTGATTGCCATGGCGCGAGCTTATGCGGGTGAGGCTATTGACCACCCTTCGGTCTCCCCTTCGCGAGGATCCGTCGCCGGGCTACCACCGATCTTGATCTTCGTGGGCACCCGCGAGTTGTTGTTTGACGATGCACGAGATCTCGCCGCGAGCCTGGCCGCCGCGGGTGTCGAGCATCGGTTGATTGAGGGCAAGGATCTGATCCATTGCTGGCCAGTCATGGCGGCTAACGCCCCGGAATCCCATTCCGCTTTATCCCAAGTCCACGATTTTCTCGCGGCTGCTCTCTCTTCCGAATAGCGCGCGCTTGACTCTTGTAGTGCAATCTGAAGTTATAGCGCACTATAAAAACAAAAAAGCGGAGAGTTGGATGATGAAAGGTCGCGGGAATGCGGCGGGTGCTGCATGTTTGGGAGCCCCTGCTATGATGGTTGGGACGGTCGGACGGCTTGCCTACCTTGGGCGTTTCGGGACTCATGACGTTCGGGTCATGGGTGCGGCTACCATCTACGTGTCGGTCGACAAGGCGTTCACACTGCGCATCGCGGGCACCGAGCGACAGGCGATCAGCGCGTATGTGCCCGCATATGAGCCACATCAGGTTATCAGCGATGACAGATTCGGGGCCCAGCTTGTTATCGAGCCCGAAACGTTCAACGATCCCGTCTTTCCGGACGGACTCCTGACCATTTCGCAGCAGAGGCGCGTCGCCGAGCAGATACTGGCAGGCTTTAGCGACGGGGCCGAACAATTAGAAGATTGTGCCGCCTTCGACCGCCTATTCTTTGGGCGGGAGCTGGCTAGCCGTAAGCTAGACGCGCGGGTGCGAGACGTGGCCGGGCAGATCAGCGCGAGCCCCTCGGAGAAGCATTCCGCCGATTATCATTCGCAAGCCATCGGGCTGTCCGTTTCCCGTTTCTCGCATCTATTCCGAGCGGAAGCTGGAACCACGTTCCGCCGGTACTGCGCTTGGAAGCGGGCGCGGGGAGTCATGCCACTAGCCAAGAACGTCGAAAGCTTGGTCGAGACGGCGCTGTCGGCCGGTTATGCGGATTCCACCCATTTTTGCCATTCGATCCGCCATTTTTTTGGAATTAGACCGCGTGACCTGGTCGAAATCATGGCGCCTGAAGACTTCCGCGTGGCACTTGCAGGCTTGGCAGCTGGCAACGCGTACCCCTCGTGAGGCGGATCTGTGAGTGAGGTAGGACTCGGCGAGGTTAGCGAGCGGCGACCGAATGCGCCGCGCAGCCGGCAGGGCCAGCTTCGGCGTCAGGCGATACTCGACGCCGCGGAGACGCTCATCCGTGGAGCGAATTCAACTGACTTCACCATGCTGAAGCTTGCCGAATGTTCAGGGGTGAGCCCAGCAACGCCTTACAACATCTTCGGCGGTAAGAGCTCCATCCTCTACGCGCTCTTGACACGCTCTCTCGACAGAATCTTCTTAGGGTTCGACGAAGCGACAGCGCTGATGGAGCCACACGAAGTCGTTGTTTTCGCCGGCAAGGCGGCAGCCGATTTCTTCATCGCCGACCCGAACTACTATCGTCCGCTTTACCTCTACCTCATTGGAGTCCCGGACCCCCTGTATCGCCCCGCCTACATGAACCGTGCCCTGAACTATTGGCGTAACGCGCTGCTACCGCTTCAAAGAGGCGGATATCTGGGAGATGATCGTGCACGCGATGCGCTCGCACGTGGGCTGATGATACAGTTTATCGGCTCGATCGACATGTGGGCACAGGGGGAGCTCAATCATGAGCACTTTCGGGCTCACATACGATACGGGCTCACGGCGTTGCTGGTTCACGTCACACGCGACGATTGGGGATCGCTCCTGAACAATGAGCGTCGCGAAGCGCTTGAGGCGATGCCACTCAAAATGGACTTTGGAGGTCAGCCCTCCTGACGGGCGTCGTAATGACGGGCATAGGCGGCGCGAAGGCCTGTCTTGATGAGTTTCCCAGTATTTGTCTGCGGAAGTTCCGGGACGAAAACGACATCGTCTGGGACCCACCAGCGAGCTACTTTGCCCTGGAAATGATCCAGAACCTGCTGGCGGTCTAGGGGCAGGTCCGACTGCGCGACGACTAGAAGAAGGGGGCGCTCGTCCCACTTCGGGTGTGGGACTGGAATGGCTGCCGCCCGAGTGATGCCGGGCAGTTCCATTGCAATCTGCTCGAGCTTCGCCGAGCTGATCCATTCGCCTCCCGATTTAATGATATCCTTCGCGCGATCGACAATTTCCATGAAGCCGAGTTGGTCGATTGTGGCAATGTCGCCGGTATCCAGCCAGCCATTGTCGAGCGCGGCTTCACTCTGTCCGAAGTACGCTTCGACCACCCAGTGCCCGCGGACCATGAGCGTGCCGCTGGTCACGCCGTCCCGAGGAACTTCCTTCCCTTGGTCGTCAACCACCTTCATCTCGATCCCACAGATACCCCGGCCTTGTTTGCGCTGGTTGGCAAGCCGCTGTTCGATCGGCCAGTCTGCCATGTCAGGCTTCTCGCGATTAATCGCGCCGATGGGGCTGGTCTCCGTCATTCCCCAGCCGTGGATGACCGGGATCCCGAATTCACTGTAGAATTGGTGGACGATCGGAAACGGGCAGGCGGCACCGCCTGCCTGCAGTCGTTCGACCGTCGGGATTGCTTCTCCAGTGTCCTGCAAGTGTCGGAGCAGCGCTGCCCATATTGTGGGCACGCCGACCGCGAAGGTGACCTTCTCCTGTTGGATCAGCCGTGTCACTGAGGGGCCGTCAAGAAGCGAGAGCTGCGAAAAGACCAGTTTCGCGCCGACCATTGGGCAAGTGTAGGGGAAGGCCCAGCAATTGGCATGAAACATTGGCACCAGCGGCAGTACGACATCTGCCGCACCGAGATTGAAAGCATCCTTCGAGTTCGCCGCATAAGCGTGAAGCACAGTTGACCGATGAGTGTAGAGCACACCCTTCGGATTTCCGGCAGTGCCGGACGTATAGCAAAGCGAGGATGGAAGCCGCTCGTCGAAGTCGGGCCACTCGTACTCTGAATTCCCCTCGGCAAGGAAGGTTTCGTAGTCGTGGAGACGTATGCGTCCGGGGAAGCGCGTGGATTGCGGCAACCCGCCAACCACGACAATGTCCGTGACGGAACCGATCTGCGTTCCGATTTCCTCAACCAGGGGCAAAAAGTCCCTGTCCACGAACAACACCCGGTCGTCGGCATCGCCAATGATGTAGACGAGTTGCTGAAGGAACAGGCGAGGATTGATCGTGTGGCAAATTGCACCCATGCAGCTCACGCCATAATAGAGTTCGAAGTGCCATTGGCTGTTGGTCATCAGAGTCGCGATTCGATCGCCCATTCGAATGCCGAGCCGGACGAGGCTACACGAGAGCTGCCGTGCCCTTCGCTCAATGTCTTGATAGTTGGAGCGGACGAGCCCCTGGGCCGTCATCGTGACCACTTCACGGTTCGCGTGCTCTCGCGACGCGAATTGGATCAGCTGCTTTATAAGAAGCGGGTGCTCCTGCATTGAGCGGGGCATAGATGTCGTTCTCCTCGACTCCGTTCTATTTCCGGCGCCCTGAGGATTCTTGTCTTGGGCGGCTACCGGGCAGCCGCCATCAATGCGAGAGCAAACCGGTTGGAAGCCTCGCCGATTGCCTGGGACATGGAGGTGCTGGGTCCGGGCGGGAGCTTACGTCGCGACGGCCCGAGCAGTAGCGTCTGCTAGCCCTGACGACTACACCCCGCACAGAGAGTTTACCGCGCCAACCGAGTCCAAGTCGTCGCACGCTGTTGAAAGGCGGTGAACGAAAAGGCGGGTCGTGCAAACAGGCTGCATTTTGGGCATCGCGTCAGATGGAATAAGTGTCATCGTCCACCATGCCAGTGCCGTCAGCATCTGTGCGCGATACATTACAAAAGCATCGTCAAACTCAAGACGCGGTCCGCCAGCTTCTGCCAAAAGATCTAAGTAGACCGTAAGATAGGCTCGTTCGTTGCTGCGCCTGGTGTCGGGTCGCAGTGCCGTACCGAGAAGATAGGCGAGGTCACGTGCCCAATGACCCCGACCGCTTGCCTGCCAATCGCCAATCCCCATCGCTCCGTCCCGTCGCCGATACCAGTTCTTGAGATGGACGTCGCCATGCGTGAATGTTTCTGGCTGCCCTTCCTGCCAAGCGACCGCTCGTTCTGTCGCTTCCCACACCCGATCACCCATTGCGAAAAGGGCCGGCGGCACCACTTCCTCCGCTGCGTGAAGCCCACGGCGAGAACAGGCCCCTATGCCGTGCAGTTTGTTGAGGTCGTGAAATCGCCTGTGGAAGGGGATGATGTCGGCCAAATCTGCATGAAACCGCGGACTTTCATAAAATCGTGCGTGCATCGTCGCGAGCAGCCTTAGCTGGCTGCGCACTTCGCGATGGCCGACAACCGTCTCCTCGGAGCAGAATTCCACGTCGCCTGTGAGGTCGCGCATAACGATGATTGAGGCCCAGGATTCAGGATCATAGGCCGCGAAAAGCGCTGATGGGCAGTCGATCGGCAGCTCGCCTCGGAGCCGGTTGAAAAAGGTAACCTCGCTGAAGGCTGCAGAGGAAGACAACAAGATCCGATTAGGAAGATCGAAGGTCGCTTTACAGAAGACACTTGGCGGCAGCCCGTCCGACTCGGCTGCTGTGTTGTACTCCAACAAGAGTCTTCGGCGATTTGTTGTGCCGTTATAGACATTGTCGAAGGAAAATCGTGTTACCGCAGCACCTTGAACATTCCTGCAAAGGATTTCAGTCAGCCATTGCGGGGTGATCGCATCGTAGAATGGGGGAACTTCCCGGCAGTGGATGACGGTCCGTCCCGCAGCGAGGTCGCGCCGGTAGGCGCTTGTGATCTGCTCGGTTAGGTTAATTTCGTCCATCCGCCAGCCCCTTGAGCACCACGCCTGCTGTCCAGCACCTGAAAATCCCTCGAGAAGCCAAGGGCCCCCGCCGTCTGCTGGAATTTATCAATGCGGCAGTGTCGATGCCGCCTTCAGCTACTTAAAGCTTTAAGTCGCTCGGTGGCGCTCTGCTTGGTCAGAATGAAGCGGCTGTAACCCTCTTCGACTGCCTGCTCACACTCTTCTCGATAGCCAGCATAGCCACCGAGATATATCATCATCCGATGGGGCTTTCCCGGGATATTGTCGCCTTGGTACCAGCTCTTCACCTTAGTAAATAGCGTCTGATCCGCGAGTTCGGCAACGATCCTTGACCAGCGTTTCTCTTCGTCAACGGTGGGCTCAATGCTCTCAAGGCCGTTCTGCTCAAGAAAATCGAAGCACCGCTCAATCCAGTCGGCTTGGTATTCGGCGATCTGGATGGGAGCCCAGAACCCGCTTGGGCTGCCTGGGCCATTCATGAATAGCAGGTTTGGAAATCCATGGCACATGAGGCCAGCATAGGTTTCGACACCGCCCGCCCAGTGCTCCTTGATCGTCTCCCCGCCGCGCCCGCGGATGTCGATGTTCTCGATAGCGCCGGTTAGGGCGTCGAAGCCGGTTGCAAAGACGATCACATCGCAGGGAATAAACTTTTCACCCACGACAATCCCATCCGGCGTCGCCCGCTGGATGGGCTCCTCGTTGACATCTATTAAAGTCACATTGTCTTGATTGAATGTCTCGTAGTAGTCGGTCTCGGTTGCCAGCCGACGCGCAAGGATTGGAAAGCCTTTTGGAACGAGCTTTTCTGCAGTTTCCGGATCCTTGACTCGCTCGCGGATCTTGTTTCTCACATACTCGGCCAAGGTCTCGTTGGCTGCAGGATCAACCAGCAGGTCCTTGAACGCGGTGTAGAAGCTCAAGCCACCGGCTGCCCAGCGCTCGTCATAGACGGACTGCCGCTCCTCGTCGCTCACATCCATGGCGTTCTTGGTCGGGTTTGGCGAGTCCATGAAAGTCAGCGGGAGAAACCCAGCTAATGTCTGAAGCTGCTTCTCACGTATTTCCTTGTACTGCGACTTGATAGCGCGATCGAAGTCAGGATCGGTCGGCCGATTTCGCACTGGGATGCAAAAAGAAGGGGTTCTTTGCAGGACCGTCAGATGAGAGGCGACTTTGCCAATTTCCTGAATGCACTGCACGCCAGTCGAGCCGGTGCCGATTACAACCACCCGTCTGCCGCTGAGGTCGACGTCCTCTGGCCACTGAGAGGTGAACAGCTGCATGCCCTCATAGTTCTCAAGACCGTCAATGGGCACCGCTTTAGGAATATACAGCAAGCCGGTAGCCAAGATGCAGAACTTAGCTCGTATTTTCTCACCTGCTGTCGTTGTGAGGGTCCATCGCTGGGCTTGCTCGTCATAGATGGTCGAGGCAATAGGGCTGTTAAACTGGATATGTGGCCGCAGATTAAAACGATCCGCTACGTGATTGGCATATCGAAGCAACTCGGGTTGAGCCGAATATCGCTCGGACCACTTCCATTCCTGCTGCAGTTCCTCCGAGAAAGAATACGAATATTCCAAGCTCTCGATGTCCACCCGCGCACCGGGATACCGGTTCCAGTACCAGGTGCCGCCGACACCACTCCCGGCTTCGAACAGCTTCACGTTCCGCTCGCTGTTTAACGCACGATAGAGCATGTGGAGTCCGGCGAACCCAGCGCCGACAATGGCCACGTCAAGTTCCGTAGTGTTGGCTGAGGCAAGCGTGCTCGTCATTTCTCTAGTTCCTGCTTTGAGCCGAACGATGCGATTTGAAGTGCGCGAATTAAGTGAGCTCGACGCGGCGATCGCGCCGGCGTTGGTTGCCGCGCTTGGGCGTAAGTGCTCGGCGGCGCCCGGCACCCCCATTCAGAGCAGTCCTGGTACATCACGAGTTTGAAGTAGAGTATCGGTCGATGGGCATCTTGTTCCCACATGCTGTGTGCCTCGGCGCGTCTGTCATCATGATGAGGACGCGAGCATCGGCTGAGCCTGCGTCGGATAGCGACGACGATCCCACCTGTGGTTTTCAGCCTGAGCAGAGGTCCAGAAGGTCGTGATCGCCGCTAGATCGGTGCGGAGGTCATTGTAGATCGTGGGGCCCTGTCAAACGCCGATCTCTCACTGGAGGCGTGGCGTAGCGCCTATATGCAAGAACTCGCTCGGGAAGCTTGTTAGGCCCGTTCCAGCGGCGTTTCGCTAAGGTCATGTGGGACGGTGCAGCCGCCAGCGCACAACGAACTTAGCGGGCGCGCGCGAGATCCAGGGACGGATGAACAATGGCGGATGTCTTCATCTACGATCACGTACGAACTCCGCGCGGTCGGGGGCGACCAGACGGTGCCCTTCACGAAATTCCGGCGGTTCAGCTAGCGACGCAGGTGCTCGAGGCGATCCGCGATCGAAACAGCCTCGACACCGCGCTTCTCGACGACGTTGTCATCGGCTGTGCACAACCCGTGGCCGAGCAAGGGGGGGGGTTGGCGCGAGCCGCTGTCGTGAACTCCGGCTATGCGAAATCCGTCGCGGGGCAGCAGATCCACCGCTTCTGCGCCTCCGGGCTGGAGGCGGTCAACAATGTCGCGGGCCAGATCGCCTCCGGCATGGCGCAGGCAGGCATCGGGGGCGGCGTGGAGTCGATGAGCCGCGTCCAAATGGGCTATGACAGCGGTGCCTGGGCCGCCGACCCGCGGGTCGCCTTCCACAATTATTTTGCGCCGCAGGGTATTGGCGCCGAGCTCATTGCGACGCTGGACGGCTATTCACGGAAGGATGTCGACAGTTACGCCGCGGAGAGCCAGCGCCGTGCGGCCGAGGCCTGGAGCGAGGGGCGCTTCGGCAAGTCGCTGGTTCCCGTGAGGGACGTGCTCGGAGAGGTCGTCCTCGACCGCGACGAGCACATGCGCCCGGAAACGACGGTCGAGAGCTTGGGCTCGCTAAAGCTGGCCTTTCCCGCATTAGGCGCTCTTGGGTTCGATCGGGTGGCGCGCGAGCGCTATCCGGAGATTGAAGAACTTTCCTACGTTCACACCGGCGGCAACAGTTCGGGGATCGTCGACGGCTCCGGTGCCGTCCTGCTCGGGAGTGCGGAGTTCGGCAAGGCCGCGAGTCTGAAACCCCGCGCCCGGGTCCGTGCCTGGGCCTCGATCGGCTCCGATCCGACGATCATGCTGACCGCTCCTGCCGATGTCGCGCGGAAGGCGCTGAAGAACGCCGGCATTGCCAAGGACGAAATCGATCTGTGGGAGCTCAATGAAGCGTTTGCTTCGGTGGTGCTGCGCTTCATGCGCGACCTCGATCTCGATCATGACAGCGTGAACGTCAATGGCGGCGCAATCGCCATGGGCCATCCGCTCGGCGCCACGGGGGCGATGATTCTCGGCACCGTCCTGGACGAACTCGAGCGCCGCGATCTCAATACCGCCATGACGCTGCTGTGCGCCGGTAACGGCCTGGGCACTGCGACGATCATCGAGCGCGTCTGACGAGCCTCTACAAAAGCGAGAAGCACATCATGCGTCATATCAAGTTGCAAAAGGGCGCCGACGGGATCGCCGTCCTCACCCTCGACAACGCCGACGAGTCGATGAACATCGTAACCGACTCCTGGCTCGCGGAAATGAGCGAGGCGATTGCCGAGGTGAAAGCCGACGACGCCGTCAAGGGCCTCGTCATCACCTCGGGCAAGACGGCATTCATGGCAGGCGCCGACCTGAAACTCCTCGTCGACGGCTACGGCAAGCTCAGCCGGCGCGAAGCCTATGCGTTCAGCCAGAGGGCGAGTGCGATGCACCGGGCGCTCGAAACGATGGGCAAACCCGTGGCGGCTGCCATCAACGGACTTTGCCTCGGCGGCGGCTTCGAGTTGGCGCTCGCCTGCCATTTTCGTGTGCTCGTGGAGCATCCCAAGGCGGTCGTCGGCCTGCCGGAGGTCAACGTCGGTCTGCTGCCCGGATCGGGCGGCACGCAGCGCCTGCCCCGCATCGCAGGCGTGAAGGCGGCGCTTGACCTGCTTCTGTCGGGGCGCCTGGTAAAACCCGCGGAAGCCCTGAAGCTTAAGGTCATCGATGCCATCGTAACGACGGACGAGCTGATCACAAAGGCCAAGGCGCTCATCCTTTCGGCTGAGGGCGCCGAGCAGGTCTGGGATCGAAAAGGCTTCGTACTGCCCGAGAGTCGCGGAATGGTGCTTCCCGAGGCGGCAGCCACGTTCACGATGGCGACGGCCGGCGTGGCGGGCAAGTCCGGCTACAACCTGCCGGCTCCGGTCGCGATCCTCTCCTGTGTGTTCGAAGGCGTGCAGCTTCCCTTCGATCGGGCGCTCTCCGTCGAGAGCAAATACTTCGCCACGCTCCTAACGGATCCGGTCGCGCGGAACATCATCCGGACGAGCTTCATTTCGAAGCAGGGGGCGGAGAAGGGCGCGCGTCGGCCGGAAGGTTTCGACAAGAAAGAAGTGCGCAAGGTCGGAATCCTCGGTGCGGGCATGATGGGTGCAGGTATCGCGCTCGTCGCGGCGCAGGCCGGCATCGAAGTTGTTCTGATCGACCGCGATGTCGCAGCGGCCGAGAGGGGCAAGGACTATGCTGTCAAGGTGCTCGGCAAGGCGGTGGAGAAGGGAAGGTCGACGCAAGCGTCTGCCGATGCGGTGCTGGCGCGAATCCGGCCGACAGATGATTATGGCCAACTTTCGGGCGCCGAGCTCATCATCGAGGCGGTGTTCGAAGATATCGGTATCAAAGCCGACGTGACCAGGAAGGCCGAAGCGGTGGTTCCGCCGACCGGGATCTTCGCCACCAACACGTCCACCTTGCCGATCACGGGGCTCGCTGAAGCCTCCGTGCGTCCCGGTCAGTTCATAGGCTTGCACTTCTTCTCGCCCGTCGAGCGGATGCAGCTGGTTGAGGTTATCCTGGGGAAGGCGACGGCGCCCGAGACGCTGGCGCGAAGCCTCGACTTCGTCGCGCAGATCAGGAAAACGCCGATCGTCGTCAACGACAGCCGCGGCTTCTACACCAGCCGGGTTTTCCAGATGCTCATCCACGAGGGCGCCGCGATGCTGGCGGATGGCATCAAGCCGGCACTCATCGAGAATGCCGCCAGGTCAGCGGGCCTCCCAGTTGGGCCGCTCGCGCTCCTCGACGAGGTAACGATCGACCTGCCGCTGAAGATCGTTCAGCAGGCGATCGAGCAGGAAGGCTCCAGCTTTGTGCCGCCTGCGGGAACACCGGTCATGCAGAGGATGCAGGCACTCGGGCGCAGCAGCCGCAAATCCGGAGGCGCATTCTACGATTATCCGGAAGGCGGCAAGAAGCAGCTCTGGAAGGGCCTCTCGGAGGTCTTCCCCCCGTCAGCCAGTCAGCCCGACCTCGAGGAGCTGAAGAAGCGCTTTCTGTACGCGCAAGCCATGGAAACGGCGCGGTGTCTGGAAGAGGGCGTGCTCGAGACTCCGCAGGACGCCGATCTTGGCGCCGTCTACGGCTGGGGCTTCCCGCTGTGGACTGGCGGTACGATCAGCTACATCGACACGGTCGGGATCGAGAGATTTGTCGCGGAGGCTGACATGCTCGCCCAGCGATACGGGGCGCGCTTTCTGCCTTCGCCGTGGCTTCGTGAGAAGGCTGCGAGAGGCGAGGGCTTCTATGCTGACACCGTCGCGGCAAAGATTTTGGAGCCGGCATGCGCCGCCTGATTTTCGAGCCGGAGCACGAGCAGTTCCGGGACAGCGTGCGCGGCTTCATGGAAGCCGAGGTTGCGCCGCATGGCGAGCGCTTTCGCGAGCAGGGGGCCGTCGACCGGGAGCTCTACGTGAAGGCGGGGGCGCAGGGTCTGCTCTGCACCTGGGCCGACCCGATATATGGCGGCGCCGGAGTCGATGATTTTCGCTTCGAGCAGATCATCATCGAAGAAAATATGCGGCACGGAGACATCGGGTTTTACATCAACCTGCACAGCGATCTGGTCGCTCCGTACATAGCCAAGCTCGGAAACGATCAGCAGAAGCAACGCTGGATGCCTGGCATCGTCAGCGGGGAAACGATTCTCGCCATTGCGATGACCGAGCCGTCGGCGGGGTCCGACCTTGCCGGCATGAAAACCCGAGCTGAGGACAAGGGCGACTATTGGCTCCTGAATGGAGCCAAGACCTATATCTCGAACGGCATTCTCTCCGACCTGATTATCGTCGCTGCGCGTACCGACCCGTCGTCCAAGCATGGCCTTGGGTTGTTCGTCGTTGAGCGGGGGATGGACGGCTTTGAACGCGGCCGCAAGTTGGCGAAGATGGGCCTGAAGTCGCAGGATACGGCCGAGCTTTTCTTCAGCGATGTACGCGTCCCAAAAGCGAATGTGCTAGGCGACCCTGCATCGGGCTTCAAATATCTGGCACGCTTCCTTGCGCAGGAACGGCTGGTCGCGGCGATCGGCTTCGTAGCGACAGCCCAAACCGCTTTCGACCTGACGCTCGAATATGTGAAGGAGCGCCGCGCATTCGGAAAGCCAATTGGTGCCTTCCAGAACACGCGCTTCAAGATGGCGTCCATGCGCGCCGAGCTCGACATGGCCCAGACTTTCGTCGACCAGTGCGTGCTACTCCTCAACGACGGCGATCTGAGCCCGGAGGACGCATCTACCGCGAAGCTGCTGACTTCCGAAATTGAGGGTCGGGTAATGGACGAGTGCGTCCAACTCCACGGTGGGGCTGGCTATATGGACGAGTACCGCATCAGCCGCATGTACACCGACGCGCGCATTAGCCGCATCTTCGCGGGCACGTCGGAAATCATGAAGGAGATCATCGGCCGCAGCCTAGGGCTCGACGAACGCAAGATGCACTAGGGTCGCGTGAAAGGAACATCGACATGCGGTTTGATGGGCGGGTTGTGATCGTTACTGGGGCGGGGCAGGGCCTTGGCCGCGCACACGCGCTCGAATTCGGCCGGCGCGGCGCACGCGTGATAGTCAACGATCTTGGCGGCGGGCTGAGAGGCGAGGGGGCCGATGCGTCGCTGGCGCAACGTGTGGCAGACGAGATCGTCGAAGGCGGCGGCGAAGCGGCGGCCAGCAGCGACAGCGTCGAACAGGGCCCGCGGATCGTGGAGGCGGCGCTCGACCACTTCGGACGGATCGATGTGGTGATCAACAACGCCGGAATTCTGCGCGACGCAAGCTTCGCCAAGATGACCGATGAGGATTGGGACCTGGTCTATCGCGTCCACCTCGAAGGCTCGTACCGGGTGACTCGTGCCACGTGGCCTCACATGCGTAAGCAGCAGTTCGGCCGTGTACTTATGACCACGTCGGCAGCGGGGCTCTACGGCAATTTCGGACAGGCGAATTACGCGGCCGCGAAGCTTGGCCTGGTTGGCCTCGCCCAGACGCTCGCGGTGGAAGGCCGCGAGCGCAACATTCATGTGAACGCGATCGCACCGACGGCGGGTTCGCGCATCACCGCAACAGTGTTCCCGGAACCACTGCTCGATGCGCTGAAGCCCGAATTGGTGACGCCGCTCGCCGTGCGCCTTTGCCACGAGGATGCCCAGGAGACGGGGCAGGTGTTCGAGGTCGGGGGTGGCTGGGTCACGCGGCTACGCTGGCAGCAGTCGGCCGGCGCGTTCTTTGACAAGGGCGCCCCGCTCACCGCTGAATCCCTCAACGCGCGCTGGGACGAAGTCCAGTCGTTCGATCACGTGCTGTACCCTGAACGCATCAACGATACCTTTGCAGTCCTCGGTCACAAGATCGGGCTGCACATCGCGCTCTAGCGAGCAATTTTCTCGGCTCGCCGATGTGCGCGAGCTGCCAAGCTCAGCGTCTCGGTGCAAGACGGCCAAAGGGCTATTCGGTCTAGCTGCAGCCGTGGCGAAGCCTTCTCTGCGAAGACGGCCACTATTTGGGAGAACCGCGGATGAGGATGCTGGATGGCAAAGTCGTTGTCGTCACCGGGGGATCGAGCGGGATAGGGCGAGCAATAGCTCTGGCGGCAGCACGGCACGGCGCGGCAGCCGTTGTAGTCGGCGACATTCGAGAGACACCGCGGGAGGGCGGTCAGCCGATCGTTGAAGAGCTACGGCAGCACGGGGCTACAGCGCATTATTGCGAGACTGACGTCTCCCGGCCGGAGAGCGTTGCCGGCCTGATGGCGGTGGCGGCGGAACTGGGCGGCGTAGACCTGATGGCATGCAACGCTGGTATCTTAATTGACGCGGATGGCGCGGACGTCACCATAGAAGGTTACCGGCGGGTCATGAGCATTAATGCCGACGGGGTCTTGTATTCCGCTCAGGCCGCTGCGGCTCAGATGAAAGACAAGCAGAAGTCCGGAAGCATTGTGCTGACGTCCAGTATCGGCGGGATGCGTGGATTTGGGCGCGCCGTCGCCTATTCGTCAAGCAAGGGCGCTGTCCGAATGATGGCTGCTTCCCTTGCGGATGCCCTTGGTCCAGACGGCATTCGAGTTAATGCCGTCTGCCCCGGCTTCGTCGCCACGCAAATGATGGCACTCGGACCGGTTGGAGATGACAGCGCCAACTCTGTCTTTGGGCAGAACACTCCGTTGCGGCGATTGGGCAAGCCCGCCGAGATCGGCGAGGCGGTTTGCTGGCTCGGCTCAGATCTAGCGTCTTTTGTGACGGGAGTTTCCTTGCCGGTCGACGGTGGTTTGTCCTCAGTCATTTACTGACTATCCGCATCTTGCGGCACGCCGGTATCATCAAGATGCTAGTTTAAAGCTGGGGCAGTGAACTCCTGTTCCTGCCTGCCCTGCGAAGTGGGTGGGTCTAGGCTCGGTTAGTGGCGTGCACGCAAGGGGCGATCCCCTAACCTCAAGTGGCGGGATGCGCGGCTGTGCAGCCTTATTGTGAAGGGCACCGCAGGAAGCCCATCGTTGTGCGTTATCGCGACGCCTTGCACCCAGGAAATCTGAACCGGGCAGTGCCTGACGGAGGTGGTGAGCATCTGCGCCAGCTGCTCGAAAAAACCGAAAGGGCAGCTTTCCGCATCGGCGATGCACAAGCGGGACGGCCGCGTTCGGCCAAGTCGAGCCGAAAGTCGGCCGAGCGTGGCGCCAGAGACGGTTATTCTGACCGTCCCTCTCTGTTGATCACGATTGCGTGGTCCGTCAGCCGAACACGAGTTCTGCAAAGGCCAAATCCTGCTCCCGCAACCAACAATACAGAACTCCCTCGGAACCCACCGGCTCCGGGGGAGTTTTCGTTTGCGGCCAAGGCCATCAGCGTCGTGATCGAAGCCACGACCTCCGCCTCTGGGCCCGCACCATCCCCAGGATAGATCGTCACGCTCTCGATGAGGGAGGCCAGCGTCGACGCCGCCTGCTGACGTACGACGTCGTCATTGAGCGCCGTTCGCAGGTCGGCCGGCCGAGACGCTCCGGGTCGAGGGGCGGTCCGGCGCCACCATCAGCTGGTCGTGCGCACGCCTGCGACCGACATCCTCATCGCAACTGGACGACGCCCGAACACCACGGGGATCGGCCTTGAGGAGGCCGGTGTCGCGCTAGATGACAGGGGCTATATTGCCGTGAACGAGCGGCTGGAGACCAGCGCGCCCGGCGTCTGGGCGATCGGGGAATGCGCCGGCAGTCCGCAGTTCACGCACGTGTCTCTCGACGATTTTCGGGTCATTCGCGACAATCTGGCCGGAGGAGATCGCACCACACGCAACCGGCTCGTTCCTTATTGCATGTTCATCGATCCACCTCTCGCACGCGTCGGGTTGAGCGAGGGCGAGGCCGAACGCAGAGGCATTCCGGTGCGGGTCGCCAAACTGCCGATAACCGCCGTGCTCAGGACGCGGACGACGGGCGACGATCAGGGATTCATGAAGACGGTCGTCCGCATGGATGACGATCGCATTCTCGGGTTCACAATGGTCGGGCACGAGGCAGGCGAGGTTATGGCCGCCGTGCAAACGGCGATGATGGCAGAATTGCCCTTTACCCGTTTTCGGGATGCGATCATGACCCACCCGACAATGGCAGAAGGTTTGGGCACGCTCTATTCGCAGGTGCCTGCACGCACGCACTAGCATGCGCCTCCCGGTCTCGCATCGATAGGTACCTGAGACCTTTCGGTCGACGGAGCGCTGAGCGAAAAGAAGGGTTGACCGGCCCCCTTCGCAGTTCGATGTTTAGAGTACGGGTAAGATCGTGCTAAGCACGGGACCGTCCAGGAACTTTGCAGCTCGAGAATGTCATCCGCCGACATCCTCTTCTCGAGTTGCGTTTTGTCTGCTCCGCAGGCCGCCGGCCTTCTCGATGAATTCGATCACTCGATCGAGGCCATCTTGCGTTTTCAAATTCGTGAACAGGAAAGGGCGCTCGCCACGCATCCGTTTGGCGTCCCGATCCATCACCTCGAGGCTAGCTCCGACATGGGGCGCAAGGTCCACCTTGTTGATGATGAGAAGGTCCGAGCGGGTGATGCCGGGACCACCCTTGCGAGGAATCTTCTCGCCGGCGGAGACGTCGATCACGTAGATCATGATATCCGCAAGCTCTGGGCTGAAGGTGGCAGCGAGATTGTCGCCGCCGGACTCGATTAGGACGATGTCGAGGTCGGGGAAACGGGCGTTCATCTGGTCAATCGCGGCGAGGTTCATAGACGCGTCCTCGCGGATCGCAGTGTGTGGGCACCCGCCCGTTTCGACGCCCATGATGCGTTCGCGCGGCAGGGCTTCGGCGCGCGTCAGGATCTCGGCATCTTCCTTCGTATAGATGTCGTTGGTGATCGCGGCGATGTCGTAGTGGTCTCGCATTGCCTTGCAAAGACATTCCATCAGGGCAGTCTTGCCTGAGCCGACGGGGCCGCCGATACCGATGCGCAGAGGGCCGTAATTCGAGTTCATGAGCGGAAGAGCCTCGTATACTGGGTTTCGTGGAGCATGGACGAAATGTCGGCGAGGATGCAGGCCGAACCGATATCCTCGCGGTCTGCCGCCATGGCCTCGTCCGCAATCGCAAGGATCGTGGGCTCCAGCTCGGCCGAGACTCTCAGCCCGTCCGTCTGCCCCAACGGTACGAGCCTCACGCCGGCGGCGACGAGATTTGCAGCAAATGCATGGAGATAAGCGACGATCACCGCCTCGAGCGGCAGCTCATGAGCAGCTGAGGCAACACCACAAGCGACAGGCAACGCGACCTGGACGGGACAGGCTTCGGCGAACTCATCTATGGCAGCATGCGGCCAGGCCGCCCTGACCGCCGTCTGGAATGCCGCCCCTTGGCTGAGGCTCTCCAACCTTCGTTCGGCACTGGGTTGCAGCGCCGCAGCAAGCTCGGCGGTTTCCCGCGCATCCGCCCAACGCAAGGACATGACCGCGCGCCAGATCTCGCAAAGGATGATAGCGTCCGACCTTCCGGCGCCATAGCGCAGGAGACCCTCGATCCAGTCCGCCAGCGAGCGCGCAGTCTGGACGTCGCCGACCTCGACCGCCCGCTCGAGCCCGTGGCTGTAGCTGAAAGCGCCGATCGGAAAGGCAGGGGAGAACCACGTCTGGAGCTTGACGAGCCCCTCATGAGAGAGCGCCATTCCGGGCGCTCGCGGCTCAACCGTGCTGGCGGAGATGTCCATCTTAGTCATGATCGACATGATGGTGATGACTGCGACTGGCGCCGTCGGTGCCGGCATAAGCGCCACCTTCCGGATCGAATGCAGCATCAACGCGCACGACCTTACCGCCCAGACCTTCCACCATGGCAGCGATGACATGGTCTCTCCGAATCCGCAGGCGGTCACCGAGGAGTTGGGTCGGCAAGTGGCGATTACCGAGATGCCATGCGATCCGCACGAGGCTTGGAAGGTCCGCCGCAGTGATTTCGATAAGCGGCTCCGACGCGGCGCTCACGCGGACTATCGAGCCATTCGCGAGCACCAACCCATCGCCGTCACGGAGAGCCCGCGCCCTTGGAAGATCGAGCAGGAAGCCAAGGCCCGCTTCTCCAGTCATCGTTAGACGCCGACGATGGCGATCATTAAAGTCCAGCACCACGGTGTCGACAGCGGTCGACTCATCCCAGGCGCCGGAGGGCAGGGTTTCATTGCAGGTTAATCTGGGCAAGCCCGTCTCTCCGGTCAGAACAGGAAATAGCGCTGCGCCATCGGCAGCATTTCGGCAGGCTCGCAGGTCAGCAACTCGCCATCCGCGCGCACTTCATAGGTTTCCGGATCAACCTCGATGTGAGGGGTCGCTGAATTGTGCACCATGGCGGCTTTGGTCAGACCTCCTCGGGTGTTGCTCACCGGCAAAGTCGGCTTGGTGAGAGCCAGTTTCTCGCCGACGCCCCTCGAATGGGCAGCTGGGCTCAGGAAGATCAACGCGGATGCGCTCGTAGCTCGCCCGAAAGCGCTGAACATAGGGCGGCTGTGCATCGGCTGGGGTGACCATATCGACCCGTTGGGATCGCCCATCATGGCCCTGGCGATCATGCCCATCTTAAGAACGAGATCCGGCTTCACCGCGAAGAACGCTGGATTCCAGACAACGAGATCGGCGAACTTGCCGACCTCAACCGAGCCGATATGCTCGGCCAGACCGTGCGTCGTGGCGGGGTTGATTGTGACTTTGGCGATGTAGCGCTTCACCCGGAAATTGTCGTTGTCGCCGGTCTCCTCGGGCAGGCGGCCGCGCTGCAGACGCATCTTGTGCGCCGTTTGGAAGGTACGGATGATCGTCTCGCCGACGCGGCCCATCGCCTGGCTGTCGGAAGCCACGATCGAGAAGGCGCCCATGTCGTGGAGGATGTCTTCGGCAGCGATGGTTTCCTTGCGGATGCGGCTTTCGGCGAAGGCGAGATCCTCCGGGATCTTCGGGTTGAGGTGATGAACGATCATCAGCATGTCGAGATGTTCGTCGATCGTGTTGACCGTGAACGGCCTCGTCGTGTTGTTGGAGGAGGGGAGGACATTGGCAAACCCGGCTAGCTTGATGATGTCGGGCGCATGACCTCCGCCGGACCCTTCGGTGTGGAAAGCATGGAGCGTGCGTCCCTTGATCGCGGCAATGGTCGTCTCGACGAACCCGGCCTCGTTCAGGGAATCGGCGTGGAGCATCACCTGAACATCATGATCGTCGGCGACCGAGAGGCAGCAGTCGAGGGCGGCGGGCGTCGAGCCCCAATCCTCATGTACCTTGAGGCAGGAGGCGCCAGCTTCAATCTGCTCGATGAGGGCCTCGGGCCGGGAGGAGCTTCCCTTCCCGGCGATCGCGACGTTGACGGGGGCGCCGTCCAGGGCCTGCAGCATGCGACTGATATGCCAAGGTCCTGGGGTGCAGTTGGTGGCAGTGGAGCCCGTGGCAGGTCCAGTTCCGCCGCCGACCATTGTCGTTACGCCTGCGCTCAGCGCCTCATCAATCTGCTGTGGGCAGATGAAGTGGATGTGGGTGTCTATCGCGCCCGCAGTGACGATCCTCCCCTCGGCCGAGATCACCTCGGTCCCCGCGCCGATGACGATGTCCACGTCCGGCTGGACGTCCGGGTTGCCCGCGTTGCCGATGCCCGAGACCCGCCCATCCTTGATGCCGATGTCGGCCTTCACGACTCCCCAATGGTCGATGATGATCGCGTTGGTGATGACAGTGTCGACTGCGCCTTCGGCGCGCGTCGTCTGCGACTGGCCCATGCCGTCGCGAACCACCTTGCCGCCGCCGAACTGTGCTTCCTCGCCATTCATGGTGAGGTCACGTTCGATCTCGATGATTAGTTCGGTGTCGGCTAGGCGAAGCCGGTCGCCGACTGTCGGACCGAACATAGCGGAATAATCCGGGCGCGACATTCGGTAGGCCATGCACCTCTCCCTTCAGGCTCTAGTCGAGAGCGCCATTAACCTCGGAGTTGAACCCGAAAATACGGCGTGCGCCGCCGAATGGGACCAGCGTCACGTCGCGGGATTGGCCAGGCTCGAAGCGCACAGCGGTGCCTGCGGGGATGTCGAGCCGGAGCCCGCGCGTCTTGTCGCGATCGAAGTCGAGATGATCGTTCGCTTCCGAGAAATGATAGTGGGAACCGACCTGTACCGGGCGGTCGCCGCGATTTGCGACGTGCAGCGTGGTCGTGGGCCGGCCGATGTTGAGTTCGACCTCGCCGTCTTCAAAGAAAAACTCGCCGGGTATCATGCCAAACCTCCGACGAGCACGAGACCGAAGCCGGCGATAGCTGCGCCGAGGCCGCGCGCGAACGGCGGGCGCCGCTGCGCCAGCGAGGTTCCGACCCAGAGCCCGGCGGCGAGCAGCAGGATTGTCGAGGTGCCGAGGCCTAGGCCGATCGCCAGCGCGTTACCGCTTGTCTCAGAGCCGTGGGCATGGCCGTGGAAGACGGCGAACAGGCCCGCGAGGCCCATCGAAGCGGCGAGCGGCAGGCGCACGGCGGCCGCGATCAGAAGTCCGAGGATGAGGACGGAGGCCGCTATACCGGGTTCGACGCCGGGGAGGGAGCCGCCTGAGGCAGCGAGAAGGAAACCTCCGACCATCGCAGCCACGAAGGCAACCGGAACCTGCCGCGTAGCTTTTCGGCCGAGAACGGCGGCCCATAGCCCGATCGCGATCATCGCTGCGACGTGATCGAGCCCGAGCAGAGGATGCGCCACGCCGCCCACGAACCCGTCGGTCCGGCCGTCAAGGGCCGGGTGAGCGAGAGCCGGCGCAGCCAGCACCATCAGTGCTGCTCCGGCAAGAAAAAGACGAACGGGCATTCGGTCCTCCTGTTCTCAACGAATGGGTTCGTGCACGGAAACGAGCTTCACGCCGTCCGGGAAGGTCGCCTCAACCTGGACGCTCGGGATCATCTCCGGCACGCCCTCCAGCACCTGATTTCTCTCGATGACATGGGCGCCGGCCTCCATCAGGTCTGCAACCGAGCGTCCGTCGCGCGCGCCCTCCACGATGAAGTCGCTGATCAGCGCCACGGCCTCGGGATGGTTGAGCTTGAGGCCCCGTTCGAGCCTTCGCCGGGCGACACTGGCCGCGATCGCTACCAAGAGCTTGTCCTTCTCGCGGGGCGTCAGCAGCATTGTCTTACCTCAGCAGGACCAGAACCGTGGGAGAGGGAGGGGCGCCCGCAAGCAGGCTAGCGCTGGAATAATGGAATGTCTCAACGAGGCGCCGATCGGCGCTGCCACCCGCGCCACGAGGATATCGCCGATGATGCTGGCGCCAGCCGGGCTTCCGGGAGCGAGGCTGAACGCGGCACGAAGCTCGTCGCGCTTGGCCGCCAGATCGCGCCCGACGTGCAGCAGCGACGCGAACGCCTTGTGGCCGTTTAGGGTCGCGGAGGAGCCTAGAGTCGAAGCCACGGGGTCGTCGATCCGGATGGCGTCCGCATAGAGTAGGTGCCCGTCGCGACGGACCGTCCAGAAGTCTGAAAGGCTGCCTTGCTTTACGGATTCACCCATCGCCGCGCGCCCGAATATCAGCGTCTCTGCGATCGTGATCTCGGCATCATGCGCGAGTTCAACCTCGAGCCTCCGTCGCACACGACCCCGATCAAAAACGATGGTCTCCTGAGGAATCCAGTCGAGCCGCGCAGCGCGGTCGACCCGAAGACGTTGCTCGATGGAGGCGTCACCGCCGGCCGAACGATAAATATGCTCGCACGCAGGAGTGGTAACGGTCGCGCTGGCCCCTTCACCCACGGCGACCTCGATCGATAGGCGATCGCCGCCGGTGAGACCACCGCTGATGTTCATCAGCGCCAGTTCGGGAATTAAACTTGAGCCAGAACGCGGGAGCCGAGCCTTCAGGCAACCCGATTGATAGAAGTGGGAGACGCGGGTTTCTCCGTCACGAGCGCGGCGGAAACTGACGTTCAACTCCCCACGCGCCCTTGGAAGCGCGGGGGACGGCTTACTCGAACTGGCTGGCGACGTGGCAGCGTTCATCGAGGGCGCCTCGCTCGCGAAATGACTTCGCAGCAGGTGAACCGCTGAACCGCGCAATGGTTCACCCAGGCAGTGGCTGCAGCCTCCGAAGAGCAGACGGGCGGCTTCCGGCCAGAATAAGCCGAAGAGCGGCACATGAATGAGCGCTCGATTCCGGCGAGCAGTCGGTACGTGGTGGATGACCGACTCTGGGTGTCGCCTGCCATGCCGACGCGCGGCCCAGAGTCACGCCGCCAGCCTAGTAGCGAGCACTCAGTGCCACCGGCTTCGTTGACCATCTTGTAGGTGTTGACCCCAAACCCTTCCATGTGCCGGTAGCTCGCTGGAACTCCACGCGGACTGAGCAGGTGAGTCAGCAGTTTCATCGATTCAGGAGTCTGACTCATGAAGTCGAAGATCCGGTTTGGCTCCTGCCGAAACGTCACCGGGTCGGGCTTTAGAGAGTGGATCACGTCCGGGAATTTGATTCGCATCGCGGATGAAGAAGACGGCGAGGTTGTTGCCAACCAGGTCCCAGTTGCCGTGCGACTTCAGAGGAATCCCGTCCGCCGATGACGGTGGAGAAGCGAATAGCGAGCGGCGTCTTCTTGCCGGGCGTCTGGAACACGATGGCCCGCGTGTATTTTGACGCCGGCTCGTCGCCGATCTTTCCAGTGACCTCAAGCTCCCCATAGCAGACAAAGCCGCGCGCGTGGACGACGCGCTCCGGGATTCGTTCTCGGTCGAAATGCGTGATCTTCTCCAGGAACTGGTAGTTTTCCAGCGTAGCGGGACCGCGCGAGCCAACGGTGCGTGTGGACTGGTTGTGGGAAATTGGGTGCCCTTGACGATTTGTCAGGATGCGGGCGTTTTCGTCATTCTCACGGTCTTCCACAATGCTCTCCATCTCGCGAAGATCGCCGGAAGGAGAGGCCCACAAAACGCTACCCGAGCGTCCGATTTCCGTGCGAAACGGCCAAGAACGAACAAACGTCCGGCCGTCGAGTGCGTTCCTGCCTATATGCTCGAGCAGATCGCCGACCTCGGCCTCGTGTTGGCGTCGCCGTCGCCATCGTCGGGGCGCTACTGATTTCCTCGTGCATGAATGTGGGGTACATTGTCAGCAAGCCCATTCGAGTCAGGTGTGTGGCGCGATTACGAGTGCTCCAGTGTCCATGTAGTCCAGCTGTTATGGTCGACCGCCTCGGAGGCTGAGGGTCCCACATGACATCCGCAACTTTTATGTCGGTTGTTCTACGCGCCGGGACCGCGCTTGCCGCAGCGGCGTCGGCGGCTGCCTGGGCAGCGCCTAAACCGACAGACATACAAGGCCTGGAAGCCAAGGTTCGCGCACAGGACGATCGTATCCGCCAGCTCGAGGATCAGGTGCAGCGGCTTCTGGCGCGTGTGCCCGATCCGCAACCCGCCAGCGCTCAGGCACCGCCGCCCGGCGCGAGTGCGCCGGCGCCTGCGCAGAGCGAGGCCAAAGCGTCCGGTGAGGGCGAAGAGGTCACGATCAAGCTGCGCGGGCGCGTTCAGGTCGATGCCTCGCTCGGCAGCGGCGAGGATGTCTCGTTCGGGACCCAGATACGGCGCTTCTACCTGGGCGCCGAGGGCAAGCTCGGCGGCGGGTTCCGCTACCTCGCCGAGGCCGATTTCGCCGGCAACGACGTCAGCCTGCAGGACGTGCTGATTGGATACGAGATCGATCCGGACACCGAACTCGTGGTCGGCCATTTCAAGCCGTCCAACACGAACGACGATCTTACCTCGGACGTCCACACCTTGTTCCTCGAGCGTTCGGCCTATGCGAGCGTGTTCGCCCCCGGCCGCCGGATCGGGGCCGGCGTCCATCATGCCGGCCGCGACTGGGGCGTGCGGGTAGGGCTGTTCGGCGAGCGTGAGGACCGGGCGCTCGATACCGACCGGGCCGAGGCCTGGCTGGCGAGCGGGCGGGTCCATGCCGATCTTCTCCCCGGCGACGACGTGCTGCACGTCGCCGTCTCCGGCTATTATTCCGAGCCCTCCAGCAGCGAACGATCGGTGCGGATCACGCAGAAGCCGGAATTGAATCGCGCACCGACCGTCCTCGACACCGGCGTCTTCGACCCCGACCACGGCATGTTCGGCGGCGCCGAGCTCGCCTTCGCCCACGGTCCCTTCACCGTCCAGGCCGAAGGCGGCGCGCTGAGCTACGAGGGCGCGACCGCCGGTCCGCTGTTCTGGGGTGTATCAGCACAGGCTTCTTGGCGGTGGACCGGCGAATCCCGTCCCTATGACGTCGCCTCCGGCACGTTCGGCCGCGTAAAGCCCGACCGCTCGTTCGCCGACGGCGGCGCCGGCGCGTTCGAAACCGGGGTGCGCTTCACCCATGTCGATCTTGACGACGGCAACCTGCTCGGCGGCAGGCTCACGACCTACGGCATCGTCCTCAACTGGTTCCCCGTCACGCGGGTGCGGGTGAGCGGGAACTTCATCCATGCCGAGACCGACCGGCTGATCGGGCCCGACCTCAAGCACAACCTCTTCGCGGTCCGCGGCGCGGTCGATTGGTGAGGCACAGCGAGTCTCGAGGAGCTGTTCGCCCCCCACGTTGCGTCTGAAGGGGCCGTACGATCCGCCTAGGTTGGCGAGACGGTCGAGTATCCAATCGGCAAAGACCGCAGGGGCTATCTCGTCTCGGCAACCGGATCGGTCGAGATCGACGGCGTCCGTGTGAATGCCCGCGATGGCGCGGCAATCGGAGAAGTCGACACGCTTCGAGTGAATGCCCGCGAGGACAGCGAAGTCGTCCTCGTTAACGCCGAGTAATCAGTTCAAGGGAGGGGCCGCGGCAACGAAGCTATGGCGCGTGTCGTGTTGCGCCGAGGAAGCTCTAGACAGTGTGAAGGATGAGCCCAAGCATTGTTACCTGGAAGAGGATAATCAATACCACGCCGAGGTAATGCGGTGGTGCCTGCTCCACCTTATTTTCGTCCGAGAAATCGCTTGCGGCAGGGAAGGAGCCCCAGGGGGCTCGAGCATGCCACTGGGGGATAGCTGCTGCTTTCACCTGCTGTGCGCGACCAGGACGATTATTATACTCCGTAAATCGATGTGCAGCGTTCAGAGTATTCAAGAGTTTTCTCCAAATGTTATTATTAAGAAATTGAAATGGCGAGATCGCCGCCGGGATGCGACTTTCAAGCAAACGACCGTTAGCTCATGTTGCGCTGTCGAATATCTTCCTTCCAAACGCCGGAAGTCGGATTCCGAGGAGGGGAAGCGGACGCGCCGGCTAGCTTGGTAGCGAAACCAGTGACTTTGCTGCCTGCTTCTAGGACGAAGCGGTCCGACCTCACGGACTTACTTCGCAACCTGCTGTCCGGACGTGTAGCCGAGCCCAAATAGTTAGCTTTCCCAATAATGGGATACCTACATATACTGTTTGAGATTTCGGCTGTGCCAAAACACAGTTATAATAAGAATGTCCGATAGGCGGGCCCCAAGTTGCGGTCCTGGTAGGACGGCAGACTAGGGGCCTAATCGTGCGTTGGGCTGCTTCCGGGAGGTAGATCCGAGCGCCGAAATCTTCGGTTGTTGGACATGGTTTCTATAAGGGGGGTGGGCCTGGATTGTCAAGATGTGGAAAATCGCGCGGGACTGAAACGCTGACCTTCGCTTCTGCGTCCGAAGCTGCAACTAGCCCCGATCCGCCCTCCGATAAAACTCGACGTGGAACCGCACCGGGCCAAGCGGCTCAACATGATGCAGCACGGTCGGCTCGACGATGCCGGGCGGCGTGTCGAGCGCCAATATCCGTTCGCTGGGCGGTCGGCGTGGATCGGTCACTACATAGCGGAGCTTGCCCGCCTCCATTCTTATGACGCCCCACGTCCCGCGCTTGGTCGAGTGATCGCGGAGCAATCCAGGAGGCACCGTTTCCTCGGTGAAGGTCGGGGTTCGCTGATACGGCTCGAGATCCGCGGGCAATGTCGTATTCATGCGATCCCGCCTCCGCGTTCGGTATCGGGATGGTCGGCCATGTGGGCATACTTCTCCGTTCGGCCAGCAGACGCAACAGGCTGATCGATTGAGTCAGCGCCGATATCTCCCTTAACTGAGGACAACTGTTCGGAAGTTTAGAAAAGAAGCCTCGATTTTATACGCCTCCCGGAAAGTGACGCACGAACCCAGATCCTTTGAAGAGGCCACAAAGGCTCAGTCATAGGAGTATTCAACATGAAGCGTTTCATTTTGCCAGTGGCAGCGGCTGTGCTCGCGACAGGCGCTGCGTCGTCAGCCGCCGCCGAGCCGTTCAACGGCCCCTATGTCGGCGTCCAGGGCGGCTGGAGCCAGAATGATCTTGGCAGCCCCTCCACGCCGCAGGGCATCGTGAATGTGGATCGTTCGGACGACGCGGTCTCCGGCGGCGTCTACACCGGCTATGACCTCAAGGTGAGCCCGAGGGTCGTGCTCGGCGCCGAGGCCGGCGTGCAGTTCGGCGCGAACGACAGCATCACGCGGGGCAATGTGACGGTGGATCCGAAGCGCTCGATCGATCTGACGGCGCGCGCCGGCTATCTCGTCAATGACGATACCCTTCTGTACGCGCGCGGCGGCTACACCAACACGCGTGTGCGCACGGCGATCGAGGAGCCGGCCGGGATACGCTCGGCCACAGCCAATCGCGACGGGTGGCTCGTTGGCGGCGGTGTCGAACACGCGCTGAGCGACAATGTTTCGGCACGGGCCGAATATCGCTACTCCGATCTTGGCGATGGCGGCGGCAAGTTCGACCGGCACCAGGCCCTGTTTGGAATATCCTACCGCTTCTAATCGTTGCGGGATCGGCGGAGGCGCCGCTTAGGCGTCTCGGCCGGTCTGCGCGACGCGCGTGCCTTCAAGTCTCTTCCTGGCGGCTCCGGCCCGCATCGACGAAGCGCTGGAGCAGCCATGAGGCCGCTGGGCCCGGCGGCGTGTCACTCCGATAAATGCCCGACATCCGATAGCTGATACCCGTGTCGTCCGGCATCGCCAGTTCGACCAATCGGCCCGAAGCCAGATCTGCATCGATCATCGGCCGGGGCATGCTTCCCCATCCAATCCCTTCACGAAGCAGCGCCAGCTTGGCGCCAAGGTCGCCGAGCCGCCAGGTGTGAGGGCTCACGACTCCAAAGTCCTTCCCTTGCGTGAGCGGCGAGCGATCCGTCAGGACCAGCTGGATATGCTCTCGGCCCTCTCCGGGCCGCAATTCCCCCGTCTGCGCCAATGGATGATTGGGTGATGCCACAGGGATCAGCGGCACGGACCCGATGATGACGTTTTCGAGCCCAGGCATATCGGCGGCAAGAGGCCCGCTCACGCCGATGACGGCTTTGCGGTCCAGCACCAGCGCGGTGACGGCACCCAGCGTCTCCACATGAAGGTTCAGCGCAACGGTGGGAAACTCTTCGTAGAAGGCGCTCAGCGCCTTCCCGAGCCACTGGAAAGGAAGCATCGCGTCCACCACAATGTCGATCTTCGCCTCCAGCCCCTGCAACAGCCCGCGTGCCTTGGCCCGGAGACCGTCCATGCTCTGGTCTATGATTTGCGCCTCGGCGAGAACCGCTTGCCCGGCCGCGGTTAGGCGTGGCCGGCGGGTGCCCTGCCGCTGGAATAGCTTGAGGCCGAGCTGCGCTTCCAGGTTCGCGATGCCGTAGCTTATCACCGAAGTGGCCCGGTTGAGACGCCGGCCGGCGGCCGCGAAGCTGCCGGTCTCCACGACGGTGAGAAAGATCCTCAGCTGGTCAAAGGTGGGCGTGCCTGGTTCCATCATTTCAACTCTGCAGGAAGAGTCCGGGTGAATCGTTCCAACGATCGGAAAAGACAATAGCCGTATAACCGATCTCGCGGCGCCCGGCCGCTTTTCTATTTTGTGGAACGAACCATTCGAGATTTGTCGGCTCCAACGAACGCCATTGGGTTCCCATATCGCAACGGTGGACGCAATTACGGAGGAAAAAGTGGCAACTGCACCAGCGACTTCGCTCAGCGACGGGCCCGAGTTCATATTGGCGAGCGCGCCGCACCGTGTCGGCCGCGTCTCGCTTGTCGTACACGATCTCGAACGCGTTTCTGAATTCTACCAGTCCGTCCTGGGGCTGCGGGTCGTCGAGGAGGTATCCGGCCGCGTGCGCTTGGGCACGAGCTCTTCCGTCCTTCTTGAGCTTGCGCATGAACCGGCGGCTCGACTGCGCAATCCGCAGGAAGCCGGCCTCTTCCACACCGCCTTCCTCCTCCCCCGACGCGACGCGCTTGGCGCCTGGTTGTCGCATGCGGCGGCGGCAGGCGTGAGGCTGACCGGCGCTGCGGACCACCTCGTCAGCGAGGCCGTCTATCTGAACGATCCGGAAGGTAACGGGATCGAAATATACGTCGACCGGCCGAGCGGCGCTTGGTCGCGCGCGGGCGGCATGATCGAGATGAGCACGGATCCGCTGGATCTGGATGGCCTCGTGAAGGCATCGACCGGCACCAATTGGTCAGGCTTTCCGGAAGCAGGCGTGGTCGGTCACGTTCACTTGCAGGTCGGCGATCTCGCCGCGGCCGACGCCTTCTACCGGGACCTGCTGGGGTTTGAGCTAACGACCCGTTACCCGGGCGCGAGCTTCTACGGCTCCGGCGGCTATCACCACCAACTCGCAGGCAACATCTGGAACAGCCGGGGGGCGCCCGAACGTACCGACGTCGCGACCGGTCTCGCGGAGGTCGAGCTCCTCGCCGACGAGGAAGTCCTGGAAGCGCTCCGTTCGAAGCCGCTGGCGCGAAAGCATGCTCTAGGTCCGGACGGGATCTCGCTGCGCGACCCGTGGGGCACGTCGATAAGTTTGCGGGAGGCCCGTCCGGAGAAAATGAAAGGAGAATGATCATGTTCAATTACGGAAAGTGGCCGCATCTGCAGCCAATCCCCGCGACAATCGAGGTTCATCGCGCCCGCCCGCGGCCCTCGGCTGCCAAGCGGCAGGATGAACTGCTGGACGATGCCCTGAAGGACACCTTTCACGCCAGCGATCCGATCAGCGTGGGTCGAGCCACCTGATCCGATTGCGCCTCACCCCCTCTGCGGAGGGACCAAACAGAACAGGAGAAATGACATGGCGACAGTCACCGAACTCAAAACCCCGACGGACCTCGAACGAAATTCGGTCCGATCGGTCGCCGAGGCGCTGAACGGCATCCTCGCAGACAGCTACGCGCTCTATCTCAAGACCAAGAACTTCCACTGGCACGTCACCGGCCCGCATTTCCGCGATTATCACCTGATGCTGGACGAGCAGGCGGCACAGATCCTCGGCACCACCGACGACTTGGCCGAACGCGTGAGGAAGATCGGCGGCACGACGTTGAAATCGATAGGCCACATCGCTCGGCTCCAGCGGATCAAGGACAATGATGCAGATTATGTGAGCGCGCAAGACATGGTCGTCGAGCTTCACCAGGATAATCTAAAGTTGGTCGAACATCTGCGCGAAGCGAAAGAGGCGGTCGACGCAGCCGGCGACAACGCCACGGCCGGTATGCTCGACGATTGGACCGACCAGGCGGAGGAGCGTGCATGGTTCCTGTTCGCAGCTCGCCAGGAGGGTTGAGGCGCACACCGCCGCTCCAACGTCAGCTCTTGTCTGGCGCTTCGAAGTGGATACTCCGCTTGGGCCAAATTCGGGTGTTCGGCTAAGCGCCAATTGCCGCCGTTCAGGACCCTGGCGCAGACGCGCGGAAGCGGACGTTCGTTCAGGCTCGCGAGCTATTTCGGTTACGACCCGTTGCGGACATTCGCCTCTCTTTACGTTCCGTAGCCGATCGTCACACCAAGGCTCGGACAGTGCATATCGCACGAACGCCAGCTTACTCTCCCTGCGTCAAGCCACCGGCGGAAATCACATGTCCACGGTCAGACTCATCTGAAACCGGCGAGGTTGGTTGTAGTAGAATCCTTCGCCGATATTGCTGAAGCCGTAGACATTGTTCAGCGTCCCGACCTGCGCCCGGAAAGTCGCGGGCTTGTCCACTATGTCGAAGCGGTAGCGGACACCCGGCGAAATGACGTAGCGGGCCGGGATGACGAAGCTGTTGTCGGCATTGGCGACGGTCTTGGACCGGCTTTCATAGCTGATGTCCAGTGACAGGCCATCGACCCAGGGCAGGTTCCAGTTGAGCGCGCCGGTCACGACGCGGCCGATCGAACCGACGGGCTTCTTCCCGATCAGCCCCAGCTCCACTTCGTCTCCGCTCACTTCGGCATCGAGGAAGACCGCTCCGAGCACGATGCTGAGCCGCGGCGTGATCTGCCCGGCAAGCGACAGCTCGATGCCGCGGTTGCGCACTTGGCCGAGCTCGCGAAACACCTTGCCGGGATCGAGCGCGAAATAGGGCTTGCGCACGTCGAAGACGCCGGCGACCAGGCGCAAGGCATCGGTGAGGTTAAGGCGGAACCCGGCGTCCATCTGCTCGGTGATGATGGCTGGCGGCGCCTCGCCATTGTTGACGGCGACTTCCGGCGCGACCGGGCTTTCCTCAAGCCCCTTGCTGTAGCCGAGGTAGAAGACGAGGTCGTCGCTGGCGATGACGGACAGGGCGCCGTTCAGCAGCCAGGGGCTTGCCTTCGACACCGGCAGCGGACCGGACGGCCGCACCACCTCCTTTTCGTAGAAGGTGCGCTGGATGCCGAGGGTGAGCTCGCCGACACCCCGCCAACGGCCCTCATAGCCGATCCCGCCGGTGAGCTGGCGGACCTGGTCCGTGGTTTGCGGGCCAAGCACCAGCTCGGGCTCGGGCGCGGCAATCGGCTCGTCGATGCGGCCGGGGCCGAAGTCGAAACGCTGTGTGCCGCCATAACGCCGGTCCCGGATGCGGCCGCGGGTCATCAAGTGGACGAGGTGGAGGCGGTCGCCTTCGATCCACTGTCGCGTGAGGCGCAGCTCGCCGGAGGTGGAGGCGAACCGGCGCGCCTGATCGGCGATGACCTGGCGGTCGGCCTGGCCGTCCGGGGTCGCGTCGAGGAAGACCGGAGTGAAGTTGCGATAGTCATGCGCGATCGAGCGGAAGGCGCCGCCGCGCAATGTCCAGTCGCCGAAGCCGAACGTGCCGAGCAGACCGTAATTGACGTCCTCGCCTTCGTTCTGCGCCCATTGCGGACCGAAATAGCGCCGCCGCGGAATCTCCGGCGGCAGATAGTCGCCGCCCGTGAAAATGATCGGCTGCGCCTGGCCGTCGCTTTCGTCCTGCAGGCTCCAGAAGGGGATGATCTCGACATTGTCCGCCGGGCGCCAGCGCGCGACGAGCGCGGCGGTCAGCACGCGCCAGTCGCCACCAAAATAGCTTTCCTGGTCGTTCGCCCCGACGCCGGCGGCGATGCCGAGAGTGTCGGTGACGGGAAGCTGCGCATCGACCTCCACCCGCGGGCCTCCGAACGGGCCAATGCCGACGACCGTGCTGGCGACGGCTTCGGAACCGGGCAGGCGCAGCGAAAAGTCTGCAACGCCCGTGGGGGCCGGAAAGGGATAGCCCTGCGCGGTCAGGCCGACGCGGACATTGTTCCCGGAGATCAGGCGCTGATTGAGGTCCCCCTGATAATCAAAATACATGCCGTTGATGCGGACATTGCCTGCCTGGATGGGACTGAAGCCGCGCGCGCTCTGCGGAAAATAGAGGCCGACGCGCTCGTTGCCGACGCTGGTGCCGAACGCATCCTGCGCCGAGGCCACGGCATTTTCGTTCGCGCGCTGCGCCAGGGCAGGCGTCGCGGAGGCGAGGAGAATGGCGGTAAGGCTGACGGACCGTAGCATGTCTGCTCCTTCGGATTTGGTCCGTCTTTTTTGCCTCTCCCGTACGTGCGGAATAAGTGCCGGAGGTCGCACCGGGGACCCATGACCTTTGGCCTATGGCAGGGCAGCCCGCTCTGTGGCAAAAATTCCCTCATGACAGAGCATCTTAAGTATCGGCATCAATGGACCTTTTGCGTCGCGGCGCTCGGTCTGTGGATTGCCTATGGCTGGCCGGTTTCCGAGCAGTTCTGGGGCGGTGGGGAGATACGCGGCGCTTCCGTGCCGCCGCTCTGGTTCGTGCCCTTCGGCGTGATGGGGGCGGCGGTCCTTGCCGCAATGATCCTGAAGCTGCGAACGAGCCTCTATTGGGCCTTGATCTGCGTCCAGCTGGCCGCGGTCGTCGCAATGACGATCCTGGTCCCCTGGGCCGGAATGTCGTCATTCCTCGTCATCATCGCGTGGCAGGTCGGGATGTCGACGACGCCTGCCAAAGCGCTGAGCTGGGTCGCCTTCCAGAATCTGGCGATCGTGGCCACGCTCGCCCAGGCTCTCAACCCCGATTTGTGCTGGGTCCTCACCAAGTCTTCCGCGCTGCAGCTATTGTTCGTTTTCACGGCGCAGGCGCTCAGGCGGGAAGCGGAAACGGCGCGGGCGCTTGCCCAGACGAACAGGGAGCTCAGGTCCGCACAGGCCATCATCGTCAACACCGCCCGGAATGCGGAACGCCTTCGTATCTCCCGCGACCTGCATGACGCCTGGGGCCATGAGCTGACGGCGCTCGGCCTCCAGCTGGAAATCGCAAGTCACGTGTCGGAGCCCGCACGGGCGAACGATCATGTGATGAAGGCGAAAGGCCTGGCCCGTGACCTTCTCGGCAAGGTGCGCGACGTCGTGTCCGATCTTCGCGAGGCGGAACGCTGCGACCTGAAGGAAGCGCTGGAGGCGCTTCAGAACAGCGTCCCCAGGCCTGCCATCCATATCGACTTCGCGCCCGGCATACGGGTCAGCCCCGATCAGGCCCACGCTTTGGTCCGCTGCGCGCAGGAAGCGGTAACCAATGCAATCAAGCATGCCGAAGCATCCAATTTGTGGCTCGAGGTGACGCTGGATGGGCAGGGCGTGCGGCTTGTCGCTCGAAACGACGGCAACGCGCGGCCCGCCGCTTCCTCCGCGGGATCGGGACTGGTGGGGATGCGCGAGCGGATGGAGGCGCTCGGCGGTAGGCTGGCGGTGCGGCCGGGTGTCGATTCCGGCTTCACCGTCGATGCCTGGCTGCCTCTGCCTGCGCCGCAGCCATCATGATCAGGGTGGTTCTGGTCGACGACCAGACTTTGGTCCGCCAGGGTGTGCGCGGCCTGCTCGAGCTGGTGCCGGACATCGAGGTGGTGGGCGAGGCTAGCGACGGCGAGGAGGCGCTGGGACTGATCCCGGAGCTGAAGCCCGACGTGCTCCTCCTCGACATCCGCATGCCCCGGATGAACGGCATCGCCCTTCTGGAGGCGCTGAGGCAAGCCGATGCGCTGCCGCCGACCCTGGTGCTGACGACTTTCGACGACGGCGATGCCGCCATTGCCGCGATCAAGGCGGGCGCCAAAGGCCTGATGCTGAAGGATGTGTCGCTCGAAGACCTCGCGGGAGCCATCAGGGCTCTTGCCGACAACAGGACGGCCTTCCAGCCGGCCATGACCGAAAGCTTGATGGCCGCGATCCGCCGCAGCCCTTCGGATCCGTCGGACAGCTACGTCGCCGAAACGCTCACCGTTCGAGAGCGGGAGGTGCTGCACCTGATCTGCGCCGGCTACAGCAACAAGGAGATCGCCGATCTATTGGCGCTCGCGGAGGGCACCGTGAAGAACCACGTGTCCAACCTCCTCCTGAAGCTCGACGCCCGCGACAGAACCCGGGCGGCGCTCAAGGGCTTGCAACAGGGTCACTTGGGCTAGACGGGCCTTGTGATCGCTTCACCGATCCCACATTCACGCCGGTGCGGCGCTTTCGATGAGCACGGGTTTCGCGACGTGGAAGCTTTGGTAAAGCGGAACCCGAACCATCCATTTCGGGCCGCCGAATAGCTCAACGTCCGGACGAGGCCAGAAAACCGGAGATGCTGGAGACCTATGCCGAAAGTCAGATGATCGTTCAGGAATAGGTCTAATGACTGCAAACGACCTATTGCGGTCATTAGCTCTCCCCGCTTACGGTAGAACAATCAGGAGGCGAGCGGGTGTACTGGGCCTATCTTGCGGTGTTTGTTCTTGTGGGTGTGCCGCTCGATTGGGCGGTCTTTGACCGGATGCGGAATCAGGTCGACATGTTCTGGCCAATCAAGGACGGTTTTGGATATCGCGACCTTCTTTTCCCTCGCGTGTGGATTACAATTCTCTCAACCATGATTGTCGGTATCGGGGCGTTGGAAGCTCCTCCGCACACTTGGCTTATAGTTCTCGGCGGAAGCCTATTCCTGCTTTCTCATTTTTACGCCCATTATAGGATTTGGCGCTTCGGCAGACGCCGATAACCGCGCATCGCGAATGACCGCTTTCCACCCTTAGCGGACGCTCGGCTCGGAATCTGCGCCCTGGCGACGGCAATGTCGGCTAAGGATGGAAATCGGACATAACGACAGGTACGGACGAAACTTGGAATGAGCAGTCTAACTACCGATATGATTGCGCTTCGTGGGGCGAGCGTATTGGCCCTCGGTGTGCTCGCCATGGCGGCGCTCAGTGCTTACACGGCGCGGCCCTCAAGGGAGCGACCCGACTCCCTGTGGTTAACCATCCCCTTCATGCTGGCCAAGATTGCAGTCTTCCTTGGGCCAGTTGCGCTCGCACTCGTAGTAGGCCGTGCGACCAGCCAGTGGAGCGAAACTGCAAGAATGACTTTTATCGTAGCCGCCGTCCTATGCGGGTACGCAGCAAGCTCGGCTTTGGTTCAGGTTGCGCAGAACATGCTTATCGGCTCGTCGGAGCCCCAGTCCAGCCAGTGCGCTTGTGGATACAGAACAGGCCTACGATGAGGCGGAGACGGCGCAACCGCTAATGTATGCAATGGGTGGATGGCGGACATTCCGCTAGGCGCGTCTCTCGCTCAACACGCATTAATAAGGGTGCCACCAATAGACGCCTTGGCCGGCTTCTTCGAACCTCCCGACCGGCTCTGGCGGGTCCTGCGCTTTTCTGGGCACGAAATACCCCCAGCCACCATCAAAATACGCCCGCGTCGTTATGCGGACGCCATCCGGGTTGATCACCACGAACTCCGGTTCAAGGCTCGCGATTGTATGAGGCCATCGCGCTCTTGGAGGGGCCGCATTGACGGGGTAGGCCCGCATGAGCATTTGAGCCTCGGCTCTAATCGCCTTCAGCTTCACAGGATCGCGGGTAGGCCGTTCGCACCCGCTAAGGACTGCCAATGCTGTTACGGCAGCGAACACAGCAACCGAGCTTTTCCGCTGCAACATCGCTCGATGATAGGGCCATGCAGCCAGTGTCTGCAATGGGTCGTAGACGGACGTAGAGCACGTGGAAGCCGCGAAGGTCCGCTTTCCCGCCATCGCGCCCAGAAGCGGACAGTCCGCTAACGGCCAAAACCCGCCGTCGAGTCAGCCTATAGTCTCAGCGGTGCTACGAGCGCTCACGATATCCCGCTCGCCTGTTGCCCTATGCGTTACCTAACGCCGAACGAGGTAATCGAAAAATGGCGCAATACTGGCGCGCCCTACATGGCAAAAATGGGCGCTCAGATTCTTGGGAAATTCTGGTCAAGGGCGCCTTCGGATGACTGCCACGCGCCCGCACCAAGCACGCGTGTTGAGGTGAATCGGGCGTGTTCCTTCCATTCCTCGGGGTCGCGGTCGGAAATTGCCCGCGACCCCGCCGCCCCAACAAAGTGATCGAACGAGCATAGCGCTGGTTCATGGAAGCCCGCTTCGGCCGCGGATCGGGCATAGCCTCCAGCTATATTTGACGACTGTATTGGTGCCTTGGCGGGCTGTCGTCGCCGTGTGACCTTGTTCTTCTTTGCCCGTGCTTCTGCACATGCGCAGCTAATCCTGCGTCGATCCTGCGTGCGGTGAGGCATCCTGTTCGTTGATTGTAGGAGATCTGTGATGAAGCGTCGACCTTCCGGAATATCCCTGCGCGCGTCCCTCTGCGCATCCGTTGTTGGGCTGGCGCTCCCTGGCGCGGCCTGGGCGCAGGTGACGACGATCGACACTCCGACGACCGCGTCGATCACTGCAACCGCGGGTCAGACACTGATCGTCACCGAGACTGGCAGCATCACCCGTAGTGGGCGAGCCGTGCTCATCACAGGTACTCCCGAAGCTGGCACCGTGACGATCATCAATCGTGGGATGATCCAGAATACTCAACAGAGTACGAATACGGGTGTGATCGGACCCATCGGCTCGTTCGGACTCAACCTGACCAACGAGGCCGGCGCCACGATCGAGGGTCCGACCGGAGTGTTCTTCGCCACCGGCGAACTGATCAATCGCGGCACCATTGTCGCGCGATCGACCGGTACTTTCGCCAAAGCCGCAATTTCCGCTGCGGATAACGCTATCGTGCGGCTCGATGCCGGCAGCGTCACCAGCGCCACGGGCGGGGGCAGCAACTATGCCGTGAGCTTCACCGGCAGTAACAACAGCGTCTATGTGGACGCGGGCGCCAGCGTAACCGGCTCAATTCGGACAAGTGGCGACGGCGCCGGGAACCGCGCGTTTTTCACCGACACCACTGGCGTGACCAGTGCGGGCCCGCAGACGATCGGTAGTTTTTCCAGCTTCAACCAGTACAATTTTGAATCAGGTCGCTGGTTTGTGGACATTGCGTTTGGGGCGGGGCTAGGCTCCACGGTCGCCAGCGGTGCGGAGCTTACCTGGGGCAATGGCGGCAACACTGGCAGCATCGGCGGGCGGATCGTCAACGACGGCACCTTCATCATCAATCGTTCGAGCCAGGTATCTGGCTTCGCCACCGGCTCGATCGGTGGCACCGGCGTCGTCATCATCAATGCCACCAACGCCCCTCCCGCCAATGCCGGGGACCCCGCAGGCCCCCTTGGTGGCCTGACGCTGAATGCTACGGGCACGGATTACAGCGGAAACACCATTGTTCGCAGCGGCACGCTTCGCGGAGGTAGCACCAATGCGCTGTCGGCCAATTCGGAAGTCATTGTTGAGACTGCGGGCATCCTCGATGTCGTCTCGGGTTTCGACCAGGAGATCGCGGGTCTGTCCGGCGTCGGGGCGACACAGATCAACGGCGCGTTGCTGACGCTGGGCACGGCCGGCAGCAGCACGACCTACAGCGGGGCCTTCTCGGGCGACGGCTCGCTGGTCAAGGCAGGCGCCGGCACGTTCACCTATGACGGCACCGGCGCGCTCGGCGGCATGACGGTGCGGGGCGGCGGCTTCCTCCTGAACGGCAACCTCACCTCCGGCCTGACGGTGGAGAGCGGCGCGACCTTCGGCGGCGCCGGCACGCTGGCGGGCGCGGCCACGGTCAACGGCACGCTTGTAGGCACCGCCGCCTCGACCTTGACCCTGAACTCGCTGGTGCTCGGGGCGGACTCCACCGTAGCGGCGAGGCTCGGCGCGCCCAGCACGACCGCGTTGTTCGACATCACCGGCGATCTGACGCTGGACGGCACACTCCAGGTTGCCCCCACCCTTGGGTTCGGGACGGGCGTCTATCGCATCTTCAATTACGGCGGCACGCTGACCGACAACGGGCTGGACGTCACGATTGCCGGCGGCGGCGCCGGCGCGGTGCAGACGAACACCGCCAATCAGGTCAATCTGCTCGTCACCAGCTCCGGCGCGCCGCTCTCGGATATCCAGTTCTGGAACGGTGCGCAGATGACCGGAAACGGCACCATCGCCGGCGGCTCCGGCACGTGGACCGCGGACACGGCGACCACCAACTGGACCGACGCGGCCGGGAACACCTCGGAGCGGTGGGGCGGGGATTTCGCGGTATTCGCGGGCCAGGCCGGCACGGTCACCGTCAGCACGGCATCGGGCGCCATTTCGCCGACGGGGATGCAGTTCGCGACGACCGGCTATCGCATCCAGGGCGATCCGTTGACGCTGGCCGCCGCGACCAATGTTCGCGTCGGCGACGGCAGCGCCGCCGGGGCGGCGACCACCGCCACCATCGCGTCCCAACTCACCGGCGCGGGCAGCCTGACGAAGCAGGATCTGGGCACGCTCGTCCTGACCGGGGCCAACGACTACAGCGGCGGCACCAACGTCCTGGCCGGCACGCTACAGGTCGGCGATGGCGGCGCCACCGGAGTGCTGCCGGGCAACGTCAATATCGGCGCCGCGGTCGGCGGATCGACGCCGACGCTGGCGTTCAACCGCTCGGACGATGTCAGTTATGGCGGGTCGATCACCGGGCAGGGCCGGCTGGCGCAGCAGGGTTCCGGCATCACGACCCTGACCGGTGACTCCAGCGCCTTCGCAGGCGCGACGGTGGTGTCGGCCGGTGGGCTGCGGCTGGCGGGCACGCTCGGCTCCGACGTAACGGTGGAGAGCGGCGCGACCTTCGGCGGCGCCGGCACGCTGGCGGGCGCGGCCACGGTCAACGGCACGCTTGTAGGCACCGCCGCCTCGACCTTGACCCTGAACTCTCTGGTGCTCGGGGCGGGCTCCACCGTCCTGGCGAACCTCGGCGCGCCGAGCACGACCGCGCTGTTCAACATCACCGGCAATCTGATGCTGGACGGCACGCTGGAGGTTTCCCGCGGCGTTGATTTCGGGGCGGGCGTCTACCGCATCTTCACTTATGGCGGCACGCTGACCAATGACGGGCTGGACGTCGCCGCGATCGGCGACAATTTCACCGGCACGGTGCAGACGAACATCGCGAACCAGGTCAATCTGGTCGTCGCCTCACAGATTTCCGACCCGCAATTCTGGAATGGTACGCGGACGACGGCGAACGGCACCATCGCCGGCGGCTCCGGCACGTGGACCGCGGACACGGCGACCACCAACTGGACCGGTACTGCCGGAACATCGTCTGAGCGGTGGGGCGGGGGTTTCGCGGTATTCGCGGGCCAGGCCGGCACGGTCACCGTCAGCACGGCATCGGGCGCCATTTCGCCGACGGGGATGCAGTTCGCGACGACAGGCTATCGCATCCAGGGCGATCCGTTGACGCTGGCCGCCGCGACCAATGTTCGCGTCGGCGACGGCAGTGCCGCCGGGGCGGCGACCACCGCCACCATCGCGTCCCAAGTCACCGGCGCGGGCAGCCTGACGAAGCAGGATCTGGGCACGCTCGTCCTGACCGGGGCCAACGACTACAGCGGCGGCACCAACGTCCTGGCCGGCACGCTACAGGTCGGCGATGGCGGCGCCACCGGAGTGCTGCCGGGCAACGTCAATATCGGCGCCGCGGTCGGCGGATCGACGCCGACGCTGGCGTTCAACCGCTCGGACGATGTCAGTTATGGCGGGTCGATCACCGGGCAGGGCCGGCTGGAGCAGCGCGGTACGGGCGCGCTGGTCCTGACCGGCAATTCCTCGGCTTTTGGCGGCACGACCGCGGTCCAGTCGGGCCGGCTGCTCGTGTCGGGCGCGCTGGGCGGCACGACGACGCTGCGCACCGGCGGCCGCGCCCTGGGCACCGGCACCCTCGGCAATCTGGTGATCGAGAATGGCGGTGTCATCGCCCCCGGCAACAGCATCGGCACGCTGACCGTCGCCTCGGCGACCTTCGGCACCGGCTCGCTCTATGAGGTCGAAGTTGCGGCGCACGGCGCCAGCGATCTGCTGCGGGCGACCGGCATAGCGACCATCAACGGCGGCACCGTCGCGGTGCTGGCGGAAAACGGCAACTATGCGCCCTCGACCGACTATACGATCCTCCAGGCGGATGGCGGCGTGGTGCGCGGCGGCCCGTCCAACGGCTTCGCCGGAGTTACGAGCAACCTCGCCTTCCTCACCCCGGCGCTGACCTATGGCGCCAATAGGGTGACGCTCAACCTGACGCGCAACGACATCGACTTTGCAGCCATCGCCCGCACGCCCAACCAGGCCAATGTGGCGGGCGTGCTCCAGGCGCGGGGCGCGGGCGATCCGCTGTTCGATGCGGTGCTCCCGCTCAGCGCCGACGGGGCGCGCAACGGGTTCGACCTCGTCTCGGGCGAGGCGCATGCCTCGGTCCGCACCGCGATGGTCGAAGACACGCGCCGGCCGCGCGCGGCGGTGCTGCAACGGCTGGGCGCTGCGACGGCGGATGACGGGCTCGGCCTGTGGCTGACGGGCTTCCAGAACTGGGGCGACAATCGTGACCGGCCGAACGCGGCGCTGCAGGAACGCGACACCACGGGGATCGCCGGCGGGGCCGACTTCGGTCTGGCGGGCATCCTCCTCGGCGCCGCCGCCGCCTACACGAACAGCGACCTGAGAGTGCCGGCCCGGGCGAGCTCGGGGACCGTCAAGTCGCTGCACTTCATGGGCTATGCCGGCGCAGATCTCGGCGCGCTGCGGCTGCGGGCGGGCGGCGGCTATTCCGACGTCCAGGCCGAGGTCAACCGCGTCGCGACGCTGGGCGCGCTGACATCGACCCATCGTGCAGCTTATGACGGCTCGACGCTGCAGGCGTTCGGCGAAATCGCGACGCGGCTGCCGCTGGGCGGCGGAGCGATCGAGCCGTTCTTGGGCGGCGCCTTGGTGCGCGCGCAGACGTACGGCTTCCGGGAAGAAGGGGCGGGTCCGCTGGGCCTGTCGAGCGGCCGAGTGCGCGAGATCTTCAAGACGTCGACGCTTGGCGTGCGGGGCGAGACCTCGACCACCAGCCCGCTGTCGATCCGCGCCAGCGCGGCGTGGCAGCATGGCTTCGACCGGATCGCGCCCGTCTCGCATCTCGCCCTTAGCGGCAGCGCGACTCGATTCCAGGTCTCCGGCGCGGCGCTGGCGCGCGATGCCGGGCTGATGGACGCGGAGGTGCGGCTGCGGCTGTCGGAGACGATGCGGCTCGGCCTGGGCTATTCGGGCGTCCTCAGCCGAAACGCCCAGGACCATTCCGCCAACGTCTCGTTCGGCCTGACGTTCTGATCCCACGACCGGTCGGCGCTGCCCCAGGGGCGCGCCGGCCGGACGCTCATCGATATCGACAGGCATGAACGGCCGGGGCACGTCATCGCCCTGCGGACGCTTCGCGGCGGATCGCCTTCGATCCGACGCAAATGTCACGTCGTCGATCCAAATCCGCTCCGGCACGATCCGCATGATCGCGGCCGACCAACCGCCCTGGTGCCGCAGCGGCCTTTCGGGCGCACCTGCAAGGCCCGGCCGCAGCACGGCCTTGTCGATCGACGTATGAGAGCCGCTGCCCGTGACCGATCCGGGCAGCCTTGGACCCCCGCCGCGCCTTCGTCCATCACCGCCTCGATCAGCGAGACCTTGGCGCGGCCGTGATGTCGAGTCCGTAGAAGGAGCTCAGGAACTGAGCCATTATGGTCGCAGTTGCTTCGCTGAAGCGCTTGCGGTTCTCCGCTGTGTCGCGAACACCAGGTCGCTGCGCCTCGATCTGCAATCCGCAGATCGGGCCGGCCGATTGGCCGCCCAGCGCGGTCGCGCCGGAGCCACAACCGTGGCGGACCGTGTTGTAGCCGCCATTGAAATAGGGGGCGCCCGCGACGCGCGGCTCCCTCGCGCTGGGGAGGGAGCGGGAACCCTGCTGGTCGTACAACGTGCCGATCGACTGCGGACCACGGACGATCGAGGCGAACGGAACGGTCGAACTCTCGCGATTGTGGCGAAGCTGGACCGCCGCATCGCGGTTGTATCCGAATTCAGCGCCGCGTCGCTCTGGTCGAGCTCGGACGAAGTCAGGAGATAGCCCAACTCAAGGCGCTCCTCCGCATGCCCGTGGCCATGGAGGTCGATCAACCAGCCCTTGCCATGGTCGAGGACCACGTGCGCCTTCGCCTGATCGATGAACCGGTGCCAGTCGGTGAAGGCGATCTCCGCATCGCGCCCGCCGCAGGCGCCTTCATCCATCGGCCGGTTCACGTCGAACTTGAAGCGCGCCAAGCGATTTATGACGACGTGCGGGTAACGGCCGTGGCGCTCGAAGAAGGTCTGCCCCATCTGGCGAGCAAGCTCCGCGGTGGCGGCGCCGTTGACCAGAGCGGTCAGCTTCCCACCATGTGCGCAATGGGTGGAAGACAACAGGCCGGCACGATCGTCCGCTTTTCCGCCGTCGCGCCGAGAAGCAGACAGTCCGCTTCCGGCCAAAAGCGGTCATAGCGTCACGTCGTCTTGTCAGGTACAACAGCATGATCCGTGAGCCGAACGCGAGTTCTACAAAGGTCAAATCCTGCTCCCGCAACCAACAATACAGAACTCCCTCGGAGCCCACCGGCTCCGGGGGAGATTTCGTTTGCGGCGAAGACCATAAGCAGCGCCAACGGTGCCACAACCTCGCCTCGAGACCGTTAAAGTCGCTCAGTCGGGCTGGGGGCGAGCGTTGAGGCGGTCGCTGTCGAAGTCCCGTGCGCTTGGCATGTCAGATAGAGACCGTGCGCGGATGCGCGCCGAGACGCGGCTGATCACGGCCTCGCCCGGGCCGGTGAGCACGTCCCGTCTTCTTCTGACCAGGCTCGCTTTTCTCTGCCGAAGATGGATTTGCCTGCGGGGAAGTTTGATCTCGTCGAATACGACGTCTCCTTGACCCAAAGGATCGGGCATCCGTTCCGTTGTTCCGCACGAGCAGCCGGTTAGGACCGGAAAGATAGTCGTGGCCTCAGGAATGGTCGCGGCGCGTTCGCGACGCTGCCTATCGGCTCATGGCTGCGGCGGGGCAGAGCAGGTTCCATCTACTCGCCCGGAGCGGTACTTCCGAATAGCGGTTGAGGCCCGCGCCGCCTCCTGACCTGCATCGTAGACGAAGCCGTAGGCGCGGCTCCCGTCGGGCTTGCGGATGATGTTGCCGCGCACCCACGAGCCGCACCGAGCGCGGGGACCGCGCTGGCCTGGCTGGCGCCGGCACTGCTCACCTATACGGTGCCGAGCGGTCTCGCGATCGCGGCGATGCAGTCCGCAGTCCCGGCCGAGCATCGCGGCTTAGCGGCGGCGCTCTATTATCTCCTAATGGGCCTTCTAGGCATGACCCTCGGGCCCCAGTCGGTCGCCTGCTCACCGACTTCGTCTCCGGCACCGACAGCCTTCGTTGGTCGCTGGCCGTCGTAGCGCTCACCTGCGCGCCGATTGCCGGCGCTTTGTTCTGGAACGCGGCCGGCCCGCACGCCTCGCTCGCCGACGAGGTAGCGACGGGGGAAGGCCACGCTGCCGCTTGAGCGGCAGTCCTGTGCACGGCGGCCGTACCACGCACATCATGGGAAGATCCACGACGCCGCCGGCGCGGCGGAGGTGGCAGCCAGCAGTCGGGGGGCGCCCCTTCCGGGCCGGCTAAACGCGGCTCGGCTGCCGGTTGCGGAACCGGGGTGGATCAGCCATTCTTGAAGATGAAGCCGGGTCCGGCCTCCTGAACGCACTCCTATCGAGGCGGTGGTCATTCATGTGTGGAATCGCAGGTTGGTACAGGCGCGGCGGGCGGCCAGTCGCGGAACCGGTCCTGGTCAGTCAATGCGACCAGATCGTTCACCGGGGACCGGACGACAGCGGATATTTTACGGACGGCGACTTCGGATTCGGCATGCGCCGCCTCAGCATCATCGACATTCCGGGCGGGCATCAGCCGATGTCTTCGCCGGACGGGCGCTATACCATCGTCTTCAACGGCGAGATCTATAACCACCTCGCCCTCCGCGGCGAGCTCGAGGCATCGGGCGTTTCCTTTTCGACCCACAGCGACACCGAAACCCTCCTCGCCGGCTTCGTCCGCTGGGGCGACGAGGTCTGGCTCAAGCTCGAAGGCATGTACGGCGTGGCCATCTGGGATCGCTCCACCCGGACGCTGACGCTCGCGCGGGATCCGCTCGGCATCAAGCCGCTCTACATAACACAGCAGCAGGGCGGGATCGCGTTCGCGTCGGAGCTTCGCGCGCTGCGCGTGCTTCCCGGTCTCGCATTCGATATCGACGAACGCGCCGTCCACGACTTCTTCAGCTTCGGCCACGTGCTCACGCCGCGCTCCATCTTCAGCCAGGTCCGCAGCCTCGAACCGGGCCACCTGCTCCGGATCGGCCCCGCTGGCGAGGCGACTAGCTGGCCCTTCTGGAAGCCGCGCTTTCGGGCCGGGGAAACGCTTTCGGAACAGGAGTGGATCGAAGAGACCAGGCGGCGGGTGCAAAGCAGCGTCGAGAAGCACATGCTCGCCGACGTGACGGTCGGCGTCTTCCTGTCGGGCGGCGTCGATTCAAGCGCCGTGGCCGCGGCGATGAGCCGGGTCTCGACCCAGCCGGTCAAGGCCTTCACGGTCGCATTCCCCGGAAGTGCGATCGATGAGGCGCCTGCCGCCGCGCGGATCGCCGACCATCTTGGCTGCGAGCATATCGTCCTCGCGCTCGATCCGGTCGCCACCGGCGATCTCCTGCCCGCTGTGCAGGCGGCGTTCGACGAGCCTTGCGCCGCCAGTTCGGCCGTGCCGCACTGGCATCTGTCTCGTCTCGCCGGGCAGCATGTGAAGGTCGCGCTCTGCGGCGAGGGCGGGGACGAAGTGTTCGCCGGCTATAAGAGGCAGCGCAACGCGCTTGCCGCGGCCCGCTGGGCCCCCTGGCTGCGGGCGATCGGCCCTGTCGCCAACGTCATCGAATCGCTGCCGGAAAGCCGCTGGCACAAATGGAACTACCTTCGCCAGAATGCCCGCCGTTTCCGCCACGCGGCGCAGCTCCGGAACAGCTTCCAGCGCTTCTTCGCCGGAACCCAGATTTCCTCCCGGGCGGTGCGCGCACGCCTGTACGAGCCTGCATTCTTTGCCCGCCAGGAGGGCCCAGCACCCCTCGCCGCTCTCGAACGGGAATATTTCGACCCGGCCGACGCGGCCGGCCTCGACGCGCTTCAGGAGTTCATGCTGGCCGATCTGACCGTGCACATGCCAAGCTCGCTCCTGCATCGCCTCGACCGGGCAAGCATGGCCCACTCGCTCGAGGCGCGCGTGCCTTTCCTCTCGCACGATTTCGTCGACTGGACGATGACGGTGCCTACCGACATGAAGCTGCGCGGCCGGACCGGCAAATATGTGCTGCGCAAGGCGGTGGAGCCCTGGCTGCCGCCGGGCGCGCTGATGAAGCGCAAGCTCGGCTTTCAACTGCCCTTCGCCGACTGGTTCCGCAGTGACTTCAGCGATTTCGCGCAGGAGGCCTGGGAGGAAAGCGGCGCGGCGGAAAGCGGCTACCTGCAGCGGCGCGTGGTCGACGAGTTGTTTGCCGAACATCGCTTCGGTTTCGCGAACCACGCCCGCCTCCTCTACGCGATCGCGATGTTCAGCTGCTGGTGGCAACAGAATATGCGCGGGAGCGGAGCCGCGCGGTCGGAGGCGGCGACGTCGTCATGCTGATCGACCTCCAGGCCGACCCGGACGCCACGCTCGAGCCCAGCGACGTCTGCATCGTCGGTGCGGGAGCAGCGGGCGTCACGCTGGCGCGGCGGCTCTCGCAGCGGGGCATTCAGGTCTGCCTTCTGGAAAGCGGCGGCTTCGATTTCGAGCAGGCGACGCAGGATCTCTATCGCGGCGCCAATGTCGGCATGCCTTATTACGATCTGGACCAGTCCCGCCTCCGCTTCTTCGGCGGGACGGTGGCGATTTGGGGCGGACGTTGCGCGCAGCTCGACCCGATCGACTTCGAGCAGCGCGCGTGGGTCCCCTATAGCGGATGGCCGATCACGCATGGCGATCTGGACCCTTATTACCGCCAGGCTCACGACATGCTCGAACTGGGCGAATTCCATTACCGGGATGATGTCTGGGATGCCCTGGGGACCGCGGGGCCGGGGCTCGATCCGCGCCGGATCGATACCGTCCTGTGGCGGTTCGATGAGGCCGTGGAGCGCTTCACCGCCGCCCGATCTCGCGATCTGACCGACGCCGCCAACGTCCGGATCGTGCTTCATGCCAATGCCGTGAAGCTGCAGGCGAGCCCCGACGCGCGCCGGATCGAGCATGTGGAGGTGCGTCCGCTCGGCGGTCCGTCCCGGCAGATCCGTGCGCGGCGCTTCGTGATCGCCTGCGGCGCGATCGAGAATTCGCGGTTGCTGATCGCCTCTAACGACGTGCAGACTGCGGGGATCGGCAACGACAGGGATCTGGTCGGACGCTTCTTCATGGAGCATCCGTCGGGGCGCCTCGGCAGGATCGAGACCCATCATGCCTTCGAGCTCTGGGCCGCGTTCCAGAAGCGCTTCATGCGCGAAGGGCCGCCGCTGGCCCCGGCGCTGCGGCTTGGCGACGCCACGCAGCGCGAGCGCGCCACGCTCAACAGCATCGCAACCTTGAAGCTGCAGCGCGATCCGTCGCGCGGCGTGGCGCTCGGCAACAGGCTGTATCAGAGCCTCAAACATTCGATTGCACCGACTAGGAAGGGCCGGGCGCTCGATCATGCCTATCGCGCCATCCGCGCCTGGATTCATCGCGAAGTGCGTCATTCGATCGAACATTTCCGCGCACGCACCGGAATGACCGGGCTGTATTTGATGATCCGGGCGGAGCAGGCGCCCAATCCGGAAAGTCGCGTACTCCTTTCCAACGAGCGCGATGCGCTGGGAAATCGCCGGGCGGACTTGCAGTGGCAGCTGAGCGCGATCGACAAGCACACGGCCAAGGTCATGGCCGAGACGTTCGACCTCGAATTGCGGCGCCTGAACAAGGGGTCGGTCGTGCCCAGCGCGTGGCTCGACGAACCCGGGCCGCAATGGCCGGTCGACCCGACGATCGGGAACCACCCGATCGGCAATTATCACCAGGTCGGCGGCACCAGGATGAGCGCGGAGCCGGCCGCCGGCGTCGTCGACGCGCATTCCCGAGTCCACGGTTATGGCAACCTGTATGTCGCGGGTAGCTCCGTTTTCGCGACGAGCGGCTGGGCCAATCCGACCCTTACGATTTTTGCCCTGGCGCTCCGCCTGGCCGATCACCTTGCCGCGGAGGGCCGCCCGGCGTCCTGAGCGATCGGCTCGGGCGGGGGAGGGGCGGCCCGGATGGCCCGTGCGTCAGCCCAGCCAGGAGCGTATCGCTTGGCCGCGCCCGCGCAGGGCGAGCGCCTGCGCCAGGCGCGCGCCGTGGAAGAGGCAGGAGACGAGGGTCCAGCATGCGACGGCGACGAGCCCCGTGTCGGGCCTGCCCAAGAGGGTCGCTACGAACAGGATAACCATATTGGGGTTGCGCCGGGCGGTGATCAGCCGGAACCGGGAGTCGAGTTCGCGCCAGACGTGGATGTGCATCCCGAACATGCGCATGAAGACGCCTTCGATGACCCGCTGGAGAAGATAGCCGCCGATGATCGCGACCATGACGATCGCGAAGGCATCGGGCGGGAGTGGCCGGCCGTAAGCGGCGAGTCCGACCCCCCATGCATACCACCAGAAAGGGGGATGTATCTGGTCGATGCCGTGATCGAAGAGATTGCCCCATTTGGACGACGTGATCGTGCAGCGCGCGAGTTTCCCGTCGACCGTATCCAGCACCATGAAGCCGAGCCCCGCCGCCATGCCCGCCCAATAATGGCCGAGTGCGAACAGGATCGCGGCCAAAATGCAGAGAAAGGCGCCTGCCATCGTCACCATGTTCGGCGTGATGCCCCATCGGGCCGCGAGGCGCGTCAGCACCAAAGCCCATTCCGGCCAAAGATATTTCGTCAGAAGGTCCGTCACGCCCTTATAGGCGCCGTAATAGCTAGCGCGCTCCGCCCGGCGGACGGTGGACGCGTCGAAGGCGAGCGCGAAGGGATGCTCCCGCTTGCGCAGCTGCTGGTTGACCATGGTGGCGCCGCTCTCATGCGCGATCGCAGTGAGGCCGCAATCGGCTGAGGCCGGCCTTCCGCCCAGCATTGCGGCCTCGACCGCGGCGCGTTCGCCCGCGCTTCGGCAATGCGCGATCGCCGGAACGCCGCCCACCGTGAGCATCTCTCCGGGGTGCTCGGCAAAGCTGCGCAGCCAGGCCGGATCGAAAACCATATAGGCACTTACGAGCAGGACGGGAGCGTTTCGATGCGGCCCCGGCTCGATCGGCAGCCCGTACATGTCCGCAATGCGCCGGACCCGCTCCGCTGGAGGCATTCCCCAGAACAAGGTCTGGTTCTGGCCTACGACCGAAACGGGTAGTTCGATGCTGACTGCCATGTAAGCCTACGCCTCAGAAGCGGAAGATGCCTTGGAGCCGATACGCACCGGGCTGCGGGAGAATGGAGCGAGACGACTCTTTTCCGGATATCCTCGAAGATCGCGATCAGGGTCCTAGAGCCCACCAGAATCCGAGCACGACGACAGGCGCGGTAAGCCAGGCAGGTCAATCTGCGGGATCATGTAGTGAAAAAGAGCATTTAGCGCAACGCACGGGGAGGAGCGAGCGCTTGCAGGAGGGCAATATACGTTGGCCAACGAGGCGCTGATCTTATCGAAGCAAATCTTATCGAAGCACCGGGGCAGCATCGACCAGTCGCACGTCGTGCATCTGGTTAAGATAGGCCTCATAATATCCCTTGTGCGATGCGCCGACGATCGCGAGCAGCCGCATGCCGGGATAGCGCGCCAGCACGTCGCGGATATTGGCCACCATGCGCAGGTTGCGCGTCTCCCAATAGCCGACATAGCGGCGCCCGAACTGCTGCGGCGACGGCTCGATGAGCGCGGCGCCGAAGTCGGACCGATAGGCCAGCATCGGCGCGTCGGGGGCGTTGAACGCGCGGTACATGTCGAGGACACCGTCGGGCCGTGCCAGCCCCTGCTCCAGCCGCGCATTCTCGTCGCGGCGGGCCTGCGTCGCCGGGTTGTCCCACGCGCGCCCGATCGCGTCGGCATGGGCCTTCTGCTCGGCGGGATCGGTGCTGCCTGCGCTGTCGGCTGAATGATCGTCGACGCTCCAGAGGCGCTCCAATCCCAGCCGGGCCGCGAGCGCGGCGGCCACCAGGCCCGTCTCGTTGCGGCGGTCCTTGAGCGTGTCCAGCGCGGCAACCAGTTCGTCGTTCAACCCGTCCTCCGCGCGCCGCTCTGCCGGGAGCAGCCGCAGCCACTGCACCAGCGCCGATCCCCGCTCGCCCGCGGCCAGGAAGACCGCCGCCAGATGCCGCCGCTGCGACGGCGTGGGCGTGGCCGGCCAGGCCGCAAGCAGCCGTTCGGCTTCGGCATTGGCTGCGGGCACGTCCAACCCGGTGGCGCGCGAAGCGGGCGTGGGATCGGGACAATAATCCTTCACCGTTTCGGCATAGCGCGACGGATAACGGCGCAGGTTGTCGCACTGGAGGCCGGACAGGTCTTCGGTGGCGATGCCGGTCGGCCGCCACGATGCCAGGCGATCGAGCAATGGCGCCAGCATCTCCGGCGCAAAGCGCTTGGGCAGGCCCGATAGGTGCGGAGTGCCGAGCACCAGCACTTCGTTGGCCGCCCCCGCCGGCGGACCTTTGAGCGTATCGGGATGAAAGGACGGCCGATAATCCTGCGCCTGCGCGCCGCTCGCAGCCAGGAGCAGGCCGCCGATCGCGAGGACGAGCGAGGAGCGCGGCGAAGGGCTGGCAAGGCGGGTCATCAAAGCACCTCCAAAGAATAAGGGGCTTGGCTAGCGCAACTGTACTATTTCAGCAATACACTTCGTTCCCGAGGCGGTCGCGTCCGGATTAAGGCCAAGCCCGCCGTGCGCCTCACCTTTTGGGCTTGGAACGGTGCGTGGCATCGGCCCATTGGCACCGTGTCAGTAAAGTAAGCGGTGGGTATGCGTGCGTAACGAGCGACTGATCCGGGTCTGCGACGACGATTCCTTGTTGCTCGACCTCCTCGATTATCGGCTGTCCGCGCGCGGCGACCTCGACGGCGACGGCGAAGATGCGCGGCGACGAGGTTCTGCTCGGCGGCCGCATAGGGGTCGAGGAAGGCGGGATCGCGGGTCAGGACATAGCCGCGCTGCCCGGTCTCGATATCCTGGTGGATCGACAGGATCGTCTTGAGGTGCTGGCGGATCTGATGGACCTGCTCCACCTCTTGGGCGAGCGCGCGAACATTCGCGAACTCGCGCTCAAGCATCTGGTTGACGATGACCATGATGATCGGGATGGAGGCGAGAATGAGCGCCTGGGGATCCGCCGCATCGCAACCGGCGACTGCGTCGCGCCACGCACCTCAACAAACCGGCCAACGCACCCTGCCGAGCCTGCTGCTCGACGGGAATCGTCCCGCACCGGCCGGCACCCCTATTTCGATCCTCGATTTTCGCCACCGGCCTTTGCGGAGTGGACACTCTTAGCCGGAGCTGGGCTGGGGTTGCATCCGCGCGAGGCGGCTCGCGCGCGCCCCGTAGAAGAGATAAACGACCACGCCGAGCGCGTTCCACCACAGGAATCGTTCCTGGGTGACCGTGGGAAGGCTCACAAAGAGGTAGACGCAGCCGACGATCGCGACTGAACCCACGAGCCAGGCGAGCGGCGCCCTGAATGGGCGCGGGCGCAGCGGGTCACGCAGCCGGAGCAGGAGCAGGCACGCTCCGATCGCGACAAAGGCCAGCAGCGTACCGGCATTCGCAAGTTCGGCGATCTCGCCCAATGGCAGGAGGCCGGCAATGACCGAAACCGCGCCGGCCGTGAAGATCGTCACCGCGATCGGGGTGCCGGTGCGGCGGCTGACGGCCCCGAGCCGCGCCGGCAGCAGGCCGTCGCGTGCCATGACGAAGAAGATGCGGCTCTGTCCGTAGAGGAAGGCGAGGATCACTGTCGGCAGCGCCACGATGGCCGCCAGTGCGATGAGCGTCGCTGCGAGCGGGTGACCGAGCATCCGCAACACATGGGCCAGCGGCTCGTCCGATGCGGCGATCTCGGCGAATGGCAGAGCCCCCACCGCGGCCGCTCCGACAAGCATATAGGCGATGGTGCACAGGCCCATCGATCCGAGAATGCCGATCTTGAGGTCGCGATCCGGATTCTTGGTCTCTTCGGCAGCAGTCGACACCGCATCGAACCCGTAGAAGGCGAAGAATATGATGGCCGCGGCAGCCATCACGCCGCGCGTTGCGCCGCCGGACTCGTGAGCGGCGAAACCATAAGGCATGAACGGCGTGAAATTGTCAGCGTCGAAGGCCGGCAGAGCCAGTGCGATAAAGGCGATCAGGGCGGTGATCTTCACCGCGACGAGGATCCCGTTCACCGTCGCGCTCTCGCGCGTGCCAAGCATCAGGAGACCGGCGACCGCCCATAGGATGAGGATCGCAGGCAGGTTGATGATGCCGCCGCCGCCCGGACCGGCCAGCAGCTCGGGGGGAAGGCCGAATCCGGCGGCGGCGAGAAACCCGCTCAAATAGCCGGACCAGCCGACCGCTACCGCGGCGCACACGACCGAATATTCGAGGATGAGGCTCCAGCCGACGATCCAGGCGAGACCCTCACCCAGCGTCACATAGCTGTAGGTGTAGGCGCTGCCCGCCGCCGGCATCATCGTGGCGAGTTCCGCGTAGGCGAGGGCGGCGCACGCGCAAACGAGACCGGCGATGACGAAGGCCAATATGACGGCCGGGCCGGCGCGATCGGCGCCGATGCCGATGAGCGTGTAGATTCCGGTCCCGATAATGGCGCCAACCCCGAGCATCACAAGGTGCGGCCAGCCAAGCGTACGGCGAAGCTGCTGCTCGCCGTGATGCTCCATGGTCTGGTCGAAAGTTTTGCGGCGGGTCAGGAACGACATTATGATCCCCTATCGCGAGTGGACCGAGGCCTTTCGTTCCTGCCGTTGCGGACGGGAACGGAAGGAGTCGATACAGCCGTGGCTTGAGCGAGACGGAAGCGACGTCGAAACGGCGGCGCTGCCGAGGCGGCGATCGCCGCCTCCGGAGACAAGGCTTAGTGTGGCGTTACGGCTTCTCGCCGGGGAACAGCGCGACCCAGTCCGCTTCCGCCTGGATGCGGGCGAAGAAGCCCCAGCTCTCGACGTCGATCGAGCGCTGCAGCCACGGCTTGGCCTTGTCGGCCTCGCCCTTCAGGATGTAGAAATTGGCGAGGCTGTAGGCGGTCGAGGCCGCCACGCCGTCGGCGGTGGCAAAGGCGCGGCCGCCATCCTTGTCGTTGAAGAAGCTGTTCGGGTCGCGGTGCCCCTTGAACAGCTGGATACCGTCGAAATAGGTATCCGAACCGCCGTCGGGGTGCACTTCGAACAAGGTCAGGTCGTAGCTGTCGAGCAGCTCCTGCGCCTCGCGCATATTGCCGCCGCGCGCGAGCGAGAGATATTCCCAATAGGTGTTGGCGGTGCGCGCCTCCACATCCTTGGTGAACATCGCCGCCTCTGCGGATTTCGCGAACCACTTGGCGGCATTGTCGAAATCATGCTTGGCGAAATAAGCCGCGCCGAGGTGGTAGTAGAGATAATATTGCACCACGTCCGGATCGCCGCGGAAGTAATCCGGACCCGGCTTCTCGCGTTCGAGCGGCTGGCCTTCGTAAAGCTTGGCCGCCTTCAGGCCGACCGCGATCGACTTGTCGAATTCGCGCAGCGAGAAATGGCGATGCGCGCGATGGCGCAGCAGCTTGGCGGAGTTGGGGAATTTCGCCAGCGCCTTGTCGTAAACGGCGGCGGATTCCTTGCTGTAGCCCTGGTAGAACAGGATGCGGCCATACCAGGTGGCCGTATCCACCGTCATATTCTTCTCGAAATCCGCCTTGGCGTCCGCGGCGGCGCGGTCCAGCAGCGCCACCGAAGCCACGCCCACATTGCGGGCAGGTTCGGTGATCATCGGCTTGCCGAGCAGCGAGGTGCCCTGCAGGCTGCCCTGGGCCGCGGCGGGGCTCGCACACAGCAGCAGGGCAGCGCCCATCCATAATTTCGTCTTGCTCAGCATCCCATAATCCTCCTGCTGTCTTCGTTTGATCTTATGCGTCGATGTCGAACTTCACGCCCTGTGCCAGCGGCAGAGAGGTGGAGAAATTCACGGTCGTGGTCATGCGGCGCATATAGTTTTTCCAGCTGTCGCTGCCCGAAACCCGGCCGCCGCCGGTGACCTTCTCGCCGCCGAATGCGCCGCCGATTTCGGCGCCGCTGGTGCCGATGTTGATATTGGCAATGCCGCAATCGCTGCCATGGGCGGACTGGAACCGCTCAGCCTCGCGCACGTCATTGGTGAAGATGCTGGAGGAAAGCCCCTGGGTCACGCCATTTTGCAGCGCGATGGCGTCATCGAAATCGCTGTAGGTGAGCACGTAGAGGATCGGTGCGAAGGTTTCTTCCTTCACGATCTCCGTCTGCGCCGGCATTTCGACGATGGCGGGGCGCACATAATAGCCGCCTTCCAAGCCGGCGACGTCCACGCGCTCGCCGCCATGGACGATGCCGCCCTGCGCCTTTGCAGCCTCGAGCGCCCTCTGCATGCCGTCAAATGCGGCCCGATCGATCAGCGGGCCGACCAGCACCCCGTCGTCCAGCGGATTGCCGATCTTCAGCGTGCCGTAGGCGGCCTTCAGACGACGCAGGAAACCGTCCTTCACGCTTTCATGCACGATCAGGCGGCGCAGCGTCGTGCAACGCTGGCCAGCCGTGCCGGTCGCGGCGAAAACCGCGCCGCGCAACGCCAGATCGAGGTCGGCGGTCGGCGCGATGATGGTGGCGTTATTGCCGCCCAGTTCCAAAATCGCGCGACCGAAGCGGCCGCCCACGCGCCTGTTCACGTCGCGGCCCATCGCTACGCTGCCCGTGGCGCTGACGATGGCCACGCCTTCATGGTCGGCCAGCGCCTGGCCGCACTCGGCGCCGCCGACGATGGTCTGGATGAGATGGGTGGGAGCGGCGTCGAATTCCTCAGCCACCTTGGCGAGCAGGCCCGCCATGGCGAGTGCGATCAGCGGCGTCTTTTCCGAAGGCTTCCAGATCGCGGTGTCGCCGCAAACGAGCGCCACGGTCGTGCCCCAGGCCCACACCGCCGCAGGAAAGTTGAAGGCTGAAATCAGCCCCAGCACGCCCATCGGGTGCCAATATTCGGCCAGGCGATGCTCGGGGCGCTCGGACGCGATGGCGAGGCCGAACAGCTGGCGCGACAAGCCCACGGCATAGTCGCAAATATCGATCACTTCCTGGATCTCGCCGCGCGCTTCGGTCAGGATCTTGCCGTTCTCGCGCGACAGCAGCTGCGACAGCTCCTCCTTGTGCGCACGCACCGCTTCGCCATAGCGGCGGATCAGCTCGCCGCGAACCGGGGCTGGAACGCCTTTCCACTTCTCGAAGGCCGTGCGCGCGCGCACGACCATCGCGTCGATATCCGACGCGGCGTCCACCTTCAGCGAAACGAGCTTCGCGCCGTCGACCGGCGAAACGACCTCCAGCCCATCGCCCAGATAGGAGTCGATGGACACGCCAAGGCGGAAGAAGCTGCTGGCAACGAGAGCTTCGCGGGATGGTGACTTAAATTCCATGTTTCTCACAGATTTGCGTTTCGATGTCTGTCACTTGGATGGCGCGTCGGCAGGATGCTTGATCACTTCGCCGCCCTTGATCACGGCGGCGACCGCCTCCAGCAGCGTCACATCCTCATAAGGATCGCCGTCGACCGCGATCAGATCGGCAAGCTTGCCGACCTCGATCGTGCCGATCTTGTCCGATTGGCCGAGCAGCTCCGCTGCGGACACCGTCGCCGCGCGCAACGCCTCCGCCGGCGTCATCGGCCCCTGCTCGACCATATAGCGGAATTGCCGGGCGTTCTTCCCGTGGGGCGAGACCCCGGCATCGGTGCCAAAGGCGACGTTGAGCTTATATTTGACGGCAAGGCGGATGTTCTGCCCCGCAAACCGGCGCGCGTCGGCGATCTTGGCGCGCACGGCGGGCGTGAAGCGCGCCGCCTCGTCGCCGTCGAACTCGAGTAGGCCGAGCGTCGGCACCAGCCAGGTGCCGCGCTTCGCCATCAGCTTCGCGGTCTCGTCGTCGAGATAGGTGCCATGCTCGATCGAATCGACGCCGGCGCGCACCGATGCGATGACGCCTTCGCGGCCATGGGCATGCGCCGCGACCTTGAGGCCGAGGCTGTGCGCAGTGGTGACGATCGAGGTCAGTTCCTCGTCGCTCAGATGCTGACCGAGCCCGCGCGCCTGCTGCGACATGATGCCGCCGGTCGACGTGATCTTGATGAGGTCGGCGCCATATTTGGCGGCTTCGCGGACGCGCAGCGCGCATTCGACCGCACCGGTGCAGGCGCCGGTATAGTCATAGGGAAAAAGCGCCTCGGTCGCCCTGCGGTTCAGGCCGGACATGTCGCCATGGCCGCCGACGATCGACAGCGAAGTGCCCGAAAGGAAGATGCGCGGGCCCGTCACGGTGCCTTCGTTGACCGCGTCGCGCAGCGCGTGGATCGAATCCCCGTCCGACCCGACGTCGCGGACCGTCGTGAACCCGGCCTCCAAGGTCTTTTTCGCATTGGAAAAAGCGAAGAGCGCCACGTCTTCCGGCGTGTCGACCGCGGCCGACCACAATTTGGTCTCCGGCGCGAAGCTGAAATGGACATGGGTGTCGATCAGGCCGGGCAGCAACGTGCGCGTCTTCAGGTCGACCGTGGGCACACCCGCCACAGCGACGTAACCGGGCCTGATCTCGGCGATCCGGCCATCGCGAACCACGATCGTGGTGGGACCGAGCGCGCGCTCGCCAGGCACTGCAATGACCGCGCCGGCGTGGATCGCGAGGCTTGCCCGGACGGGCGGCTCGGCGGCGGCGGCCACCGCTGGTGCCGACAGGCCCAGCGCGAGCAGGAGCCCGACAACAACGCGGGACGAGCGGCCGAGCGCAGACGGTTCAGCCATCTCCATTGCGAAATCCCCCGTCGATCCGTCGCCGCAGACCCATCTGCACAAAGCGCATGGCTCCATAGGAATATTTTCCTAGATGAGCAAGAAATTTTATGATAGGAAATTTCCTGATTAATGAGAAGAAGTCCGGAATCTCCAATGTTTCCGGCGGGGTTTGAGTCACCAGGGAGGGTATAGTGTCGAAGTTCGTTTCACGTCTGTTATTGTCGTCGGCTATCGGATTCGCGATTGCGCCGGCCGCGCAGGCTCAGACCGCGCCGCCGGAAGCGGAGGGCGCCACGACCGATGAATCCGGCGAAGGCATCGTCGTCATCGGCTCGCGCCGCAAGGACCGCTCGATCACCGACAGTTCGGTCGCGATCGACGTCATCTCGCCCGAAGAGATCACCACGACCGGCTATACGGACATGAACGACGCGCTGCGTACGCTGGTGCCCGCCTTCAACGTCCAGCGCCTCCAGGGCAATGACGGCTCGTCCTTCGTGCGGCCGGTCACGCTGCGCGGCTCGCCGGCCGATCACGTCCTCCTGCTGATGAACGGCAAGCGCCGCCACCGCGCCTCGATCGTGCAGATCGGCACCGGCCACGCGTCGACCTCGGGCTCGCAGGGCCAGGATTTCAACGTCATCCCGCCCATCGCCTTCTCCAACGTGGAAGTGCTGCGCGACGGCGCGTCGGCCCAATATGGCTCGGACGCCATCGCCGGCGTGGTCAATCTGGAGCTGAAGAAGCAGAAGAGCGGCGGCTCGATCATGGCGCAGGCCGGTGAATATTATTCGACCGGCGGCCGCACCTACGACATTCAGGGCCACCTCGCGGTTCCCGTCGGCGAGAACGCCTATTTCAACATTGCCGCCCAATATACCGACCAGGCCAAGGCCTTCGCCAAGAAGGCCCGCCATGCCGGCGCCGAGGCGCTCAAGGCCGCGGGCGTGCCGGGCGTGCCGGCCCATCCCGAAGGCAATCTCGATCCGCGCTACATGGCCTTCAAGTCGGTCTGGAATGCCGGCGTCGAACTGGGCGAGGAAATCGAACTTTATACGTTCGGCAACTATATGATGGGCGAGAGCTCGGTCACTTTCGGCCTGCGTCAGCCCTTCGCTGCCGGCGGCCTGAACGGCCACAGCACCTATGCCAATTCGGCCTATGATCTCAGTCCCGCGCACCCGCAGGCTTTCAACCTTGCCAGCATCTATCCGGGTGGCTTCACGCCGGAGTTTGCGGGCGATCTCGAAGATTTCAGCTCCGTGGTCGGCGTGCGCGATCAGGTCGGCCGGTTGAGCTGGGACCTGTCGGCGCGGTACGGCAACAACACCGTCGATTATCTGATCACCGGCACGATCAACGCCTCGATGGGCGTCAATTCGCCGACCGCGTTCAAGCCGGGCTCGTTGACCCAGCGCGAACTGCAGTTCGACGGCGAAATGTCCTATGAACTGACCGACGAAGTGCTCGTCTTCGCCGGCGTCAGCCATCGCAAGGAAACCTATGTCATCGGCCAGGGCGACCAGGCCAGCTACACCACCGGCCCCCTGCGGGACCTGCCGGCCGGCTCGAACGGCTTCCAGGGCTTCTCCCCGGAATTCGCCGGCAGCTTTGACTCGTCGAGCTACGCCGTGTTCGCCGAAGTCGATGCCGACATCACGCCCTGGTGGAACCTGTCGGTCGCCGGCCGCTACGAAGATTACGACCAGTTCGGTACGAACTTCAGCTACAAGGCCGCCACCCGTTTCGAGCTGAGCGATGCCTTCGCTCTGCGCGGCTCGGTCAGCACCGGCTTCCGCGCTCCGGCGGCCGGCCAGGTGTTCGGAACCAGCCTCACCTCGCAGCTCGACGGCAGGGGCGGCTTCATTCTTGATGCCGTGCTGGTTCCGGGTTCGCCCGCGGCCCAGGTGTTCGGCTCGCAGCCCCTGACGCCGGAAACCTCGTTCAACATGTCGGCCGGCGTCGTCTTCACCGGCATCGATCGGTTCCTCACGACGCTCGATTTCTATCAGATCGACGTCGACGATCGCCTCCTGCTGACGCCTTCGCGGAACACCACTGCAGCCGAGCGCGCGGCGCTGGCGGCCATCGGATTCCCGAACGGGGCAGACATTGAGCAAGTCCGCTACTTCCAGAACGAGATGAACACCCGCGTCCGCGGCTTCGATCTCGTCAGCACCTATCGCCAGCCCTGGTCGGACAATGCCTCGACCGACTTCAGCCTCGCGGTGAACTATAACGAACAGCATTTGCGCGGTGCGCCGCCGGTAGGCTTCAGCCCGGCCATCGTCACCGAGTTCGAGCGGGGCACGCCGCGCTGGCGCGGCAACTTCTCGACGACGACCAGGGTCGGCGATTTCTCGCTCATGGGTCGCGCTACGCACTATGGCGCGTGGCGGCGTCTGGATGGCGCCGCCTTCCTGCCGCGCAAGGCCGTAACCTTGTTCGACGCGGAAGTGACGTATTCCGGCATCGAGAATGTCGATCTGAGCATCGGCGCGCGCAACCTGTTCAACATCTTCCCGCCCGATCGCGGTGCTGCGCGCGCACGTGCCGGCCTGATCTACGACAACCACAGCGTGTTCGGGGTTGCCGGCGGCTTCTACTATGTAAACGCCAAGATGACGTTCTGATCTCGACTATCCGGTAACGGCGCACATTTCCGGTGGGCACTTCGGCGAAGGCATAGCGAATATGCCAATGCCGTAGCCCATCGGAAATTTGTGTTTTATATGTCGGGCGTAGCGGATTGGACGGCCCGTTCCCGAGCCTCAGCCCGATCCGCCGCCGCCGTACGATCTTCGAACAAGACAAGGGATGAAGCGATGCCGCCCAGGAGTGGAGACGAGCCGGGCGTTCCGGGTGCCATGCACAGCGGCAAGCGCCCACGCTCCGAAGGCTTCCATCTCGGCAAGCGGCTGCGCGAGCTGCGCCGCGAGCGCAGCATGACGCTCGAGGACGCAGGACGGTTGACCGGGCTCGCGGCCTCGACCCTGTCGAAGATCGAAAACGACCAGATGTCCCCCACCTTCGACGTGGTCCAAAAGCTGGCCGCGGGCTTCGGCATCGACATCACCGAGCTGTTCGCGACCAAATCCGGCCAGGACACGCCCGGGCTGCGGAGCGTGACGCTGGACGGCACCGGCCGGCTCATGGAAACGGAGGTCTATAGCCATCGGCTGATCGCCTCCGAACTCAAGAACAAGAAGATCCTGCCGTTCGTCACGACGATCAAGGCGCGCAAGCTCGAGGATTTCAAGAACTGGTCACAGCATAGCGGGGAGGAATTCCTCTATGTGCTCGAAGGCGAGATCTGCTTCCAGACCGAGCATTACGAGCCGGTCATCCTGGGCGTCGGCGACAGCATCTATATCAATAGCAGCATGGAGCATGCCTGCTACTCGACGAGCGAGGAGGACGCCGTCGTGCTGTGGGTCAATACCGGCTGACGCGCGCCCAAGGCGCGGCCCACGCAGGCGCTTGCGTAATATTTCCTATCCGCTATTCTATTTTCCAATAGAGAAATAGAGGGGCGACGCTATGGACAGACGGCAGTTCATCCTTTCCGGAGCGGCGTTGTCGACCGCCATGGCCTTTGCGCCGGGCGCGGCGGCGGCGCGCGCGAAGCCGCGACCGCTCACCTTCGACGCTATGGGCGAAGTCCGCTTCGAATATGACGCTGCCCTGATCGGGCAGATGCGTGCGAGCGGGCTCGACGCGATAACCGTGACTTTGTGCGACCCCAAATCCTATGAAGGCCGTGCCTATGAGGAGGCCGTGCAGGCCGTGCTCGACCACGACGCGCATATCGCCGCCCATCCGTCGCTGTTCCTGAAGGCGACGCGCGTGAGCGACATCGATGTCGCGCGCAGGAACGGTCAGATCGCGATCTTCTACCTGTTTCAGAACAGCACCCAGTTCGGCCGCGACCTCGACAATGTCGACCTGTTCCACAAGCTCGGCGTGCGCTCGGCGCAGATCACGTACAACGACCAGAATTGGGCGGGCGCGGGTTGCAAGGAGCTCGGTGCGAACGGCCTCACCCATTTCGGCCGAGATCTCGTCGCGCAGATGAACGAGCGCCGGATGCTGATCGACCTGTCCCATGCGAACATGCAGACGACGGGCGACGCGATCGCCGCGTCCAAGACGCCCGTCATCGTCTCGCATACCGCCTGCATGGCGGTGCACAGCAACGTCCGCAACATCACCGACGCCAATCTGCGCGCGCTGGGCGACAAGGGCGGGGTCGTCGGCATCTGCCAGATGCGGCCGTTCCTCACGACCAAGCGCGCCGACGCGCTTCCCGAATATTTCCGCCATATCGATCATGCCGTCAAAGTGGCCGGCGCAGACCATGTCGCCATCGGCAGCGACCGCGACCACCGCGTCGTCGAAATGACCGACGCCTATATCGCCGAGCTGAAGCGCGAAGAGGGCGCCAATTTCAACGATGCCGACTGGCCGCTCTTCATCAACGAGCTCAACGGCCCGCGGCGGATGGAAGTGGTGTGGGATGGCGTGCGTAAGCTCGGCTATCCCGAAAGCGTGGTCGAAAAGATCATGGGGACCAATCTCCGCCGGATCTACCAGGAGGTGATCGGATGAACCGCGCGCTCTTTGCCATGCTCGCCACCGCCGGCTTGCTTGCCTCCGGAGCGGCCGGTGCCGCGGCAGAGGTGCCGCCGAGCACCGTCGCCGCCGGCTTCTGCGACAAGACGCTGATCGGCACCCCACTTCGTCGCCCCGATTTCTCTGCGGCTACGCAGCGGCGGCTCGACCAGGACATTGAGATCGCCCGGGCGGCGCTGCGCATTGCGCCAGATCGCCCGGAATCCCACTTCTGGCTGGGCCGCCGCCTCGCTTATGCCGGGCGCTTCTGCGAAGCGATCGACGTCTTCACCCGCGCGATCGCGAAGTTTCCCGACAATTACGAGCTCCGCCGTTATCGCGCGCGCAAACTGGCGCGCGCGCGCCAGTTCGATCTTGCGCTCGCGGACTATCGAGAAGGCTTGCGGTTGATGGAGGGCAAGAAGGATCATTTCGAGCCCGACGGCCTGCCCAATCCGCTGGGCCTCACGATCGGCACCTACCGTGGCAACATGATCTACTATGCGGCGCAGACCAGCTTTGCGAAGGGCGACTATCGAGCGGTGGTCGACGGCATGGCCCGCGCGCTGGAACTGGCCCCCACGTTCGCCAGGAACGACATGCTCGTGCCGACGGCTTACTGGACCTATCTCGCCTATCGGAAGCTGGGCGAGCACGACAAGGCCCGCGCAGCGATCGATGCCGTCCCGGCTGACCTCGATCTCATCGAGAACCAGGTCTACCATCAGGGCGTAAAGGTGATGCAGGGGCGCATGCCGCCGGCGCAAATCGCCGGGAACGCCGACAGCACGATCAAGTTCGCGGCGGCGATGGAACATCGCTTCGCCGGCCGCGAGGCCGAGGCCGGCGCGATGCTGCGCGAGATCGTGACGGAAAACGCCCAAGGCCACTGGCCGTCGGAGGTTGAGCTTGTCGCCCCCGCGAGGCGCGTCGGCGCGGCGGGCGCGACGCCCTGAGCTAGAGAGGCCCCTCGCGATGATCCAGCCGTGAGGGGCGAGGCGTCGAGGCGCCCTTCTCATCGCAGGACTGGGCCGTCTGGCTTGCCCACTAGAAAAGGGCGCGATGCCGGAATAGGATGACCGGACTCGGAACGGTTTACGACAGTCGCTCGGAAATCGTCTGCGGAAGGGGCCAAGTAAATGCCCATGAAGAAGCTTCGGAGACGGATCGCTGGCCTAGGGCTTTTCCTGCTGTGGCCAAATATGGCTGCGGCTTCGATTGGCGATCCGGCCGGATCGGGGGTGATCGTCTCGGCGGTGCGCTGGCTCGAGGGGACTTTGCTTGGCACGATCGCCACCGTCGTTGCCGTCATCGCGGTCGCTTCGGTCGGGCTGCTGATGCTGACCGGTCGGATCAACTGGCGCTATGGAGCGACCGTCATCCTCGGCTGCTTCATCCTGTTCGGTGCGGCCAGCATCGTCGCCGGCATCCAGTCGACCGCCAGCCTTGGCAACTGACGGATGAACGGGCTCGAGCGCGATCCGCTCTTCGTCGCCCTGACGCGCCCCCAGATGTTCGCCGGCGTGACCTACTCCTATTTCGTCGCCAACGCGGTCCTTGCGACCGAGGCGTTCCTGATCTTCCGCTCGGCCTGGGCACTGGCCGCCGCCGTCATCGTCCATCTCGCCGGCATGCTGATGTGCCTGCGCGAGCCGCGCTTCTTCGACCTCTGGCTGACCCGGCTGCAGCGCTGTCCGCGCGTGCGCAACTATGCGATCTGGCGATGCAATTCCTACCGCCCCTGACCCGCGACGAGCGAGCCGCCGCGCGCGAGCGGCCGGCGGGCTTCCATCTCCCTTATGCGCGCCACGTCGACGATGCGACGATCGAGACGCGCGACGGCCTGCTGATGCAGGTGATCCACGTCCGCGGCCTCTTGTTCGAGACCGCCGACACCGACGAGCTCAACTACCGGAAGCGGCTGCGCGACGCGACCTTGCAGGCGATCGGATCGTCCCGCTTCGCGCTCTACCATCATATCGTCCGGCGGCGGATCGCGGACGAAGGCGCGGCCGATTATCCCGATCCCTTCTCGCGCCGCCTGGACGCGGCGTGGCGGGCGCGGCTCGCGGGCAAGCGGCTCTACGTCAACGATCTGTTCCTGACCCTGGTGCGCCGCCCGCTGCAGGGCCGGCTGAGCGGGCTCGACCGGCTGCGCGCGATGCTTGGGCGGACCGGCAGCAATGAAGAAGAGGCCGAGGCGGTCTACGAACTGCGCGCGCTCGATGCGGCCCGCGACGCCCTGCTCGCCGCGCTCGGCAATTACGGGCCGCGGCTGCTCGGAATCTACCAGACGCCGCAGGGGCCGTGCTCGGAGCCGCTCGAATTCCTCTCCACGCTCTACAATGGCGAGATGCGGCCGGTGCTGCTGCCGATGCAGGATCTCGGCGCCTATCTCCCCTATCGCCGGGTGAGCTTCGGCCAGACGGTCGAGCTCGGCCCGGCGGCGCCGTCGCCGCGCAGCTTCCTCGGCATCGTCTCTTTGAAGGATTATCCGGGCCAGACCGCGCCCGGCATGCTCGACGAATTGCTGCGCCTGCCGTTCGAGATGGTGGTGTCGCAATCGTTCGGCTTCGTCGACCGCCAAGCGGCCCTGGGTCGGATGAACCTGGCGCTGCGGCGGATGCGCTCGGCCGAGGACGAGGCGTTGAGCCTGCGCGCCGACCTCGCCACCGCCAAGGACGAAGTCGCGGCCGGCCGCGCCGGCTTCGGCGAGCATCACATGACTTTGGCGCTACGCGGCGACACGCCGGCCGCGGTCGACGAGGCGGTGGCCGAGGCGCAGGCGGCTCTCGCCGATCTCGGCATCATCGCGGTGCGCGAGGAGATGGCGCTGGAGCCCGCTTTCTGGGCGCAATTCCCGGGCAACTTCAAATATATCGCGCGACGCGGCCTGGTCTCGACCGGCAATTTCGCGGGGCTGGCCAGCGCTCACAATTTCCCGCTCGGCCAGGCCGAGGGCAACCATTGGGGTGAGGCGATCACCCTGCTCGAGACGACGGCGGCGGGGCCTTATTATTTCAACTTCCACCAGGGCGACCTCGGCAATTTCACCGTGATCGGCCCATCGGGATCGGGCAAGACGGTGGTGCTCAATTTCCTGCTCGCCCAGGCGCGCAAGATCTCGCCCCGCATCATCTTCTTCGACAAGGATCGCGGCGCCGAATTGTTCATCCGCGCGATCGGCGGCCGCTACGATCTGCTGCGGCCCGGCACGCCCTCGGGGCTCAACCCGCTCCAGCTCGACGACAATCCGGTCAACCGCCAGTTCCTGATCGATTGGCTGGCCCTTCTCGCCGGTGGCGCCGACATCGACGAGATCGCGCGCATCAAGGACGCGGTCGACGCCAATTTCGGGCAGCCGCCCGAGCATCGCCGCCTCGCTTATCTGTCCGAATTGTTCCGCGGCGGCGAGCGACCGCACGGCGCCGACCTGTGGGCGCGGCTGCGGCCCTGGCATGGCGACGGCGAGCGCGCCTGGCTGTTCGACAATCCCGAGGACCGGATAGACCTCTCCGCGCAGGCGGTCGGCTTCGACATGACCCAGATCCTCGACGACCCGGCGGTGCGCACGCCGGCGATGATGTACCTCTTCCACCGTGTCGAGGAACGGCTCGACGGAACGGCGGCAATCATCGTCGTCGACGAAGGCTGGAAGGCGCTGGACGACGAAGTGTTCGTGCGCCGTATCAAGGACTGGGAGAAGACGATCCGCAAGCGCAACGGCATCGTCGGCTTCGCCACCCAAAGCGCGCAGGACGCGCTCGAGAGCCGCATCGCCAGCGCGATCATCGAGCAGGCCGCGACCCAGATCTTCATGGCCAATCCCAAGGCGCGCGCGAGCGACTATATCGAGGGCTTCGGGCTGACGCCGCACGAATACGAGCTGGTCCGGACCTTGCCCGACAACGCCCATTGCTTCCTCGTCAAGCATGGCGGCGAAAGCGTGGTGGCGCGGCTCGATCTGACCGGCGAGCGCGATCTGCTCACCATATTGTCGGGGCGCGAACGGACCGTCCGCCTGCTCGACGAGATCCGCGCGCACAGCGGCGACGACCCGGAAGACTGGCTGCCCCGCCTGCTGGAGGTGGCGTGATGGCCTGCCCGACCTTCGGCCAGAGCAGCGAGTTCCTGCGCAGCACGCTCGCCACCGTCGACTGCTACGCGCAGACGATCGGCGAGGCCGGCTACCAAGCCCTGTCCGCTCCGGGCTCGGCCACGGCGGTCGCGCTGACGGCGGCGCTCACCATCTTCGTCGCCTTGTTCGGTTACCGGCTGCTACTCGGCGACGCGCCCACCGCGCGCGAGGGCGTGGTCGCGGTCGTGAAGATCGGCATCGTCCTGGCGCTGGCGACGAGTTGGCCTGCCTTTCGGACCCTCGCTTATGATGTCGCTTTCCGCGGCCCCGCCCAGATCGCCGCCGAGATCGGCGGCCCGGCCGGCCTGCCGGGGGTGGAGGGCAGCCTGATACTGCGCCTGCAGGGCGTGGACACGATGCTGGCCGAGCTCTCCGTGATCGGCACCGGCCGGCCGCCGCAGGCCGAGATGCCGCCGGCCCCCGAAGCCGCCCCGTCGCTGGGCGAGCTGGACCTGATCGCGCGGCAGAACCGGCCGCGATGGGACGCGAACCGCGATGCCAAGACGGTGGCGCAGGCGAGAACCGTCTATCTGGCCGCGACGATCGGCGCCTTCGCCTCGGTACGGCTGGTCGCCGGCCTGCTGCTCGCGCTCGGCCCCTTGTTCGCTTTGTTCCTGCTTTTTGCCGGCACGCGCGGCCTTTTCGCAGGCTGGCTGAGGGGCCTGATCGGCGTCGCGCTCGGCGCGCTGGGGACGTCGATCATCCTCGCCGTCCAGCTGGCGCTGATGGAGACGTGGCTCGCCTCGGTCATCAGCCTGCGGCGGCTGGCGGTGCCGACGCCCAACGTGCCCGCCGAGTTGCTCGGCATGACCCTGGTCTTCGCCTTGTGCCTGCTCGCCACCTTGATCGCGGCGGCCGCGGTCGCGCGGGGACTGCTTCTGCCCACCGCATGGCCGCCGGTCTGGAGCCGCGCCAGCCAGCGGCCGGTCGAAACCGTCGTGGCAGCATCGTCCACATCCCGCATCGATATCGCGGCCGACCCGCGATCGCGGGCCGTCGCCATCGCCGATTCAGTCACGGCCGCCAAGCGGCGGGAGGAAGGGCCCGTGGTCGCAGCGGTCCCGGCTTTCGCAGGGGCGGCGCTCTCGCGCGCGACCTCGGTCCAGGTCCGGCCGCATGATCCGGCGCCGCCGGCCCCGGTCCCGCTCGGCCAGTCGTTCCGCCGCACCCGCAACCGCGTCTCGGCGAGCGCCGAGCGGCGCAACCACGGGGGCCGCCGCGCATGAACAAGCAGTCCCGCGAGGCGCTCGACGCTTATTATGCCGAAGCCGAGAGCTGGGCGCGCGACCGGCGCGAGGCCCTGCGCGCTTCGCGGCGGACGGCGTGGATCGTCGCCGCGGCGGCAGGCTCGATCGCGGTGCTGGAGGCGCTCGCTTTGCTGATCCTGACCCCGCTCAAGACGGTCGAGCCCTATACGTTGCTGGTCGATCGCAACACCGGCTTCGTCCAGGCGCTGGAGCCGCTCGATCCCAAGCGCTTGGCGGGCGACACCGCGCTCACCCAGTCCTTCCTCGTCCAGTACGTCATCGCCCGCGAGAGCTTCGACATCGACACGCTGCAGGCCAATTACCGCAAGGTGGCTTTGTGGTCCGACGGCACCGCGCGGTCGGGCTATATCGCCGGCGTCCAGATCTCGAACCCGGAGAGCCCGCTGGCGCGCTACCCGCGCTCGACCGTGGTGGAAACGCGGGTGAAGAGCGTCTCCCCGGTCGGCACCAACGTCGCCTTGGTGCGGTTCGACACGCAGCGCCGCGACGCCAATGGCCGCACCGAGCCGGCCCGGGCGTGGGTCGCCGTGATCCGCTACCGCTATTCGGGCGAGCCGATGCGGATGGAGGACCGGCTGGTGAATCCGCTGGGCTTCGAGGTCGTGCGCTACCGGCGCGATGCCGAGGCACTGCCGCCGCCCGAGACCGTATTTGTGGCGCCGCCGCAGGCCGCGCCACAGCCGATCGCGGTGGTCCCCGTCGCCACAGTCCCCGTCGCCACGGTCCCGGTCCGGCCCGCGCCGCCACGGCCGGCAGTGCCGGAGCCCGAGCTATGAGAGCGGCGGCGCTCAGCTTCGCGCTCCTCTTGTGCGCGGCGTCGCCGCTCGCGGCACAATCCGAGACATCGGCCCCAGCCGAAACGCAGATTCAGGCCGAGACCCAGACCCAGACCCAGGCCGAAACACAGGCCCAGCCCGAGACACCGCCGCAGCCCGAGCCCCAACCGCCGCCCGAGGCCGCGGCCCAGCCGCTCCCTCCGCCTCCCACGGCCGACCCCCGCGTCCAGACCGTCGACTATCGCGAGGACCAGGTGATCGTCCTGCAGGCGGCGCCAGGCTACCAGCTCACCGTCGAGCTCGGCGCCGACGAGAGGGTCGAGAATGTCGCGGTCGGCGACAGCGGCGCCTGGCAGGTCACCGCCAACCGCCGCGGCGACATGCTGTTCATCAAGCCGCTCCAGTCGGGCGTCACCACCAACATGACGGTGGTGACCGATGCGCGCCTCTACGCGTTCGATCTCGTCCCGCTCTACGGCCCCAGCCCCGAAATGGCCTATCGGGTGCGCTTCCGCTATCCGGCCGCCCAGGGCGCCGCCCCTGCCGACGACGCGGCGGGCGAGGCGACTCTGATCGAGGGCCGCTACCGGCTGAGCGGGGTGCGCGCACTGCGCCCGGCCCGGATCAGCGACGACGGCCGCCACACCTATATCGAATGGCCCAAGGACGCCGCGCTGCCCGCGGTCTACGCGCTCGATGCGCGCGGCGAGGAGACCCTGGTCAACGGCATGATGCGCGACGGCCTGTTCGTGGTCGACAGCGTCGTGCCGCGCCTCGCCTTCCGCATCGACCGGCAGGTAGCGCGCGCCACGCGGGTCGTCCCGCGCAGGCGGCGCTGATGCCGGCGCGCCCGCCGCCGCACGATCCGCGGACCGAGGCGTTCGTGCCGGGCGAGGGCGGGGTCATGCCGATCGTGGCGCGGCCGCGCGCCGGCCTGCCGCTCTGGCTGATCGGGCTCGCCGCCTTGATCGCCGGGCTGCTGCTCTTCGCCGTGCTCGACGCCCGCCGCCGCGCCGCGACCGCGCCTTCTGTCCGGGTGCGCGCCGCCGACGCGCTGGCGATACAAGCGCCGCCGCCGCCGCTCTATATCCCGCCCGAGCGGCCGCCGCCGCCGGCCGTCCTCCTCGCGCCGAGGACGGTGACGCCGACCCCGCCGCCACCGCCGCCCGCGCCGCCGCAGATCGTCTATGTGCCGCAACCGGTCCCGACGCCGATCCCGACCGAGCCGCCACCGCCGCCGGCGCGGGTGACGACCGATCCTGCGCTGGTCGTCGATACCGGCGCCGGCCAGACCGCCGCCGCCCAGGCCGCGGCCGAAGGCGCCGCCCCGCCGGCCGCTGGCGCCGGCGCCCCGCTTTCCACCGGCCGGGTCCGCTCGGGCGCCTTCGCCAACCGCTCGACCACCGTCGTGCAGGGGACCTTGATCCCGGCCGTGCTCGAGACCGCGCTCGATTCGACCCGTCCCGGCTTCGCCCGCGCGATCGTCTCGCGCGACGTGCGCGGTTTCGACGGCACGAGGGTGCTGATCCCGCGCGGCAGCCGGCTGATCGGCGACTATCGCTCAGAAGTCGCGCCCGGGCAGCGCCGTGCGCTCGTCACCTGGACTCGCCTGATCCGGCCGGACGGGGCGACGATCGCGATCGGGTCGCCGGCCGGCGACCCGCTCGGCCGCGCCGGCATCCGCGCCTCGGTCAACACCCATTTCTTCGAGCGCTTCGCCGGCGCCATCCTCCAGTCCGCGCTCGACATCGGCGTCAACCTCGCCTCGCGCACCAAGGACGGCACCGTGATCGTCGCGTTGCCGCCGAGCACGCAGGGGGTGACGCAGATCATCCAGCCCGCGCAGATCACGCCGACGCTCAAGGTCCGGCAGGGGACCAGCATCAGCATCTTCGTCGCGCGCGACCTGGATTTCACCGGCGCCGAGAGCCGGCGATGAGCGCGGCCGAGGAGAGCGGCCAGGTCTATCTCCGCTCCTATCTCGCGCCTTTGACCGGGATGCTGGGCCGGCCCGACGTGACCGACATCTACGTCAACCGCCCCGGCGAATTGTGGGTGGAGACGACCGGCGGCGCGATCGAGCGGCACGACGCCCCGGGGCTCGACGAACCGACGCTGGCGCGGCTGGCGCGGCAGATCGCTTCCCTCTCCCACCAGGGGATCAGCCGCGAGCACCCGTTGCTGTCGGCGACTTTGCCGGACGGGGCGCGCGTTCAGATCGTAGCGCCGCCGGCGACTCGCGGCCCGCTCGTGCTGGCGATCCGCAAGCATGTCGCGGCCGATCTCACGCTCACGGACTACGCCGCCGGCGGTGCCTTCGCGGAGACCAAGGGCCGCGACCTCCATGCACGCGACGACACCGACCGCGCCCTGGCGGCCCAGCTCGCCGCAGGCGACATCGCCGGCATGCTCGCCGCCGCGGTGCGGGCGCGCAAGAACATCCTCGTCTCGGGCGGCACCTCGACCGGCAAGACGACCTTCCTCAATGCCCTGATCCGCGAGATCCCGGCGGAGGAGAGGCTGATCCTGATCGAGGACACGCCGGAGCTGCTGGTGCGCCACGAAAATGCCGTCGGCCTGCTCGCGGCGCGCAGCGCGCTCGGCGAATCGCACGTCACCGCCAACGATCTCGTGGCGGCGTCGCTACGCATGCGGCCCGACCGGATCCTGCTCGGCGAACTGCGCGGCGACGAGGCCTATGCCTTCCTGCGCGCGGTCAACAGCGGCCACCCCGGATCGATGACCACCGTCCATGCCGACAGCGCCGAGCGCGCGATCGAGCAGATCGTCCTGCTCGCGCTCCAGGCCGGCACCCAGCTCGGCCGCGACGACGTCCGCCATTATATCCGGACGACCGTCGACATCTTCGTCCAGCTCACCCGCGAAGCCGGCCACCGCCGCGTCGCGGAGATCGTGCTCAGCCGTTAGCTGCTATCGGGAATGTAGAGACCGGGCGCGGCCGGCTCGACGATTAACCCAGCTTGTCGCCCCAGAAGTCGCGGCGTTCGCGCGGGCCGGCGGGGGCGTCGCCGTCGGTCCGCTGGCCGTTCGCGATCGCGTGCATCCATTTGGCGAGCGCGGCCTCGCCGAGCGGGCGGGAGAATTGGATGCCGGCGACGCCGTCGCGATACCAGCGCACGGTGCCGCTGAGGCTGTGGAAATTCTCAAGCGCGATCTGGATCGTCCGGCCGGGCGGCTGCGGCGCATCGAGCGTCACCTTGCAGCCGCTCTTCGAAATGTCGGACAGTTCGGCGCGGTGGAAGCCGTCCTCCACGCAGATCGTGGCGCTGCAGCGCATCGTGTCGCGCCGCGCCCGCTCCTTGTGCTGCGGCGCTGAAGCGCGCTTCGAGAACAGTTTCAGCATCTTCCCCCCTGACAAGTCCCGACGCCATGCTGCGGCACGTTGTGCATATTCCTGCAACGAACAGTGTCAATGAAGGATGAAGGACTGCCCGCGGTCAGTCGTGGAAGGCGTTCTCGACGGTGATCGAATAGACGAACTTGCCGCCGATCAGGCCGTTTTCGGTCCAGCGTACGGTGGCGAGGCGCCAGCCGATCCTGGGAACGTGGAGGAACAATTCGGTGCCGGCCGGGAAATCGATCGCGCACCGCCCCATGAAGCCGCCGCTGGAGAGGTTGCAGATCGCCATCTGCGTGTCGGGGTGGCGGACCGAGCGCGTGGGTGCGGCGAAGGACACTGGAACGCGTTCGTGCCGGCGCCGCGAGGGGCCGGTGCCTTCCGCTTTTGGTCGTAGCGCAAACCTCATCCGCACCTCCCACGATTCGCTTCCTAGAGGAGGGAGGTGAATCGACTCGTCAGGTTCGTGGTTAGCGAGTTCGTAACGGCCGCGACCGACGCGGCTCGCGGATCAGAAGTGGATGGTGGCGCCGGCGCTGATCGCCCAGGGGTCGAGGCGGATGTCCGCGGCGACGGGTGCGCCGCCGAAGCTGCCGCGTGCCTCGGTGCGCAGGAACGCCTTCTTGGCCTCGAGGAAAATGCCGTGACGCTTGGTCACCATGAACTCGACGCCGGCCTCGAGCGCGGGGGCGAGATCATCGTCGATCTCGACGTCCTGGAAGCTGCCGTCCTTGGCGCTGAAAATGAGCATGTAGCAGGCGCCGGCGCCGACATAGGGCCGGACGGTGCCGTCGCGGTTGAGGTGGTATTGCACCATCAAGGTGGCGGGGCCGTAGGTCGTCTCGGCCAGCTTGCCGAACGGCTGCAGCGCATCGCGGCCCGCGATCGAGATGTGCGGCGGAAGACCGCCGGTAAAGGCCACCGCGACATTGTCGGCGACGAAGCGGCCGACATGGACCGTCGGGGTGACATGCGGCTTGGTGTTCATGCCGGCATTGGGCACCGGGTTGCCGCCGACTTCGAGCGCGATGTCGTCGGCTAGCGTCAGCCGGGTCGCGGCGAGCTTGACGAACCAGTCGGGTCGATCGCCGTCGGCCGCATGCGCCGGCGCGGCGCCGGCGAGCAAGGCCGCAAGGCCGGATGTCAGAACGAAGCGCTGCATTGTCTTATTCCCCCTTGTCGGCGCCCGGCCTGAGCGTTGCCCCGCAGACCCGCTCCTTAGAAGCGGACCACCGCCCCGGCCTGCAGAATGAACGGATCGAGCTGCGGCTCGGCGGTCACCGCGCTGGGGCCGAGATTGGCCGAAGCCTTGGTTTTGATGAACGCCTTCTTGGCGTCGATATAGACGCCGAAGCGCTCGTTCAGGTTGAACTCGGCGCCCGCCTGGATGACCGGGCCGACCTTGTCCTTGACGTCGAGATTGTCGGCGAGCTCGTCGCGGATCGACCAGACATGAAACCATTCGAGGCCCGCGCCGACATAAGGCGAGACGGTGCCGCCGCGCAGCGGGTGCCAGGTGGCGGTGGCCGTGAACAGGCTGAACTTGTCGGTGCCGAGGTTCGGCGTGCCGTCCAGCGTGCCGTTGGGCAGGTTCGGCGTCTTGACCGGAGTGGTGCCCGCAACCTGCACGGCGATGGTCTTGCCGACGAAATAGCCGAGATCGAAGCTGCCCATCCACTTTTCGGGCGTCGTGTAGCCGGCCCCGGCGATCGGCGCCCCGTCCATCGCCAGTCCGCCCTTGTCGGCGAGCTTGAGACGGGCGACGCCGACGCGCGCAAAGCCGTCATGCGCGGCGGCCGGCTGTGCCGCTGCGGGCGCATGAAGCGCGGCTGCGGCGACGGCGGCAAGAAGAGAAGCGCTTTTCATCTCGTTGAACCTCTTGATCATTGCGGCCTCCTAACGAGTCCGCGTTAACGACCCACTAAATATGAAAGCCGTGGTTTTTCCTTGGGTTTGCACCTAGCCGGCCGCCCTGCGGGAGCCGCGTGCGCCCGAATCGCGCGGCGCGGCCTCGACCACGTCGCCGCCCGTGGAGCGGCTGGTGCGCTTCGGCTTGGCGGCGATCGCATCGATGGTAGTGAAATCGGCGGTTCCGTTCTGCAGCGCTTCGAGCTGCAGCCCGGCGTCGCCGCGGGCCACGCCGAGGCGGTGGACGGAGTCGATGATGTCGCGGCTGGTATGGCCGGCCATCACCTGCATGCGGAAACGGGCCTGGCCCTTCGGAACGGCCGGGAACTCGACCAGGTTCGACAGCAGACCGAGCTCGGGAAGGCGGCGTGCGACGAGGCGGGCGAGGCCTTCGCTGCCCATCTTCACGCAGACGATCGGCGAGGGATCGCCATAGGTCTCGAAGCTGGTGCCGTGGAGCAGTTCGCGCAGGAAGCGGATGTTGGTCATCAGGCTCTTGCGGAGCGCCGCGCCTTCCGCGGAATCGACGATCTGAAATGCCTTCAGAACGGTCGCGGCCTGGATCGGCGACAGCGCGTTGGAGAAGGTGCAGGGCGACGCGTAATATTTGAGATATTCCTTCACGCTGCGCTGGTTGGTCGCGACGAAGCCGCCGTTGGACGCGAACGTCTTCGAGAAGCTGCCCATCACCACGTCGACCTTGCCGATCATGTTTTGCATGCCGATGTGGCCGCGGCCGTCGTCGCCGAGGCAACCGAGATCGTGGGCGACGTCGACCATCAGGGTGGCCCCAAATTCGTGGGCCAGCTCCTGGAGGCGGGTGATATCGGGCGTATCCGAATCCATCGAGAACAGGCTCTCGGTGATCACCAGGATGCCGTTGTCCGGATCCTTGGCGCGGATCGCGGCGAGCTTCTCGCGCGCGGAATCGAGGTTGTTGTGGCGGAACAGGTGGATGTTGCGCGTCGAGGCCTGCGCGCCCTCCTGCAGGCAGGCGTGCGACAGGGCGTCCATCACGATATGGTCGGACGGGCGCACCAGCCCCTTGACGACGCCGAAGCCCGCGGCCCAGCCGGTCGGGAACAGCGTCACGTGCTCCATCTTGAGGAACTCGGCGATCTTGCGCTCGAGCGCGAGGGAGAGCGAGGTGTTGCCGACGAGGGCAGGGGAGCCCGCGCTGTGCACGCCGAATTCCTTGATCGTATCGATCGCGACGTCGGAAATCGCCTTGTGCGCGGAGAGGCTGAGATAGTCCTGCGAGGCGAAGTTGATGCCTTCGAACATCTCGCCTTCGTCGGTGCGGGCGACGCACTTGCTGCGTGGGCCCGTCTCGGTCGAACGGCCGAGCGGCCACAGGCCGGTCTCGCGACGAAGCTCCTGCCACTCGTAGAAGGCCTGGACGCGCGCCAGCAGGTCCGATCCGGGGAGATACCGGAAATCGCGCATGCTTCCGCCCAGCGCCCGAAGGCGGTCCTCGTTCAACTGCGACATACTGTTCCCCCCAAAAAGCGATTAAAACGGAAGCTCTTAAATAGATAATATATAACGGTAACGGCGCCGCCGGGTTTAGCCGCCGACATATTTCTCGATCTTCGTGATGAGGTCGGTGAGCGAGATCGGCTTGGTCTCGAAATCGACGCAGCCGACCTCGACGCTCTTGCGCCGATCGCTCTCGAGCGCGTGGGCGGTGAGCGCGATGATCGGGATATGTCGGGTGCTGGGAGTGGCCAGAATCTGGGTCGAGGCTTCCCACCCGTCCATCTCGCCAAGCGCGACGTCCATCAGGATGATGTCCGGCTGCAATTGCTGCGCGAGGCGGATTCCGTCCGGACCGTCGACCGCGCACGCAATCTCATAGCCGCGCCGCTCCAGCCGGCGCTGCAGCATGTCCCGGTTCATTTCATTGTCTTCGACGATAAGGACTTTGGTCATTGCGGTTGCGATCCAGAATACTGCGCGTTGGTTGGGATGCCCGTTCAGCTGGCGAGGGCCAGCTGCTCCGCTCTGGGAGCCTCGAGCGGAAGGGTGATGGTGAAGGTGCGCTCGCCGAACGCGCCATGGGTGACGCCGATCGTACCGCCGACGAGCATGACGAACTTCTGGCCGAGCGCGAGGCCGATGCCGGCGCCGCCATATTTGGTCGGGCTCGCGTCGCGATCGTCGTGGAAGATGTCGAACAATTTGTTGATCGGGCGTCCGTCGGCGGCGCCGTTGGCGTCCACGATCTTGATGAGGCACATGCCTCCGCGCCCGGTGCCGACCTGGAGATGCAGCGATCCACCGGTCGGGGACGCGGCCGCGCCGAGGAGGACATGGCCCACGGCCTTGGTGAGGGCGCCCCAATCGGTCTCCATCAGGACGCCGGGCTCGGGCAGGCGCGAGGTCAGCGTATAGCCGCGCTCGGCCAGTTCGGGCCCTACCGACCGTTCGATCTCGGCGAGGCGCTGGGCGACGTCGTCGCGCGTCGCGAAGACTTCCATCTTGCCCGCTTCGATCTTCGAGAAATCGAGGATGTCGTTGACCAGCTTCAGGAGGTGCGTGCCGGCGCCGCGGATATTCTCGAGGTCCTTGACCATCGCGTCGTCGCCCTCGTCGAGCGCGTCGTCGAGAAGCAACTGGCTATAGCCGATCACGGCGTTGAGCGGCGTGCGCAGCTCGTGGCTCGTGCTGGCCACGAAATCGGCCTTGGCGACGCTGGCCTGCTGGGCGGCGGTGGTGAGGCTGCGCAGATTCTCCGCCGTCGCCAGCAGGTCGCCGACTTCGCGCTCGAACTGCTGCTGCTCCTGGAGGACGCGCGCGAAATAGAGCGACATCATCGCCACGTAGATCGAGGCGCTGATCGTCGAGATGATGCCGATCACCTGAAACATGTCGAGGTCGACCGGCGGGAAGTGGAAGTCGAAGACGACCAGCCCGGCGAAGATCAGCACGTTGACGGCGATCAGGGCGAGCAGACCGTCGCGGACGCGGCCGGTCGACGGCAGGTAGAAGAAGGCCAGCGTCGGCGTGATCAGCAGCCAGGGCAGGAAGGGGGAATAAATGCCGCCATAGGCATAGCAGGCCCACAGGATGCAGAAGAGCAGGTTCTCGACCGAGATGAACGCCAGCACGGTGTAGGCGCGAGTCCATTTCAGGAGGAAGGGATAGACCCAGAAGGCGGTGATCGAGCAGGCGAAGGCCCAGAAGCGGTAATCCAGCTCCATGCCGACGATGTAGAGATAGAGCGGGATCACATTGCCCAGGAACGGCCCGAACACGTGGCTCAGCATGAACATACGGGCGCGGCGATGCGAATCCGGGCGGACCCGGATTTCGGTCGGGATGAAATAATCCAGGAAGGCGTCGAGACGCGCCGATATGCGCTGTGCACCGAGGCGCATGTGTCGAAACTCCCCCCTGGGTCACCCCCCTGGCGCCCGTTCGTGGGGCCTGGAATACAGGCCACCGGTTACCGCCGCGTAAAGAACCTTTCGCCCCGCATTTACGAGAAATTCAGATCGAAGGGTTAGCCGCGATCTCCTGCAAGGGGGGATCATCGTGGCTTGGTTGAGGAACGTCGTCGATTATTTCGTGCCGCCAGAGGCGCGCGGCGAATCATCGCGCTACCTGATGTTCGCCACCTTCGTGTTCCTGCACCTGCTCGGGCCGCTGCTGGGGCAGTCGGTGACGGTCTTCCTCTATCGCGCGTCCGAGGAGATCGGCTGGATCTTCTGGGCGATCGAGCTCAACATCTGCTTCTTCTGGCTGATGCCGTTCCTGGTGCGGCGCACCAAGGGCCTGCTCGTTCCGGCGATGCTTTCGGTGCAGGCGCTGGTGACGCTCAGCCTGTTCGGATCCTTCTTCTACGGCGGCATCAGTTCGCCCTTCCTGCCGTGGCTGCTGATCGCGTTGCTGCTGGGCTTCTTCTACCTGGCCGACAGGGCGCGCTTCGTCCTTACCGGCGTCGCGATCCAGCTCGTCCTGTTCACCGCCGCGCGCGTGATGGTCGGCGAGTTTCCGGACTTGCTGCCGCTCGAAAGCCTGTGGCTGGTTAACCTTCTGTCGATCTCGTCGGCCTTGATCTACGTGACCCTGGTCGCGCTTTATTATGAGAGCGTGATGCGCGACAGCTCGGCGCTGCGCGAGGCTGCGACCCTTCACCGGCATCGCACGGAGGAATTGCGCGAGGCGATGCGCCAGGCCGAAGAGGCCAGCCACCAGAAGTCGATCTTCCTCGCGAAGATGAGCCACGAGCTGCGCACGCCGCTCAACGCCGTGATCGGCTATAGCGAGATGCTGCGCGACGATCTCGAGGACAGTCCGGGCGCGAGCCAGAAGATCGCCGACCTCGACCGGATCAACGCCGCCGGCCGGCACCTCAATGCGCTCGTCAACGAAGTGATGGACCTGTCGCGGATCGAGAGCGACGATCTCCATGTCGAAAATAGCGAGATCGACCTCGAGGAATTGATCCACGAGGCGGTCGCGACGGTCGAGCCGCTCGTCACCGTCCACGGCAACCGGCTCGAGCTCCAGATCTCGTCCGATCCGGGGCGCGTGGTCGCCGATCCGCTGAAATTGCGCCAGTCGATCCTCAACCTGCTCAGCAACGCCGCCAAATTCACGTCGAAGGGTGTGATCACGCTGACCGTGATGCGGCGCCAGGCCGACCATGGCGACGTCATCATGATCGAGGTGCGCGATACCGGCATCGGCATTTCGCGCGACGGCCTCAAGAAGCTCTTCCGCAATTTCAGCCAGGCGGAGGAGGGCACCTCCAACCGCTATGGCGGCACAGGCCTGGGCCTCGCCCTCACGCGCCGCTTCTGCAAGGCGATGGGCGGCACGATCGACGTGGAATCGGAGGTCGGCGTCGGCTCGAGCTTCAAGATCGAGATACCGGCGCTGCCGCGCCGCGCGCCCGAAGGCGCGATCCCGTCCGTGCCCCGGCACGATGTGGATATGACCGAATCTTTAACCTTCGACGGGCCATATTCGCCGGAAGGCGCGGCCGAAGCCGCGGCGCGCTAGAGGGCAGGACGAGCAGATGTACTCCGACAAAACCCGTCTCCATCCTCCCTCCGGCGAGAAACCGGCTGGCGCGGTCGGCCGCACGGTCGCTTTCTGGTCCGCCGGATTCGCGGTCCTGTGCGGCGCTGCCGGTATCGGCGCCACGCTCGCGGCAACGCAGCTGGGTCTTTCGTTCGCGCTGATCCTCACCGTTTCCGCCCTGACCGTCGCGCTGTTCGCGGCTGCGGTCTTCGTCATTGCGCGCAATTGGGGCACCCGCCTGTCCGTCCCGACCGACCTGCTGCTTGCTATGCCGGTGGAGCAGGATTCGCACATCAGCACCGGGTCACCGCTGCGCGATCTCGAGGCGGCGTGTCAGGCCATCGCGGCCACGGTGCGTCAGCGGCTCGACAAGGACGCCGCGACGATCGCCGAGCTCAGTCGCAGTCGCGACAATGCGATCAGCGCGAACCTCGCCAAATCGCAGTTCCTCGCCAATATGAGCCACGAGCTGCGCACGCCGCTCAATGCCATCATCGGCTATTCGACCCTGCTCCAGGAAGATGCGATCTCGGGCGGGCGCAGCGAGGAAGTGGCCGATCTTGGCCGCGTCCTCGAGGCCAGCCGTAACCTGCTCGAGCTGATCAACGACATACTCGACCTTTCCAAGATCGAGGCGGGCCGGACCTCGTTCCAGCGCTCGATCGTCGACATTGCCTCGCTCGTCACCTCGGCCGTATCCGGGTTCGACCTGAAGCGCGACGGCAACGGCAATCGGCTCGAGTTCGAGATCGAGGACCATATCGGCATCATGGTCGGCGACGGCGCCAAGGTGCGCCAGTGTCTGCTCAACCTGGTCAGCAACGCGCTGAAGTTCACCCGCGCGGGCGAAGTCCGTCTTGCCGTGGCCGCCGTCGAGCGCGACGGACGGGAGAGCATCGAATTCACGGTGGCCGACACCGGCATCGGCATGACGCCCGAGCAGGTTGCGCGGCTGTTCCAGGACAATGCCGGCCCGGCCGACAGCAATGTCAGCGGGCCGAAGCTCGGCCTCGCCATCACCCACCGTCTCGCGACGATGATGGGGGGCGGGGTCACGGTCCGGAGCATTCTTAACCAGGGTTCGGTGTTCACGCTCTCGATCCCCCGCGAAATGCCGCGCGATATAGCCGCGGACGACGAGCTTCCGTTCATGGAAACGGCCAATACGCTGCGCCGCGAAACCCAGAAGACCGCGCTCATCATCGACGACGAGCCGACCGCGGTCGACATCATGGGCCGGTGGCTGTCGCGACTGGGCTATGCGATCCTCAGCGCCGAGGACGGCACCAAGGGCCTGGAGATCGCCCGTGCTGAACGGCCGGACGTCATCCTGCTCGACATCTTCATGCCCGGACCCTCCGGCTACGAGGTGCTGGAAGCAATCCGCGCCGACGATGCGATCAAGGCGATTCCGGTCATCATCGTCAGCGTTTCCGACGACCGCGCGCGCGGGCTGCGCTCGGGCGCTTCGGACATATTGATGAAGCCGGTTCGGCCCGACCAGCTCGAAGAAGTGCTCGACGTTTATTGCAAGCAGGTCGCCGGCGAGATTCTGATCATCGAGGACGACGCCGATGCCGGCGAGCTGATCCAGCGCACCGCAGCCCAGATCGGCCTTGCCGCCCGCCGCGCGTCCAACGGCGAGGAAGGCCTCGAAATGGCCCGGCGCCATCCGCCCGCGGCGATCGTGCTCGATCTCAGCCTTCCGGGGATGAGCGGGTTCGACGTGCTCGACGCAATCACCGCCGACGACCGGCTGAGGCGCATTCCGGTGCTGATCATTTCGGGTCGCGAGATCAGCGTTTCCGAGCATCAGGCGATCACCCGCGCCGGCGGCATCTTCCATCCCAAGGGCAATGTTTCGCCCCGCCAGATCGCGCAGAGCCTGCGCCTGGTGGTGGCGCAATGAGCATGCACCTCGGCGGCCTCGACGTTGCGGGCTGCAGGATCCTCATCGTCGACGACATCGAGGACAACCGCGTCGTGCTCGATCGCCAGCTGCGCCGTGCCGGCTTCGACACGAGCCTGTGCCCCGATGGTATCAGCGCGCTCAGCCAGATTTCGTCGAATCCGCCGGACCTGGTCATTCTCGACTGGATGATGCCCAACCTTTCGGGCCTCGAGACGCTGAAGGCGATGCGCGAGCATTACGACCTCAACCGGCTGCCGATCATCATGTGCACGGCGCGCGACGAGGAAAGCTCGATCGTCGACGCGATCGAGGCAGGCGCCAACGATTATATCCAGAAGCCGATCAAGATGCCGGTGCTGCTCGCACGGATCTCGGCCCAGCTGATGCGGCGCAGGGCGATGGCCGCACTGGGCGCGGTCAATGCCGATCTCGAGGCGACGCTGGCGCAGCGCACGCGCGAACTGTTCGAATCGCAGCGTAGCGATCAGGAGTGAATTCCGCAGGGCGGCCGGGGGGCCGCTCCGCGGCAGTATAGAGTAAGCGTTTGTGGGGGATTTCCTGGTGTTCGTTCCGTACCTGTTTCTCGCTTTGACCTGCGCCGTGGCGGCCGCAGCCATATATCGGCTGTGGCGGTCGCGTACGGCGCTGCAGGGCAGGGTGTGCGAGCTGGAAAAACTCGAGGCCCAGTCGCGCCTCCAGGCCTATACCGACGCGATCACCGGCCTGAAGAACCGCATCGCCTTCAGCCAGGAGCTGGAGGCGATCGTCGCCGCCGGCCGACAGAGCGAAATCGCGGTGCTGTTCCTCGACCTCGACCGCTTCAAGGAGGTCAATGACAGCCTCGGCCATAAGGTCGGCGACGGGCTGCTGAAGGCAGTCGCCGAGCGGCTCGAGGGCGTGATCGGCCCGGAGGACACGCTCGCTCGCATCGGCGGCGACGAATTCGCCGCGATCATCAAGATGGAACCGTCGCGCCCGATCGAGGACGTGGCGGTGGCGATGGTCGAGACCGTTTACGAATCCTATCTGATCGACGGACATCTCGTCCATGTCGGGACCTCGGTCGGCGTCGCGGTCGGGTCACCGTCCACCACCTGCGCTTCGGACCTGCTGCGCCATGCGGACATCGCCATGTACGAGGCGAAGGTGAACAAGGGCGCCTCGTTCAAATTGTTCGACGACCGCATGAGCGAGATGGTCGCCGTCCGCTCCTCCATGCGCGGCGAGCTCGAGCAGGCGATCCAGGGCGACGGGCTGGCGCTGGCGCTGCAGCCGGTGGTCGACGCCCGCACCGGGGTCCTCTCGAGCGTCGAGGCGCTGCTGCGCTGGCCCAATTCCTCGCGCGGCGCGATCTCGCCCGCGGACCTCATCCCGATGGCCGAGGCCAGCGGCCAGATATTGGAGCTGGGCGAATGGGTGCTGGACAGCGCGCTGGAGATCGCCCGCGACCTCAAGAACGTGCCCGTCGCGGTCAACGTCTCGCCGATCCAGTTTCGCCACCACGGTTTCGCCGCCCAGGTCAGCGAGAAATTGCTCGCCGCCCGGGTTGCGCCGCATCTGCTGCGGCTGGAGATCACCGAAGGCGTGCTGATCTCGCATATCGATGCCGCCAAGAGCACGATCCGCCAGCTTCGCCAGATCGGCTGCGAGGTCGTGCTGGACGATTTCGGGACCGGCTATTCGAGCCTGTCCTATCTGCAGAATCTCGATTTCGACTGCGTGAAGATCGACAAGTCCTTCCTGAAGGATCTCGGCCGCCACCAGCGCGCCGTGCAGATTATGCGCTCGGTCATCGACCTCGGCCACAGTCTCCAGCTCAAGGTCGTCGCCGAAGGGGTCGAGAATGACTGGCAGGCGCGCCTGCTCCAATTGCTCAACTGCGATTACCTGCAGGGCTATTTTCTGGGCGCGCCGATGTCGCTGGGCGATCTGAAGGCGTTCATCGCCAACCAGCAAGCCAATCCGCCGGCGGCGCTGGCTCGCTTCGGCGACGATCAGCCAGTCGGAGCCCACCAGCTCCACTAGGCGCGAGGGGCGGCGTCGCCCCCTCCGCTCAGCCTCGGTGCGGGTCGGAAATCAGCGCGGTCAGCGCGTCGAACAGGGCCTTGAGGTCGGGCGCGTCGCCAGGTTGTTCGCCAGCGACGTGTAGTTCCCCCGCTGCCGTCTCGATCGCGGCGATCGTGCCGCTGAAGCTGGCGAGGCGACGTGCCATGTCGTCGGCGTCGTCGGCGGTGTCCTCGGCCTGCATGTTGATGGTCTGCGCGACGGTGCGCTGCTGGACGGTAGCCTGGAAGATCGAATCGGCGGTGGCGTTGAGTTCCCCGATATGGCTGCCGAGGTCGGCCAGCGCGCCGCGCGCGAGCGTCGCCCGCTGCCGCACGCGCGCCAGCAGGTCGGTGATGCTCCCGCTCGCCGCCGTGGTCTCGGCCGCAAGCGCCTTCACTTCTCGCGCCACGACCGCAAAGCCGCGGCCGGCATCGCCCGCGCGTGCCGCCTCGATCGCGGCGTTGAGCGCGAGAAGGTCGGTGGCGTTGGCGATCGCGCCGATCATCGCGACCAGCGCGCCGATATCGTCTGCCTGGGCGCCCAGCGCCTCGACCGCGTCGGTGCTTACGGCAGAACTGGAGAGCAATTTCGCGCTTAGGGCCGCCTGCTGTTCGACGCTGTTGCCGATATGCAGGATCGAGGAGGAGAGGGTGGTGACGCCGGAGGCGAGGCTCTGCGCATTCTTGGTCGCCAGCGCCGATCCCTCGATCATCTTTTGCGATTGGCGGCTGGCTTCGCGCGCCGTGCCGCGCAGGCGCTCCACCGGCTCGCGGCTCGCCGCATTCCGCTCTCCTGCCTCGTCGATAATGCCGATGGCGGCCCGGCCGAAGCGCTCGGCGGCTTCCGCGATCGCACGCAGCTTGCGCGCCTGCTCGGCTTTGTCCGCCTCCCGCTCCGCCTCAAGCTCCGCCAGTGCCCGGCGAGCCTCGGCCAGTTCGGCGGCGAGGTCGGGTGCGAGCAGGTCGCCGGCATGAGGAGGGTTCTGCGCAGGCACGTTCAGCACGGGCACAGCCTGCGGCCGGGGGGAAGGGTCTGGTCCATGGGTCTCGCCTAACCCGCTGAAGTGTAATTCGCGTTAAGCGACCGCCCCATCGCGGCGACCCGCCCTAGGCCCGGCGCGCGAAGATCGATTCGACGAGCGCCAGATCGGAGGGCTTGTCGACGTCGATCGCGGCTTCGGCCTGGCTGAGGCGCACCGCGCGAACGGCCAGCCCGGCCTTGCGCCCGACAGTGCCGAGCGCGTCGTCAAGCGAGATCAGGCCCAGCGCCGCGCGGAGCGCCAGCAGCGGGCCGAAATGGAACAGGAGGCGCAGCGCCTTCTTCCGGTCGCGCTCGACCTCGGCCCACAAATCGAGCGCCTTGCGCGCATTCGGCCCGGCCAGCGCGAAGAGATTGGCGCCGCTATAATGGCCATCGCTGAACTTGATCCACGTCCGGCGGGTCTCGGGATAGGCGGCCTCGACAACGCGGCGCTCGACGACGGCTGCCGCCGCGTCCGCGCCTTGCGTCCCGGCCACGAATTCCTCGACCATCGCGGCCGTCAGCAAGGCGTGATCAGCGGTGACGACCAGCACCGGCCAGGGCGCCGCCGCGCTGCCGGCGAGAGCCTGGACGCTGGCCGAGATGCCGTCGCCGCTGAGCGCGGTGGCGATGCGCGGTTCGTCCGCCATCCAGTCGAGCCGACCCGTCATCAGCGCTTGCGGCTCCTGCGCCAGCACCACGATCCGGCCGACCGAGGGCGTCTGCAGCAAGGTGCGCGCGACGCGGCCGAGCATCGGTTGGCCGGCAACCGGGATCAGCGCCTTCCAGGTGAGCCCGTGCGCCGCGGCGAATTCATTCTCGCCCGGGCGCTGTCCTGCCAGGATCACCGCCGTCCATTTGCTGTCTGACGTCACGTGGTTCCTCTGGAGGCTTGCGGTCGCGCAGTGCCTAACGAAAAAAGTGACGCGGGCAAGCCAAAGCGGTAAAGGCCCGGACGGGCGCTGTGCCTGTGGAAGTAATTTTGCGGGCGTCGCTCATGGGAATCGAAAAGGCCATCATCCTCAGCGCGGGCAAGGGGTCGAGGCTCCACCCGCTGACCGACGACCGGCCCAAATGCCTGATCGAATTTTCGGGCAAGTCGCTGCTCGAATGGCAGCTCGACATGCTCCAAGCCAACGGGATCGGCGACATCGTGATCGTCACGGGTTTTCGCGAGGATCTCGTCGATGCCGTGGCCCGGCGGCGCGAGGGCGTGCGGACATTGTTCAACCCCTTCTATCACGTCGCCGACAATCTCGGATCGGTGTGGATGGCGCGCACCGAATTCGACCGCGACACCCTGCTGCTCAACGGCGACACGTTGGTGTCCGAGACCCTGGTCGCCAGGGTGCTGGCGGCAAACGGCGCGGCGATCACCGTCACCGTCGACGAGAAGGACGATTACGACGCCGACGACATGAAGGTGCTGCGCGAAGGCACGCGCCTGATGCGCATCGGCAAGGCGCTCGAGCCGGGCCAGTATAATGCGGAATCGATCGGCCTCCTCGCCTTTCGCGGCGAGGGCGGGCGGATCTTCGTCGACCAGGTCGAGCGGATGATGCGCACCTCCGAAGGGACGCGCCGCTGGTATCTCCGCGCCATCGACGGCCTCGCTGCGGCGAACGACATCCAGACCGTCTCGATCAAGGGCGAACTGTGGCAGGAGGTCGATTTCCCCGAGGATCTCGACAAGGCCGGCGCCGTCACCGCGGTGTGGGCCGCGCGACAGGACTAGGGCCGGCGGTTCAGGCGGGCCACAGTTCCTTCAGCCAGCCGGTGAGCAGCGCGACCTGCGGCTCGTCGAGCGTCATCGCATGGCCGAGCTCGGGAAGCTTGGGCCAGCCCGGATCGCCGATCGTGATCGGACCATGGCTGCGCTCGCCGTCGTAGCGCGGGATGACATGGTAGTGGACGTGCGGGTCGACCATCATCAGCATCAGGTAGTTGACCTTTTGGTAACCAACCGCCTTGGCGAGGGTGGCCTCGATCGCGCCGACCACCTCGTGCATCTGCTCGAATGCCGCCGGAGGCAGGTCCGAAAATGCGAGATAGTCGCCCTTGGCCGCGAGGATCAGGCTGCCGAGCGTCGGCTGCGCCGGCCGGAGCAGCACCACCCAATGCTCATAGTCCGCGACCAGGGTGGCAGGGTAACCGAACCGTTCGATCGTCGCGTTCATGTGTCTCTCCTCAGCCGAGCCAGCTAATGATGGGCCGGCCCTGCGCACGCACGCTCCACGCCTGCATCAGCCGCACGAAATGCACGACGAGCGAGATCAGGGTCCAGCCGGCGACCGCGACCAGGCCCCAATCGGGCCGGCCGACGACCAGGCCGACCAGCAATATCACCATATTCGGGTTGCGGCGCGCGGTGATCAGGCGGAACCAGCTGTCGAAATGCTCCCAGACGTGGATGTGCATCCCGAACTGCTTGATGAACGCGCCCTCGATCAGCCGCTGCAGCACGTAGCCGCCGACGATCACCGCCATCACCGCGTAGAAAAGCTCGTCGGACAGCGGCCGGCCGTAGGCGTGCAGGCCGATGCCCCAGGCGTACCACCAGAAAGGCGGGTGGACGAGATCGATGCCGTGGTCGAACACATTGCCCCACCAGGACGAGGTGATCGTGCAGCGCGCGAGCTTTCCGTCGACCGTGTCGAGCACCATGAAGACGAGGCCGGCGGCGAGCCCGGTCCAGAACCAGCCATAATAAAAGAGGAACGTGGCCGCGACGCACAATGCGGCGCCGACCGCCGTCACCATGTTCGGCGTGATCCCGAAGCGCGCGGCGATTCGGGTCAGGACCAGCGCCCATTCCGGCCAGAGATATTTGGTGAGGACGTCGGTGACGCCCTTATAGGCGCCGAAATAGCTCGCCCGCTCCAGGCTGCGCACCGTTTCCGGCACGAGCCGGTCCATGAATGGCCGCTCGCGTTTGCGCAGTTCGTCGTTGGTCAGGCCCTCGCTATGCTCCTGCGCCACGATCGTGAGGCCGCCGGCGGCGTCCAGGGGCCGGTTTGCGGCCATGGCCTCCCGGACCCGGGCGCGGTCGCCGGCCTCGGCGCAGTGGGCCAGCACCGGCACGCCGCCGAACGTGACGACGTGGTCCGGGCGCGCGGCGACGAAGCGGAGCCAGGTCGGGTCCCAGACGTAAGCGAGATTGGCGAGCACCACCGCGTCGGCATGATCGACCGGCGTCAGGCCCTGCGCCCGGACAATGCGGCCCAGCCGTTCGGCGGCGGTCAGCCCCCACAGCTTCGTCTCGTTCGCACCCACTCCCGCAATCGTCGTCACGCCCAACACTCCGCAATCATGTCCGCTGCCGTTATCGAGAGACCGGCGAGATACCAATAAGAGATATGGGACCGGGAGAGCGAGCCCGGCCGGCTAGAACAGCTCTTCCTGAACTTCGGCCGAGAAGCGGCCACTGATGACCGCATCCTGCGCCCAGGCGAGGTCGGTCGCGAAATAGCGATCGGACACGTAAAAGGGGATCGCCTCCCGCACCTGGGTGGCGACCCGGTCGAGCGCGGCGGAGCTGCGCAGCGGCGCGTGGAAGTCGAGCCCCTGGACTGCGGCGAGCAGCTCGACGCCGATCACGCCGGCGGCATTGCGGGCGATCGTGCCGGCCTTGCGGGCCCCGTGCGTCGCCATCGAGACATGGTCTTCCTGGTTGGCCGAGGTCGGGATCGAATCGACGCTGGCCGGGAAGGCGAGGGTCTTGTTCTCGGACACCAGGGCCGCGGCGGTCACCTGGGCGATCATGAAGCCCGAATTGACGCCACTGTCCTCGACCAGGAAGGGCGGCAGGCCGCTCATCTTGGGATCGACCAGAACGGCGGTGCGCCGCTCGGAGATCGATCCGACCTCGCACAGCGCCATGCTCAGCATGTCGGCGGCGAAAGCGACCGGCTGGGCGTGGAAATTGCCGCCCGAAATGGCCTCGTCGCCGAACAGGATCGGATTGTCGGTGACGGCATTGGCCTCGATCTCGAGCGTCCGTGCGGCGTTCTTCATCAGGTCGAGCGCGGCGCCCACCACCTGCGGCTGGCAGCGGAAGCTGTACGGGTCCTGCACCTTGTCGCAGTCGGCGTGCGAGGCGCGGATCGCGCTGCCCTCCAGCAAGGATTTGATCGCGGCGGCGACGGCGATCTGGCCCGGCTGTCCGCGAACCTCGTGGAGGCGCGGGTCGAAGGCGGCATCGGTGCCCTTGAGCGCGTCAACCGAAAGCGCCCCGGCGATCACGCCGGAGGCGAGCACGCGCTCGCCGGTGAACAAGGCGTCGAGCGCGATCGCCGTCGACACCTGCGTGCCGTTGATCAGCGCCAGCCCTTCCTTGGGGCCGAGCACCAAAGGCTCGAGCGCGAGCCGGGCGAGCGCTTCCAACGCTGGCATGATCTCGCCCTGATAGGCGATCGTCCCTTCGCCGATCAGCGCGGCGCTCAAATGCGCGAGCGGAGCGAGGTCGCCCGAGGCGCCGACCGAGCCCTGGGCGGGGATGACGGGCAAGGCACCGGCCTCGAGCAGGACGAGCAGCCGGTGGACGACCATGCGGCGGACGCCGCTATGGCCACGGGCGAGGCCGATCACCTTCAGCGCCATCATCAGCCGGACGATGCGGGCCGGCAGCGCGTCGCCGAGGCCGCAGCTGTGCGACAATATCAGGTTGCGCTGCAGCTCGGCGAGCCGGTCGTCGGGGATGCGGGTCTGGGCGAGCAGGCCGAAGCCGGTGTTGACCCCGTAGACGGTGCGCCCGGACTGGACGATGCGGGCGACGGCATCGGCCGCCTCGTCGATCCGGATGTGCGCGTCCGGCTCAAGCTCGACGGGCGCGCCGGCCCAGATCGCGCGAAGCTGGGCTAGGCTGACCTGGCCGGGGCGGAGGGTGACCATGCTCATTCTCGCGCTCCGTTCGGGCTGAGTTTGTCGAAGCCCCTGCCTCTGCTCGCGGTGGACAAGGAAGACCAGGCCTTCGACAGGTTCAGGCCGAACGGATGGGCGGGAAGGGTCATGCCTTGCCTCCGATCATCGGCAGATCGAGGCCCTGCTCGCGCGCGCAGTCGATGGCGATGTCGTAGCCGGCGTCGGCGTGACGCATGACGCCGGTGCCGGGGTCGTTCCAGAGCACGCGCTCGAGCCTCCGCGCCGCCGCATCGGTGCCGTCGGCGACGATGACCATGCCGGCATGCTGCGAATAGCCCATGCCGACGCCGCCGCCATGGTGCAGCGATACCCAGGTCGCGCCGGACGCGGTGTTGAGCAGGGCGTTGAGCAAGGGCCAGTCGGAGACGGCGTCGGAGCCGTCTTGCATCGCCTCGGTCTCGCGGTTTGGGCTGGCGACCGAGCCCGAATCGAGATGATCGCGGCCGATCACGACCGGGGCCTTCAATTCGCCGCGGGCGACCATCTCGTTGAACGCCATGCCGAGGCGGTGGCGCTGGCCGAGGCCGACCCAGCAGATGCGCGCGGGCAGGCCCTGGAAGGCGATCCGATCGCGCGCCATGTCGAGCCAGCGGTGGAGGTGCGGATCGTCGGGGATCAGCTCCTTCACCTTGGCGTCGGTCTTGTAGATGTCCTCGGGATCGCCGGAGAGCGCGACCCAGCGGAACGGGCCGATGCCGCGGCAGAAGAGCGGGCGCACATAGGCCGGCACGAAGCCGGGAAAGTCGAAGGCATGGGCGACGCCTTCGTCCTTGGCGACCTGGCGGATGTTGTTGCCATAGTCGAAGGTCGGGATGCCCATCGCCTTGAAGGCGAGCATCGCCTCGACATGCACCGCCATCGATTTGCGCGCCGCCTCCTCGACCGCCTTGGGGTCGCTCTCGCGCCTCGCGATCCACTGCTCGACCGTCCAGCCGATCGGCAAATAGCCGTTGACCGGATCGTGGGCCGAGGTCTGGTCGGTGACGGCGTCGGGGCGGATGCCGCGCTTCACCATCTCGGGCAGGATTTCGGCCGCATTGCCGAGCAGGCCGACCGAGGTCGGCTCGGTCGCATTGCGGATGATCTCGAGCGCCTCGTCGATGCTGGTCGCGCGCCTGTCGAGATAGCGCGTCTCGAGCCGCTTGCTGATGCTGCTTTCCTGGCATTCGATCGCGATGCAGTGCGCGCCGGCCATCACCGCGGCGAGCGGCTGCGCGCCGCCCATGCCGCCGAGGCCCGCCGTCAGGATCCAGCGGCCCTTGAGGTCGCCGCCATACTGCTGGCGGCCCATTTCGGCGAAGGTCTCGTACGTGCCTTGGACGATGCCCTGCGTGCCGATGTAGATCCACGATCCAGCCGTCATCTGGCCGTACATCATCAGGCCCTTGCGGTCCAATTCGTGGAAATGCTCCCAGGTCGCCCATTTCGGCACGAGGTTCGAATTGGCGAGCAGGACGCGCGGCGCGTCGGCGTGGGTACGGAACACGCCGACCGGCTTGCCCGACTGGACGAGCAGGGTCTGGTCGTCCTCGAGCCGCTCGAGCGTCTCGACGATCTTGTCGAAGCTCGCCCAGTCGCGCGCGGCGCGGCCGATGCCGCCATAGACGACCAGCTCCTCGGGCGCCTCGGCGACGCCGGGGTCGAGATTGTTCATCAGCATGCGCACCGCCGCTTCGGTCGCCCAGGACCGGGCCTTGATCTCGGTACCGGTGCGGGCCTGGATGCGGCGGCTGTTGTCGCGTCGGTTCAAAGCTCGTCTCTCATTCGTGTGAACACCTGTTCGTCATTGCGAGGAGCGGAGCGACGAAGCAATCCAGCTTCGCACCTGAAGGCTGGATTGCTTCGCTGCGCTCGCAATGACGGCAATTCAACTATCCCGTCCGGCGACGATGCGCCGCTCGGGGCCGGGATGGCCGATCCAATAGCAGAGTTCCGCCGGCCGGCTGATCCGCCATACGCACAGATCGGCCGCCTTGCCGGCGGCGATCGTGCCGATCTCGTCCAAGTTGCCCAGGGCCCTGGCGCCCTCGCGCGTCATTCCCGCCAGCGCCTCTTCCGGGGTCAGGCGGAACAAGGTGCAGGCCATGTTGAGCATCAGCGTCGGCGAGAGCACCGGCGACGTGCCCGGATTGCAGTCGGTGGCGATCGCGATCGGGACCTTGTGCTTGCGCAGCAGGTCGAGCGGCGGCTTCCTAGTCTCGGACAGCGCATAGAAGGCGCCGGGCAGCAAAACTGCGACCATGCCGGCGGCGGCCATCGCCGCGATGCCGGCTTCGTCGGCATGTTCGAGATGGTCGGCCGAAAGCGCGCGATATTCGGCGGCCAGCGCCGCGCCGTTCAAATTGCTCAATTGCTCGGCGTGGAGCTTGACCCGAAGGCCATGGCCCCTGGCTGCGTCGAACAGGGCGCGGACCTCGTCGGGCGTAAAGCCGATCCCCTCGCAAAAGGCGTCGACTGCCTCGGCGCGCCCGGCGGCGGCCGGGATCATCTCCTCGATCGCAAGCCGCACGAAATCCGCGCGCCTTTCCTTATATTCGGGCGGCAAGGCATGGAGGGCGAGCAAAGTCGGCGCGATGCGCACCTTCTCGCTCGCGCCCAGCGCCCTGGCCGCGTCCAGCATCCTAATCTCGGTCGCGGTGTCGAGCCCGTAGCCCGACTTGATCTCCACCGTGGTGGCGCCGCCGCGCATCAGCGCCTGCAATCGCGGCCGTGCCTGCTCGACCAGTTCCTCCAGCGAGGCTTCGCGCGTCGCCCGCACCGAGGAGAGGATTCCGCCGCCGGCGCGAGCAATCTCCTCATAGGTCGCGCCGCCGAGCCTCTGCTCATATTCGGCGGCGCGGTTGCCGCCGAAGACGAGGTGGGTGTGGCAGTCGACCAGGCCCGGCGTCACCCACGCCCCGCCCATCGGCTCGACCGACCGGGCGCGGTTGCCGGCCAGCTCGACGCGGCGGCCGACGCGGAGGATGCGCCCGTCTTGAATCGCGATCGCGCCGTCCTCGATTGCGCCGAACGGGGCGTCGATCGAGGGATCCATCGTGGCGATATTGCAGTCTGTGATCAGCCGGTCCCACATGGCTCGCCTATTGGCACGAAGCTGCCTAAAGGGTCAAAGCCATGGACCCGCAATCCTCTCGATCCGCCTGGCCGCGCATGACCGACCTGTTCGTGGCCGAAGCCGCCGATCTGGCCCTGCTCGGCGCGCCGATGTGCGAGGGCTCGGTGACGCCGGGCCGCTGCGATCTGGCGCCGGCCGCGATCCGCCAGGCGCTCAGCCGATTCAGCACCTACGATCTGGAAACGCGGCAGGAACTGGCGGTGGCGATCCGCGACGCCGGTGACGTGGCTTTGCGCGGGGCGATGCCGGCCGAGGGCTTCGCCCCGATCCGCGACGCGGCCGCCGCCTGCATCGCCGCCCACGGCCTCACCATCCTGCTCGGCGGCAACAATGCGGTGACCCGGCCGGCGGCGCACGGGCTCGGCGTGGCGTTGGGCAACGTCGGGCTGATCACGCTCGACGCCCATTTCGACCTGCGCGAGACCGACGAGGGGCCGCGCAACGGCAATCCGATCCGCTGCCTGCTCGAGGACGGGCTGCCCGGCGCCAATATCTGCCAGATCGGCCTCGCCCCGTTCGCCAACACCGCCAAGATGCACCGCGACGCCGAAGCGGCCGGGATCGGCGTCACCACCATTTCCGAATGCCGGCGGCGCGGGATCGTGCCCGTGCTGAAGGACGCGCTGGCGCGGATCGCCCATGCCGAGGTCGTGATGGTCGATTTCGACATCGACGTGATCGATCGGTCGCAATGCCCGGGCGCGCCCGGCGCGCGCCCCGGCGGCATGCCGGTCGAAATGTTCTTCGAAGCCGCGCGCTGGCTGGCCGCGCAGCCACGCGTGAGGCTCGTCGACCTGACCGAGTTCGATCCCTCGCTCGACGTCAGCGATATTACCGCGCTCACCGCCGCCCGCTGGGTCTGCGAGGTAGCGGCCGGCTTTGCGGCCCGCTAAGGCAGCCGGATGAGCGAGAGTGATCCGGAGCTGGGCACGGCCTTCCGTCAGGCGATGCGCCGCGTCGCCTCCACCGTGAACGTGATCAGCATCTGCGCCGATGGCCAGCCGATGGGCATCACCGCCACGGCCATGTCGAGCTTGGCCATGGACCCGCCGAGCCTGCTCGTCTGCATCAACCGCGCCGCCCGGCTCCACGCCTCGATGGAGGACGTGTCGCATTTCGGCGTCAACGTGCTGCACCGCGACCAGGAGGATCTCGCCCAGATGTTCGCCGACCGCGAGCGCCACGCTCTGCGCTTCGTCGAGGGCTGGGAGATGGACGGCGCCCGTCCGCCGCGCCTCGCCGACGCGCAGGCCTATCTGCTCTGCCGGCGCACCGACCACCACCAGTTCGGCACGCACAGCATCTTTATCGGCGTGGTCGAAAAGGTCGAGGTGCGGGAGGACGTGCATCCCTTGGTCTACCTCGACGGCCGCTACGGAAGCGTCAGCTGAGGCGCTAGGGTCGCGATCGGGCGCCCCCCTTGGGGTGGAACGCGGACGCTTGCCGGGATATCAAGGATCGGTCGATTTAAGGAGCGGAGCGCGTGCCGATAGGTCGCTGCTGCCTGTCCGTCCTGTTGGGACTGACGCTGATGGCCTCGGCGGGCGACGGCGTGCGGGCCCAGGCCCCGCTGATCCGCAAGCCGCGCCCGGTGCCGCCCACGGAAATGCCTCCGCTGCCACCCGCGGTGATCGACGATACGCTCGCGATCGGCGGAGAAGACATCAACGCGCGCAAGGTCAACACGCGCATGACCATCGAGGTGCAGGTCAATGGCCGGGGGCCATACCGTTTTCTCGTCGACAGCGGCGCCGATACTTCGGCGATCGGCTTGCGCATCGCGCGTGAATTGCAATTGCCGGTCGGTACGCCGGTGATCTTGCACGGGATGACCGCCAGCGCCGAGGTGGATCGCGTAATGGTCGAGGAGCTGTCGCTCGGTCAAAGCACGATCAGGAATTTGCAGCTTCCCGCCTTGCGGGAACTGGACATGGGCGGCGAGGGCATGATCGGGATCGACGCGCTCGTCCAGCAGCGGCTGATGATGGATTTCGAGAAGCGCCTGATCAAGGCCGAGGACGCACGCCGGCCGCCGCCGAAACTGCTCCCCGGCGACATCGTGGTGACGGCGCGACGCCGGCGCGGCCAACTGATCCTGACCCAGGTCAGCGCGGCCGGCCTGTCGCTCGAGGCGGTGATCGATACCGGATCGGAGATTACTATCGGCAACCTGCCTCTCCGCGACCGGCTGATGCGGCGCCATCGCGACAAGTTCGTGACGGTTCCGGTGATCGGCGTCACCGGGGTGACGGCCCATTTGCAGCTGGCGCGCATCGGCGAGCTTCGCGTCGGTTCGGTCACCCTGCGCAATGTGCCTATGGCTTTCGCCGACGTGCCTCCCTTCACGGTGTTCGGCCTTGCGAAGGAGCCCGCTTTGCTGCTCGGGACCGACCTGCTCGAGACGTTCCGCCGGGTGTCGCTCGACTTCCGTGCCCGCAAGGTCCGCTTCCAGCTGAGGCGATGCGGCTCGACCGGGATCGTCATCAGCACCCAGCCCTCCGCGATCACGCGCGTATCGTCGGGCGACAACAAGGAAGTGTGCCGCCGGTAGCAGCGCCAAGCCTCGCTTTATTGCTTGACGAACAGCTTCGCCGGGTCGGCCATCGCCTTGAATTCGAGCGCGTTGCCAGAGGGATCGAGGAAGAACATCGTCGCCTGCTCGCCGGGCAGGCCGCGGAAGCGGACATTGGGCTCGATCACGAATTGCGTGCCGGCGGCGGTGAGCCGGTCGGCCAGTTCCTGCCATTGCGCCATCGGCAGCACCGCGCCGAAATGCGGCACCGGCACGTCGTGGCCGTCGACCGGATTGTGGTGCGCGCGCGGCTTCGCGTCGGGCGAGAGATGCGTCACGATCTGGTGCCCGAAGAAATCGAAGTCGATCCACTGCGCATCGCTGCGCCCTTCCGGGCAGCCGAGCAGTTCGCCGTAGAAAGCGCGGGCGGCGTCCAGGTCGTGGACTGGAAAGGCGAGGTGGAAGGGGGGGAGTGTCATGCCGGCCTCTGTAACGCCGATTGAAAATCGCATCCATCCCACACATAGAAGCGCCGGATGAAATTCCTCCTCCTTTCCCTGCTCGCAGGTCTCGCCGCCGCGCTCGGCTTCGCCCCGGTCGGCTGGTGGCCGCTCACCATCCTCGGCTTCGCAGCCTTGCTCTGGCTGATCGAGCAGGCCCCGTCGCTCCGCAGCGCGCTGGCGCGGGGCTGGTGGTTCGGCGCCGGCCATTTCGTCCTCGGCCTGAACTGGATCGCGACCGCCTTCACCTATCAGTCGGCGATGCCGGCCTGGCTCGGCTGGGTCTCCGTCGTCCTGCTCTCGCTCTATCTCGCCGTTTTTCCGGCGGTGGCGGCCGGGCTGGCCTGGCGCTGGGGCCGTGCGGACCGGCTGCGGCTCGTGCTCGTCTTCGCCGCCGCCTGGATCGTCACCGAATGGCTGCGCGCGGCCCTCTTCACCGGCTTCGCCTGGAACCCGGCTGGCGTATCTTTGCTGCCGACGCAGGTCTCGCGCCTCGCCACCCTGATCGGCACCTATGGCCTTTCGGGCGTGACGATGCTGCTCGCTGGCTGCCTTCTGCTCCTGCTGGAGCGCGGCATGCGTCGCGCGATCCTGCTCTTCTCAGCCCTCGCGGTCGCGACGGTGCTGGCGCCGCTCGCCTCGCCGCAGGCACCGGCGAAACCGGGCATTCGCCTCACCATCGTCCAGCCCAATATCGGCCAGCAGGACAAATGGGAGGAGGGATTCCGCGAGCGCAACTTCGCCCGATTGCGGGAATTGTCGCGCTCCGACGATTCCGGCCCGCGCCTGCTGCTCTGGCCCGAGGCGGCGATCACCGATCCGCTCGAGGACGACCGCAAGGACCCTTATTATCGCGAGCGCACCTTCCGCCTGCAGAAGGAGGTCGGCGCCCTGCTCGGTCCGCAGGATCTGCTGCTCACCGGCGGCATCGCCTTCCATTCGGCTGACGGCGAGCGCGTGACCAGTGCCACCAACAGCGTGTTCGCGATGGACGCGCACGGCCATTCGCTCGCTCGCTACGACAAGGCGCATCTCGTACCTTATGGCGAGTATCTGCCGATGCGGCCGATCCTGTCGCGCCTCGGCCTCTCGCGCCTCGCCCCCGGCGACATCGATTTCGACGCCGGGCCGGGGCCGCGCACGATCGGCATTCCGGGCCTCGGCAAGGTCGGCTTCCAGATCTGCTACGAGATCATCTTCTCGGGCCAGGTGGTCGACCGCGCCAACCGCCCGGCCTTCCTGTTCAATCCGTCGAACGACGCGTGGTTCGGCGCCTGGGGCCCGCCCCAGCATCTCGCCCAGGCCCAATTGCGCGCGCTGGAAGAGGGGCTGCCAGTGTTGCGCTCGACGCCGACCGGCATCTCCGCGGTGATCGATGCCGACGGGCAGGTGCTCCACAGCCTGCCGTGGCAGACTGCCGGCGTCATCGACGCGCGGCTGCCCGCGGCCAAGGCGCCAACGCCGTTCGCGCGCCTGGGCAACATCCTGCCGCTCCTGTTCGCGCTGATTCTGGTCGCCATCGCAATTGCTCTCGCGCGCAAACAGCGCTAGGGGAACACATATAAGGATATCTTTATATCCTAATGTCCCGTTCTCGTTGACCATCGAAAAGGCCCGGTTTCCTGATGCGCAGCAACTATATCTTCACGTCCGAATCCGTCTCCGAGGGGCACCCCGACAAGGTCGCGGACCAGATTTCCGACGCGATCGTCGATCTGTTCCTCAGCCGCGATCCGGAAGCGCGCGTCGCCTGCGAGACGCTCGTCACCACCCAGCGCATCGTCGTCGGCGGCGAAATCCGCTGCAAGGGCGTCTTCGACGAGACCGAGTTCGCCGACACCCACGGTTGGGCGCCGGGCGTGCGCGACGAGATCGAGCGGACCGTCCGCCACGTCGTGCAGAAGATCGGCTACGAGCAGGACGGCTTTCACTGGCAGACGGCCACCTTCGACAACCACCTCCACGGCCAGTCCGCGCATATCGCGCAGGGCGTCGATGAGAGCGGCAACAAGGACGAGGGCGCCGGCGACCAGGGCATCATGTTCGGCTACGCCACCGACGAGACGCCGGACCTGCTCCCCGCCACGCTTTATTATTCGCATCGCATCCTCGAGCGGCTCTCGGCCGACCGTCACAGCGGCAAGGCGCCGTTCCTTGAGCCCGACGCCAAGAGCCAGGTGACCCTGCGCTACGAAAATGGCGCGCCGGTCGCCGCGGCCGCCCTGGTCGTCTCGACCCAGCATGCGCCGGGCTATTGCGACGACGGCCGCGAGGGCTCCGATCCCGTCCGCTACAAGGAACTGCGCGACTATGTCGTCGGCGTCTTCGAGGACGTGCTTCCCAAGGGCTTCATCACCGACGAGACCAAAATCTACGTCAACCCGACCGGCCGCTTCGAGATCGGCGGTCCGGACGGCGACGCCGGCCTGACCGGCCGCAAGATCATCGTCGACACTTATGGCGGCGCGGCGCCGCATGGCGGCGGCGCGTTCAGCGGCAAGGACCCGACCAAGGTCGATCGTTCGGCCGCTTATGTCAGCCGCTATCTCGCCAAGAACGTGGTCGCCGCGGGCCTCGCCAAGCGCTGCACGATCCAGCTTTCCTACGCGATCGGCGTGGCCGAGCCGCTGTCGCTCTATGTCGACCTCCACGGCACCGAGAAGAACGGCGTCACCGCCGAGCAGCTCGAGCAGGTTCTGCCGAGCCTGGTGCGCCTGACGCCCAAGGGCATTCGCACGCATCTCGGCCTCAACAAGCCGATCTACCAGCCCACTGCCGCCTACGGCCATTTCGGCCGCAAGGCCGAGGGTGACCTGTTCAGCTGGGAAAAGACCGACCTGGTCGAGAAGCTGAAGGCCGCGCTCTGATTCGCTTCCCCTCCCGCTCGCGGGAGGGGTCAAGCCGGCAGGTCCGTGCCCCGCACGGACCCGAGAAGCCGGCTTGAAGGGGTGGGCTAACCGCGCCTAAGGGGTCCGTGAATTTCCCACCCCCGGCCCCTCCCGCAAGCGGGAGGGGAGGAGCCTTATGTCCGATCCCACGACCATCCGCCGCCTCTACGGCCGCCGTTCCGGCCACAAATTGCGCCAGGGCCAGGCCGCCCTCGTCGAGGAATTGCTGCCCGCGATCAGCGTTCCCGAAGGGCCGCTTTCCGCTCCGGCTTTGTTCGGCGATGAGCGCCCGCTCCATTTCGAGATCGGCTTCGGCAGCGGCGAGCATCTCGCCTACCGAGCGGACCTGCTTCCCGATCACGGCTTCATCGGCTGCGAGCCGTTCCTGAACGGCGTCGTCGGCGCGCTCGGCCATGTCCGCGACAAGGCTTTGCCCAACGTCCGCCTGCATATGGGCGACGCGCTCGAAGTGCTCGAGCGGCTGCCCGATGCGTCGCTCCGCTTCGTCTATCTGCTCCACCCGGACCCATGGCCCAAGGCGCGCCACGCCAAGCGCCGGATGGTCAACCACGGCCCGCTCGACATCATCGCCGCCAAGCTCCAGCCCGGCGGCGAGTTCCGGCTCGGCACCGACGATCCCACCTATTGCCGCTGGTCGATGATGATCATGAACCAGCGCCGCGATTTCGAATGGCTGGCCGAGAGCGCGAAGGATTTCCTCGTCCGCCCCGGCGGCTGGCCCGAGACGCGATACGAAGCCAAGGCCCGCCGCAAGGGCCACGAAGTCTGGTACTTCCGCTACCGCAGGGTGTGAGCTCACCGTCATGCCGGACTTGATCCGGCATCCATGAACACGGGCCTTTACGAATAAGCCCGTGTTCATAGGCCCCGGATCAAGTCCGGGGTGACGTCGTAGGGGCGGTTGTTCCCTACCGCGCCGTCAGCTTGAGCAGGCGGCCGCCGCCGGTCTTGTCCTGGTCCTCGAGCAGATAGACCGAGCCGTCCGGGCCCTGCTCGACCTCGCGGATGCGGGTGCCCATGTCCCACTGATCGCCCTTGCGCGCATTGGTACCGTCGAGATCGACGCGGATCAGCGCCTTGCCGGAAAGCGCGCCCATCAGAATGTCGCCCTTCCAGGCCGGGAACATGTCGCCCGAATAGACGATCATGCCGGCCGGCGAGATGGCCGGGTTCCACCAGACCTTGGGCGCCTCGAATTCGGGCCGGGTCGGGTGGTCGGGAATGTCCTTGCCGTCATAATGGTCGCCGTTGGAGACGATCGGGTAGCCATAGTTCTTGCCTTTGACGATCAAATTGACCTCGTCGCCGCCCTGCGGGCCCATCTCATGCTCCCACAGGCGCCCCTGGGCATCGAAGGCGATGCCGAGCGGGTTGCGGTGGCCGAGCGTCCAGATCTGCGCGGTCACGCGGCCCTTGTCGTAGAAGGGATTGTCGCTCGGCACCCCGCCGGCGTCGGTGAGGCGGATGACCTTGCCGAGATTCTGGCTCATGTCCTGGGCGGGATCGAACTTCTGCCGGTCGCCGCTGGTAATGAAGAGGTAGCCGTCGGGCGAGAAGGCCATGCGGTGGGCGAAATGGCCCCGGCCGGTGACCTTGGCCTCCTGGCGCCAGATCGGCTGGAGGCCTTCGATGCGGGCCGTGTCGCCGGCGAGGACCAATTTGCCGCGGCCGACCACCGCGCCGCGCGTATCCCCGTCGCCCGCCTCGACCCAGCTCAGATAGATGAATTGGTTATTGGCGAAATCGGGGTGGAGGACGACGTCGCCGAAGCCGCCCTGGCCGCCATAATCGACCGGCGGCACGCCGGCGACGTCGATGATCGCGCCATCCGCGTTCCACAGTTTGAGCCGGCCCTTCTTTTCGGTGATCAGCGCCTGGCCGGTGCCCGGAATGAAGGTCATCGCCCATGGTTCGTCGAACTTGGCGATCTCCTGCACGGTGAACGGATTGCCAGTTGCCGTCTGGGTCGGGGCGCTGCTGTTGCCGCTGGCGACGCCCTCGGACGGACTGCAGCCGCTCGCGAGCAACAAGGGAAGCGTGGCGAGGAGGAGAGGGCGCATGGGCAGGGGCTCCGCTGTCGGGTTTCGTAAGCGAACCTTTCAGCCTCTGCGGAGTTGCGTCAATAGTCAGGGGCCCTCTGTGCGGAGCTGGTATGAGTCGGAAGCATGGCCCTCCGGTGGCGCTGCTCTCGCTGGCGACGGCGGTGCCGCCGACGATCCTCACCCAGCCCGAGGCCAAGGCGCTGGCGCGGAGCCTGTTCGGCGCGCGGATGCGCCTGTTCGAGCAGATGGAGCCGGTGTTCGACAATGCCGGCATCGCGCAGCGCCACGTCGTCCGGCCCGAGCCCTGGTATCATGGCGATCATGGCTGGAAGGCGCGCAACGCCGTCTATCTCGAGGCGGCGGAAGCGCTCTATACCGAAGCGGCGGAAACGGCGCTCGACCGGGCCGGCCTCTCGCCCGACGCCATCGACACGCTCGTCACCGTCTCCACCACCGGCATCGCCACGCCGAGCCTCGAGGCGCGGGTCGCCGGGCGGATGGGTTTCCGCGCCAATGTCGAACGGGTGCCGGTGTTCGGCCTGGGCTGCGCCGGCGGCGTCAGCGGGCTGGCCCTCGCCGCGCGGCTGGCGGCGGGCGGCCGGACGGTGCTGTTTGTGACGGTCGAACTGTGCTCCACCTCGATCCGGCTCGATAAGCTGTCCAAGGCCAATGTCGTCGCCACCGCCTTGTTCGGCGACGGCGCAGCCGCCGCCGTGGTGCGCGGCGGCGACGGCGGCATCGCCCGGATCGAGGGCGGCGGGGAGATACTCTGGCCGGACACGCTCGGCATCATGGGCTGGGACGTCGAGGATCCGGGGCTCGGCGTGATCTTCGACCGGGCGATCCCGCCCTTCATCGAGGAGAATATGGCGGCGGGCGTGACGCAGATCCTGGATGATGCCGGGCTTGAACGCGACGAGGTCGATCGCTTCACCTGCCATCCCGGCGGCGCCAAGGTGATCGCCGCGCTCGAGCTCAGCCTGCACCTCGACCAGGGATCGCTCGATCACGAGCGCGCGGTGCTGCGCGATTATGGCAACATGTCCGCGCCGACCGTCCTGTTCGTCCTCGATCGCCTGCTCGCAGCCGGCATGCCCGAGCGGACGATGCTGCTTGCGCTCGGGCCGGGCTTCACGACCAGCGGTCTCTCGCTCGCCCGCGCATGAATGCGGCGGTCGCGATCCTCGCTCTGGTCACGGCGCAGCGCCTCGCCGAACTGGCCGTGTCGCGTCGCCACACGCGCGGCCTGCTCGCGCGCGGCGCCTACGAGGTCGGCGCTCGCCATTATCCGCTGATCGTCGCGATCCACGCCGCCTGGCTCGCCGCCTTGTGGTGGCTGGCGCCCGGCCGGCCGGTGCTCTGGCCGTTGATCGGCCTGTTCGTGCTGCTGCAGGGCGCGCGATTGTGGGTGCTGGCCACATTGGGCGAGCGCTGGACCACGCGCATCATCGTCCTGCCCGGCGCGCCCTTGATCGCACGCGGGCCGTTCCGCTTCGTCCGCCATCCCAATTACCTGGTCGTCGTCGCCGAGATCGCGTTGCTGCCGCTCGCCTTCGGCCTGTGGCCAGTCGCGCTGCTTTTCTCCCTGCTCAATGCGGCGGTGCTGACGGTCCGGATTCGGGCCGAGGAAAAGGCGCTCGAAAGTGCCGCCGGACCGCGCTAACCCTCGTCCATGAACAGGATTCTGCCGCTCTTCGCCCTGCTGGCGCTCTCCGCCTGCGCCACCACAAGCGGCGGCGACGCTGATGCGGACGCCTTCTTCGCCAATCTCCAGAGCCTGTGCGGCAAGGCCTATGAGGGCCGGCTGGTCAGCAGCGACGCGCAGGACCAGGATATGGCCGGCCAGCAGCTCGTCATGCACGTCCGCGAATGCTCGGCCGACACGGTGCGCATTCCCTTCCATGTCGGCGCCGATCGTTCGCGCACCTGGGTCATCACCCGCACCGATGCCGGCCTGCGGCTGAAGCACGACCACCGCCACGAGGACGGCAGCGAGGACGATCTCACCCAATATGGCGGCGACGGCAGCGGCGGCACGGCGACGCGCCAGCACTTCCCGACCGATGCCTTCACCAAGAAGCTCTTCCGCCACGCCGGCATAACCGCCTCGCTCGACAATGTTTGGGCGGTCGAAGCGAATCCCGGCCGCGCCTTCGCCTACGAGCTGCGCCGCCCGAACCGCTTCTTCCGCGTCGAGTTCGATCTCTCCAGGCCGGTCACCCCGCCGCCGGCGCCATGGGGCGGCGACTGATGCCGTGACGAATCGCGCCGGGCTTCGCGGGAAGATCGGCGCTGCGCTCGTCACCATTCCCGATCGCGCCGCGCTTCGGCGTGCGCTGGCCGAACTGGCGTGGTCGCTGCCGCTGATCGTCGCCCTCGGCTATGCCGGCGGCCTGATGGAATGGGGCTGGGCCGAGGATTCGGCCTTGCTCGCGCGGCTTGCGCTCGTCGCGCTGGTCGCCCCCGCCTTCGGCGAGGAGCTGCTGTTCCGCGTGATAGCGCTGCCGACCCCCGGCCAACCCGCTCCCGCCTGGCGCTACATCCTGCCAGTCCTGCTGTTCGTCGCATGGCATCCGCCGCAGGCGCTGCTGTTCGGGCCCAGCTGGGGCGAGGTGGTATTGAACCCCTGGTTTCTCGCATGCGTGGCGGTTTTCGGCACCGCGGCGAGCCGGCTGTATCTAGCGACGGGCTCGATATGGCCTTCCGTCGCGCTGCATTGGCTGGTCGTCGTCGGCTGGAAAGCCTGGTTCGGCGCGCCCTCGCCGTGGATGGCCAGCTAATCTCTTGCTCACGCGACTAGACCGGCTTATATAGCTGCTGACTTTCTCGACATCGGTAACTTTGTTGAGGCTGGTCCCCCCGGGGGCCGGCGCGGCTGGCCTTTATCTTTTTTGGCCTTTATCTTTTTGGAGCGTGCATGGCGGACATCGCCGAACTGACCCGGCTGATCGAGCCCCAGGCGAAGGCCGAGGGGCTGGAGCTGGTGCGCGTGAAGATGACCGGCGGCACGTCCGATCCGACCTTGCAGGTCATGGCCGAGCGCCCCGACACGCGCCAGCTCACACTCGAGGATTGCGCCCGACTGTCGCGGCGGCTCTCGGAGCTGCTCGACGAGACGGACCCGATCGAGCATGCCTACCGGCTCGAAGTGAGCTCGCCGGGCATCGACCGGCCGCTGACCCGCCTCAAGGATTTCGACGACTGGAAGGGCCACGAGGCCCGCTTGGTCCTCGCCGAGAAGCTGGACGGCCGCAAAGTGTTTGCGGGCGACCTGATCGGCTCCGACGGCGACCAAATCGTGGTCGACGTTCAGGGCCTCGGCGAGACCCGGCTGCCGTTCGCGGCGCTCCAGTCCGCCAAGCTCGTCATGACCGACAGACTCATTGAAGCGACCGCTCCGCTCGACGCGGAAGGCGCGGACTCCATCCAGGTAGAAGGACAGGACTGAACCTATGGCCACCGCCGTTTCCGCCAATAAGGCCGAGCTGCTCGCCATCGCCGACGCTGTCGCGCGCGAGAAGCTGATCGACAAGGCGATCGTGATCGAGGCGATGGAGGACGCGATCCAGCGCGCCGCCCGTGCCCGCTACGGCGCCGAGAACGACATCCGCGCCAAGCTCGATCCCGTCTCGGGCGACCTGCGCCTGTGGCGCGTCGTCGAGGTGACCGAGGAGGTCGACGATTACTTCAAGCAGGTCAGCCTCGCCGACGCGCAGAAGCTGCAGCCGGGCGCCGAGATCGGCGACTTCATCGTCGATCCGCTGCCGCCGATCGAATTCGGCCGCATTGCCGCCCAGGCCGCCAAGCAGGTCATCTTCCAGAAGGTGCGCGACGCCGAGCGCGAGCGCCAGTTCGAGGAATTCAAGGACCGCGCCGGCGAGATCATCACCGGCGTCGTCAAGCGCGTCGAATTCGGCCACGTCGTCGTCGATCTCGGCCGCGCCGAGGGCGTCATCCGCCGCGACCAGCAGATCCCGCGCGAAGTCGTTCGCGTCGGCGACCGCGTCCGCTCGCTGATCCTCAACGTCCGTCGCGAGAATCGCGGGCCGCAGATCTTCCTGTCGCGCGCGCACCCCGATTTCATGAAAAAGCTGTTCGCGCAGGAAGTCCCCGAAATCTACGACGGCATCATCGAGATCAAGGCCGCCGCCCGCGATCCGGGCTCGCGCGCCAAGATCGGCGTGATCAGCCATGACAGCTCGATCGATCCGGTCGGCGCCTGCGTCGGCATGAAGGGCTCGCGCGTCCAGGCCGTGGTCCAGGAGATGCAGGGCGAGAAGATCGACATCATCCCGTGGTCCGAGGACCTCGCCACATTCGTCGTCAACGCGCTGCAGCCGGCGACCGTCGCCCGCGTCGTGATCGACGAGGAAGAGAGCCGCATCGAGGTGGTCGTCCCCGACGATCAGCTCAGCCTTGCGATCGGCCGCCGCGGCCAAAACGTGCGGCTCGCGTCGCAGCTCACCGGCTCGGCGATCGACATCATGACCGAGGCGGATTCGAGCGAGAAGCGCCAGCGCGAGTTCATCGAGCGCTCGGAGATGTTCCAGACCGAGCTCGACGTCGACGAGACGCTGGCCCAGTTGCTCGTCGCCGAAGGCTTCGGCGCGCTCGAGGAAGTGGCCTATGTCGAGGTCGACGAGATCGCCTCAATCGAAGGTTTCGACGAGGAGCTCGCCGCCGAGCTGCAGAGCCGCGCCCAGGAAGCGCTCGATCGCCGCGAGGAGGCCTCGCGCCAGGAGCGCCGCGCGCTCGGCGTGGAGGATGCGCTGGCCGAGATGCCCTACCTCAACGAGGCGATGCTGGTCACGCTCGGCAAGGCCGGCATCAAGACGCTCGACGACCTCGCCGATCTCGCGACCGACGAACTGGTCCAGAAGAAGCGTCCGGAGCAGCGCCGCCAGCGCGAGAGCAACCGCACCGAGGACAAGGGCGGCATTCTCGCCGAATATGGCCTGAGCGACGATCAGGGCAACGAGATCATCATGGCCGCGCGCGCCCACTGGTTCGAGGATGAAGGGGAGGACGCTGTTGCGGCAGACTCCCAATGAGACCCTAAGCGAAGCCAGTGACGTAGGGGGGCGCAAGCCCTCCCACACGCCGGAACGCAAGTGCATCCTGAGCGGCGAGCATGCCGCGCGGGATGCGCTCGTGCGCCTTGCCATCGGCCCCGACGGAACGGTGCTGCCCGACGTTCGCGCCAAGGCGCCCGGCCGCGGCGCCTGGATCGGCGTGGATCGCGCGACACTCGAAGCGGCCCAGGCCAAGGGCCGGCTGCGGGGCGCCTTGCTGCGCTCCTTCAAGGGCGCGGACCTGAAGATTCCCGAGGATCTGGGCGCGCGCATCGCGGACGCGCTGCGTCAGGCCGCGCTCGACCGGCTCGGCCTCGAGGCGCGATCGGGCACCCTGCTGACCGGCAGCGAAAAGATCGAAACCGCGGCCCGCCGGGGCGATGTGCATCTGCTGATCCACGCCGCCGACGCCAGCGAGGACGGCAACCGCAAGCTCGACCAGGCCTGGCGGGTCGGCGGCGGCGGCGAGGAAACGGGTGGCCAAGGACTGGTTTTTCCAGCGGAAAGGTCCATATTGTCGTTAGCGCTTGGTCGCCAGAATGTGGTACATGTCGCATTGATCGACCGAGCCGCCGCAGCGCGTGTGAGTCACGCGCTCGCCCGGTGGCGCGCTTTTATCGGAGTTGAAGGTCAGCTAAACCCCTGCGGAGATGACGCAGCGGCGCGGTCGGCATTGAGTGAGAACGAAGGGTTTAAATGAGCGACACGACAGACAAGCCGAAACTGGGAGCGCGCGCACCGCTGGGTCTCAAGCGGACCGTGGAGACCGGCAAGGTGAAGCAGAGCTTCAGCCATGGCCGCTCGAACACGGTCGTGGTCGAGGTCAAGAAGCGCCGCATCCTCGGCAAGCCGGGTGAGGCAGAGGCGCCGCGCGTCGAGGAAGCCGCACCCGCGCCGGCCCCGGCCGCTCCGGCCCCCGCCGCCAAGGCTCCCGCGCCGCAGCCCGCTCCGCAGCGCCCAGCGCCGCAGCGGCCGATGGACGCCGCCGCCCGCCGCGAACTGCAGGAGCGTCTGCTGCGCGAAGCCGAGGAAGCGCGCCTGACGACGCTCGAGGAAGCGCGCCGCCGCGAGGACCGCCAAGCCCAGCAGGCGACCGAGGAAGAGAAGCGCCGCGCCGAAGACAACCGCAAGGCCGAGGAAGCCGCCGTTGCAGAACGTGCGCGCGAGGCAGAGGAAACCGCCAAGCGCGCCGCCGAGGAGCCCGAGCAGGCCGCCCAGCAGCCTGCCGCTCCGGCCGCCGCCGAGGAAGAGGAGCGCCGTCCGGCGCACCCGCGCCCGAAGGGCTTCGTCAACGTCGCCAAGCGGCCCGAGCCGGCGCGTCCGGCGCGCGGCGCCCGCGGCGGCGACGACCGCCGCCAGTCCGGCAAGCTCACCGTCACCCGTGCCCTCAATGATGGCGACGGCGGTGCCCGCGCCCGCTCGCTGGCCGCGCTGAAGCGCGCCCGCGAGAAGGAAAAGCGCCATCATCAGATGGGTGGCCCGCAGGCCAAGCAGATCCGCGACGTCGTCGTGCCCGACACCATCACGGTCGGCGAGCTCGCCAACCGCATGGCCGAGAAGGGCGCCGACCTCGTCAAGTCGCTCTTCAAGATGGGCATGGTCGTCACCGTCAACCAGGCGATCGACCAGGACACGGCCGAGCTGCTCGTCACGGAATTCGGCCATAACATCAAGCGCGTCAGCGACGCGGACGTCGAGATCGGCGTCGGCGGCGAGGAAGATGCGCCCGAGACGCTGAAGCCGCGTTCGCCGGTCGTGACCATCATGGGCCACGTCGATCACGGCAAGACGTCCTTGCTCGATGCGATCCGCGGCGGCGACGTCGTGTCCGGCGAGGCCGGCGGCATCACCCAGCATATCGGCGCCTACCAGGTGGCGATGCCGGACAAGTCGAAGATCACCTTCCTCGACACGCCGGGCCACGAGGCCTTCACGGAGATGCGCCAGCGCGGCGCCAACGTCACCGACATCGTCATCCTGGTGGTGGCGGCGGACGACGGCCTGCGCCCGCAGACGATCGAGGCGATCAACCACACCAAGGCGGCCGGCGTGCCGATGATCGTGGCGATCAACAAGATCGACAAGCACGAGGCCAATCCGCAGAAGGTCCGCGAGGAACTGCTGCAGCACGAGATCGTCGTCGAGGCGATGTCCGGCGACGTCCAGGACGTCGAGGTGTCGGCACTGAAGAAGACCAACCTCGACAAATTGCTCGAGGCGATCCAGCTCCAGGCCGAACTGCTCGAACTGAAGGCCAATCCCGATCGCCCGGCCGAGGCCGCGGTGATCGAGGCCAAGCTCGACAAGGGCCGCGGCCCGCTCGCGACCGTGCTCGTCCAGCGCGGCACGCTGCGCGTGGGCGACACGTTCGTGGTCGGCGCCGCCAGCGGCAAGGTCCGCGCGATGATCGACGACAAGGGTCGCCAGGTGAAGGAAGCCGGACCCTCGGTCCCGGTCGAAGTGCTCGGCCTCTCCGCCGTCCCGTCGGCGGGCGATCCCTTCTCGGTGGTCGAGAACGACGCTCGCGCCCGCGAAGTCGCCGCTTATCGCCAGGGCTTGCTCGATCGCAAGCGGACCACCTCCGCGCCGGTCAGCCTTGAGAACATGTTCGTCTCCAAGGCGAACATGGCCATCGAATTCCCGATGGTCATCAAGGCCGACGTGCAGGGCTCGGTCGAGGCGATCGTCAACGCCGTCAACCGCATCTCGACCGACGAGATCCGCGTCCGCGTGCTCCATTCGGGCGTCGGCGCGATCACCGAGAGCGACGTGACCCTGGCCAGTGCCTCGAACGCGCCGATCATCGGCTTCAACGTCCGTCCGAACGCCAAGGCGCGCGAGATCGGCGAGCGCAACAAGGTCGAGTTCCGCTATTACGACGTCATCTACCACCTCACCGACTGGGTGAAGCAGGCGATGGCCGGCGAGCTCGGACCCGAGATCGTCGAGACCGTCGTCGGCCGCGCCGAGGTCAAGGAGGTCTTCCCGGCCGGCAAGAAGGACAAGGCGGCCGGCTTGCTCGTGCTCGAAGGCGTCATCCGCAAGGGCCTACATGCGCGCCTCACCCGCTCCGACGTCATCGTCTCCAAGACGACGATCGCTTCGCTGCGGCGCTTCAAGGACGACGTTGCCGAAGTGCGCGCCGGCCTCGAATGCGGCGTGCTCCTCGCCGACACGAACGACATCAAGGCGGGCGACCACCTGGAGGTCTTCGAGGTCGAGGAACGGGCACGGACGCTCTAAGCATTTCCCTCCCCCGTTCGCGGGGGAGGGGATGGAGCTGTTGATCTATGCGTCACAATGAATCCCAGGAAGGGCGCTCGGTCCGCCTGTTGCGCGTCGGCGAGCAGGTGCGCCATGCGCTGAGCGACGTGCTGGCCCGCGGCGACGTGCATGACGACGTGCTGGCGAGCCATCCGGTCTCGGTCACGGAGGTGCGGATGTCGCCGGACCTGCGCCATGCCACCGTCTTCGTGAAGCCGCTGCTCGGCGCCGACGAGGCGCAGGTGATCGCGGCGTTGAAGAAGAACGTGCGCTATCTGCGCGGCGAGGTGTCGCGGCGGGTGAATACCAAATATGCGGCGATGCTGAAGTTCCTGCCCGACGAGAGCTTCGACGAGGGCAGCCACATCGACAAGATCCTGCGCTCGCCCAAGGTTGCGGCGGACCTCGGCGGCGACGAGGAAGAGTGAGCCTCGGCGCGCCGATGGCGGACGGCGCGCTCCGCCTCGAACCGCTGGCCGAGCCGCACCGCGACGCGCTGCGCGAGGCCTGCGCCGAGGACCGCGAGATCTGGGCGATCTACGCCATTCCCTATGGGCCCGAACATTTCGATGCGAGCTTCGACGCCCTCGTCGCGCGGCCCAACGGCTGCGCCTTCGCGATCTTGCTGGACGAACGCGTGGTCGGCATGAGCGCCTATATTGGCATCGAGCCGGAACGCGGCGTGCTCGAGATCGGCAATACCTATTATGTGCCCACGCTGCGCGGCAGCGGCATCAACCGCCGGGTCAAGGATCTGATGATCGCGCGGGCGATCGCGTGCGGCTTCCGCCGCATCGAGTTCCGCGTAGATGCCCGCAACAAGCGGTCCCAGGCGGCGATGGCGAAGCTCGGCAGCGTGCGCGAAGGCGTGATCCGGCAGGAACGGATCACGTGGACCGGCCATGTCCGCGACACAATCCTCTTCTCGATCCTGGCGGACGAATGGCCCTCCACGGCTGGCTGATCGTCGACAAGCCGCTCGGGCCCGGCTCGACCCAGATCGTGTCGGCGGTGAAGCGCGCGCTGAAGGCGGGCGGCTATCCCAAGATGAAGGTCGGCCATGGCGGCACGCTCGATCCGCTGGCGAGTGGCGTGCTGCCGGTCGCGCTCGGCGAGGCGACCAAGCTGTCGGGCCGCATGCTCGACGCCGACAAGATCTACGAATTCACGATCGGCTTCGGCGCCGAGACTTCGACGCTCGACGGGGAAGGGGAGGTGGTCGCCACCTCCGACGTTCGCCCCACTCTGGCGGCGCTGGAGGCGGCGCTGCCGCTCTTCACCGGCCCGATCGAGCAGGTGCCGCCGGCTTATTCGGCGCTGATGGTCGACGGCAAACGCGCCTACGACCGCGCCCGCGCCGGCGAGCAGGTCGAAATGAAGACCCGCGCGGTGACGGTGCACGAACTATCTCTCCGTCATCCCCGCGAAAGCGGGGATGACGGAGAGGAGCTGGACTCCGTCACGCTCATCGCACGTGTCTCCAAGGGCACCTACATCCGCTCGCTCGCCCGCGACATCGCCCGCGCGGTCGGAACGCTCGGTTCGGTGACCATGCTGCGGCGGACGAAGGCCGGCCCGTTCACTCTGGAGGGAGCGATTTCGCTGGACAAATTGGCCGATCTCGGCCATGCGCGCCAGCTAGAACAGGCACTCTTGCCGTTGACGGCAGGGCTGGACGACATCCCGGCTCTACCCGTCGCCCCCGATCAGGCAAGGCTGCTCCGCCAGGGGCAGAAAGTGATCGGGATTGCCGCACAGCCAGGGCACTACCTTGCGACCGACCAGTCTGTTCCGGTTGCGCTGGTGGAGCTTTCCGAGGGCGAACTTCGGGTGGTGCGCGGCTTCAACCTCTAGTTTGAAAGGAAGACGATGTCGGTTAGCATCGAGCGCAAGCAGGAAATCATCAACGACAACGCCCGCAAGTCGGGCGACACCGGATCCCCCGAGGTCCAGGTCGCGATCCTCACGGAGCGCATCACCAATCTCACCGAGCACTTCAAGACCCACGCCAAGGACAATCATAGCCGGCGCGGTCTGCTGATGCTGGTCAACAAGCGCCGCTCGCTTCTGGATTATCTCCGGAAGACCGATGGGGAGCGCTACCTCGCGCTCATCGGGAAGCTCGGCCTTCGCAAATAATACGGGACGGCCCCCTCGCGGGGCCGTTTCTCATTTTCGGGGACCGCAATCCGGCGATCCCTGGAATGGACCGTTCGGGTCCACCAAGGCGGGCCAAACTGCCCGCACGCAGGCCACCGGCCGCATCTGGCCGCCGGTGATGTAAGGAAAAACAGATGTTTGACATGAAGAAAGTGGAAATCGAGTGGGGCGGCAAGACGCTCACCCTCGAAACGGGCCGCGTGGCCCGTCAGGCGGACGGCGCTGTGCTGGCCACCCTGGGCGAAACCGTCGTCCTTTGCGCCGTCACCGCGGCCAAGAATGTGAAGCCGGGGCAGGATTTCTTCCCGCTGACCGTCCACTATCAGGAAAAGTTCTCGGCCGCCGGCCGCATCCCGGGCGGCTTCTTCAAGCGCGAGCGCGGCGCCACCGAAAAGGAAACGCTGACCAGCCGCCTGATCGACCGTCCGATCCGTCCGCTCTTCCCGGAAGGCTTCTACAACGAAGTCCTCGTGATCGCGCAGGTTCTCTCCTATGACGGCGAGAACGAGCCCGATGTCGTCGCGATGGTCGCGGCCTCGGCGGCGCTCACCCTTTCGGGCATCCCGTTCATGGGCCCGATCGCCGGCGCCCGCATCGGCTATGTCGACGGCGAGTATGTCCTCAACCCGACCAGCGAGCAGATCAAGCAGGGCGATCTCGACCTCGTCATGGCCGGCACCTACGACGCCGTGCTGATGGTCGAATCGGAGGCCAAGGAGCTCTCCGAGGAGGTCATGCTCGGCGCCGTCATGTACGGCCACAAGCAGAGCCAGAAGGTCATCGAGGCGATCATCAAGCTCGCCGAGCAGGCCGCTAAGGAGCCTTGGGAGCTCGCCGAGGCCGCCGACACGTCCGAGGTCAAGCAGAAGCTGCGCGACCTGGTCGGCGCCGACATCGCCGCCGCCTACAAGACGACGCAGAAGTCCGAGCGTTCGGCCATGCTCAACGCCGCCCGCGACAAGGCCAAGGCGGCATTCGCCGAAGCCGAGCCGCAGGCCCAGCTCGCCGCCGCCAAGCTCGTCAAGAAGCTCGAGGCGGAAATCGTCCGCGGCGCGATCCTGAAGGACGGCCGCCGCATCGACGGCCGCGACACGAAGACGGTCCGCCCGATCGAGTCGATGGTCGGCTTCCTGCCGCGCACCCACGGTTCGGCGCTGTTCACCCGCGGCGAGACGCAGGCGATCTGCACCACCACGCTCGGCACCAAGGACGCCGAGCAGATGATCGACGGCCTGGAGGGTCTCTCCTACCAGCGCTTCATGCTGCACTATAACTTCCCGCCTTATTCGGTCGGCGAAGTCGGCCGCTTCGGCGCCCCGGGCCGTCGCGAAGTCGGCCACGGCAAGCTCGCCTGGCGCGCGCTGCACCCGGTGCTGCCGAGCACGGAGGAGTTCCCGTACACGATCCGCGTCCTTTCCGACATCACCGAGTCGAACGGCTCGTCGTCGATGGCGACGGTGTGCGGCGGCAGCCTCGCGATGATGGATGCGGGCGTTCCGCTGAAGCGTCCGGTCTCGGGCATCGCCATGGGCCTCATCCTGGAAGGCAAGGACTTCGCGGTCCTTTCCGACATCCTGGGTGACGAGGACCATCTCGGCGACATGGACTTCAAGGTCGCCGGCACGTCCGAGGGCATCACCTCGCTGCAGATGGACATCAAGATCGCCGGTATCACCGAGGAGATCATGAAGGTCGCGCTCGAGCAGGCGAATGCCGGTCGCGCCCACATCCTGAACGAGATGGCCAAGGCGCTGGGCGAAGTCCGCACCGAGCTTTCGGCGCACGCTCCGCGTATCGAGACGATGCAGATCGACAAGGCGAAGATCCGCGAAGTCATCGGCACCGGCGGCAAGGTGATCCGCGAGATCGTTGCCGAGACCGGCGCCAAGGTCGACATTGACGACGAGGGCGTGATCAAGATCAGCTCGTCCGACGTCAACCAGATCGAAGCGGCCCGTAAGTGGATCCTCGGCATCGTCGAGGAGGCTGAGGTCGGCAAGGTCTACAGCGGCAAGGTCGTCAACATCGTCGATTTCGGCGCCTTCGTGAACTTCATGGGCGGCAAGGACGGTCTCGTCCACGTCTCCGAGATGAGGAACGAGCGCGTCGAGAAGCCGACCGACGTCGTTTCCGAGGGCCAGGAAGTGAAGGTCAAGGTTCTCGAGGTCGATCCGCGCGGCAAGGTTCGCCTGTCGATGCGCGTCGTCGACCAGGAAACCGGCGCCGAGCTGGAGGATACCCGTCCGCCGCGCGAAGCGCGCGAGCGTGGTGAGCGCAGCGACCGCGGTGACCGCGGCGGCCGTGATCGCGGTCCCCGTCGCGACGGCGAAGGCCGCGGCGACCGTGGCGGCCGGGGCCGTGGCGGCGAGCGCGGCGAAGGCCGTGGCGACCGTGGTCCCCGCCGTGAAGGCGGCGAGCCCGCCCCGCGCGAGGAAGGCGGCGAGCCCGAATTCGCCCCCGCATTCCTGACCCGCGACGACGACTGAGGTCTCCAACCTCGGTTCTGACAGGAAGGGCCCCGCGAGCGATCGCGGGGCCTTTTCTCTGGGAGGCCGACGATGCGTACGAAGCTGAGCGTCTGCCTGAGGAAGGCGAGTTACGCCTCCAGGGACGAGGCGCGCCGCGCTGCCGCCTGCGCTGATCTCCCGCTGCGCCCCTATCGCTGCGACCGCTGCCGCCTTTTCCACCTGACGAGCCGGACCAAGGGCAAGTGGCAGCCGCGCCTTGCCGATTGAACCGGGCAAGGGACCTGACGGTTAGAAACTGCTAGAAGAGCGCCGGAACGGGAGCATCGCCATGTCGCTGGACGACGAGATTATCGAGACGCCGGATGGGCCCATGACCTGGGCCCAGTGGAAGAAGAAGAACCCGGTCCAGATTCCGTCGCGCCGCACCAAGGGCAAGGATCTGCCCGTCAAGGTGAAGCGCTTCACGGAAAAATAGGGCGCAGCGCCCTGGCTCCGTCCGGGCCGCTCCGGCTCAGGCCGTCTGTAGGATCGCGCGGAAAGTGGGATCCTCGAGCGCGCGGCCGGTGCCTATCGCCACGCAGGTCAGAGGGTCGTCGGCGACGGTCACGGGCAGGCCGGTCGCCTCGCTAAGCCGCTCGTCCATGCGCTGGAGGAGCGCGCCGCCGCCGGTCAGCATGATGCCCTGATCGACGATGTCGGCGGCCAGTTCCGGCGCGGTATTCTCGAGCGCGATCCGCACGGCCTCGACGATCGCGGCGACCGGGTCGGCCAGCGCGTCGGCGATCTGCGCCTGGGTCATGACGATCTGCTTGGGCACGCCGTTGACGAGGTCGCGGCCGCTGACGTGAACTTTGGAGCCTATGCCGTCGGCCGGAATCTTGGCGGTGCCCACTTCGTGCTTGATTCGCTCCGCCGTAGCTTCGCCGATCAGCAAACTGTGGTGGCGGCGGACGTAGGAGGTGATCGCTTCGTCCATCTTGTCGCCGCCGACGCGCACCGACGTGGTATAGGCAAGGCCGCGCAGCGAGAGGATGGCGACTTCGGTGGTGCCTCCGCCGATGTCGACGACCATCGAACCGATCGGCTCGGTCACCGGCATGCCGGCGCCGATCGCGGCCGCCATCGGCTCGTCGATCAGCCAGACCTGCGAGGCGCCTGCGTTGGAGGCGGCGTCGCGGATTGCGCGGCGTTCGACGGAGGTGGAACCGGACGGCACGCAGATCACGATCTCCGGCCAGCGCGGCAGGCGGCTGTTGCCGTGCACCTTGGTGATGAAATGCTTGATCATCTGCTCGGCGACGTCGACGTCGGCGATGACGCCGTCGCGCATCGGGCGGATGGCTTGAATCTGGTCGGGGGTCTTGCCCATCATCAGCTTGGCGTCGTTGCCGATCGCCCTGACGCGGCGGACGCCGTGGATCGTCTCGATCGCCACCACCGACGGCTCGTTGAGCACGATGCCGCGGCCGGGCACGTACACGACCGTGTTGGCGGTGCCGAGATCGACCGCCATGTCGAATGATTTGTAGTTGAACCAGCGTGTCAGAAACATCGATCCGCGCGTCTTTCCCCTGTGAGCGGTGTCGGCCGCATCCGATGGGACTGCGGCCGGCGGATCGATCAGGCCTGCCTTTCGGCTTTCAACTCGGCCCGCTCAAGGGCTTTCTCGGCGATGAGCTTGGTGCGCATCTTCTCGCCGCGCTCGCTGCGGGCGGCCATTTCGGTCCAGGTCGCTTCGGAGCGTAGCCAGCGGTCGCGCACATTGTCGAGCGTCGCCGCACCGGCGCCGGCGCGAGCCTCGGCCGCGCGTTCCAGGTAGAATTCGTGCTGTGCAGACATGCCGTGACCTCCGATTTGCAAGAAAGGGGCGGGTGCCGAGGCACCCGCCCGCTCATTCATCCCCCGCCGGAGCGGGGGCGGCAGCTCAGACCGCCTGCAGGTTGACTGCGCTGGTCTTGCCGCGCTTGTCGTTCTCGAGGTCGTAGGAAATGCGCTGCTCCTTCTCGAGCGTGCGCATGCCGGCCGCCTCGACGGCGGTCATGTGGACGAACGCGTCGTTGCCGCCGGCTTCGTTGGTGATGAAGCCGTAGCCCTTGGCGTTGTCGAAAAATTTCACGGTGCCGATCGGCATAACTAATTCCTTCTTGATAAAGAGACCGGAAGTCGGTCCCCTGGCGCTTGAAAGAGGCGAGAGAGAAGGAAAAAGGAGCCGCAAAAGCACCGAAGACCGTCAATTTTGCGACTGAAGCCTCTCCTATATAGGCGCTCCCGCGCGAAATGTTAGGCCTAATCGGTTTCCCGCCCGGCGCCGGTCCGATATTTCGGACGGGTCACCTCGGAGACGCCCGGAATCCCGCAGCTCATTTTGCCTGTTAGTCGCCATCGATCCGCCGGCAGCGCGCGTCAGGAACCCATTTCACCGGGCGGCATCAAATGGGCAGCGGCGGGCTATCGGCCGGCGCAGTGTCGGCGCGGGGGGATGGAGACGATGATGAATATCGAACAGGAAGCGTGTCCGCCCGAGCAGTCGTCCGGCGTGGTCACCCGGCGGCGACTGGTCGAGATTGCCGGGGTGACGCTCGTCGGCACCGCCTTTCTCGGCACCACCGGCTGCGCGTCGGCCCTCGCGCGCTCGGGCGCGGCGCAATTCCCGCACGTCGGTCCGGGTCCGCTCGCTCCGGAGAGTGTCGCCGGCGTGCAGGTCGGAACGCTCGGCGGCGGTACCAAGCCGATCTACGTCACCCGGCCCGGCAGCATGGACCCGGTCGAGCATTCGGTCGCCGACACCTTGTTCTGGGGCGACATCATGATGGAGCATGCGATGTTCTTCGCCATGCTCATGCCCGGCCCCGAAAACGCGAAGCCCCGCGCCGAGGCGGAGCAGTTCCAGCGCCGCTTCGGCGATCATCTCTCGCGCCTGCGCAAGAGCCGGCTGACCCGGTCCGACCTGCCGGGCTTCAACCGCTCGACGGTCGACCTCGCGCGCTCGTTCGGTGGCTACAAGACGGCGATGCAGCGCGCACAGGAGACCGGCCAGTACCGGACCTTGGTCTGGCCGAGTTTCTTCGATCACACGCGCAAGGAGGCGGACCGCTTCGTCCGCCGCATTGAGCAGATCGGTCGCGGCGACGTCTCCTATGCGCGCGCCGAGGTCGTGCCCTTCTGGGCGGACAAGATGGAGGAGCATTCGCAGTTCATCGCCCAGTTGCTCGATCCCGACGAACAGGCGCTCATCCGGACGGCCGACGCGGCGAGCGACACGTTTGGCAAGCTCGAGGCTGATCCCGGCGCCGGCGGCTCCCCCGACCCGGCGATGAAGGCGGTGGAATCGATCATCGATTTCAAGACGGCGGCGGAGAAAGGCATCCGGACGAGCCAGATCCAGAGCATCATCCACCCGGCGCTGGCCGACCATGTCCGGCGCGAGGCGGTGCGGTTCAGGGACGAGCTCCAGCGCGCGGCCTGACCGAAAGTCGATCCGGCATGGCGGGATGCTCTCCCGTCCCGTCATGCTAGGGCCGGCCGACGCCATCGCGATATCGCCCAAACCGTCGCGACATAAGGCCGTGCCTCTAATCGATTTTCCTGTTCGTCTTGATAAGCTTTAGTCGTTTCTTGTCGACGCGAAGCCGTGCCTAACTCTCGTCTCCCTGCTGACGAGGAGAGTCGGTACGATGGACGCGAAGACTGGCGGCAGCCCGCTCGATTGCCCGGCGAAGGAACCGGCCGCGCTGCGGGCGCTGCTCGGGCGGACCAACCGCGACTGGTGGCCGAACCAATTGTCGCTCGAAATCCTCCACCAGAATGGCGCGATCGCCAATCCGTTGGGCGAGGCATTCGATTATGCCAAGGAATTCGAGGCGCTCGATTACGCCGCGATGAAGCGCGACCTCACCGCTTTGATGACCGACAGCCAGCCCTGGTGGCCGGCCGATTACGGCCATTACGGCCCGTTCTTCATCCGCATGGCCTGGCACAGCGCCGGCACCTACCGCACCGGCGACGGCCGCGGCGGCTCGTCCTCGGGCGGCCAGCGTTTCGCGCCGCTCAACAGCTGGCCCGACAATGCAAATCTCGACAAGGCGCGGCGCTTGCTGTGGCCGATCAAGAAGAAATACGGGCGGCAATTGTCGTGGGCCGATCTCATGATCCTGGCTGGCAACGTCGCGATCGAATCGATGGGCGGGCCGACCTTCGGCTTCGGCGGCGGCCGCGAGGACGTCTGGGAGCCGCAGAAGGACATCTATTGGGGCACCGAGGAGGAATGGCTGGGCGAGACCCGCATCCATCCCGAGCAGGAGAAGGTGCTGGAGAGCCCGCTCGCCGCGATCCAGATGGGCCTCATCTACGTCAATCCGGAAGGGCCGGGCGGCAATCCCGATCCGCTGCAGTCAGCGCGCGACATCCGCGAGACCTTCGCCCGGATGGCGATGAACGACGAGGAGACGCTCGCGCTCACCGCTGGCGGCCACACGTTCGGAAAGTGCCACGGCGCCGGCGACGCCTCGAAGGTCGGCGCTGAGCCGGAAGGCTCCGACATCGCCCAGCAGGGCCTCGGCTGGCAGAGCGGGCACGAGAGCGGCATCGGCGACCATACCATTACCAGCGGCCTCGAGGGCGCGTGGACGCCGACGCCCATCCAGTGGGACATGAGCTTTTTTCACATGCTGCTCGATTACGAGTATGAGCTGGTGCGCAGCCCCGCCGGCGCCAAGCAGTGGCAGCCGGTCAGCCCGCGGCCCGAGGACATGGCGCCGGGCGCGCACAGCCCGCACCGGCGCCTGCCGACGATGATGACCACCGCCGACATGGCGTTCAAGGCGGACCCCAAATATCGCGCGATCGCCGAGCGTTTCCGCAACGATCCCGACGCCTTCGCCGACGCCTTCGCCCGCGCCTGGTTCAAGCTCACTCATCGCGACATGGGGCCCAAGGTCCGCTATCTCGGTCCGGAAGTGCCGGGCGAGGATCTGATCTGGCAGGACCCCATCCCGGCCGGGCGGACGCTCGACGACGCCGACGTGGCGATCCTCAAGGGCAAGATCGTCGCTTCCGGGCTCACCGTCGCCCAGCTGGTGAAGACCGCCTGGGCCTCGGCCTCGACCTTCCGCGGCTCCGATAAGAGGGGCGGCGTCAATGGCGCGCGCATCCGGCTCGCGCCGCAGCGTGACTGGGAGGTCAACGAGCCCGCCGAGCTGGCCAGGGTCCTCGGCGTCTATGAGGGGATCAAGGCCGATTTCGGGGGCAGCGTCTCGATCGCCGACCTGATCGTGCTCGGCGGCAATGTCGGCATCGAGCAGGCGGCGCGGGCTGCGGGGTACGACGTGGCGGTTCCGTTCACTTCGGGCCGCGGCGACGCGACCGAGGCGCAGACCGACGTGGAGAGTTTCGAGCCGCTCGAGCCGAAGGCGGACGGCTTCCGCAACTATCTGCAGGTCTCGTTCAACGTGCCGACCGAGGAATTGCTGATCGACCGCTCGCAACTGCTCGGCCTCAGCGCGCCGCAGATGACGGTGCTGGTCGGCGGGCTGCGCGTGCTCGGCGCCAATCATGGCGGGTCGAAGCACGGCGTCTTCACCGACCGGCCGGGCCAGCTCACCAACGACTATTTCGTCAACCTCCTCGACATGGGCACCGCCTGGAAACAGGTCGACGACAGCGCGGACGAGGTGTTCGTCGGCACCTGCCGCCGGACGGACGAAGAGAAATGGACGGCGACGCGCACCGACCTGGTGTTCGGCGCCAACGCGCAGTTGCGCGCCTTGTGCGAAGTCTATGCGGCCGACGATGGCGGGCAGAAGTTCGTCGACGACTTCGTGCACGCCTGGACCAAAGTCATGGATGCCGATCGTTTCGATCTGCGCCGGTCCTAGCGACGCGAAGCGGGCATGAAAAAGGGCTGACGGCGCGGTGCCGGCAGCCCTTCATGATTCGAGCGCCTCTTACTGGGCGTTTTCCTCGATCGCGTCGGCCCGGTTCTCGCCGGCCTCGCGGGTCGCGTCGGCCTGGTTTTCGAGCGCATTGGCCTGGTTCTCGAGGCTGTTCTCGGCGGCGCCCGTCGTGTTGTCGGCCATCTCGGTCAGATTGTCCGCCTGCATCTCAAGCGCGTCGGCCTGGTTCTCGGCAGCCGCCTCGACATTCTCGGCCGCTTCGTTGCCGCCGCAGGCGGCGAGCATGGCGAACGCCGACAGGGCGATCGCTTTGGACAGAATCTTCATAGTCACTCCCCTTGTAAGAGAGCCGTAATAATCCCCGGTTCCGCCTTCGGGTTCCAGAGGGATTCGACGAACCGAGTGGGACGGCGCGCGCCGACACCGGGAAATCGTGACCAACTATCTGGAAAATGGGGAGCTTCTCTCGTCCGGCGCTCCGCCTTTCGGAATAGGTCCGGGAGGTTCTGTTGCCCGGCCCTCCCGGAGGCCGCTGGTTTCCACTTCTGTTGCCCGGCGTGGTCCCTGCCGCGCTTAAGCTTTGTAACTTTTCCCGTGAGGGATCAGTTACGCAGCGATCGCGAGTGCTTCGTTATCGTTGGCACTTGTGGTTTTGAGCCTTTAACGGCTTACTCAGGCCGGGCGAAAGCACCGCTTTTCAACACACGTCGATCCTAGTTCAGCCCCGTCAGAAGCCGCCTTATCGGCGGATTTTGGTGGAGCTGCCGGGTACCGCCCCCGGGTCCGCTGCGTCTATTGTACGACACGATTTATCGCCATAGCCGGGCGAACCCGGCAATTCCCATATAGGCGCTTCGCGGCGGGATGTGAAGGGGCGGGGCTCAGCCGCGCTTGCGAAGCTCGTCGCGTATCTCGCGCAGCAGCAGCTGGACCTCGGCCGGATCGGCGGGCGCTTCCTCCTCCTTGCTGCGCGTCATCCGGTTGGCGGAGCGGATGATCAGGAAGATGATAAACGCCAAGATCAGGAAGTCGATCAGTTCGGTGATGAACTGACCGTAGGCCAGCACCGGCGCGCCGGCCGCCCTGAGCGCCGCATAATCAGCGGGCGATCCGGCATAGCCCTCGGGGATCGGGCCCAGCAGCAGAAAATAGCTGGAGAAATCGAGCCCGCCGAACAGCGCACCGACGACCGGCATGATGATATCTTCGGTGAGCGACGCGGTGATCGTGGCGAAGGCGGCGCCGATGATGACCGCCACCGCGAGGTCGAGCACGTTCCCGCGCGCGATGAAGTCGCGAAACTCGTGGAGCATGATGCCGACCCTCCCCGATTGAATAGACGCCCGTTCTTATCTACCTAGTCCGCACGCTATCTTAAAAGGGAAGGATGCCCATGCTCCGCGGAAGAACCTCGCTGGCCCTGTTGGCGCCGCTTGCGGCCGTTTCGCTCGCCGGCTGCGGCATCAATTCGATCCCGACGGCCGAGGAAGAGGCCAAGGCGCGCTGGGCTGACGTCCAGAACCAATATCAGCGCCGCGCCGATTTGATCCCGAACCTCGTCGCGAGCGTGCAGGGCGCCGCCGCCCAGGAGCGCAACGTGCTGCGCGAGGTGACCGAGGCGCGCGCCAACGCGACGCGGATCCAGGTCAGTCCCGAGCAGTTGAGCGACCCGGCAGCGATGCGCGCATTCAGCGAGGCCCAGGCGCGCCTCTCGACCGCGATCATTCCGCTGCAGCGGCTGCAGGAGGCCTATCCGGACCTAAAGTCCAACCAGAACTTCCTAGCGCTGCAATCGCAGCTCGAGGGTACCGAGAACCGCATCGCGATCGCGCGCACCGACTACAACCAGGCGGTGCAGGCCTATAACACCCGCATTCGCACCTTCCCCGATGTGATCGGCGCCAAGGTCTTCTACGGCGCTGAGCCAATGGTGCCGTTCCAGGCGACCACGCCGGGCGCGGAGACGGCGCCTGAGGTGAAATTCGACACCAACACCAGTCGCTAGACGGGATCGTGAAGGCACTTTTCCTAGGGTTCCTGCTGCTCTTCGCAGCGCCCGTCGCGGCGCAGGATTTTCCGAAGCTCAGCGGGCGCGTCGTCGACGCCGCCAATCTGCTGTCGCCGCAGGACGAAGCGGAGTTGACGCAGAAACTGGAAGGACTCGAAACCGCGAGCTCGCGCCAGCTCGTCATCGCGACAGTGCCCGATCTGCAGGGCAATGCGATCGAGGATTACGGTTACAAGCTGGGCCGCGCCTGGGGCATCGGCCAGGACGAGGCCAATAACGGCACGATTCTGCTGGTCGCCCCGGCCGAGCGCAAGGTTCGGATCGAGGTCGGCTACGGGCTCGAGCCGATCCTCACCGACGCCCTGTCGGCGCTGATCATCCACAACCAGATCCTGCCACGCTTTCGCGAGAACGACTATCCGGGCGGGATCAAGGCGGGCGCTGACGCGATCATCCAGCAATTGCAGGCGCCGCCCGAGCAGGCCGAGCAGCGCGCGCTCGCGGCGCAGCAGCAGCAGGCGACCGCCTCTGACGGGGGCGGCTCGATCTTTCCGCTGATTTTCTGGGGGATCGTTCTGCTCTTCATCATCCTGCCGATGCTGCGCGGCGGCAAGCGCGGCCGGCGCCATCGCCGCGGCCGCGGCGGCGTGTTCATCTGGGGCCCCGGCATGGGCGGCTTCGGCGGCGGCAGCAGCGGCTGGGGCGGCGGCGGCTTTGGCGGAGGCGGCGGCGGGTTCGGCGGCTTCTCGGGCGGCGGCGGCTCTTTCGGCGGCGGAGGCGCTTCGGGCGGATGGTAAGGTTCAGCCCGGAAGACCATGAGTTGGTCACGCGCGCCGTCGCCGAGGCCGAGTGCAAGAGCGATGGCGAGATCGTCACCGTCGTCGCCGCCAAGTCCGACGCTTATCACGATGTCGGCCTCCATTATGCGGTGCTGGCGATGCTCCTCGTGCCGGCGTTGATCGCCTTCGCGCCGCAAGGGGCGATCGATCGGCTAATGGCGTTATTCTTCGGTTGGAATGCCGGGCTGACGCGCGGCATGCTGATGCTGTTCCTTTTCGCCGCGCTGGCTGCCTTCTTCCTGATCGTCCGCTTCGCGTTGGCCTATATGCCGCTGCGCATGGCACTGACCCCGGCGCGCACGAAGACGCGCCGCGTGCGCCGCCGTGCGATCGAGCTGTTCCGGATCGGCGCCGAGCACCGCACAGCCGGGCGCACCGGAATCCTGCTCTATCTTTCGCTGGCCGAGCATCGCGCCGAGATCGTCGCCGACGAGGCGATCCATTCGAAGGTCGAGCCGGACGTTTGGGGCGATGCGATGGCGGTCCTGGTCGAGCATGTGAAGGCCGATCGCCCCGGCGAGGGCATGACCGCAGCGGTCGAAAAGATCGGCGAGGTGCTGGCCGGCTGCCTGCCCGCGCGCCACGAAAATCCCAATGAGCTGCCCGACCGTCTGATCGAATTATGAGCGAGCCAATCGAGACCGTCTGGGAAGGCCGCTTCATTGCCGCCAAGCGGATGGGGAAATGGGAGTTCGTCTCGCGCACGCGCGGCGTCTCCGCGGCGGTGATGATCGCCATCGACGAGGGACATATCCTCCTCGTCGAGCAATGGCGGGCGCCGCTCCAGGCGAAATGCCTCGAGCTGCCGGCCGGGTTGGTCGGCGACGAGCAGGAGGGCGAGAGCGTCGAAGCCGCGGCCATCCGCGAACTGGAGGAAGAGACCGGCTACCGCGCCGCGCGGATGGTGGATCTGGGGCGCTTCCATGCCTCGCCGGGGATGTCGTCGGAAGGCTTCACCCTGCTGCGCGCAGAGGGGCTGACCAAGGTCGGCGAGGGCGGCGGCGTCGACGGCGAGGACATCGTCGTCCACCGCGTGCCGCTGGCGGACGTGCCCGATTTCATCGCGCGCAAGCGGGCCGAAGGCCTCGCCATAGACGCGAAGCTTTTACTGCTGCTTGGGCCGGTCCTTCTTCAGCCATTCGGCGTCGCGGGCCATTGATTCGACCGTCGCCGGCTCGTCCGCGCCGCCGGTCATGCTGTGGCGCCAGCTGCGCACGCTGAGCTCCGAATCGAGGCAGCGATATTCGGTGATGAGGTGGCCATCGCCGTCGGACCGCACCATGTGGATGCGGACGTCCCCGACGCTGATCGCATAGGGGCCCCGGACCGCGACATAGTCATCGCCGCGCGCCTTGGCGACGCGCTGCTCGAGGTACATCCGGCACGCGCCGGCGTCGGCGAAGCGGTCGCCCTGGGGCTCGAACTTCGCCTCCTGCGCCAGCGCCGGCGCAGCGGCGAGGAGCAAAAAGGCGAAGGCGGGTTTCACCGGAAATTGTCGGCGTAGGATTGCAGCTTGAGCTTGCGCACGGTCGCCGGGATGATGTGATAGGACACGCCCTCGCGCTCGGCATAGGCCTTGGCCTCGTCGAGCGTGTCGAAGGTGAGCTGCACCTGAGTCTGGGTGTCGCTGCCGCCGGACCAGCCGGTCAGCGGGTCGGGCCGGCGCGGCGTCGTCGATTCGAAGGCGAGGACCCAGCGTCCCTCGCGGGCCTTGCCCGATTGCATCGCGTTCTTGGTTTCCTGGAAGATGCGGGCTGCCATTCTATTCCCTTGAAAATCGGATCCTTTGACGGGTCCTATATCGCTCACCCCGAACGGGCGGAAGCCTTCTTGGTGCGCAGCGTCGGATCGGCCGCAGCGGGATCGTCGGGCCAGGGGTGGCGGGGGTAGCGGCCGCGCATCTCCTTGGCGACGGCGGCCCAACTCCCGGCCCAGAATCCGGGCAGGTCGCGCGTGGTCTGGATCGGCCGCCCGGCCGGGGAGGTCAGCGAGAGGACGAGCGGGATGCGCCCGCCGGCGATGCTCGGATGCTCCGACAGGCCGAAAAAAGCCTGCGGGCGGGCCGTCACGGTCGGCCCGGCCTCGGCCTCATAGTCGATCGCATGGCTGCTTCCGGCCGGCGTCGTGAAGGCGTGCGGCGCGAGCCGGTCGACCGCCTTGCGGCCTTCCCAGCCCAAAGCCGTATCGAGCACGCCGCTCAATGCGCTCGGATCGATCTCGCTCAGTCGCCTCTTGCCCGCGACGAGCATCGGCAGCCATTCGTCGAGCGAGGCGAGCAGGGCGGCGTCGGACAGGTCGGGCAGCGATGGATCGTGGGCGGTGGCGGCAAAGGCGACGCGCCGGCGCAGCGACTGCGCCGCCTCGCTCCACGGCAGGAGGTGCAGCCCTTGGCTGCGCACGCCCTCGACCAGAGCGGCGGCGACAGCCTCGGGATCGGGGCGGCTGTCCTGGCCGCCCGAAAGCTGGATCGCGCCGAGCCGGCGGCCATGGGTGGCGCGGACGCCGCCGGTCGCCGCGTCGAACGTGACATGGCTGCCGCTCCCGATACGGTCGGCGAACAGGGATTCGATCGTCGCTTCCTCGATCGGCGCGGCGGAGAGGATGCGGGCGCCGGCCGCGCTGCCGCCGACTTCGGCCACCGCCAGCCAGGCTTCGCGCGCGAGCGGCGAGGCGGGATCGAGCCGGAAGCCGCGCCCGCCCGCCGAAATCCAGTGCTCGCCCGACGCGTCGCGCCGCTTCGACACGCGATCGGGAAAGGCGAGGGCGATGCAGGCGCCGACGTTCCCCGGCGGAAGCCGGGGCCCAGCGGAGAGGTCGTCCTGGACCCCGGCTTTCGGCGGGGAGTTTTCGCGAACGAGCCTGCGCCACCTTGTCGCGAGGCCCTTGGCGGCTTCGGCGCGCTGGCCCCTTTCGCTGCGCCAGCGGCGGAGGCGGAGCTCGAGGTCGGCGTCGCTGCCGCCCAGGCCGCGCTCGGAGAGCAAAACGGCCACCTCGGCCGCCGTCGCGCCCCAGCCGCGCGCATCGGCCTCCAGCATCATGTGGGCGAGACGCGGCGGCAGCGGCAGGGCGGCGATCGCTTTGCCATGCGCCGTCGGGCGGCCGTCTTCATCGAGCGCGCCGAGCGAGCGCAGCCGCTTGCGTGCCTCGTCGACCGCGGCTGCGGGCGGGGGGTCGATCCATTTGAGGTCGCGCGGATCGGCCGCGCCCCAGATGGCGCAATCGAGCAGGAGCGCGCTCAGATCCGCCTCCAATATCTCGGGCGGGTCGAAGCGCGGGAGGGCTGCGGTCGCAGCTTCCTCCCACAGGCGATAGACCGTGCCGGGCCCCTGGCGGCCGGCGCGGCCGGCGCGCTGGGTGACCGCGGCCTGGCTCGCCCGTTCGGTGACGAGCCTGGTGATGCCGGCACCGCGATCGGAGCGGGCGCGGCGCGCGAGGCCGGAATCGACGACGATGCGGACTCCGTCCAGGGTCAGGCTGGTCTCGGCGATCGAGGTGGCGAGCACGATCTTGCGCCGACCGGCGGGCCCGGCGGCGATGGCGGCGCGCTGGTCGCGCGGGTCGAGCGAGCCGTGCAGCCTGTGCACGTCCACGCCGGCCGGAAGGTTCTCGAGCCGCTCGGCGGTGCGCTCGATCTCGGCCACGCCGGGGAGGAAGGCGAGCAGGCTCCCTTCCGCTTCGGCCAGCGCACGGCGGATCGTGGCCGCCATCTCGTCCTCGATCCGCTTCTCGGCCGCGCGGCCGACATGGCGCAGGGCGATCGGATTGGAGCGGCCCTCGCTCTCGATCAAGGGCGCGCCGCCCATCAGTTCGGCGAAGCGGGTGCCGTCGAGCGTCGCCGACATGGCGACGAGGCGAAGGTCGGGCCGTAAGGCCGCCTGGGCGTCGAGCGCCAATGCGAGGCCGAAATCGCTGTCGAGGCTGCGCTCGTGGACCTCGTCGAACAGGACCGCCGAGACGCCGGCCAGTTCGGGATCGGCCTGGATGCGGTTGCGGAAAATGCCCTCGGTGATGACGAGAATGCGCGTCCGCGCCGACCGCTTGGCGTCGAGCCGGGTCGCGTAGCCGATCGTCTGGCCGACCGGTTCGCCGGCCAGTTCGGCCATGCGTTCGGCGGCGGCGCGGGCAGCGAGCCGGCGCGGCGACAGCAGCAGAATCTCGCCGCTGCACCAGGACTGATCGAGGAGGGCCGGGGCCACGGCGGTAGTCTTGCCCGCTCCGGGCGGCGCCACGAGGACGGCGCTGGACCCGGCGCGCAAGGCGGCGAGCAGGTCCGGGAGGACGGCATGGATGGGAAGCACCCCCCTCCCGCTTGCGGGAGGGGCCGGGGGAGGGGATGTCGCTTCACTGTGGGGCACGGTGTCTCTTGTCACCGACCGGCCCTCCCCTCAATCCCCTCCCGCTTGCGGGAGGGGAGGCTCAGTATGCGCGCGAGATCGCGAACTCGACGGCCTCGACCAAGGCCGATTTGGCCTTGCCGGCGGGGAAGGGGCCGAGCGCGTCGATCGCGCGCTGGCCGTAATGGCGGGCGCGGGCGATCGTGTCCTCGATCGCATTGTGCTTGCGCAGCAAGGTGATCGCGTAGGCCAGATCCTCGTCGGACGCGCGCCGGCCCTCGATCGCGTCGCGCCAGAAGGTGCGCTCCGCGTCGCTGCCGCGGGCATAAGCGAGGATCACCGGCAGGGTCACCTTGCCGTCGCGGAAATCGTCGCCGACGCCCTTGCCCATCGTCTCGGCGCTCGAGGCATAGTCGATCGCGTCGTCGATCAGCTGGAAGGCAATGCCGAGGTAGCGGCCGTAGGCGTCGAGCCCCTGCTCGACGGTCTCGTCGCGTTCGGCGACCATCGCCGCCACTTGGCAGGCCGCGGCGAACAGGACCGCCGTCTTGGCAGTGATGATGCCGAGATAATGGTCTTCGCTGGTCTCGATCCGGCGCTGCGCGGTGAGTTGGTCGACTTCGCCCTCGGCCATCACGGCGGAGACGTGCGAGAGCAGGCGCAGGACCTTGAGGCTGCCGTCCTCGACCATCAATTCGAAGCTGCGCGCGAACAGGAAGTCGCCCACAAGCACGCTCGCCGGATTGCCCCAGATGATGTTGGCGGTGCGCTTGCCGCGGCGCATGCCGGAGCCGTCGACGACATCGTCGTGCAGCAGGGTGGCGGTGTGAATGAACTCGACCGCGGCGGCGAGCTTGTGGTGGCGGGCGCCGCCATAATCGAGCAACTGCGCGCAGGCCAAGGTCAGCATCGGCCGCATGCGCTTGCCGCCGCTGGCGATCAGATGGCCGGCCAGTTCGGGGATTAGCGGGATCTGGCTCTGCATCCGATCGAGGATGACCGTGTTGACGTGGTTGAGGTCGCCGGCCACGAGCTGCAGCATCGCGTCGAGCGAAGGGGCGCGCGCGCCGCCGATCTGGTGGATGGTCGCGGTCATCGGCCGCAGCCTCTGCGCGCTGGAGCCGCCAAAGGCAAGACCGTGCAACCCACTATGGCGCCAGCGGCAGCTTGAGCCGGGCGAGCAGGCCGCCCAGATCCTCGCTTTCCTCCAGCGCCACTGAGCCTTCGTATATTTCCGCGACGTCGCGGACGATGGCGAGGCCGAGGCCGGTGCCGGGCTTCTCCAGATCGAGCCGGGCGCCGCGGTCGAAGGTGCTGGCGCGCTGCGCCTCGGGAATGCCGGGGCCGTCATCCTCGACCTCGATCTCGGCGCATTCGGGCGTGCGCCGGACGGTCACGAACACGCGGCCGCCGCCATATTTGGCGGCATTTTCGATGAGATTGCCGACCAATTCGTCCAAATCCTGGCGCTCGACCCGGACGGCCACGTCCTTGTCGCCGGCAAGGTCGATCGTGACATTTTCGTAGAGTCGGCTGACCGCGCGCTCGACCGCTTCCAGCGCCGGCCACACGTCGGCGCGCGCCTGGGCGCTTGACCGGCGGCCGATGGCGCGGGCGCGGGCGAGGTGGTGGTCGACCTGGCGGCGCATCGTCGTCACCTCGCGGCAGACCGTCTCGTCGAGGTCCGGGCTGTTCGCGGTGGCGGCGTTGGTGAGCACGGTGAGCGGGGTTTTGAGCGCATGGGCGAGGTTGCCGGCATGGCGCCGCGCTTCCTCGGCCTGCACCTCGTTATGGACGAGCAGGTCGTTGAGCTCCTGCGTCAGCGGCTCGATCTCGCGCGGGAATTTTTCCTCGATCCTCGCCTTCTCGCCCGAGCGGATCTGGGCGATGGCGCGGCGCACGCGGCGCAGCGGCCACAGGCCGTAAAAGGCCTGGATGGCCGCCATGATCAGCAGCCCGAGGCCGAGGACCCCGAACGAGCGCACCATCGTCTTGCGCAGGACGTTGATCTGTTCTTCCAGCCCCTCGCGGCTTTGCGCGACCTGAAAGCGCCAGCGGACGTCCGATCCGGGCAGCATCACGTCGCGCTCCAGCACGCGCAGCGGTTCGTCCCGAAATTCGCTGCTGTCGTAATCGTGCAGCTGGAAATCATTGTGCGACGTGTTGACGCGCAGCGCCCGGTCCCAGAGCGAGCGCGAGGCGAAACGCTCCACGCCCTTGCCGCTGATCTGGAAATAGAGGCCCGAATAGGGTTCGAGGAAGCGCTGGTCGGCGGGCGGCCGGTTGAAATAGACCTCGCCGTCCGGCCCGATCTCCGACGAGGCGATCAAGGCGGTCAGCACATAATCGAGCTGCGCATCGAAATTGCGCGTGATCGCCGAGGCGAGGACGCGGTCGAGCGCATAGCCGCCGACGCCGAGCAGCAAGGCGATCCAGAGCGTCGCGACGCCGATCATGCGCCACGCCAGCGAGCCCGTGGAGCCTCGCTGGCCGGTTTTGCGGCGGCGCGGGAAGGGAAGGCGGAAGGCGGACTTCATGGGCCGGTCCGCGGGGCGATCAAGCGCGCGGATCCTCCAGCGAGTAACCGAGGCCGCGGATGGTGGTGATCACGTCGGGGCCGAGCTTCTTGCGGATGCGCGTGACGAACACCTCGATCGTGTTCGAATCCCGATCGAAATCCTGGTCGTAAATGTGCTCGATCAGCTCGGTGCGCGAGACGACCTTGCCCTTGTGGTGCATCAGGTAGGAGAGGAGCTTATACTCCTGCGCGGTGAGCTTCACCGGCTCGCCGTCCAGCGTGACCTTGCCCGAGCGCGTGTCGAGGCGGACGTCGCCGGCAGTGAGCTCGGTCGAAGCATTGCCCGAGGCGCGGCGGATGAGCGCGCGCAGGCGGGCGATCAATTCCTCGGTCTGGAAGGGCTTGGCGAGATAATCGTCGGCGCCGGCATCGAGCCCGGCGACCTTGTCCGACCAGCTGTCGCGCGCCGTCAGCACCAGCACCGGGACCTTGATCCCTTCCTTGCGCCAGCGGTCGAGCACGGTGAGGCCGTCCACCTCGGGAAGGCCGAGGTCGAGGATGATCGCATCGTAGCTTTCGGTCGAGCCGAGATAATGGCCGTCCTCGCCGTCCGTGGCGAGATCGACGGCGTAGCCGGCGCCCTCGAGCGTCGCACGGAGCTGGCGCCCCAAATTGGGCTCGTCCTCGACGATGAGAACCCGCATCTTTATCCCCTCTGACTGGTCAATGGCACATAGTGTAGCCGCCCAACCAGTCCAAGGGCCAATGGTTTCACGCGCGGAAGGATGAAGTGTGCGGCTTAGTGGCCGGAGCGACCGAGGATCTGGCCGGTGCGCGCATCGACGTCGATCCAGATGACGCGGCCGCCGCGCATGAACTTCAGGCGGTAGACGCCGGCGCCGGGATCGAGCTCGGGACCGAGATAGTCGGCGCCGCCCATGCGCGGCACAACGCGCGATTCGATGGCGCGGAGCGGCAGGAAATGGCCGTCCCGCGTGCCCTTGTACGCCGCCTCCTGCTCGCGCTCGCGCGGGCGCGCATCGGCCGCCGGCGCCAGCGCCGAGGTGCCGATCACGAGCCCGAGGGCGGCGGCAATAAAGGTGGAACGCAGGACCATTTGAAATTCGCTTCTAGCTTGGTTTCAATGCCGGGATAGAGGCGCGGCATTGAATAAGCCATGAATGCTTCGGAAGGGTGACCTTAATGTTGCAGCCCTGCGCCGGACAAACCTTTGGATGCAAAGGCAAAGCAGCCGACCTGCCGCCGCCCGCCCAGGCCGGCGCGAGCCGGCGGTGCGCACCGGGGTGACGATCCCGATCGAAGCCCCTATGTCGCCCCCATGGCTGCACCAGTACTCGCTTATGAAAATCTCGGTCTCGTCCAGGGATCGGGCTGGCTCTTCCGCGGGCTCGACCTGTTCGTCGGGCCGCGCGACCGGCTGGCGCTGATCGGCCGCAACGGCGCCGGCAAGACCACTTTGCTCAAATGCCTCGCCGGGACGATCGAAACGGACGAGGGCCGGCGCACGATCCAGCCTGGCACCCGGGTCGTGCTGCTGGAGCAGGATCCGGACCTCACCAAGTTCGAGACTTTGCGCGATTACGCTTTGTCCGAGCCCGAAGCGCCGGCTCCGCACGCCGTCGACGCGATCGCCAGCCAGATCGGCATCGACCTCGATCGGCCGGCTTCAACCGCTTCGGGCGGCGAGCGCCGCCGCGCCGCCATCGCCCGCGCGCTCGCGCAGGAGCCCGACGTGCTGCTGCTCGACGAGCCGACCAACCATCTCGACCTCGCCGCGATCGAATGGCTCGAGGACTGGCTCGGCCGATTCAGCGGCGCCTTCGTCGCGATCAGCCACGACCGCACCTTCCTGAAGCGCCTCACCCGCTCCAGTCTGTGGCTTGACCGCGGCACGATCCGCCGCGCCGAGATCGGCTTCGGCGGCTTCGACGCCTGGACCGAGCAGGTCTATGCCGAGGAGGCGCGCAACGCCGAGCGGCTCGACGCCAAGCTCCGGCTCGAGGAGCATTGGCTGCTGCGCGGCGTCACCGCCCGGCGCAAGCGCAACCAGGGCCGGCTGGCCAAATTGCACGAGATGCGCGCCACCCGCGCCGCGATGCTCGGCCCGGCAGGCACCGCCAAGCTGGGCCTCGCCAATGACGACGTGAAGACCAAGGTCGTGATCGACGCCGAGAAGGTCGCCAAGCGCTTCGACGACCGAGTCATCATCAAGGACTTTACCTTCCGCGTGACGCGCGGCGACCGGATCGGCCTGGTCGGCGCCAACGGCACCGGCAAGACGACCCTCTTGAAGCTACTAACCGGCGAGATCGAGCCCGACGAAGGCAGGGTCAAGCGCGCCAAGACGCTCGACGGCGTGATCATCGACCAGCAGCGCAAGCTGATGGACCCGGCCAAGAATGTGCGCGACGTGCTCGCCGACGGCGGCGACTGGATCGACGTGCGCGGCACGCGCAAGCACATCCAGGGCTATCTCAAGGAATTCCTGTTCGCGCCCGAACTGGTCGACGCCAAGATCGGAACCCTGTCGGGCGGCGAGCGCTCGCGGCTCCTGCTGGCGCGCGAGTTCGCACGGCGCTCCAATCTGCTCGTGCTCGACGAGCCGACCAACGACCTTGACCTCGAGACGCTCGACCTCCTTCAGGAGGTAATCGCCGACTATGACGGCACTGTCCTGATCGTCAGCCACGACCGCGACTTCCTCGACCGCACGGTGACCGTGACGCTCGGCCTCGACGGGTCGGGCAAGGTCGACGTCGTTGCCGGAGGCTATGAGGACTGGGCCCGCAAAAGGGCGCCGCAGAAGGAGACGTCCAAGGCCGCGTCCCCATCCAAGGCGGCACCGCCGCCGCCGCGGCAGCAGACCAAGCTCAGCTACAAGGACCAGCGCGACTACGATCTGCTGCCCAAGCGGATCGAGGAGATCGAAGCGGCGATCGCGCGCGACGAGGAGACGCTGCACGATCCCGATCTCTATGCGAAGCACCCCGAGCGGTTCGCCGCGCTCACCGCCGCGATCGAGAAGGCGCGAGCCGAGCGCGACGCCGCCGAGGAGCGCTGGCTCGACCTGGCCGAGCAGGTCGAGGCGCTGGCGGGCTGAAGCCCGTCATTGCGAGCACAGCGAAGCAATCCAGGTCCGCGCGGTAGGATTGCTTCGTCGCTACGCTCCTCGCAATGACGGTGGGCGCTAGTAGCCGAAGCCGGCGACGGCGTGGCCGCCGAGGACATGGTCGCGCAATTCCCGTGCGCTCCAGGTGCGCTCGACGCCGGCTTCGGCCTGCTTGACCAGGGTGACGATGGCGGCATTCACCGGCGCCTTGCGGCTGAGCCGCTGGGCGAGCCGGACTACTTCGCCGTTCAGATAGTCGATCTCGGTCTGGCGCCCGGCGGCGAAGTCGTCCGACATCGACGAACGCGCCTTGGGATCGATCTTCTGGATGCGCAGGAAGAGGTTGCGGAACAGGAAGTCGGGCGATCCGATGACGTGCGGCAGCAGCTTCGGCGCAACCTGGCCGATCTTGGCCGGCACGATCCCGGCGGCGTCGAGCAGTTCCAGCGTCTCGACGATCGCGGCCGCCATGACGCGCCGGTAGTCGCGCTGGCCGAGCTCCTCGAGGATGGTCGTGCCCGACAAGGCGTTGATCGCATTGTTCAGGTTGAAGAGAAGCTTGCCCCAGAGCACCGAGCCCATGTCGTTTGACAGGAGCAGGCGGCCCGGACGGTCGCCGACCTTCGCCGCCAGCGCCGCGGTCACATCGGTGCGGGCGGCGGTGAGCTCGCCCCAGGTCGCGCGGTGCCAGCGGCCCGGCCCGAGCCGGACGACATTATAGGGCACCATGCCCTGCACGACCTCGTGCCTGGGGAGCAAAGCCCTCAGCGTGTCAGCATTGCTGATCCCGTTCTGGAAGCTGATCACCGTCGCGCCGGCCGGCACATGCCTGGCGATGTCCTTGGCTGCCGCCTCTGTGCCGATGCTCTTGACGCACAAGGCGACGATGTCGGCCTTCTTCAGCGCCGCGGGCTTGGCGGCAAAATCGATCAGATCGGGGGCGAGGTGGATGCGCCAGCCCTGCTGGTCGCTGAGGCCGACACCATGCTCGGCGATCTCGGCGCGGACGCGCTCCCGGCCGACGAAGGAGACCTGGCACCCCGCCGCCAGCCAGGCGCCGCCGACGAAGCAGCCGACCGAGCCGGCACCGAGAATAACGATGCGCGGCCCCCCTGCCATCGCTCAGCCGCGGCCGCGATAGGTCGGCACGTCCTGCCCTGGCACCCACAGGCCGGCCGGCGGCTCGCCCGATTGCCAGAAGACGTCGATCGGGATGCCGCCGCGCGGATACCAATAGCCGCCGATGCGCAGCCAGTGCGGCTTCATCTCGTCGAACAGGCGCTGGGCAATGCCGACCGTGCAATCCTCATGGAAGGCGGCGTGGTTGCGGAAGCTGCTGAGGAACAGCTTCAGCGACTTCGATTCGACGATCGTCTCGGCCGGCGCATAGTCTATCACGAGATGGGCGAAATCGGGCTGGCCGGTGACTGGGCACAGCGAGGTGAATTCGGGGGCGGTGAAGCGCACCAGATAGGGTTTGCCGGGCCGCGGATTGGGCACGTAGTCGAGTTCGGCTTCCTCCGGCGAAGCCGGAAGGGCGCTGCTCTGGCCGAGATGCTTTGGAGTCATGGCGCCTCCCTAAAGCCTTGCGGCGGCGCTGTCATTCCCCGGGGAAGTGCGGTCAGAAGCCGGCGCAGGTGGCCGAAGTCACATCGACGTCGAGTGGGGCGGCGCTGTCCGGGAAGCGGTAGCTCAGCCGGTAGGTGACGCCGAGATTGTCGAGATCCTCGCGAATGTCGCTGTCGCTGCAGGCGAAGGCGCGGACATAGGCGCGCACCATGTCGTCGCTGCCGGTACGCTGGGTGACCTGATGGTGCATCGTCAGGATGCGGCCGTCGGCGGTGACGCCGGTGCGGGTGGTGATCGCATCGACCTGCTGCGGCATCAGCGCGTTCAGCACCGCGGCCGTCGCCTTCACCTGGTCGGCGACCGGATCGGCGGTCGCCGAGGCCGGGGTGGGCACTGGTGCGGGCGGCCGCGACGTTCCGTCTTGCGCCGGCGAGCCGTTGCTGCCCGTCTGGCTCGCGGGCCCGGGGGAAGGGGCGGGGGCTGGCCGCGGCGCGGGAACGGGGTCGGGACCATTGCTCATGCCGCTCAGGAAAATGGCGGCCCCGGTCACCGAAGTGACCAATGCCGCGAGGCCGGTCAGCACGCCGGGGATGCTCGTCCAGAACCCGCCCTGATGTCCTTCGGCCATGGCTTCCTCCGCCGCGGCCGCAGGATAACCCAAAGCGGGTGCCGAGACCAGTTGCCGGCGGTCCGACCCCTGCGGGTCGACCGGCCTTCCGCTGGGCCTGCGCGCGTGCCATAGAATCGGCAAAAAACAGGAGATGGAACGCCCATGAAGTCGATTGTCCGTTATGCGTCGGTTGCGCTCGCCCTCGCGCTGAGCGCGGCGCCCGCCGCGGCGCAAAAGGCTGAGGACAAGGACGCCGCCGCCAAGGAGGCGCCGGCCGTCAAGGCGCCGACCGTCTCGGTCACGCGCCACAGCGGCACGTTCGGCGGCCAGCGCATCGCCTACACGGCCACCGCCGGCGAGACCTATTTGAAGGCCGAGGACGGCACGCCGCGCGCGGCGATCTTCTCCACCTCCTACGTGAAGGAGGGCAGGGACCACAACCGCCCGGTCACCTTCCTCTACAATGGCGGCCCCGGCTCCGGCTCGGTGTGGCTGCACATGGGCGCGTTCGGCCCCAAGCGGGTCGCGATCCCTTCCGACGGCACCGACGACGGCGCGCCGCCCTACCCGATCGTCGACAATGCGGATTCGCTGCTCGACGTGACCGACCTCGTGTTCATCGATCCGGTCGGCACCGGCTTCAGCCACGCGCTCGGCAAGACCGATCCCAAGGAATTCTGGGGCGTCACCAAGGATGCGGAATCGATCGCCCAGTTCATCCGGCTGTGGCTCAACGCCAACGGCCGCTGGAACGCGCCCAAATATATCGGCGGTGAGAGCTACGGCACGACCCGCTCGGCGGCGCTCGTGAACCAGCTCGAGGGCGCCTATAACGACGTCTCGCTCAATGGCATCATCCTCATCTCGACCGTGCTCGATTTCGGCGCCGGCGCCGACACGCCCGGCAACGAGATGACCCACATCCTCAACCTGCCGTCGATGGCCGCGACCGCGCTGTATCACGGCAAGGCGCAGGCGGGTTCGGTCGAGGGCTTCATTGAGGAAGCGCGGCAATTCGCCTCCGGGCCCTATGCCGCCGCTTTGCTCAAAGGGCAGAAGCTGGGCGCCGACGAGCGCGCGTCGGTGCGCCGCGAGCTGGCGCGCTTCACCGGGCTTTCCGAAACCTACCTCGACCAGGCCGATCTGCGCGTCGAGCCGGGCCGTTTCTATAAGGAGCTGCTGCGCGACCGCGGGCTCACCGTGGGCCGGCTCGACAGCCGCTATACCGGCCGCGACTTCGACAATGCCGGCGAGACGCCCGACAACGATCCCAGCTTTTATGGCATCGACGCCGGCTACACCGCGGCCGTGAACGCCCATCTGCGCGAGACTTTGAAGTTCCCGTCCGATCGCTCCTACGTGACGATCGGGCCGGTCGGGCCGTGGGACTGGCGCCTCGGCGGCGGCCGCGACAACGACGTCTACGTCAACGTCGCGCCCTATATCGGCAAGGCGCTGCGCGAGAATAAGGGCCTCAAGGTATTCGTCGGCCAGGGCTATTACGACTTCGCGACGCCCTTCTACGCGGCCGAATATTCGCTCAGCCGCACCGGCATGCCGCAGGACCGAATCCATTACGAATATTATGGATCGGGCCACATGATGTATGTCCGCGACGAGGACCGCGTGAAGCTCAGCCGCGACGTGCGGAATTTCATCCGCTCGCGTTAGGCGGGCAACGGGGAGGAATGGCTTATGGACGCGCTGGTATCGACCGAGTGGCTGGCCGCAGAGCTCGGCGCGCCGGATCTCAGGATCATCGACGCGTCCTATTTCCTCCCCGACGCGGGCCGCGACGCCCGCGCCGAATATGAGGCGGAGCATATTCCGGGCGCCGTCTTCTTCGACCTCGACGAAGTGTCGGACACGGGCAGCCCGCTGCCGCACATGCTGCCGTCCGAGCATAAGTTCGCCAGCCGCATGCAGTCGCTCGGCCTCGGCGACGGCAACCGTTTCGTCGTCTACGACAATTCGCCGCTGCACAGCGCCGCCCGCGCCTGGTGGATGCTGAAAGCCTTCGGCGCCCACTATGTCGCGATCCTCGATGGTGGCCTGCAGAAGTGGAAGGCCGAAGGGCGTCCGCTCGAAAGCGGCCGGCCGCATCCGCGCCACGCCCATTTCACCGCTTTTCTCGATCGCGACGCGGTGGCCGACAAGGCGTTCGTCCGCGCGGCGCTGGACGATGGCGCCTGCCAGATCGTCGACGCCCGGCCGGCCTCGCGCTTCGCCGGCGAGGATGCCGAGCCGCGCCCCGGAATGGCCGTCGGCCACATCCCGGGATCGCGCAACGCGCCCCAGAGCGCCTTCTTCAACGCGGACAATAGCTGGAAGCAGGGCGAGGCGCTGCGCGCCGAATTCGATCTGGCCGGCGTCGATCTCGACCGGCCGATGGTGACGACATGCGGGTCGGGCGTGACCGCGGCAGTGATTCTGTTCGGCGCGCATCTGCTCGGCAAGCAGGACGTGCGGCTCTATGACGGCAGCTGGTCCGAATGGGGCGCCGACCCAGACACACCCAAAGCGACAGGAAACGCGTGAGCGAAGGCATAGACACACGGATCGTCCAGGGCGGGCGGCGCAAGGATTATACCGGCAAGCTGGTCAACGTCCCGATCCATCGCGCGTCGACCATATTGTTCGACGACGTCGCCGACATGCGCGCCGCAAAGCCGGTCGACGGCACGCTCCAATATGGCCGCAACGGCACGCCGACCCAATGGTCGCTGGCCGAGGCGCTGACCGAGCTCGAGCCCGGCGCCGCCGGCACCAAGCTGTTCCCGTCGGGCGCTGCGGCGGTGGCCATGGCGCTGATGTCGGTGCTGCGGCCCGGCGACGAATTGCTGATGGTCGACAGCGTCTACGGCCCGACCCGCGCCTTCTGCGACGAAGTGCTGAAGCGGATGGGGATCACGACCCATTATTACGATCCCCTGGTCGGCACCGGCTTCGCCGATCTGATCGGACCCAAGACGCGGGCGGTCTTCATGGAGAGCCCCGGCTCGCTCACCTTCGAGGTGCAGGACGTGCCCGGCATCTGCACGGTGGCGAAGGAGAAGGGGCTCGTCACCCTGCTCGACAATACCTGGTCGACGCCGGTCTTCTTCCCGGCGATCGCGGCGGGCGTCGATATCAGCATCCTCGCCGCGACCAAATATGTGGTCGGCCATTCGGACGCGATGCTGGGCACGGTGACCGCGACCGAGCCCTGGTTCATGCGGCTGCACGAGACGAGCCGCGCCTTCGGCCAGCATGTCGGGCCGGACGATTCCTATCTTGCCGCGCGCGGGCTGCGGACGCTGGGCGTGCGGCTGCGGCAGCACCAGGAAAGTGCGCTCAAGGTCGCGCGCTGGCTCGCCGAGCAGCCGCAGGTGGACGCGGTCCTGCACCCGGCTTTCCCGCAATGCCCAGGACACGAATATTGGACGCGCGATTTCCGTGGCGCGTCGGGCCTCTTCTCATTCGTGCTGAAGGACGGCGACGATGCGGCGCGCACGCGGCTGGTCGACGGGCTCGAGCATTTCGGGATCGGCTACAGCTGGGGCGGCTTTGAAAGCCTGGCGCTGCCGATCGATCCGCATCTGCTGCGCACCGCCACGGAGACGCCGCGGGCCGGACCGATGGTCCGGCTTCATATCGGGCTCGAGGATCCGGACGATCTGATCGCAGACCTTGCCGCCGGCCTCACCCGCTACGGCGAGGCGGGATGACGCGCTGGATCGGGGAGATGGGGCTGGCCGTGCCCAGCTATCCCCATCTGGTCTCCGCCGCCGCGGCCCTGCTGATCTGTTTCGGCGCCTGGGCTCTGGCCTTGTTGGTCGCGCGCAAAGCGGGGCCTTTGCTTTCCGAACTCACCGCGCGGATCGCGGGCGCGCGCAACCAGAGCATCGCCGCGCGCATGTGCGACCTGACGCGCTACGCGACTGCGGCCGCGGTCCTTGCCATCGCGCTCCAGGCCGAGCCGTGGCCGAATCTTCCCGAGTTCATCCTCGGCTTCGCGCTGGCCACAGCCGCCGCCCTGCTGGTGCGCGGCATCATTCGCGGGCTGATGCTGCCGCGCTGGGTGGCATGGCTGCTGGCGATCGTGACTTGGGTCGCGGTCCTGGCCGACGCCATCGACGGTCTGGAGCCGGTCACCGACGTGCTCGACGCGGTCGGCTTCACGCTTGGCGATACGCGTTTCTCATTGCTGACCCTGCTGCAGATCGCGGTGGCTTTGCTCATCCTGCTGGCGGCGCTGCGGCTGGCCAGCCGGGTCATCAACCAGTCGATCGCGCGCTCGCCCGGCTTCGATCCAACCCAGCGGCTGCTGGCGCAGAAGCTCGCCGGAGTGGCCTTGCTGGTCGCGGCCTTCTTCGTCGGCATCGACATCGTCGGCATCGATCTTACCGCGCTGGCGGTCTTTTCGGGCGCGTTCGGCCTCGCCGTCGGCTTCGGCCTGCAGAAGACGTTCGGCAACCTGATCGCCGGGATCATCCTGCTGATGGACCGCTCGATCAAACCGGGCGACGTGATTGCGGTCGGCGAGACGTTCGGCTGGGTGAACAAGATCGGCGTGCGCGCCGTCTCCGTCGTCACGCGCGACGGCAAGGAGCATCTGATCCCGAACGAGATCCTGATGACCCAGGAGGTCGTCAACTGGTCCTATTCGAGCCCGGACGTCCGCATCCACATCCCGATCGGCGTCGCTTATGGCTGCGATCTGCCACTGGCGCAGAAGCTGATGATGGAGGCGGTGACGACGTCGCCGCGCATCCTCAACCAGCCCGAGCCCAAGGTGCTGCTGCGCGAATTCGGCGATCGCTGGATCGAGCACGACGTCCGCGTCTGGATCGCCGACCCGGCCGAGGGGGTAGGCAATATCCGTTCCGAAATCCTCAACCGGATCTGGGTGCTGTTCCGCGAAAACGGGATCGAGATTCCGGTACCGCAGCGCGATATCCGCATCCGCGAATGGCCGGGGCCGCCGCCGCAAGCCTAGAGGCGTAGCACCCGGCCGATATCGCGCAGGGCGCGGGCCAGTTCGTCGGCGAGCGCGGCAGCGGCTCCTTGCGACTGGCGATCGGGGCTGTTGGCGGCCAGCAACGCCTCGACGCCCGCCGCCGCCCAAAGCGCCGTCTCGGCAACCAACGCATCGAAGCGACGCTGCACGATCGGCACCGCATCGTCATAGGCGCCGCTGATCCGCGCGCTCTCGTCGAGCGCTGCGTCGCCGCCTTGGTCCCGGTCGGTCCGGCCCGCAATCAGCTCGACCAGGGTCAGCACGTGCCGGAGCTGCGCGACCTGGCGGCCGGCATCGTTCATGACCGGCATGGCAAAGGCGGGGGACTGGTGCGTCATGGCGCTTTTCTCTACCGCCCGGGCGCTAAGGAAGGGCTAACGCAGTGGCTGCGGCACGCCGCCGCCCCTAGGCATCGGCCCGGGTTCAACACGAGGATAAAGAATGAAATTGCTGTACGTGCTGCCGGTTCTGGCGGCATTGGCGTCCGCGCCCGCCGCCGCCCAATTGTCGGGCGGTGTGACGGTCAGCGGCGAAGCGAACCTGCTGTCCGATTATCGCTTTCGCGGCGTCTCGCGCTCGGACGAAGATCCGGCGCTGCAGGGCGCGCTGACGGTGCAGACCGACAGCGGCTTCTATGTCGGCGGTCGCGGGACGACGCTGAAGGGCGTCGATCGCGTCACCGCGGGCGATTTCGGCGATGTCGAGCTGGACCTCTACGCCGGTTACGGCATGGACCTGGGCCTTGGCACCTCGCTCGATGCCGGCATGATGGTCTACGTGTTCCCGGACGGGGAGGGGAAAACCGACTATTTCGAGCCCTACGCCTCGGTTTCGCACCAACTCGGGCCGGTGCTGGCGACGGCCGGCGCCAAATATGCCTGGGACCAGGCCGCGCTGGGCGGCGAGGACATGCTCTATCTGTTCGGCGAGGTCGAGGCGGGCATCCCGTTCACGCCGCTGACCTTCACTGCCTCGGCCGGCCGCCAGGATGCGGGCGCGTTCGGCGATTACTGGAACTGGTCGCTGGGCGCGCGCGCGGTCTTCGGGCCTGTGCAGGCGGGCCTGCGCTACGTCGACACCGATTTGCCGTCGCTGCCGAACCAAGACGCCGGCCTGGTCTTCTCGCTCGGCCTGCGCTTCTAGAACGTCGTCCCGGCGGAGGCCGGGACCCCGAGACGAGACCGCATACAGCTTTCCTGAGACCCCGGCCTGCGCCGGGGTGACGGCAGGATTACTGCGGCGTCGAGACGCTGGCTTCCTGGCCGTCGCCCTCGGGCACGGCGAGAATGGTCTGGGTGGTCTGGCCCTTGTCGACCACGACCGTGCCCGGATCGCCGGCGACCGAGCGCGCGCCCGGGGCAGCGCGGTCGGCCTCGGCCGCGCGGAGCATCGTCGTCTCGGCGGCGCTGCGCGGGGCGGGGCCGCCGAACAGGGCCTCGACGGCCTGGGTGCGGCTGTCGGTCGAGGCTGCGGCCGGTGCTCCGGCGGCGGGCGGGGTCAGCGCGAAATCGGGCGGAACCACCAAAGGCGCGGCGCGGGTCACGGCGAATTCGTCGGGGCGGACGCGGTTGCCGCCGAACAGGCCGCCGGTTGCGCCGCACGCGCTCAACATCAACGATGCGGCCGAAACCGCCAGAACGAGCTTCATGGTACGCATCGTCACTTTTCCTTCCGAGGGGCCTTGCCGTCGCGCGTCAGCAGCGCCCGGACAAGCAATAGCAATACACCGATGGTAATCGCTGCGTCGCCGACATTGAAGATCAAAAAGGGCCGCCACTCGCCGAAATGCAGGTCGGCGAAGTCGGCGACATAGCCGTAGCGGGCGCGATCGACGATATTGCCGAGCGCGCCGCCGAGCACCAGCGACAGCGCGATCGCGTCGGCCCGGTTCTTCTCGCGCCACAACCATACCGCTACCGCGGAGGCGATCGCAGCCGTCATCGCGACCAGCAGCCAGCGGCCGGTGTCGGAGCTGGCGGTGAGGAAGCCCATCGAGACGCCGTGATTCTCGACCCAGCGCAGGTCGAAGAAGGGCAGCAGGTCGACCACGCCCCGCTGCGGCAGCCGCAGCAGGTCTATCACGATCCACTTGGTGATCTGGTCGAGCGCGAAGACGAACGCGGCGATGACGAGCGCGAGCACGCGCTGGTTGCGCTCGGGCTTCGCCAGGCTGGGGGACACGCTAGCCATTCACAACTTCCTCGCAGCGGGTGCAGAGCGCGCCTTCTTCCGATACTTCCGGCAGGTGGCGCCAGCAGCGGCCGCATTTCTCATAGTCGGTGCGCGAGATCGCGACCTGGTCGGATTCGCCGGCAGTCGCATCGAGCTCGGAGACGATGCAGATCTCGTCGAAATCGACCGAGCGCACCGCCGCGGCAGCCACCGGGTCGCCGAGGCTCAAATCGACCTGCGCCTCGAGGCTCGAGCGCACGATCTTGTCGCGGCGGAGCGGCTCGATCGCTTCGGTGACGGTGGTGCGGACGGCGCGGATCGTCGCCCATTTGGCGCCCAGTTCCTCGTCGCGCCAGTGCGGGTCGATCTCGGGCCAGGTTTCGAGGTGGATCGATTCCCCGTCCGGATAACGGCTCGCCCATACTTCCTCGGCGGTGAACACGAGGATCGGCGAGATCCAGCGGATCAGGGCGTGGAAGACGTGATCGAGCACGGTCCGGTAGGCGCGCCGCTTCATCGACGACGGCGCGTCGCAATAGAGGCTGTCCTTGCGGATATCGAAGAACAAAGCCGACAAATCGTCGTTGGCGAAGGTGGTGAGCAGGCGCGAATAGCGATTGAACTCGTAGCCCTCGGCCGCTGCCTTCAGCTCGATGTCGAGTTCGGCGAGACGGTGCAGCACCCAGCGTTCGAGCTCGGGCATGCCGGCGGGCGGGACGCGCTCGCTCTCTTCGAAGTCGCTCAGCGCGCCGAGCAGGTAGCGGAAGGTGTTGCGGAGCTTGCGATAGGCGTCCGAGGTGCCCGCGAGCACTTCCTTGCCGATGCGGACGTCCTCGAAATAGTCGGTCGAGGCGACCCACAGGCGGAGGATGTCCGCGCCCGATTCGTCGATCACCTTCAGCGGATCGACCGTGTTGCCGACCGACTTGGACATCTTGCGGCCGTTCTGGTCGAGCGCGAAGCCGTGGGTGAGCACGCCTTCATAGGGCGCCCGCCCGCGCGTCCCCGCGCTTTCCAGCAAGGACGACTGGAACCAGCCGCGATGCTGGTCCGAACCCTCGATATAGAGGTCGGCGCGGACGCCTTCGCCATAGCGCGCTTCGATCACATAAGTGTGGGTCGATCCGGAATCGAACCACACGTCGAGGATGTCCATCTGCGGCTCGTAATCGTCGAGCCGGTAGCCGTTGCCCAGCAGGGCCTGGTGGTCGGCGGTGAACCAGGCGTCGGCGCCGCCGGCCTTGAACGCCTCGAGGATGCGGGCGTTGACGGCCTCGTCGCGCAGATAGTCGCCGCTCTCGCGGTGGACGTAGAGCGCGATCGGCACGCCCCAGGCGCGCTGGCGGCTGATCACCCAGTCGGGGCGGCCTTCGACCATCGAGCGGATGCGGTTCTTCGAGCGCGCCGGGACCCAGCGCGTCTGCTCGATCGCGTCCAGCGCCACATCGCGCAGGCTGGCGTCACCCTGATCCATCGGGATGAACCATTGCGGCGTGGCGCGGAAGATGACCTTCGCCTTGGAGCGCCAGCTGTGCGGATAGGAGTGCGCGAAGTCCGCCGAGGCGGCGAGCAGGGCGCCGGCCTCGCGTAGGTCCGAGCAGATCGGCCCGTCGGGCGCGTTGAACTTGGCGTTGATCACCGAGCCCTGGCCGCCGAGCCAGGCCCAGTCGGCGCGGTAGCGGCCGTCGCCCTCGACCGCGAACACGGTGTCGATGCCGTTCGCCTTGCAGAGCAGGAAATCGTCCTCGCCGTGGTCGGGCGCCATGTGGACGAGGCCGGTGCCGGCGTCGGTCGTGACGAACTCGCCGGGGAGGAACGGGCGCGGCTTGGCGAAGAAGCCGCCGTGCGCGTGCATCGGGTGGCGCGCGATCGTGAAGGCGAGCTCGCTGCCCTTGCCGCGCCACAGGATCGTCTCGAGCGGCAGGCCGGTGCGCTGGCGAACCGCCGGAAGCAGTTGCTCCGCGACCAGCAATTTCCGCTCGCCGCCGTCGGCGAGGACGTAGTCGATGTCCTCCCCGTAGGCGAGCGCCTGGTTGACCGGGATCGTCCAGGGCGTGGTCGTCCAGATGGCGGCATGAGCGCCGACCAGCGCGTCGATCGGGCTCTCGACGATCTCGAACGCGACGTCGATCTGGGTGGACGTGATGTCCTCATATTCGACCTCGGCCTCGGCCAGCGCGGTCTTCTCGACCGGCGACCACATGACCGGCTTGGCGCCGCGATAGAGCTGCCCGGACATCGCGAACTTCATCAGCTCGCCGACGATCGCGGCCTCACTCTCATATTTCATGGTGAGATAGGGATCGTCCCACTCGCCCATCACGCCGAGCCGCTTGAACTGCTCGCGCTGCACCTCGACCCATTTCTCGGCGTAAGCGCGGCATTCGGCGCGGAACTGCGCGGTCGGCACCTCGTCCTTGTCGAGCTTCTTCTTGCGATATTGCTCCTCGACCTTCCATTCGATCGGCAGGCCGTGGCAGTCCCAGCCCGGAATGTAGGGCGCGTCGAACCCGCGCAGGCTCGCCGAGCGGACGACGATGTCCTTCAGGATCTTGTTCATCGCGTGGCCCATATGGATATCGCCATTGGCGTAAGGCGGGCCGTCGTGGAGGATGAAGCGCTTCTGGCCTGCGCGGGCCTTGCGCAGGCGCTCGTAGAGCCCGGTCTCCGCCCAGCGGGCGAGGATGGCAGGCTCCTTGGCGGCGAGGCCGGCCTTCATCGGGAAATCGGTCTTCGGCAGGAAGACCGTGTCTTTATAATCGGTTTTCTCGGACATCGCGCGCGGCTTTAGCAGGAGGAAGGGGATTGGGAACAGCCTCTTTGCCGCGGCGACGGGACGCGCGCGTCGGGATCGCCCGAAACCGGGCCGGCGCGCCGCGGGGGGCGTGGGAGAAAAGCCTGGCTTGGCCGGCTGCTGCCGCCCACGCTCGCCTAAAGCGAGCTTCGGCCCGAGCCCGCTATGTCGTTCGCATGTTCGTAGCGTATGTCGGCTCCGCATTTCCCGCACCAGCCGTCGTTCAGCCGCAGCACGCGCGCCAGCGAATGGGAGGTGCGATGTCCGCTGGAGCAGACCAGATCGATCCGTTCATCGCTGTTCGCGGCCGGAAGCGGGATTCGCGCAACCGCTTTCACAGCGTGCCGGCCGTTCGCAGCTGCCATTGAAGCCCGGGCAGCTTGATCATGTCGACGCCGCAGGCGGTGCATCGGCTGACGAATCGGCCCTGGTCCCAGCGGCTGGCCTTCACGTCGGCCGTGTGCCTTCCGAACAAAGAGTGCAGGCTCATGATCGCTCGCCCGCGCCCGGAGCGTTCCGCGCCGTCGGGGCGTCTTCGCCGTCCTCCCATTCCGCGCTCGCGGCAGCCTGGCGCGCTTCGAAACTGTCATCGAGGCGCTGGATCAGCTCCGCGCGGCTCGTCCAGCTCGACGCGCTGGATTCGAGGCGCCGCCGGCCATTCGCAGTGTCCATGAGCGACGCCCGGGCAAGATCGGCCGCGGCGAGTTCGCGGCAGCCGACCGCCGTATCTTGGACCGCCTTCTGCGTCCGGCTGGGGATCTGCGAAAAGGTTCTGGCTGCGCGCTTCATCGATAGGACACCTGGCAGGGCAAGCGGGAGCACATAGTCTCTCTGTCACGGGATGCTTGCGGGAAGATCAGGTGATGATGGTCATATAGGGGTTCCCAGCCCCTAATGCGAGGAGCGGCCTGGAAACACCGCGGTGGGGGGCGATCGCCTGTTCGGCATTAGCGCTGCAGGGCGCGCCCGACGTTGTACATGTCCTCGACCCAGAGGTAGCCGCGATAGGCACGCGGCACGTCGGCGAGCTGCTCGGGGCGCTCGATTCCGGCGCCGATGCTGTCCTTGTAATCGCCCATCAGGATCACACGGCTGTTGGCTTCAGCCATGCGGGCGAGGAAGCGGTTGGGCCAGCCCCAGATCGCCCATTGGTAATTGAGCGGCACGAACACGGTGGTGTCGCGGCAGCTCTCGGGCATGAAGCCGGTCCAGCCGAGCTTCGCATAGTCGATGAGGCAGGCCTTGGCGCCTTCCTTGGTGAAGGTCCACGCGTCCGGCACGTGCTGCTTCATCCGCGCGACGACGGCCGGGTGGCCGTAGAAGGAATGGCGCTGATCGGGCTTCACGCCGGCGCGCGCGAACGCGGCGAGCAGCAAGTCCGCCTCTTTCGGGTCGCGGCTCTTGAAGTTGAACATAATCGGCGTGCGGCCCATTCCCTGCAGCACGTCCTCGACGGCGGGCATGGCCCCGACCCCGCGGCCGCGCAGCGGGAAGGTGCGGCCGCCGTCGGCGGTGTAGCCGTAGCCGATGTCGAGCTTCTTCAGGTCGGCGAGCGTCTGGTCGCGCACTTCCCCTTTGCCGTCGGTGCGGCAATCAAGCGTCCAGTCGTGAAACACGACCATCTGCCCGTCGGCGGTGGGCGCGACATCGAGCTCGATCACGTCGGCGCCGAGGCGGACCGCGTGCCGCATCGAGAAAAGCGTGTTCTCGATGAAATTATGCTCGGGCGGGCGGATCCGCGTAGCCGTGCAGGTCTGGTTGTCGATGCCGGTGCGGTCGAACTGCTGGGCGATGCCGCGATGGGCGACGAGGATCAGCTTGCCGCTCGGCGTCGGCGCGATCCACGAGGCGTTGAGCAGGGAGACGATCACCGCGAAGGCCGCAAGGGCGATGGCGGCGATCTTCCACCTGCTCACGCTTTCAGCCGCCGTTTCGCCTCGGCGCAATCCAGCTTCATGCGCGCGATCAGGTCGTCGATGATCTCGAACCTCGCCTCGGGGCGGATGAAGCTGATCAGCTCGACCTCTATGGTCTGGCCGTACAGATCTTCGCTGAAACTGAAGAAGTGGGGCTCGAGCAATTCCTTGGGCGGGGTGAAGCTCGGCCGGACGCCGATATTGGCGGCGCCGTCGAGCATGCGGCCGTCGGCCAGCCGGCCGCGCACCGCATAGATGCCGTAGCGCGGGCGGAGATAGTTGCCGATGTTGAGATTGGCGGTCGGGTAGCCGATCGCGCGGCCGCGCTTGTCGCCATGCTCGACCACGCCCTCGATCGCGAACGGCCGCGTCAGCAGCCGCGCCGCCGTCTCGCAGTCGCCCGCCTGCAGCGCCTCGCGGATGCGGCTGGAGGAGACCAGTTCATCGCCGGTGCGTACAAGCGCGACCGCATCGACCGACAGTCCGTGCTCGGCGCCGAGGCGGCGGAGCACCTCCGTGTTGCCGCCGCGGCCCTTGCCGAAGGTGAAGTCTTCGCCGGTCACGACGCCGGCCGCGCCGATGCGGCTGACCAGCCGGTCGGCGACGAAATCCTCGGCCGAGGTGGAGGCGAGTTCCGCGTCGAAATGGAAGACCAGCATCGCGTCGGCGCCGGCCGCGCCGAACAGGCGCTCGCGCTGGTCGAGCGTGGTCAGGCGAAAGGGCGGGACGTCGGGCTTGAAGAAGCGGACCGGATGCGGATCGAAGGTGGCGACGAGCGCCGGCCGTCCTTCGGCACGGGCGCGTTCGATCGCCCGGCCCACCACCGCCTGGTGGCCCGCGTGAAATCCGTCGAAATTGCCGAGCGCGACGATGCCGCCACGCAGATGGGCCGGAACCGCCGAGCCGCCGTCGAGCCGCTCCATCGGGCCTCTATAGAAAGGCGCCGGGGGCGTGCCTAGCCGCCATGCCGCTCCAGCCGGACGAAGCTGTAACCGGGGCGGCCATCCTCGGCCGGATGCGCCTCGCGGGAGACTTCGCGCCACAAGGCGGCGTCGGGCGGCGGAAGGCTTGTGTCGCCCGCGGCGTCGCAATGCACCTCGGTCAGCTCGAATGCGGTCGCGCGGGGCTGGAAAAGCGCGATGATCTCGGCGCCGCCGATCACGGTCACCGCGTCCGCGCCGGCCAGTGCCAGCGCTTCCTCCGCCGTGTGCGCCACCTCCGCGCCCTTCGCGGTCCAGGCCCGGTCGCGCGTCACCACGATGTGGCGGCGGCCGGGCAGCAGGCCGGGCAGGCTGTCGAAGGTCTTGCGGCCCATGATCATGGCCGAGCCGCTCGTCACCGCCTTGAAATGCTTGAGGTCGGCCGGGAGGTGCCAGGGAAGCGTGCCGTCCTTGCCGATAATCCCGTTATCGGCCCGCGCGACGACGATGGTGATGTCACTCACACTGCCACCGGCGCCTTGATGTGGGGGTGGGGATCGTAGTCGAGGATCTCGAAATCCTCATATTCGTAGCGGTCGATCGCGTCCGGGCGGCGCTTGATGACGAGCTTCGGCAGCGGGCGCGGCTCGCGGGTCAGCTGCAGCTGCGCCTGCTCGAGATGGTTGGAATAGAGGTGGCAGTCGCCGCCGGTCCAGACGAAGGTGCCCGGCTCCAGCCCGCATTGGTCGGCGAGCATGTGGGTGAGCAGGGCGTAGCTCGCGATGTTGAAGGGCACGCCGAGGAAGACGTCGGCGCTGCGCTGGTAGAGCTGGAGGTTCAATTTGCCGGCCGCCACCTGGGTCTGGAACAGGCAGTGGCACGGCGCCAGCGCCATGCGGTCAATCTCCCCCGGGTTCCAGGCCGAGACGATCTGGCGGCGTGACGCCGGGTTGTTGTTGATCTGGTCGATCAGCATCGCGATCTGGTCGATGTGGCGCCCGTCCGGCCCCACCCAGTCGCGCCATTGCTTGCCGTAGACAGGCCCAAGATCGCCATTCTCGTCGGCCCATTCGTCCCAGATGCTGACCTTGTTGTCCTGCAGGTAGCCGACATTGGTGTCGCCCTTCAGGAACCAGAGCAGTTCGACGATGATCGACCGCAGGTGCAGTTTCTTGGTCGTCACCAGGGGGAAGCCCTGACTAAGGTCGAAGCGCATCTGGTGTCCGAACACGCTCAAAGTGCCGACGCCGGTCCGGTCCTGCTGCTCGACGCCCTCGGAGAGAATCCGGGCGAGCAATTGCTGATAAGGCTGCATGGCACCGCTTATGGCGGGAGCGGCGCTGGTTTCCAAGCGTCGGCGAAGCCTCCGATACGGTCTCCGTTACGGAGCCGTCTCCGCGCCACCACGGCCGGGCGCGGTGGCACAAGCCTGGCATGGCCCCGCCGATCCTCCGCACCGTCCAGGACGCCGCGATCCTGCTCGGACCGCGCTTCGCGGGCTGCAGGGCCGAGCGGCTGGCGGCGGCTTATTGCGACCGGGGCCGCGCCTTGCTGGGCATCCTCGTCCGTGACGGGACCGACGCAGCGGTGGACTTGCCGGTGCGCGCCATCCTGGCCGAAGCATTGCGCCTAGACGCCGTCGGCCTAGTGCTGGCGCATTGCCATCCAAGCGGCGACCCGGAGCCGAGCGCCGCCGACATCGCCAGCACGCGGCGGCTGCACGCCGCGGCCTCAGCGCTGGAGATCAGATTGCACGACCATCTCGTCTTTGCAGACGACCTCTATCGCAGCTTCCGCGCGATGGGGCTGCTCTGACGCGCCTGCCTCAGGCAGGGCAGGTGCGGATGTCCTGCGGCGCGGGCTTGGAGCCACGCGCCTCGAACTGGGCGAAATAGGATTCCGAATCGCCGAGCCGCTCGAAGCGGGTGAGCTCGTAGCCGACCGCGGCGAATTCGCAGACGAGCAGTTTGGGCGGGGTGCCGTGGCGGTCGGTGGGGCGATCGGCATCGACGACCACGACCCGGCCTTCCTTCTTGAGGCCGTCGCGCAGGTGCCAGAGGAATTCGCTGGGCCGCTCGACCTCATGGTACATGTGGATGAGGAAGATGCGGTCGAACGAGGCCGGCGGCAGCTTGGGATCGGCGGGCTCGCCGAGCTTGACCGCGATATTCTCGAGATTCTCGCGATTGACGCGCTGGGCGAGCGCGTCGCGGGTGGCGGGCACGATGTCCTGGGCGAGGACGCGGCCTTCCTCGCCGACCAAAGGTGAGAGGCGGACGGTGTAGTAGCCTTCGCCGGCGCCGATGTCGGCCACCGACATTCCGGGACGGATCTCAGCCAGTTCCATCACGGTCTCGGCCTCGCCGGCCGCGTCGCGCGCATCCTCGTTCGAGTAACGCGGCGACACGATCGGCGCGACCGGCCGCTGCGGCGCCGGGAACGGCGACTGCTGGACCGGCTTCTCACAGCCGGCCGTCAGGAGCAGAATCGGGAGGAGGGCCGCCCTAGTCCACATCTTCGACTTCGACCTTCTCGCCCGTCACGCGCTGCGACAGAGCCGCGGCCATGAAGCGGTCGAGATCGCCGTCGAGCACGTCCGACGGGGCGGTGGAGGTGATGCCGGTGCGCAGATCCTTCACCAGCTGGTAGGGCTGCAGCACGTAGGAGCGGATCTGGTGGCCCCAGCCGATGTCGGTCTTGCTGGCGGCCGTCGCATTGGCCTCCGCCTCGCGCCTCTGCAGTTCGGCCTCGTAGAGGCGGGCGCGGAGCTGGTTGAACGCCTCGGCCTTGTTCTTGTGCTGCGATCGCTGGTTCTGGCACTGCACGACGATGCCACTCGGCAGGTGGGTGATGCGCACCGCCGAATCGGTCGTGTTGATGTGCTGGCCGCCGGCGCCCGAGGCGCGGTAGGTGTCGATCCTGAGCTCGGCCTCGTTGATCTCGATCTCGATATTCTCGTCGACGACCGGATAGACCCAGACCGAGGCGAAGCTGGTGTGGCGCCGCGCCGAGCTGTCATAGGGGCTGATGCGGACGAGGCGGTGCACGCCGCTCTCGGTCTTGGCGTAGCCGTAGGCATTCTCGCCCTTGACCAGCAAGGTGGCCGACTTGATCCCCGCCTGCTCGCCGGAATGGTAATCGATCAGCTCGACCTTCATGCCTCGCCGCTCGGCCCAGCGCTGGTACATGCGCAGCAGCATGCCGGCCCAGTCGTTGCTCTCGGTGCCGCCGGCGCCCGAGTTGATCTCGATATAGGTGTCGTTGGCGTCGGCTTCGCCGGCGAGCAGGGCCGTGACCTTGTCCTTCTCAGCGCGCTCGGCGAGCTCGGCGAGCGCGGTCACGGCATCGTCGACCAGGGCGCCGTCGCCCTCGGCCTCGGCCATGTCGGCAAGCTCGATCGTGTCGTCGAGTTCCTTCTCGATCGCCCTGGTCGCGGAGATTGCCTCGTCGAGCCGGCGACGCTCGCGCATCACCGACTGGGCGAGCTTGGCGTCGTTCCAGAGCGCCGGATCCTCGACCCGGTTGTTGAGCTCGTCGAGGCGGCGCAGCGCGCGATCCCAGTCGAGGAAGCGGCGCAGCAGCGCGAGGGCGGACCGAATCTGGTCGACATGGGCTTGCGCTTCGGCGCGCATCGGAGGTCTCCAAATGACTGTTCCCCGGCGAATGCCGGGGCCCAGACTTCATTTCTGGCTGGATTCAGGCTTTCGCCGGAATACGGGCCGTTTGTCTGCGGCCCTAGTAAATACCGCCCTGGTTTTGCAAGAAATCGCTGTCTTGCGGCTGCTCGGCGCGGCGCGGCGCGGCCGCCGCGGCCCGTCTTGACTTCAATGCGGCGGCGAGCGCCTCGCGATCAGGCAGTTCGTAGCGGCGCGCGGTCCGGCGCGGTTCGCTCTCGGGCTTGAATGCCTCCCAGATCACCGCCGCCTTCGGGTCGGCCGGCGGCCATTCGCCGAACACCTTGCGGCCCGAGCGCCGATCGATGCGCACCATGCGGATGCCCTCGGGCGCGCGGAACGGTACCACCGGCATGTCCTTGAACGCGGACAGCGCGAACTGCTTGAAGATCGGCGCGGCCAGCGTGCCGCCCTGGGCCCAGCCCCCCATCGGGCGCGGCTGATCGAAGCCCATATAGACGCCGGCGACGATGTCGGCCGAGCCGCCGACGAACCAGACGTCGGTCGGACCCGAGGTCGTCCCGGTCTTGCCGAAGAGCGGGCGGCCGAGGTCGCGCAGTCGCTGGGCGGTGCCGCGCTGGACGACGCCCTCGAGGATGTGGACCATCTGATAGGCCGTCATCGGGTCCATCACCTGCTTGGTGCGGAGCGGCGGGCGCGGCATCGGCTTGCCGTCCCAGTCGGGCGCGTCGCAGCCTTCGCACGGGCGCTTGTCGGTGCGGTAGATGACCTTGCCGTTGCGGTCCTGGATATAGTCGATCAGGGTCGGCGTCAGCGCCTTGCCGTTATTGGCCATGATCGCGAAGGCGTTGGTCATCTTCATGACCGTGGTGTCGCCGGCGCCGAGCGCGATCGAGAGATAATTGGGGTAATCGCCGACGCCCAAAGTCTTGGCGAGCTTGGTGACCTTCTCCATGCCGGTCTGGTTGGCGGCGCGGACCGTCATCAGGTTGCGCGACTGCTCGAGGCCCCAGCGCATGGTCTGCGGCCCGGCATTGCCGCCCGAGAAGTTGCGGAAGCATTTCTGGCCGAGCCCGGCACCCTGCCAGACGCAGAACGGACCGTCGACGATGATCGAGGCCGGAGTCATGCCGGCGTCGAGCGCGGCCGAATAGACGATAGGCTTGAACGTGGAGCCGGGCTGGCGCTGGGCCTGGGTGGCGCGGTTGAACGAGGAGCCGCGCACGTCCCAGCCGCCCTGCATCGCAAGGATGCGGCCGGTGGCGACTTCCTCGACGACCATGCCGCCGCCAACCTCGGGGACCGAGCGGAGCGCCCAGCTCCCGCCTTCCTGCTTGACCGCGATGACCATGCCGGGGCGGAGGTGGTTGAACGCCGCGCCGCCGCCGCCGCGCTTCTCCATCTGCGCGGCCGAGGCCGGCAGCGTGCCGGTCGAACCGTCTGCGAACCCGATCGTGGCGCTGCCGCCGCTCTTGTCGATCACGACCGCCGGGCGCCAGTCCTCGTAGCCGACGCCATAATCGGCGGCGGCGAGCTGGCGGCGCCAGTCCTGGGACATGTCGACGCTGAGGCCGGGGTCGCGCCAGCCCTTGCCGCGGTCGTAGCGCATCATGCCGTCGCGCAAGGCGGTCTCCGCCGCCTGTTGCTTGACGTGGTCGTAGGAGGTGCGGACCCAGAGGCCGCCCTGATAGACCCCGTTCGGGCTGTCCTCGGCATCCTCGCCATATTCCTCGACGAGCTGGCGGCGCACTTCCTCCATGAAATAGCCGCCGACATTGCGCACGCTGTTGCGGGCGCCGCGCACGGTGCCGAGCGGCTGGGCCTGCGCTTCGGCGCGCTGGGCGGCGGTGATGAAGCCGTTGCGCTCCATCTCGCCGAGCACCCAGTTGCGGCGGCCGAGCGCCCGCTCGGTGTGGCGCTCGGGGCTGTAGTTGCTGGGCGCCTTGGGCAGGATCGCAAGATAGGCCATCTCGTGCAGGGCAAGGTCCTGCACGTCCTTGTCGAAATAGGCGCGCGCCGCCGATTGGACGCCATAGGCGTTCCGGCCGAGGAAGATCTGGTTGAGGTAGAGCTCGAGGATCTGCTGCTTGGTCAGCACGCTCTCGATGCGCTTGGCGAGGAAGGCTTCCTTGATCTTGCGGGTGTAGCTCAGCTCGTTGGTCAGCAGCAGGTTCTTGGCCACCTGCTGCGTGATCGTCGACGCGCCGACCGGGCGGCCGCTGTTGCGCAGGTTCGAGATGACGGCGCCGACGATGCCGGGATAGTCGATGCCGCCGTGGCTGAAGAAGGTGCGGTCCTCGGCCGCGAGATAGGCCTGGATCAGCTGACGCGGAAATTCGTCATAGGAAAGCTGGACGCGGCGCTCGCGTGCGAAGGTCTGGACCGGCTCGCCGTCGATGCCGCGCACGTTGGTCGGCAGCGGCGGCTGGTAGGTCAGCAAGGTGTCGGCCGAGGGCAGCCCCCGCGCGAAAAGGAACCACAGCAGCACGAAGCCGACGATCGGCACGGCCGCAGCCGCGGTCAGCCAGCGGAACCAGCGTTTCGTCCAGAGTCGGCGCAGCGCGTCGCCGAAACGACCGGCATTTTCGCGATACAGGGTGAAGCGCGTCGAGCTTGTTTCTGCAGTCATCAGCGCCCGTCTCTAGACCAAGTGCAGCCGAGCGTGAAGCACAGTCCGTCTCATCGCGCCGCGCTGCGCACATTATGCTTGGCGAAATAGGTTTCGATCGCGCTGCGCATCCCGGTCGCGATCTGCTGCCGCCCTTCGGCCGAATGGATGTAGGCGACGTCCTCGCCGTTCGTGAGGTAGCCGGCCTCGAACAGGATCGACGGAATGTCCGGCGCCTTCAGCACGATCAGCGACGCGAAGCGGTGATATTGCTCGCGGAACGGGAAGAACGGACTCGCCTCGCGGTGCAGCAGCCGGGCGAAGTCGGCGGAGCGGTCCATGCTCTCCCGCAGCGCGAGGTCGATCAGGATCATGTTGACCCCCGGATCGGGGCTGAGCTCGGCGCCGCCGATCAGGCCGGCCTGGTTCTCGCGTGCGGCCAGCAACGCGGCTTCGCGGTCCGACGCGATCTCCGACAATGTGTAGATCGTGGCGCCGCGCGCCCCGTCATTGTTGGGAGCGGCGTCGGCATGGACCGAGACGAACAAAGAGGCACCGACGCGGCGCGCAATCTCGTAGCGGTCGCGCAGGTCGATATAGCGGTCGTCATCGCGGGTCAGCGCGACGCGGACGCGGCCGGACCGGACCAGTTCGTCGCGCATGGCGCGGGCCAGCGCCAGCGTAACGTCCTTCTCGTGCCGTCCGCCGAAGGGCGAGGTCGCGCCGGGGTCGCGGCCGCCATGGCCCGCGTCGATGACGACGATCGGCCGGTTGGGCCCGCGCGCCACCGACACGGGGGGCAAAGGCAGGGGCCTGGGATCCTCGGCCCCGTCCAGCGCGACCGTAACGCTGCCGGGCTCGTCCTTCGCCTCGGGCGCGACGCCGAACAGGCCGAGCAAAGTCGCCAGAAGCATTGAAAGCCATTCCATCCGCCCTATGTGCCGTGGCGGCTGCCCGGCGGTCCACTAAGAAAATGCAGTAGGAACCGCAGCGTTACCGGTTGCTGCTTTTCGCGGGCGATGCTAGCAGTTCGAAATCGGTTCGAAAGAAAACGGAAATTGCTTTCCAGATCGTCGAGCCGAGCGAGTTACGCCGGCGTTTCAGCCGGCCACCTAGGTTGACGCTGCATGAGGCATTTTTCCCCGCAATTCGAACGCCCCCTTTTGGGTTCTGGCGTGGCGGGGACGTTTCGGCCGGCATTAGTGACCGGCCTGCTCCAGGCAGCAGACACACTTTTCTGTACAACCCGGACATCGACGCGCGCCCTTCCGGCGGCGCCTAAGTCCCTATTCGAACGCGTGAGCCGCTTGCTCGCAAGCAAGCCGGCGCGCGCGTGGAGTGATTTCAATGACAATGCGCATGTTGATCGACGCGCGCCACCAGGAAGAAACCCGGGTGGCGGTCGTCAAGGGAAACCGGATCGAGGAATTTGATTTCGAATCGGCCGAGCACAAGCAGCTCAAGGGGAATATCTATCTCGCCAAGGTAACCAGGGTCGAACCGTCGCTGCAGGCGGCGTTCGTCGATTATGGCGGCAACCGCCACGGCTTCCTGGCCTTTTCGGAGATTCACCCCGATTACTATCAGATCCCCAAGGAGGATCGCGAGGCCCTGCTCCGCGAGGAGGCCGAGCATGCCGCCGAGGAAGAGCGCCTGCGCGCCGCCGAGGACGCACATTATGACGATCACGACGACGACGTGATCGAGGGTGAGGTCGTCGAGACCGATTCCGAGGAGGAAGGCGACGAAGGCGAGGAGGGCGAAGAGTCAGACGGCACGCCGCGCGCCAAGCCGGAACAGGCCAGCGGCTCGGAAGAGAATGCCGCCGACGAGCTGCGCCGCAAGCGCCAGAATCTGCGTCGCCGCTACAAGATCCAGGACGTCATCCGGCGCCGGCAGGTGCTGCTCGTCCAGGTCGTCAAGGAAGAGCGCGGCAACAAAGGCGCGGCGCTTACCACCTATCTGAGCCTCGCCGGCCGCTATTGCGTGCTGATGCCCAACACGTCGCACGGCGGCGGCATCAGCCGGAAGATCTCCAACGGCGCTGACCGCAAGCGCCTGAAGGCGATCATGGCCGATCTGAACCTGCCCAAGACGATGGGCTGCATCGTTCGCACGGCCGGCCTTTCGCGCACCAAGACCGAGATCAAGCGCGACTTCGATTATCTCGCCCGCCTGTGGGACGAGATTCGCGAGAACACGCTGAAGTCGGCCGCTCCGGCGCTGATCTACGGCGACAGCGATCTCATCAAGCGCGCCATCCGCGACATCTACAATCGCGAGATCGACGAGGTGATCGTCGAGGGCGAGGAGGGCTATCGCGCCGCGCGCTCGTTCATGAAGCTGCTGATGCCGAGCCACGTCCGGCGCGTGCAGCATTATGCCGACCCGGTGCCACTGTTCCAGCGCTACGGCGTCGAGGACCAGCTTTCGGGCATGTACCATCCGCTCGTCCAGCTGAAGTCCGGCGGCTATCTGGTTATCAATCCGACCGAGGCCCTGGTCTCGATCGACATCAACTCGGGCCGGTCGACGCGCGAGCACAATATCGAGCAGACGGCCTACGCGACCAACATCGAGGCCGCGCACGAGATCGCGCGCCAGCTTCGCCTGCGCGACATGGCGGGCCTGGTCGTGATCGACTTCATCGACATGGAATCGAACGGCCACATCCGTAAGGTCGAAAAGGCCATGAAGGATGCGCTCAAGAACGATCGCGCCCGCATCCAGGTCGGCCGCATCTCGTCCTTCGGCCTGATGGAGATGAGCCGCCAGCGACTGCGCACGGGCGTGCTCGAAGCCTCGACCAAGCCGTGCCCGCATTGCGAGGGCACCGGCCTGATGCGCACCGCCTCTTCGGCGGGCCTGTCGGCGCTGCGCATGCTCGAGGAGGAAGCTGCGCGCGGACGCGGCAGCCGCATCATCCTGCGCGCCGGCCGCGAGGCCGCCGTCTACGTGCTCAACAAGAAGCGTCACGAGATCGCCGAAGTCGAGGCGCGCTACGGCGTGATCGTCGAAGTCCATATCGACGAGAGCCTGGAAGGCGCGAAGATGAGCGTCGAATCGGTCGGGCCGCGCCCGGTCGAGCGGCCGCGTTTCGAGCCCAAGCCGATCGTCGAGGAAGATTTCGACGACGAGATCCTCGAGGAAGAAGAGGACGAGGAAGAGGAAGAGGCGCCCGCCGAGGAAGTGCGCGAAGAGCGCCGCCCGCGCGAAGGCCAGCGTTCCGAGGAGGGCGAGGGCGACCGCGGTCGCAAGCGCCGTCGCCGTCGCGGCCGCCGTGGCGGTCGTCGCCGGGAGGGCGAGCCGCACGAGGGCGAGGACTCCGAGCAGGTCGTCGGCGAGGAGGGTGCAGCCGAGGCCGAAGGCCAGGCCGCGCCCGTCGAAGCCGAAGCCGAAGCGCCCGCCACTGCCGCTGAGCAGGATGATGAGAAGCCGCGCCGCGGCCGCCGCCGTCCCCGTGCCCGCAAGCAGGGCGACGAAGGCACCGAGGCCGTGGAAAGCGTCGTCGACGCAGCTCCGGTCGCAGTAGAGCCTGCCGCCGAGGTTTCGGTCGACGAGCCCGCGGCAGAGGCGGCCGCCAAGCCCAAGCGCAGCCGCCGCAAGAAGGCTGAGCCCGCGGCAGAAACGGCAGAAGCAGCCGAGCCCGTCGAGGCCGCGCCGGCTCCCGCCGCAGCCAACGACGCAGCCGAAGCGCCCGCCGAAAAGCCGAAGCGCCGGAGCCGCGCCAAGAAAGTCGTCGCCGAAGCTCCGGCCGAGGCGCCCGCCGCCGAAACGCCGGCCGTGGCGCCGGTGCCGGCTTCCGCACCGGAAGCGCCGGTGCTCGAACGTCAGGTGGCAGCCGAAGGAAATGGCGCCGATGCGTCCGCCGAGGCCGAGGATGGCGGCCCGCCGCGGCGCGGCTGGTGGCAGCGCACATTCGGCGGCTGACCCACCGCTTCAGTCAAAAGGTGCCGGGGGATCGACGAGGTCCTCCGGCATCGCACTTTCATCTAGGGTTCAGGCGCCGAAACGGATATGCCTTGGCCATGGCTGAGGCTCCCCCGACACGCCGCCGCCCGGGCCATTTCCTGGCCCGGCTGATCCTGTTCCTGACGCTGAGCTTCGCGCTCACGGTCCAGCCCGCCGCGGCCCAATCGGTGCTGCGCGACGCCGAAACCGAGGCCTTCTTCCGCGATATGTCGCGGCCGATCATCGAGGCCGCGGGGCTCCGGCCCGAAAACGTCCAGGTCGTCCTGCTCAACAGCCCCGAGATCAACGCCTTCGTCGCCGGCGGCCAGATCGTCTATTTCTATTCGGGCACGCTGACCGCCGCCGAGAGCGCCAACGAGATCCAGGGGGTGTTCGCCCACGAGCTCGGCCACATCACCGGCGGCCACATCATTCGTATCGGCGAGGGCATGAAGGTCGCGACCGGCATCACCTTGCTGTCGCTTCTGCTCGGCGTCGCGGCGATGGCCGCGGGCGCTGGCGATGCGGGCGCGGGCATCATGGCCGCAGGCCAGCAGGCGGCGATGGGCAAGTTCCTCGCCTACAGCCGCACCCAGGAGGCGACGACCGACCAGGCCGGCGCCAAATATCTGTCCGGCGCGGGGATCACCGGCAAGGGCTCGATCGCCTTCTTCAAGAAGCTGCAGAATATGGAGTTCCGCTTGGCCATCCCGCAGGACAATGGCTATGCGCGCACCCATCCGCTCACCGGCGAGCGCATCACCGCGCTTCAGCATCTCTACGAAAAGGATCCGGCCTGGAACAAGCCGAGCGATCCCGAGCTCGAGAAGCGCTTCCAGCGGATCAAGGCCAAGCTGGCCGGCTTCGTCGGCGATCCCAAGCAGACGCTGATCAAATATCCCGAGAGCGACAAGAGCGTGCCCGGCCGCTACGCCCGCGCTTATGCCTGGCACAAGAGCGCCTGGCCCGACCGCGCCAATGCCGAGGTGGAAAGCCTGCTGCGCGACAGCCCGCGCGATCCCTTCTTCCTCGAGCTCAAGGGCCAGATCCTGCTCGAATCGGGCAAGCCCAAAGAGGCGCTGGAATCGCTGCGCCAGGCGGTCGCGATCGCACCCGATCAGCCGCTCATCTCGGCCCTGTTCGGCCATGCCCTGATCGCCACCGAGGACGAGAAGAATTTCCAGGAGGCGAAGTCCATCCTCCGCTCGGCGGTTGGGAGGGACAATTCCAATCCGTTCGCCTGGTACCAGCTCGGCATCGTCTACGACCGCGAGGGCGATACCGCCCGTGCCGCGCTGGCGACGGCGGAGCGCTACAATCTCGAAGGCTATTCGAAGCTTGCACTGGCCAATGCCGAGCAGGCGATGAAAGGCATCCCCACCGGCAGCCCCGACTGGATTCGCGCGCAGGACATCGCCATGGTGTCGCGGACCGACGTCGAGAAGAACAAGAAGAACCGCTGACCGGGCCGCAGGGCCCCGTTTTGCGGCCGGAGCGTATTTCATGAACAGGAGAAATATGGTGGGGGCAGGCCTCGTCGGCTTGGTGATCGGCGGTGCCGTAATGGCGCTCGCCGGGCAGGGCACGAAATTCTCGGCCGACCCGGATCGGGCGCGGATCGAGAAGATCGTGCGCGAATATATCCTCGCCAATCCCGAGATCATCCCCGAGGCGGTCGACCGGCTCCAGGGCAAGCAGATGGCCAAGGTCATCTCCGAGAACCGCGCCGCGATCGAGACGCCCTTCCACGGCGCCTGGGCGGGCGCGCCGAATGGCGACGTCGTCCTCGTCGAATTCTTCGATTATGCCTGTGGCTATTGCCGCAAGAGCAATCCCGACATCGAGCGCCTGCTCGCCGAGGACAAGAAGCTGAAGGTCGTGTGGCGCGAGCTGCCGGTGCTCGGCCCGGACAGCCAGGCCGCGGCCGAGGTCAGCCTCGCCGCCGCCAAGCAGGGCAAGTTCAAGCGCTTCCACGATCAACTGTTCGCGGCCGGCCGGCCCACCGCCTCGGCCGTCAAGGCGGCCCAGGTCGCGACCGGCATCGTCCCGGCGCCGGGCTCGCCCGAATTCCACGCCGAGATCGAGAAGAATTACGAGCTCGCCCGCGCCATCAACGCGACCGGCACGCCGACCTTCATCGTCGGCGACCAGGTGCTGCAGGGTGCGGTCGGCTACGAAGCGCTCAAGGAAGCGATTGCGAAGGCCCGCGCTTCCTGAACGTCGCCCCGGCACAGGCCGGGGCCTCAGGACGAGTTTAGCGCAATCTCGTCACGAGATCCCGGCCTCCGCCGGCATGACGTGCGGCAGCAGAACGACGCTCAGCTTTGCGCGGGGCCCTTGAAGCCTTGGGCCACGACATACCATTCCGACGAGCCCTTGCGGCTGGCCGGCGGCTTGGCGTGCTTCATCGTCGTGAAGTTGCGCTTCAATTCCGCGACGAGCTGCGAATCCGCGCCGCCGGCCAGCACTTTCGCGACGAACGCCCCGCCCGGCCGCAGCACTTCGGTCGCGAACAACAAGCCGGCCTCGACCAGCGCCATCGTGCGCAGATGGTCGGTCTGGGGATGGCCCACGGTGTTGGCCGCCATGTCGGAGAGGACCAAATCGGCGGGGCCGCCGAGCGCCTCCTTCAGCAGGTCCGGCGCCTTGTCGTCCATGAAATCCATCTCCAGGATGGTGACGCCGTCGAGCGGATCGGTCGGCAGCAGGTCGATGCCGACCACGATCGACTGCGGCAGGCGCTGGCGCACGACCTGGCTCCAGCCGCCGGGGGCGATGCCGAGGTCGATGACACGCTTGGCGCCCTTCAGGAACCCGAAACGCTCGTCGAGCTCGATCAATTTGTAGGACGCGCGCGAGCGATAGCCCTCCGCCTTGGCGCGTTTCACATAGGGGTCGTTCAATTGCCGCTCGAGCCAGCGGGTCGAGCCGGCCTTGCGCCCCTTGGCGGTCTTCACCCGGGTTCGGAGGCCTTTATCCTGTACCATCAGGAGCGCTTATATCGGATGGCCGTCGCGCGCCATGAGCGATCGCAGGATTCCTTCGCGGATGCCGCGGTCGGCGACGCCGAGCGTCTTGGCCGGCCAGATGTCCATGATCGCCTCCAGGATTGCGCAGCCGGCGACGACGAGGTCGGCGCGCTCGTGGCCGATGCAGGGCAGCTCGGACCGTTCGGCCAGCGACATGCGCGACAGCATCTGGCTGACCGCGCGCATCGATTCGGCCGGCACCATCAGCCCGTCGATCGCGCGCCGGTCGTAGCTCGGCAGCGCCAGGTGCACGCTGGCCAGGGTGGTCACCGTGCCGCTCGTGCCCATCAGCCGGATATTGTCCTGCGCCTCGGGCAGCATCAGGACGAAGCGGCTGAACGCGTTCTTCACCCGCTCGCGCATGCGGACATAGGCCGCCATCCGCTCCTCGGGCGTCTTGAAGTCGCGGCCTTCGCTCTCGGTCAGCGAGACGACGCCCCACGGCGCGCTCCACCAGCATTTGATCTTGGGATTGTGGCCGTCGGTGTCGATCAGCACCAGTTCGGTCGAGCCGCCGCCGATGTCGAAGATCAAAGCCGGGCCGTCGCCGGGCTCGAGCAGGCGGTGGCAGCCGAGCATGGCCAGCCGCGCTTCCTCCTCGGGCGAGATGATGTCCAGCGCGATCCCGGTCTCCTGGTAGACGCGCTCGACGAAATGGCGGCCGTTGACGGCGCGGCGGCAGGCCTCGGTCGCGACCGAGCGCGCCAGCGAGACGCGGCGCCGGCGGAGCTTGTCGCCGCAGACCGACAGCGCCGACAGCGCCCGGTCGATCGCCGCATCGCTGATCCGGCCGCTCGCGGCGAGCCCTTCGCCGAGGCGGACGACGCGCGAAAAGGCATCGACCACGACGAAGCCGCCGTCGACCGGACGCGCGATCAGCAGCCGGCAATTGTTGGTGCCGAGATCAAGCGCGCCATAGGTGTGTCTTGGGGAAGGCCGCCGCTCTGTCGGGCGGGCCGGGGCCGCACGGTCCGGGGCCGTACCCGATGCCTGCGGAGCGGTGGCGGCTAGCTGCGCCATGCTCGTACACTCTTATATTCTCGTTCAGGCGGCGGGGGCCGCCGCCTTTGACTTGCCAGCCAAGGTATAGCGAAAGCCGCCGTGCGGCAACCCGCACCCCCAGGCCCGTTGACAGCCCCGCCGCAGCCTCCTATTTCGCCGCCCACGCTGCCCCGTCGTCTAATGGTAAGACTACGGATTCTGATTCCGTCTATCGAGGTTCGAATCCTCGCGGGGCATCCATCTCCTTGCATCGATAAGCCGAAAGCTGCGTTGTCCGCGCAGGCCATGCCGCCGCCGTTCCAATCGGCGCGCCCTGCGGCTAGAGCTGCCGTTCGATCGGAGGAGAATGCGATGCGCACAGTGATTTTGGCTGCCCTGGCGGCGACGACCGCGGCCTGCACGACCGGCCAGGCGATCGAGCCGCCCTCCGCCATCGCCGCCCCGGCCGCGGCCAAGGATAGCTACTACCTCGCCGCCTCGCGCACCAAGATCGCGCGGATCGAGATGGCGCCGGACACGGCCTTCTTGAACGGCGAGGAGCGGCAGGTGGTGAACCTGCTCATCCAGGCGGCCGAGCTGATGAACCCGATCTATCTGCGCCAGCGCTCGGTCCGGAATCCGCAGACCCGGCAGGCGATCGAGCGTTCGCGCCGCGCCGACCAGCCGCTGCTGCTCGACATGTTCGACCTCCATTTCGGCCCGTGGGACACGCTCGCCGAAAACCATCCCTTCTGGGGCTCGCAGCCGATGCCGCCGGGCGCCGGCTTCTACCCGGAGGACCTGACCAAGGAAGCGTTCGAAGCCTATCTCGCCGCGCATCCGGCCGAGAAGGAAGCGCTGACCAGCGGCTATACGGTGGTGAAGCGGCAGGGCGATCGGCTCGTCGCCGTGCCCTATAATCAGGAATATAAGGAGTGGCTGGAGCCGGCCGCGCAACTGCTCGAGAAAGCGGCGGCGACGACCAGCAACGCCAGCCTGAAGAATTTCCTGAACCTCCGCGCCAAGGCCTTCCGCACCAACGATTATTACGAATCGGAGCTGGCCTGGATGGACGTCCAGGGCACGCCGATCGAGGTCGTGATCGGGCCCTATGAGGTCTACACCGACACGCTGATGGGCACCAAGACCGCGTTCGAGGCCTTCGTCACCGTCCAGGACCCGAAGGAAAGCGGCGCGCTCTCGCATTACAAGGAGTTGCTGCCCGACATGGAGCGCAATCTCCCGGTCGAGGCGCGCTACAAGAACTTCAACCGGCCGTTCAATTCGCCGATCCTGGTCGCCGACCAGGTCCATGGCGGCGGCGACAACGTGCCCGGCGTGCAGACGGTCGCCTTCAACCTGCCCAATGACGAGCGCGTGCGTGAGGCCAAGGGCGCCAAGAAGGTGATCCTCGCCAACGTGCTCGGCGCCAAATATGACCGCATCCTCGCGCCGATGGCGGGCTTCGTGCTCGTCCCCGAGCAGGCCAAACTGGTCAGCAAGAAGTATATGACCAACGAGACCTTGTTCCACGAGCTCTCGCACAGCCTCGGGCCCGGCACGATCACGCTCAACGGGCGCCAGACCACGGTCAACGCCGAACTGAAGGACCAATATTCGGCGATCGAGGAAGCCAAGGCCGACGTGATGGGGCTGTACAACATCCTCTACATGATGAAGCGCGGCGAGCTCCCCGCCGCCGAGCGCGAGGAGGCGCTTGCCACCTACTTTGCGGGGATCTTCCGGGCCGTCCGTTTCGGCATCGACGAGGCGCACGGCCGCGGCGCCGCGACCCAATATTCCTATCTGAAGGAGAAGGGCGCTTTCGCGTGGGACGGGCAGCAGCAGCGCTTCCGGATCGACTATGCGAAGATGGAGACCGGTCTGCGCGATCTCCTCGCCGATTACATCCGGCTCCAGGGCAATGGCGATTATGCCGGCACCAAGGCTTTCTTCGATCGCTACGCGCGGCTCGATGACGACGCGCGGACGGTGCTCGCCAACGCGGCGCACATCCCGACCGACATCCAGCCCGATTATCCGGAGCGCGTATGAGCGGCGCCGGCCCGATCGACCTGCAGGCCGTCGTCGACGAGGTCTTCGCTTATGTGGAGACCTATCGCGGCCACGGCCATGTCGCGTCCTACATTCCCGCTCTGGCGGAGGCCGACACGCGCAAGCTCGGCCTCGCGGTGGTGCTCAACGACGGCTCCAGCTTCACTGCCGGCGACGCCGACGAGGCCTTCCCGATCCAGAGCGTGGCGAACGTCTTCAGCCTGTCTCTGGCGCTGCAGCAGGTCGGCGCGATCCTCTGGAACCATGTCGGGCGGGAGGCCGCCGGCTCGCCCTATAACAGCCTGTTCCAGCTCGAGGCGCAGAAGGGCAAGCCGCGCAACCCGCTGATGAATGCCGGCGCGATCGTGGTGGGCGATCATCTGATCGGCACTGACAGCGCCGACGTGGCGGTGAGCGAGCTGCTCGATTTCCTGCGCGATGGCGCGGGCGACGAAAGCCTCGCGATCGACGAAAGCGTCGCCATGTCGGAATCGCAGGCCGGCCACTGGAACCGGAGCCTTGCCCATTTCATGGCCGCCGCTGGCAATCTCCACCATCCGGTCGAGGAGGCGCTGTCCATCTATTTCCGCCAGTGCGCGATCTCGATGAGCTGCACCCAAATGGCCCGGGCGGCGCTCTATCTCGCCAATGACGGGCAGCATCCGCTGACCGGAGAGGCGGTGCTGACCGCGTCCAAATGCCGGCGGATCCTTTCGCTGATGCTGAGCTGCGGTCATTATGACGTGTCCGGCGATTTCGCCTTCCGCGTCGGCCTGCCGGGCAAGAGCAGCACCAGCGGCGCGATTCTGGCCATCGTGCCGCGCGTCGGCGCGGTCGCGGTCTGGTCGCCGGGCCTCACGGAGTCCGGCATATCGCTGGCCGGCACGGTCGCGCTGGAGCGGCTGGTCGAGCGGACCGGCTGGTCGATCTTCGCCTGAGCGCTCGGCTGGCCGTCCGCGCCGCGATCGGCTAGGCCGCCGGCAGGTTAGAGCGAGAGGGTTTGCACGCGATGAGGAAGACGATCGGGCTGCTGGCGGCGGCGGCAAGCATGTTGGCGCTGGCGGCTCCGGCGGCTGCGGAGGACCTGGCGCTCGAGCGTACCTTCCAGAGCCCGTCGCTGAGCGGGCCCACGCCGCGCCTGCCCAAATTGTCGCCCGACGGCCGCCTCGCCACGCTGCTGCGCAACCGCGCCGACGACAAGGACCGCTACGATCTCTGGGCGGTCGACACCGCCACCGGCGTGTCGCGCATGCTCGTCGACAGCGCCAGGATCGGCAGCGGCGGCGAGATCTCCGAGGAAGAGAAGATGCGGCGCGAGCGCGCTCGCATCGCCGGCACCAAGGGGATCACCGCTTACGCCTGGGCGCCGGACGGCCGCTCGATCCTGGTGCCGCTCGACGGCGATCTTTATCTCGCCGCCCTCGACGGCAGTGTCCGACGCCTGACCGACACGAAGGAGACCGAGGTCGACTCCAAGGTCTCGGAGACCGGGCGCTTCCTTTCCTTCGTGCGTGACAAGAATCTGTTCGTGATCGACGTCGCCAGCGGCGCCGAGCGGCAGCTAACCCGCGATGGCGGCGGCACTCTGAGCTGGGGCTCGGCCGAATTCGTCTCCCAAGAGGAGATGGGCCGCAACACCGGCCATTGGTGGTCCCCGGACGACCGCATTCTTGCCGTCGCGCGCGTCGACGAGAGCGAGGTGAAGGTCGTCACCCGCGCCGCGATCGGCGCCGACGGCACCAACTTGTTCGAGCAGCGCTATCCCGTCGCCGGCAGCGCCAACGCGACGGTCGACCTCTATGTGATGGCGCCGGACGGCAGCGGCCAGGTCAAAGTCGATCTCGGCGCGGACCCGGACGTCTATCTCGCCCGCGTCGACTGGACGGCCGACGGCAAGGCCTTGCTCGTCCAGCGCCAGAGCCGCGACCAGAAAAGGCTCGACCTGCTCCGCGTCGATCCCGCCACCGGCCGCGCGAATTTGCTGTTCAGCGAGACTGCGAAAAGCTGGGTCAATCTCCACGACAATCTCAAGCCGCTGAAGGACGGCAGCCTGATCTGGTCGTCCGAGCGCTCGGGCTTCCAGCATCTCAATCGCTGGAACAAGGGCCGCTGGACGCAGCTCACCAAGGGCGCGTGGGAAGTGAACGAAGTGGCCGGCGTCGACGAGCAGGCGCGCCGCGTCTATTTCACCGGCGGCTTCGACAATCCGGACGAGCAGCATCTCTATTGGGTCGGCCTCGACCGTCCGGGCAAGCCGGTGCGCGTGACCGAAGCCGGCTGGAACAACAACGACGTCGAGATGGACGCGCGCGCCACCCGCGCGCTCGTCTTCCGCTCGAACCCCAACCATCCGAGCCAGGTCTATCTCGCCGACGCGGGCGGCCGCCGGCTCGCCTGGATCGAGGAGAACAGGCTCGATGCGGCGCATCCCTACGCCCCGTATCGCGACAGCCATGTCGCTGCCCAGTTCGGATCGCTTCCGGCCGCGGACGGCACGCCGATTCCGTACAAGATGCTGTCGCCGAAGCGCGAGCCCGGCCGGCGCTACCCGGTCTTCATCGACGTCTATGCCGGGCCCAGCGGCGGCCGCGTCGTGCGCGACTGGAACAGCCGCACCCCGCTCCACCAATATCTGGTCGACAAGGGCTGGATCGTCTTCTCGGTCGACGGGCGCGGCACGCCCCGCCGCGGCCGCGAGTTCGCCGACGCGTTGTACCTCAAACTCGGCAGCGTCGAGGTCGAGGACCAGCTCGCCGGCGTCGCCTGGCTGAAGCGCCAGGATTATGTCGATGCGGACAGGATCGCGGTCAACGGCTGGTCCTATGGCGGCTATATGGTGCTGAAGCTGCTGCAAGCGGCGCCGGGCACGTTCGCCGCCGGCATATCGGGCGCGCCGGTGACGCGCTGGGAGCTGTACGACACCCATTATACCGAGCGCTTCCTCGGAAACCCGTCCACCGATCCCAGGCCCTATCAGGCTGCCGACGCGCTCGCCGACGCGGCGAAGATGAGCGATCCGCTGTTGCTGATCCACGGGATGGCCGACGACAATGTCGTGTTCGAGAATTCGACCGCGCTCATGGCCAAGCTCCAGGAAGCGCAGAAGCCGTTCGAGCTGATGGTCTATCCCGGCGCGACCCATGCCGTCACGGGCGAGGGCCGCCAGACGCATCTGTGGAAGACGATCGAGGACTTCCTCGACCGACGGATGAAGGAGGCGCGCTAGCTCGGCCGGTCATTGCAAGGAGCGCAGCGATGAAGCAATCCAGGGGGCGTCGCGGTAGGCTGGATTGCTTCGCTTCGCTCGCAATGACGGCCTTCGGAGTGCGGATGCTTGTTCCCCGGCGCAAGCCGGGGTCCAGCCGTCCGTGCCCCCTGGGCCCCGGCTTTCGCCGGGGAGCAGGTCATGCACGGGGACAGGTTATGCGTTACTCGTTCCCCGCCGCCGGCGGCGGCGGCGGGGCCGCGTCCAGCACCGGGAACTTGATGCCGAGCTGGTCGAGATAGGTCGGGTATTTCGCCGGGTCGTAGTAATATTTCTGCAGCTCCGGCTTGTAGCGCGCCATGATCTCGCGGTTGATCTCGGTGGCCGGCTTGTCGCTGGCCGAAATCATCGGGACGTATTTCTGGTCCTTGGTCTGGACCTTGTCGAAATAGTCCTGCGCGGCCTGGACCAGCTTGGGCTTGGTGAGCAGGTCGAGCGTCGTCATGGCGATGACTTTCGCGCCTGCGACCACGCCCTTGTGCGCGATCGGCGTCGCCATCGCGATCGCGTTCGACCAATTGTGGCCGGGCAGCTCGGGGATGTTGGACGGATAGCCGAGGGTGATCGTCGGCACGACCCAGCTGACGTCGCCGATATCGTCCGATCCGCCGCTCTTGGGCTCCTCCAGCGGCGGCTCCAATTTGTCGAGCTTCACCGCGAGGCCCTCCTGCTTCTCGGCGCCGACATTCTTCTGCACGATCTTGGCGAAGGCCTGCTCGTCGGCGGTCCATTTGGGCAGCCCCACCGCCTGGATGTTGGCGTAGGCGGCTTCGGCGATCGGCTTGTTGAAATGGCGCGGCGCGGCGGTGCCGAGGATGCGGCGGGCGACCTTGGTGCCGGTCATCAGCGCGGCGCCGTCGGCGATCTGATTGCCGAGTTCGAAGCTCTTGCGGATGCGGTCGAAATCCTGCTCGCGGAAATAATACCAGACCGAGGCTTCGGACGGCACGACGTTGGGCTGGTCGCCGCCGTCGGTAATCACATAATGCGAGCGCTGCTCGGTGCGCAGATGCTCGCGCTTCATGTTCCAGCCCATGTTCATCAGCTCGACGGCGTCGAGCGCGGATTTGCCGCGCCATGGCGCGCCAGCCGAATGGGCGCTCTCGCCGCTGAACTTATATTCGACCGAGACGAGGCCGGTGCCGCTCGGCTGGCCCCAGCTCGTGCCGAGATTGTTGGAGACATGGGTGAAGAGGACGGCGTCGACATCCTTGAACACCCCCTCGCGGACCATGAAGGCCTTGCCGGCGACCAGCTCCTCGGCGACGCCCGGCCACAGGACGAGCGTGCCCGGGATATTCTCGCGCTGCATCAGTTCCTTCACCGCGAGCGCGGCGACGATGTTGACCGCCTGGCCGCTATTATGGCCCTCGCCATGGCCGGGGCCGCCCTCGACCATCGGCGCGCGATAGGGGATACCGGGCTTCTGCGAGGCCTTGGGAATGCCGTCTATGTCGCTGCCCAGCGCGATCACCGGACCGCCGCTGCCGTGGCTCCAGCGCGCGACCCAGCCGGTCGGCAGGCCGGCGGTGCCGCGCTCGACGGTGAAGCCGTTCTTCTCGAGCAGGTTGGTCAGATAGCGCGAGGTCTCGACTTCCTGGAAGCCGAGCTCGGCGAAGCTGAACACCGAATCGTTGATCTCCTGCGCGAGCTTCGCCCGCTGCTCGACTCCGGCCACGGCGCGCGCCTTGAGGCCGCTCGGCGCCGCTGCGGCTGGGCCTGCCAGCGCCGCAATCGCCGCGCCGACCATCATCGTCTTCCTGATCACATCCGTCCCCTTGCCTGTTCTTTTTTCTGGCCCTGGGACAGGAATGGAGCGGGAGAGGCGGGGGTGCAAGCCGGCTAAGGGAGAGCGTCCAAATTGCACGCGCATCGGCGGCGCGAACTTGCTAAGGGCAAGGCATGAGTGATGCGGAAACGGCATTGTTGCTCGCGCGGCTTCAGTTCGCCTTCACGATCTCGTTCCATTTCATCTTCCCCGCCTTCTCGATCGGGCTCGCCAGCTTCCTCGCGGTGCTCGAGGCGTTGTGGCTGAAGACGGGCAGGGAGATCTATCTCAACCTCTTCCGCTACTGGCTGAAGATCTTCGCGATGGCGTTCGCGATGGGCGTCGTCTCCGGGATCGTCATGTCCTATCAGTTCGGCACCAACTGGTCGGTCTTCTCGGACAAGGCCGGGCCGATCATCGGCCCGCTCATGGCTTATGAGGTGCTGACCGCCTTCTTCCTCGAAGCCGGCTTCCTCGGCGTCATGATGTTCGGAATGAACAAGGTCGGGAAGGGGCTCCATTTCGGCGCGACCCTGATGGTGGCGATCGGCACCTTCATCTCGGCCTTCTGGATCCTGTCGGTGAACAGCTGGATGCAGACCCCGACCGGCTGGGCGATGAACGATCAGGGCCAGTTCGTCCCCGGCGGGAGCTGGATCGACATCATCTTCAATCCGAGCTTCCCCTATCGCCTCGTCCATACCGTCATCGCCGCCTATCTTACCACCGCGCTGGTGGTGGGCGCGGTCGGGGCCTGGCACCTGCTTCGCGGCCGCGACCTGCCCGAAGTCCGCACGATGTTCTCGATGGCGATGTGGATGGCGGCCCTGGTCGCTCCGGTCCAGATCTTCGTGGGCGATCTCCACGGCCTCAACACGCTCGAGCATCAGCCCGCCAAAGTGATGGCGATGGAAGGCCATTTCGAAAGCCATCCCGACGGCGCGCCGCTGATCCTGTTCGGCCTGCCCGACGACGAGCGCGAGACGGTCCATGCCGCCGTGCAGATTCCCAAGCTCTCCTCGCTGATCCTGAAGCACGATCTCAATGCCCCGCTCGACGGGCTGAAGACCGTGCCCAAGGCGGACCGACCGTCGGTCGAGATCGTCTTCTGGTCGTTCCGCGTGATGGTCGGACTCGGCTTCCTGATGTTCGCGCTCGGTCTGTGGAGCCTCGTCGCGCGCGCGATGAAGCGCCTCTATTCCTGGCCGCTGCTGCACCGCTTCGCGCTGGTGATGGGGCCGTCGGGATTCGTCGCCGTGATCGCCGGGTGGATCACCACCGAGGTCGGCCGCCAGCCCTGGGTGGTGTACAATCTCCTGCGCACCGCCGATGCCGTCTCCCCGATCGCGGCGCCGGGAGTCAGCGGCTCGTTACTCGCCTTCGTCATCGTCTATTTCACGGTGTTCGCGGCGGGCACGGTCTACATCCTGAAGCTGATGCATCACGCGCCGCATCCGGGCGAGACCGGACCGGCCGAGGCGCCGATCCGCACGGCCGGCATCACGCCCTCGGCGGCGGTGCCGCACGGCGAACCCGATCCGCGGCCCGACCGGAGCGAGGAGGCGAAGTGACGCGATGAACATCGATCTCACCGTCGTCTGGGCCTTCGTGATCGCGTTCGCGGTCGCGGCCTATGTCGTGATGGACGGGTTCGATCTCGGCATCGGCATCTTGTTCAAGGGCTTCAAGGTCGGCCGCGAGCGCGACCAGGCGATGAACGCAATCGCGCCGCTGTGGGACGGCAACGAGACCTGGCTGGTGATGGGCGGCGGCGGCCTGATGGCGGCTTTCCCGCTCGCTTATTCGATCATCCTGCCGGCGCTTTACGTGCCGATCATCGTCATGCTGCTCGGCCTCGTCTTCCGCGGCGTCGCCTTCGAGTTCCGGTGGCGCGATCCGGGCCACCGCGTGTGGTGGGATGCCGGCTTCTCGGTGGGCTCGCTGGTCGCGACGTTCGCCCAGGGCGTGACGCTCGGCGCCCTGCTCCAGGGCATTGCCATAGAAGGCCGCCATTATGCCGGCGGCTGGTGGGACTGGCTGACGCCGTTCAGCCTCCTGACGGGCGCGAGCCTGTGCGTCGGCTACGCCCTGCTCGGCGCGACGTGGCTGATCTGGAAGACCGAGGGGGAGATTCAGCGCGACGCGACCCGCTTCGCGCGCTGGCTGTTGCCGGCGATGCTGGCGGCATTCGGGCTGGTCAGCCTGGCGACGCCGTTCCTCGAGGAGAAATATCACACGCGCTGGTTCGACGTGCCGGGCCTTTACGTCGCGATCCCGATGCCTTTGCTGGTGCTGGTGACCGCCTTCTTCCTGTGGCGCAGCCTGCGCCGTGGGGTCGACTATGTGCCGTTCCTGCTGACGCTCACCCTGTTCCTGCTGGCGATGGCCGGCCTTGCCGTCTCGATGTGGCCGGACGTCATCCCCGGCCGTCTCTCCATCTGGCAGGCGGCGGCCCCGGAAAGCAGCCAGATCTTCATGCTGGTCGGCGCCGCCGTGCTGATCCCGCTGATCCTCGGCTACACCGCCTGGTCCTACTGGGTCTTCCGCGGCAAGGTCGGCGAAGAAGGCTATCATTGAGCGCGGAGGCGCCGCGTCCGATATGGCGGCGCCTCGCCTGGTTCGTGGCGATCTGGGCGGCGAGCGTCGCCGCGCTCGGCATCGTGGCCTGGTTCCTGCGGCTCTGGATCGCCTGAGCTAGAGCAACAGCATCGTCGACAGCGACAGGAAGATGCCCATGCTCGCCACGTCGCTGGCGGTGGTGAGGAAGATGCTCGATGCGGTCGCGGGATCGGCGCCCAGTCGCTTCAGCGTCAGCGGGATGAGCGCGCCGGCGAGGCCGCTGATCACACAGCTCGCGACCATCGCCACCATCACGACCAACCCCATCAGCACCGGATTGGCCTCGCCCTGCATCCGCGCATAGATGAACATGCCGAGGCCGGCCGTGATGCCGACCAGCAGGCCGTTGAAGAACCCGAGCATGCCCTCCTTCATGACTAGCTTGCGTTCGAGGCCCGCCTTGACGTCGCCGAGCGTCATGCCGCGCAATGCGACCGCCAGCGCCTGGCAGCCGGTATTGCCCGATTGCCCCGCCATCACCGGCAGGAAGACGGCGAGGATCACGAGCTGCGCCAGCGTCTCTTCGAACACGCCGACCACGGCTGCCGCGACGAAGGCGGTGACGAGATTGACCTGGAGCCACGGGTGGCGGAGCAGGAGGCTCCGCTTCAGCGGGGTGGCGAGGCGCTCCTCCTTCTCGACGCCGACCATGGCGCCGGCCTGGGCGCTGATCTCGATCGCCTGCTCGGCGAACAGAGCGTCGCCGCGGATCAGGCCCTTCAGCACATGGTTGGCGTCGACCACCGGATAGACCGGGAAATGCTTGGTCAGTGCGGTCTTGAGCGCGTCGGCGAGCGGCATCGTGTCCCGGAAGGCGAACACATTGTGGAGCATGATCTCGTCGAGCCGCGTGTCGGGCTTGGCGAGCAGCATGTCGCGCATCACGACGAGGCCGAGCAGCCGGCCGCCTTCGTCGGTGACGTAGCAATAAGTGATGAAGGCGGCGCGGGTGAGGTCGCGCAGCTGCTCGACCGTTTCCCGGACGGTCATGTTCGGCCCGAACACGCCGACGGGCGGCGACATGAGATCGCCCGCGGTCATCCTCTCGGAAGCGGCGCGCCCCTTGAGATTCAGGCGCTTGGCGATCGTTTCCGGCGCGATCGTCTCTGCTTCGACTGGAGTGGTTGCTGCCGGCGGCTCGATTGTCATCGTGGCGGTTCCGTCAATCCCGGGGGTGGTCGTCATCAGATCACTCCGTCCTGCTGAGGCTCGTGTAAATTGGCTGAGAAAGTCCGTTAGGACAATCGATTTCGTTTGCAGGCCGGGACGGTGCGACGGCGCCGCGTTGATCGTGACAATTCGTGCGACGAACTTGCCGTTCGCGCGTCCGATCCCGGGAAAGACTCGGTTATTATTGGGATCTGGCCATGATCAACATGAACCGACAATCGAGCGTGGTTTTGTCGTCCTGTTCAAGCATTGCGACGGGCTGCCCTTGTTGCGCCGCAATATAAAGCGTATAGGCGCGCCACATTTCGCTCCATCGGGAATTTTGAATGAGTCTTCGCAACGTGGCGATCATCGCCCACGTGGATCACGGCAAGACGACTCTTGTCGACCAGCTTCTCCGCCAGTCCGGTACGTTCCGTGACAACCAGCGCGTCGACGAGCGCGCCATGGATTCGAACGATCTCGAGAAAGAGCGCGGGATCACGATTCTCGCCAAATGCACCTCGGTCGAGTGGAACGACACGCACATCAACATCGTCGACACGCCGGGCCACGCCGATTTCGGTGCGGAGGTGGAACGAATCCTCTCGATGGTCGATGGCGTCATCTTGCTGGTCGATTCGGCCGAAGGCCCGATGCCGCAGACCAAGTTCGTCACCGGCAAGGCCCTGGGCCTCGGCCTCAGGCCGATCGTCGTCGTCAACAAGATCGACCGCCCCGACGCGCGCCCGGCCGAAGTGCTCGACGAATGTTTCGAGCTGTTCCTGAGCCTCGACGCCAATGACGAGCAGCTCGATTTCCCGGTCCTCTACGCCTCGGGCCGCAACGGCTATGCTGGCGAGACCGACGACGTCCGCTCGGGCGACCTGCAGCCGCTCTTCCAGAAGATCGTCGACCACATCCCCGCGCCGGGCCTCGACACCGAGGGCGAGTTCAAGATGCTCGCGACCCTGCTCGACCGCGACCCGTTCCTGGGCCGCATGCTCACCGGCCGCATCGAGAGCGGCAAGCTCGACGTCAACATGCCGATCAAGGCGATCGACGTCGACGGCAAGCTCGTCGAGGACGGCCGCGCCAGCAAGGTGTTCGCCTTCCGCGGCCTCGAGCGCGTGCCGGTCGAGAGCGCGCAGGCGGGCGATATCGTCGCCATTGCCGGCCTCTCCAAGGCGACCGTTTCCAACACGATTGGCGCCGTGACCGTGTCGCAGCCCGTGCCCGCGCGTCCGATCGACCCGCCGACGCTGGCGATGAGCTTCGCCGTCAACGACAGCCCCTATGCCGGCCGCGACGGCGACAAGGTGCAGAGCCGCGTCATCCGCGACCGCCTCGAGCGCGAGGCCGAGACCAACGTCGCGATCCGCATCTCTGTGAGCCCGACCTCGGACGCGTTCGAGGTCGCCGGCCGCGGCGAGCTCCAGCTGGGCGTGCTCATCGAGACGATGCGCCGCGAAGGCTTCGAGCTGTCGATCAGCCGCCCGCGCGTCCTGTTCAAGGACGGCCCGAGCGGCCGCGAGGAGCCGTATGAGACGGTCGTCATCGACGTCGACGACGAGCATAGCGGCACGGTCGTCGAGAAGATGAGCCTGCGCAAGGCCGAGATGACCGACATGCGCCCCTCGGGCGGCGGCAAGACGCGCCTCACCTTCAGCGCGCCCTCGCGCGGCCTGATCGGCTATCATGGCGAATTCCTGTCCGACACGCGCGGCACCGGCATCATGAACCGCCTGTTCGAGAAATACGGCCCCTATAAGGGCGTCATCCAGGGCCGCCAGAACGGCGTCCTCATCTCGATGGAGCAGGGCGAGGCCGTGGCCTATGCGCTCAACATGCTCGAGGAGCGCGGCATCCTGTTCATCGCGCCCGGCGAGAAGCTCTACGAGGGCATGGTGATCGGCGAGAATGCCAAGCCGCAGGACCTCGAGGTCAATCCCTTGAAGTCCAAGCAGCTCACCAACTTCCGCGCCTCGGGCAAGGACGAGGGCATCCGCCTCACTCCGCCCAAAAGGATGACGCTCGAGCAGGCGATCGCCTACATCCAGGACGACGAGCTGGTCGAAGTCACGCCCAAGAGCATCCGCATCCGCAAGCGCTACCTCGATCCGCACGAGCGCAAGAAGCAGAGCCGCAAGTCGGAAGCGGCGTAAGCCGCAGCCGCCAAGCCTAAGGCCGCCGGCGCGCATGCGCCGCCGGGCTTGGGCGAGAGACGGCGGAGGCCGGCCGGCGGGGCGCCCCCGGCGAGCCCGTCCGACGTCACGGGATTTAGGCCCGTGACGGCCCGCGCCCGACGCGCACCCGTTTAGCCCCCTTGCGTCACCCCGGACCTGATCCGGGGTCCCGCTGCCTGTTGTGCGCGAAGGCGCGAAGGCGCGGAGAAGAAGCGGGATGCCGGATCAGGTCCGGCATGACGGGCAGGGCCCTCGCGCCGGAGCCGCACAACCTCGCCCATCGCCTCCGCATTGACTTGAAGCCTCTTTTCGTCGGATGTTCGGCCATTCGGGGGGAGACGGCGATGCGGCTGGTTTCATTCATGTTTCTGGGCGGGCTGCTGGGCGCCGCCGCTTCAAATTCCGCGTCGGCGCAGGCGCCCGATCCCGAGTTCGACGCCGCAGCGGGCCAGTACATTGCCTGCATGGTCATGACGGTACGCATGGGCATGACGGTGAAAATGGACCCAGGCACATTCAAGACGGGCTTCGACAAGGCCTGCAAGCCGCAGGAAGCGCGCTTCCGCGCGGCCGCCATCAAGCAGGCCATGGCGAGCGGCCGGAGCGAAGCCGAGGCCGAGGCGGAGATCGAGGGCAATATCGTCCGCGGCAAGGCGGCCTGGGCCGCCGACCAGGAGACCTACATCCGCACCGGCAAGGTGCCGCGTTAGGGCTGGTTGCTGGGGTCAAGGAAGGGATCGATGCGCCGAGAAGATCGGGGACACGGACGAAGTAAAGGTGCGGCTGGAGTCGCTTTTTGAGGGCGATTTTTGGCCGCTTTCCGACATCGGCTTGCTGAGTCGCCTGCCACGGGCGGGCGCGCTATGATGACGGCGTGGGCACGAACGAGCAGATTCTCGAGAGTATCGGTGTCAGCCCGATCGCAACGGTGATTACCAACCCCCGGCGATCGGACAACCCCGTCGAGGTCGCCAACGCTGCTTTCTGCGCGCTTACCGGATATCCTGAGCAGGAGATCGTTGGTCGCAATTGTCGCTTTCTTGCCGGAGCGGGAACGGAACCCTGGATTACAGAGCGGATCCGAGAGGCCGTGCGCGCGCGCCACTCGGTACTGGTCGACATCCTTAATTATCGCCGCGACGGCACGCCATTCCGCAATGGCGTCCTCGTTACACCTATGTTCGATGGCGAGGGGGATCTCGCCTGGTTTCTCGGCTCCCAGGTCGACCTCGGAGCGGACTCCGAGCCGCAATTCGCGGCCAGGCGTGCCCGCGCCTTTTCCCTCGTGAAGAGCCTGCCAGCACGGCGCAGGCAGGTCCTGGAGCTGATGGCGCGTGGGCTCCTGAACAAGCAGATCGCCTGGGAACTGAAGCTCAGCGAGAAGACGGTGAAGATGCACCGCCGCCTGCTTCTTGAGCAGCTTGGCGTGCCCACTTCCACCGATGCAATCCGGATTGCCGTCGAAGCCGGGCTGTAGATGCAGCCTAAAGGTCGTATGGCTGTGTGTGCGCCGTCATTCTAATTCTGCACCTGACGCCCACTGGGGCGGTTAGGAAAAGGATGACGACCATGAATCGACGCTTTGGATCTATCACGATCGGCCTCGCCGTCGCGTTTGCGGTGGCACCGTCGACGGCGTTCGCGGGTGGTCCCGCCAAGGCCAACATTGTCACCACGGCGGTGGCTTCGAAGGATCACCAGACACTCGTCGGCGCGCTGAAAGCGGCGGGCCTGGTCGATACCCTCGCCGGCAAGGGCCCATTCACGGTCTTCGCGCCCACTGACGCTGCTTTTGCCCGCCTACCGGCTGGCGCCGTCGACAAGCTTGTCGAGCCCGCCAGCCGCGACCAGCTCAGGGCCGTGCTGACTTATCATGTCGTACCTGGAAAGGTCACGTCGGCCGATCTCGTCAAGGCGATCAGGGACGGCGGAGGCAGGGCGGCCTTGAAGACTGTTCAAGGCGGAACCATCACCGCGAGCCTGTCTGGCCGCTCGGTCGTGCTTACCGATGCGGCTGGCGGCACGGCGACGGTCACCAAGGCTGACCTCGTTCAATCCAACGGTGTCATCCACGTAACGGACGCTGTGTCCTTGCCCATGTAGCCGCCTTGGCGCCGGCCGCTTCCAGCGGCCGGCGCAACGCTGTCTGAAAGGAATGAATCTATGCGCGCTATCAACGCACTGACGCTTGTCTTGCTGATCGTCGGCGGGCTCAATTGGGGCCTGGTCGGCCTGTTCGGATTCGACCTGGTCGCCGCCCTGTTCGGCGAAATGTCGATGCTGAGCCGGATCGTCTACACGCTCGTCGGCGCCTCGGCGCTTTGGCAGATCGTCCCGCTGTTCCAGGGCGAGAAGCGCCTGGCGACGGCATGAGCAAACGGGAGGCGGGATCCCGACCCCGCCTCCTGGCTTCGTCGATCGTTCTCCACGAAGCGCCTGTGCGGAATGCCGTCGGCGACCCTGCGGCCTATGAGTAGGGCGGGGCGGCGGCGGCCGACGCGGCCCAGCGCGATCCGGCGGAGAGCTTCTTCCGCTTCGACCTTTCCTATCGCGGCGAACTGGTGCCCGCGCTGCCGCTCGACGAGTTCGTGCCGTTCCGCGACGGCGAGCGGCCATGGACCGACGCCGGGGCGGACGTGGTCAATGAACAAGGGCAGCCGTCTTCGCGCGATTCCCGCCCCTGAAGTCGCACCCCTTTTTCTCGCCGCATGACGCCGGAGCAAATTGCCAAAACCGGCCCGTCTGCGCATGATGGTCCCGGGATCAGGGGAGATTTATGCGCGGACAGGTACTTGGGGTGGACACGCGGGCGGGCGAGGGCGTGATCGCGGGCGACGACGGCCGCCGCTACCGCTTCAAGCCCGCCGACTGGGCCGAGCGGGGCGAGCCGGCGATCGGCATGCTCGTCGACTTCGAGCCCGACGAGAGCCGTGCGCTGACCATCTTCCCGGTCCCCGGAACGGCGCCGGCGGCGGCCGTGCCCGTTGCCGTCCCGGCCGACCGCAACAAGTTCGTCGCCGCATTGCTCGCCTTCCTGCTCGGGCCGCTCGGCATCCACCGCTTCTATGTGGGGCGGACCGGCTCCGCGATCGCGATGCTGGTGCTGAGCCTGACCGTCGTCGGATTGCTGGTTTCCGTGCCGTGGGCGCTGATCGACATGCTGCGCTACCTCATGATGTCGCACGGCGAGTTCGAGACGCGCTACGCCCGCAAGACCTAGCGCCGGCGCGCACGCGGAGGAGACGGGGGATCGGGCGGCATTGAACTTAGTCAACATGCGGACTAAGCTCGGGACATGGCCATCGTCAGCGTCCACGAAGCGAAAACGCACCTTTCCCGCCTGATCGAGAAGGTCCTGGCCGGCGAGGAGATCGTGATCGCGCGCAACAAGGAGCCGGTGGTGCGCCTCGTCCGCGCCGCGCCGCCGGAGAAGAAGCCGCTGCTCGGGGCGCTCAAGGGCCAGGCCCTGATCGACGATCGCTTTTTCGAACCGCTGCCGGAGGACGAGCTGAAGGCCTGGTACGGCGAGTGAGGCTGCTCCTCGATACCCATGCGCTGCTTTGGGCGCTGGAGGCCAGTCCCAAGCTCTCGCCCAAAGCGACACAGGCCATTGCGGAAAGCGACGACGGGATATTGGTCAGCGCGGCGTCGATCATGGAAATCGCGCTGAAGCATCGGCTCGGCAAATTGCCCGACGCCGCCCGGCTGGTCGCCAACTGGCAGGTCGTGTTCGGAAACCTCGCCGCCGAGCCGCTCTCCGTGTCGGTCGAGCATGCGGCGCTCGCCGGCTCCCTCGACATTCCGCACAAGGACCCGTTCGACCGGCTGCTGATCGCCCAGGCGCGGATCGAAGGCGTGCCGATCGTCTCGAACGAAAAGCTGTTCGACGCCTTCGGAGTCGCGCGGATCTGGTAGCCGGACCGGACGGACGGCCCAATGTCGCGTCCGGCCTGGGAAGCGTGCCGGTTGCGCGCGGCCTGGGGTTGGAGCACCTTCCAGCCATGCCTCCGGCCGACGTCACCATCGTTCCTGTCGCCGCGCCGCTGCTCGCCTGGCATGCCGAGGGCTATGGCGACATGGCCTATGTCCGGATCGAGGGCGAGGCAGCCGAGGCGATCGGCGCACACGCCTTGGTCCGGCGCCTCGAAACCGGCCGCCGCCGCGGATTCGGGTCGGTCAAGGTCCATGCCGAACTGGGCGCCAGTCGCTGGTCGACTTCGGTCTTTCCGCAGAAGGGAGGCGGCTGGTTCCTGCCGGTCAAGAAAGCCATCTGCCGCGCCGAGGGGATCGCGGCCGGCGATCCGGTGACGGTGCGACTGGAGCTGCTTTGACGGTCCAGTCCCGTCGATACGCCTGCCATCCGGCCGTCCCCCACATGTTCGTGCGCTCGAACCCGACTGGCATGCCATTCAAATGACTACCCCGGCATAGGGCGTTGCCCGATCAGGCGACCGATCCAGCGCCTGCATAAGCGGCGGACAAACGGGCGTGCGCCCGTGTCAGGGCGCTAGGTCCGCTTTCGACCCAATTCGGACATTAGCGTTTCCTACTGGGGCTTCTTGGCCGCTGCCCATTCGGGCGCTCCGCTCTGCCGCCCCCCGACTGTCCTCGAACGTCACCTTGGTAGGCCACCGCCTGCTGATGAGGTCATAAAGCGCGCGGAAGTCTCGTCGCCATGTGTCCCCACCCTGTGGTTGATAGACCCCGAAGCTGACCTCGTTGAAGCTAGGCATGCCTTGCACGAAGATGTTCGTCCCTGTCTCGTTGCAGAGGCTAATCTGAAGCCACGGAAAGTCATCGTCGGTTCTCACGTCGCTTCTTACCGACCAGTCGCCGGAGCGCCGGAATCTCTGCATCTCGGCTTCAACGTTTCGCCATTGATCAACATCAACACGGAGGTCGAAACTGGCTGTCAGGGCGATCGACGTTCCACCACCGCGTAACGGGTTATGGCAGCTTTGGTCTGCACTGGCATGCGGGATGATGACTGCCGCCACGACAACGCCAGCCGCAGCAACCGATAGCAAGCTGGCTCGCAGCGGCGCCGAAGTTTCCTCGCCTTGTTCTTCCGTCGGCGCACTTCGCCGAACGATGAACCAGAACACCAACGCCGCAAAGACGCCGAGCAGGCCGAAGAACCCAATCAATGCGAGGCTTTGCATCCAACCAGCGAGGGTATAGCGGCCATCAATGACGGTCGCTGTGCCACCAACTGACGCTTGGTCAGGTGCGCTCGCGAGGACAAGAAGGGTAGGGATTACCGCACCAACGACAAAGCCCATGGCCGCTGCCACCATTGGGGTGTCGTTCCGAGCCGCGCGCGCAGCCAAATACACCGGCAATCCGAGAGAGACGGCTACGATCGCAACAATGACGAATGTTGGCGTGAAGACCCCGATGCCGCCGAGCATCAACGCGAAGACAGCGGCGGCAGCGCCGCTCGCAACGATCAGCCCAGCGGCGATGGTTACAGCGCGTTGATAATGCATCATGCTCCCCCGCTATGGCGCGGCTTGGCACGAAGCAATGTCCGCTTTCCACCCAATTCGGACATTGGCGGCCCGTTGAGCGATCGAAGCCCAGGAAAATCCGGAACAGGTGGAAAGACGCGTCTTGCTCGGCTGCCCCGGCGCGCCAGACTTCGTGTTGCCTAATCCCGTCTGTTGTTGAATGCGCCGCGATCGACCGCCTCTCCCAGTGCCTTGCTCGCAATTGACCGGCGCTCCTGCCACTCTCGGGCGGTTAGGCATGTTTTGATGGTTTTCGTTCTTGTGCCCAGTACGGGTGAGCTCCTGCATATGACCTTTTCTTCAGCGGGCGTACTGGCTTCCGGTACGACTTGAGTCTGTGCAGCAAGCAAAGCGAACATCATACCAATCATTAGCGTTCCTCATTGTAAGATCATTACTTCATGTCATGGTCATGATACTGGCACGTTGCATCCCAAGTGAACACATAAAAGACGCTTAACGTCGCCATGGGGTGAAGGAGGACAGCGTGGCGTCGGATTGGCAAACGTCTCGGAGGGGATTTCCCTCATGTTGAGCCGTTGGGGATAGGCGCAGCGGCCCAGACGGTTTGCGGCGGGCGTGCGGCGCCGCTAGCGTGGGCCGACACAGGGGGAAGAAATTATGCCGGTTCGGTTTGCTGCTTGGATGTTGGTGGCCGCTTCGCTGGGCGCCGGGCCGGCGCAAGCCGAAGAGCGTGCGTTCCGGACCGCGCTGGGCGAATTCCGTGCACTGCACCGGGCCGAGAAGCAGCAAGCGGGCATTGCCGGCAGCAGCTTCTATTTCGTGCGGGGCGGGCGGACGGTCGCCGCCGACCATCTCGGCGATCAGGACGCCGACGCCCGCGTGCCGGTCGACGCGCGGACCATCTACCACTGGGCCTCGATCACCAAGACCATGACCGGGATCGCGATCATGCAATTGCGCGACCGCGGACTGCTCTCGCTCGACGATCCGATCACGCGGCACGTGCCCGAGCTCGCGCGCGTCTACAATCCGTTCGGCGACAATAGCGCGATCACCGTGCGGCAGCTAATGAGCCACAGCGCCGGCTTCCGCAACGGCACCTGGCCGTGGCGCGACCAGGAATGGCAGCCGTTCGAACCACCGAGCTGGGCGCAGCTCGCGGCAATGCTGCCTTATACCGAGGTCCAGTTCCGCCCCGGCTCACGCTACAGCTACTCCAACCCCGGCATCGTCTATCTGGGGCAGGTTATCGAGCGACTCTCGGGTGAGGATTTCGAGGTCTATGTCGACAAGAACATCCTGCGGCCTTTGGGCATGCACGCGAGCTACTTCGACCGCACGCCGCCGCACCTGCTGAAGCACCGCTCGCATTCTTATTACATCCGCGACGGCAAGCGCGCGGCGGCGCCGTTCGACGTCGATACCGGCGTCACCGTCTCGAACGGCGGGCTCAACGCGCCGATGCCCGACATGGCGCGCTATGTCGCCTTCTTGATCGGCGATCCGGCGCGGCAGGCGGAGTATGACCTGATCCTCAAGCGCGCCTCGCTCGAGGAGATGTGGCGACCGCAGCTGCCAGCCGGCGACGACTTCACGCAGGGGCGGATGGCGGAGACCACCCAGGTCGGCCTGTCCTTCTTCGTCGATGCCGCCGGGCCGGTCCGCTTCGTCGGCCACAATGGCGACCAGAACGGCTTCCGCGCCTATCTCAGCCTCTGCCCCGACCAGCGCGCCGGCAGCCTGCTCGCCTTCAACACCGAGACGCGCGGCGTGCGCAACGACCCGTCCAACCGCGAGACTGCGGAATCGCGCGTCGCGCTGGCGACGGACCGACTGTGCGAAGCGCTGGCGCGCTAAGGCCGCCGATCTGTCGCCCCCTTTCGCGCGCGCCCGTCGCTCCACGCACCGTTCCCCTGAGCTCGTCGAAGGGCAATCCTTCTAACCGGAAGGAAGAGAGGGCTTCGACAGGCTCAGCCCGAACGGATGTCAGTCCAAAACGATTCGCCTCAGGGGCGCAGCAGCGTCCGAGCCGCCGCGCGCGCGTCGACGGCGGCGCGGCTGAACAGCATCGGCTGCATCTCGCCCTTGATCCAGGGCTCGTAGAGATCGCGATAATGAGGCGAGCGCGGGTCGTTCGAATTGCCCGGCAGGTTGAGCATCACCGACGCGTCCCAATTGCCGACGTCGATCACTTGCAGGTAGCTGGCGCCGCCGGCGACGTGCCAGGACGGCGCGCCGCGCACCCAGCGCGCCATGACGGTGTAGGAATCGCCGCCGGAACCGCCGCCCTCGATCGGCGGGAAGGCCTTGGCGATGGCGGGGATGCGGGAGAGCGGATGCCGGATCCGCACCTGGTGCAAACTGCCCCAGCGCCAGGCGGCGGGATCGGGACCGAGCTGCTCGCGCGCCTTGGCCCAGGCGGCGGCGAGCGCGGCATCGAGCATGGAATCACGCGCCGCCTCCGGTTCGGGCCCGAGCCGCGCGTCGGGCCTGGCGATCAGGCCGAGCAGCACCGACGGGGCGATCTCGTCGACCAGTTTGCGGGCCGGCGCCGGCACGATCGCGGCCAGCATGCGCTTGCCCAGCTCGCGCCACAGGATCTGGTAGAGCGCCGCCTGACCGCTGTCGGCCTCCAGCCGCCCGTCCCAGCCGCGCAGCATGGCGAGCGCGGGCTCCGTGGCCGCTGTTCCCTTGGCGGGCAGCAAGGCGATGAGCTGACGCGCCGGCGTCGACAAAGTGTCCTCCAGCAGAGCAAGGCTGTCGGTGATGCGGTGCTGGGGCTGCGCCGAGAGGACGTCGGCGATGCGATCGTAGCGATAGGGATCGCGGAACGAGAAAGCCGGGATGCGGTCGCGCGGCCAGCCTTCGGGCAGATTGTTCTGGTTGGCCGAGGCGAACCAGCCCTTGGCCGGATTATATTCGCTGGGCAAGGCGCGGAAATCGCGCACGCCGGTCCAGTCGTAGCGGCCGTCGCCGGGCACCGGCATCAGCCCGTCGCCCTTCTTGCGCACCGGCGCGAAGCCGATCACCTGCCAGCCGTGATTGCCGTCGACGTCGGCATAATGGAAATTGGTGGGGGATGGGTGGAAGCGGAACGCGGCCTCGCGCAGGCTCTCCCAGTCCCTGGCGAGGTTGATCGCGATCATCGCGAACGCGCCGCTCGCGCCCGGCTGCAGCTCGACCGCAGCCAAAGCAGTGGCGCGGCGGCGGGCCGGATCGTGCGAGACCACCGGCCCCTGCGCGGCATAGCGCAGGGTCGCGCGGTGCGGCGGGGCGCCCTTGACAGGGATCGAGACCTCAACCCGGTCGAAGCGCCGCCATGCGCCCTCGTGGCGGTAACGCTCGGCATCGTCCGGATGCATTTCGAGGACGAACAGATCCTCCTGGTCGATATGGAAATTGGTGCGGCCGAACGCGAAGCGGTCGGTATGGCCCTGCATGATCCCGGGCAGGCCCGGCGATCCGCCGCCGATCACGTCGAGCCCCGGCGCGGTGAGGTGGGCGACGTGGCGCGGGCCGAAGCCGCCGATGCCGAGATGCGGATCGTTGGCAAGGATCGGGCGGCCGGTAGCGCTGCGCTGCGGACCGATCGTCCAGGCGTTGCTGCCGGCCTGCGCGCGCTCGCTGGCGCTGATCGCCGCAAGCGAGGGCCCGGCGCCCTGGCCGGGATCGGGCTCGGGTTCGGGGACGAGCGCGCCGAACGGGAGGCCGCCGAGCCGCAGCACACCCAGATCGGCTTCGGACACCGCGGCCGCGTCGAGCCCCTCGGGCACGCGCAGCGGCCAGACCGGGCGCAGCGGCGCCACCACCGCGTCGAGCTCGAGCAGGCCCATGCCGGCGAGGCGGGCGCGGCGGATCTCGTCGCGGACGCTGCCGAACGATCCGCGCGCCAGCACGAGATCGCGTATGTCCCATTTCAGCGGGCGGACGCCCAGGATCCCATATTCGAGCGGCAGCAAGGCGGGGTCGCCCGCGACCTCGTCGATGCGGGCGTTGATCCCGGCGACATAGGCGCGCGCGCAGGCGAGAATGTTTTCCGGCACCCGCGCCAGCTCGGCGTCGAGGTCGCCGCGGAACAGGAACAGGCGGGCGGCCGCGTCGTGGACGGCGAATTCGGGGCCGAACGCCTCGGCCATCCGCCCCAGCTCGCGGCGGTGCGAAAGGTCGATCTGGAACAGGCGGTCGCGCGCGACGACATAGCCCTGCCCGAAAAAGGCGTCGGGGATCGATTGCGCGCGGATGTGCGGGACGCCCCAGGGATCGTCGACGATCTCGATCGGCGCGGCCAGGCCGGCGCTGGCCAGCTGCCGGGTCCGCGACACCGGCGCCGCGGCGCGCAGGTCGGCGGAGAGGAGGGCCATGGTCGCGGCCGAGCCGAGCAGGAACGAGCGGCGGTTGAGCATCGACTATCTTCCCCTTCGTGACGCCCCAGCCTAGCGGCGCCCGCGACACCGCGTCACATCACAAGCGCTGGGGCAACCATAAGAGAAGGTTATGGCCAGTTCGCCGTGTCGATCGGTGCATCGGCGAACATCAACGGCTTGTGGGCGCAACGATAACCCAGCCCAAGTAAGAGACACGACTAAATCTGGGGATGAGGCCGAAAGGTCACACCAGACGCGTTCATCCGGCCGATAAGTTGACGGCGCAGCTTCGCACGGTAAGGAACAACGCATCTCAGGGGGGGCTCTAATCAATGCGTATCATGTTTGCGCCGATCGTATCGGCGGCGATGCTTGGCCTCGCCGCATGCGGAGGCGGAGGAACCACAGGCGGCGTCGGGACCACGCCGGCTCCGCCGCCTGCCACGCCTTCCGGCAACACGACGTTGACGAACCTGCAAGTCAATCAGAGCTTCACGAACGATGCAGCCCGAAACGAGGTAACCTGGGATCTGGCGACGAAGACGGGGATCAGTGGTCGAGCTGCACCCAGCGCCGTCACGATCAGCTATGATGCGGCCGCCAAGACTTATACCGTCGCTGCGGCCGGAAACAGCCGGACGTTCGGCCAGGGCGACATCGCTACCAACGACCGGCATGAAACGGCCTTCCGAAAGGAAGGCGGTGCCGTGCGCGAGTATCTGACGCTTATCAAAACGCCGTACACCAGTCAGACCGCGACGCAATTTGTCGGGACCGGCTATTGGCAGCGCAACTCCGTTTCCGGAACGCTGCAAGACACCGAGTTCACGATCTTCACCTATGGCCTTCCAACCGCTTCGGCCGCGGTGCCGAGGAGCGGCACTGCCCGGTTCGACGTGAACGCTTTCGGTATGGTGTCGGCGCCCGGCGAGGAGCCGCGTTCGTTCGACGGCAGCGGCGCGTTCAGCGTGGACTTCGCCGCCGGCATCTTCTCGAGCCAAGCCTATCTGACCGAGACACAACTCGTCAGCGGGGGCGGCGTCAGCGGAGGCGGAATCGAATTGATTTCCGCAGGCCGGTTGTCAGCAAGCGCAGGCAGCTTTTCGGGGAATGTCCGCTACGGCGGGTGGTTCGGCGAGGCGTTTGGATCGCTCAATGGGCGTTTCTACGGTCCAACCGGGCAAGAACTGGGAGCCTCCTTCGCCGGCTCTAATCCCAACGGAATGACTGTGGCCGGAGCCTTCACCGGACAACGCAACGACAGCGTGCCAGCCGCGAACCTCACTCTGACGAACATGAGGTCGGAGCACCTTTTCTATACGCGCTACACCAACAATCACGTCGGTCAGCTGAACTGGAAGAATTCGGAGACTTTCACCTTTGCTCCTCCGACGTCCGACCTGATGGGCGGACTGTTCGCCATCAACGACAAGGTTGCGAGCGGAGACCCGAATTTCACGACCTACCGCAAGTCGTTCAGCAACAGCTATGAAACGCAGGATGTCACCCTGAAGCTCTATCGCCCGGGGGACGGCAACCGGGAGCTGGCACTCACCTATGCCAGTTTCGGACACTGGTCGACAAATGTTGCGTTCGCGGGCGCGCAACGTCCGGTCAATCAGTATTTCGCGTACGGGCTGGAGACTCCCGCCCGGCTTCTCAGGGGCAGGACCGGCACCGGCCGTTATCAAGGCGTCGTCTACGGCAGCGGATCCGACGCTCAGGCGGGGACGACCTTCGACGTAAGGGGGAGCTCGATCTTCAACGTGGATTTCGGCGCTCAGACAATTGCCGGTGCGCTCACCATGGCAGGCACGCCGACCACTGGCGCCGCAGCTACCGACTTTGGCAGCTTCGAATTCTCGGGAAGATTGCCCGGGTGGCTTGCGGGCACTGAGCTTTTCCTCACGCGCGGTGGCCAGACCGTCGGGGCCTTGAATACCTATTTCTACGGTCCTGACGGCGAGGAGATCGCGGGACCGTTTTACCTCAACATCCTGCGCGACCAGACGGGTGCGATGACCTCGATCAGCGGCGTTACGGCAGCACGCCGACAGTGATCTCGATCATCCCGGTGGCGGCGGCGCTGGCGGTGGCCGGGCCGCCCGAAGCCGTGCCCGCGCCGCCCGAGGAAGGTGTCGTCCGGCTCGAAAATCTGTCTGCGGTCGATCTGTTCGCCTTGGCCGATCGTGCCCGAGAAGCGGGGCGCGCGGACGAGGCGCTCGCCCTGTACGACGCGCTAGCGCAGGACGGAGATCCCGAAATCCGCGCCGAGGCCCGCTTCCGCAAGGGCATGGCGCTGGCGGACGCCCAACGCTACCGCGAAGCGGCCCTGGCCTTGCGCGCCCTTCTCGACGAACAGCCGCGCGCGGCGCGCGTGCGGCTTGAGCTGGCGCGCCTACTCACCCTTATCGGAGACGAGGCTGCAGCGCGGCGCGAGTTGCGACAAGCGCAGGCCGCGGGGTTGCCGCCCGAAGTCGCTGCGACCGTCGGCCAGTTCGATCAGGTGCTTCGGTCCATGAAAATATTCGGGGGCCATGTCGAAATCGCGCTGGCCCCGGATTCGAACGTCAATCGGGCGACCCAGGCCCGCACGCTCGACACAATCATCGCGCCGCTGACGCTGTCCGATGACGCGCGGGCACGATCGGGGGTCGGAGCGCACGTTTCGGGTCAAACTTATGCCCGGCTGGCGCTGGGCGAGAAGCTCAAGCTGATACCCCGAGCCTCCGGCGTCGCGAATCTCTATGGCGAAAGCCACTTCAACGACGTCTCCGCCTCGGCGCTCCTCGGATTGGAATGGCAGGGCGCGCGGGATCGTCTGACGCCCTCGATAGGCCGAACCTGGCGCTGGTACGGTGGAAGCCTCCACGCGCGCACCGACGCTCTGTCGCTTTCCTGGATTCATGCGCTTGGCCGGCAAGCACAATTGATCGTGGGCGGCAGTACCAGCAGAGCAACCTACGAGCGCAACGATTTCCAGAACGGGTACATATTCGACATCCATGCTTCATATGAGCGAGCCATGTCCGCGCGGACGGGGATAGGGATCACACTCTCGGCCACGCGTCAGACCGCGCAGGACCCCGGCTATGCCACTGCCGGAGGCGGCGTCACATTACTGGCCTGGCGCGAAGCGGGACGAACGACGCTTTTCGGCTCGGTAGGGCTGCGCCGCACGGAGGGGGATGCCGCTTTGTTTCTGTTCGGCGTGAGGCGTCAGGAGTGGCTGGCGACGGCTCGGGCCGGCGCGACCTTCCGAAACCTCCAGGTAAAAGGCTTCGCGCCTTTTGCTCGCATCGGTTTCGAGAGAAATACCTCCAGCGTCGGGATTTATGATTATCGCCGGGTGGCGACCGAAGTCGGCCTTACCCGCGCTTTCTGACCGGAAGCGGGCCGTTGCCGAGGTGCGAGCGCTGCAGCGGTGATCGCGCAGCTTTGCGTGGGCCTCACGCCCCCGCCATTTCCAGGATGCGCGCCCATTCATCCTCGCGCACGGGACTTACCGACAGGCGCGACTGGCGGACCAGTTCCATCCGGGCCAGCGCCGGTTCGGCCTTGATCGCCTGCAGGGTGACCGGGCCGATCGGCCGGACGGGCTCGACCGGCACCTTGACCCAGGCGCCGTCGGCGCCGTCGGGCCGGCCCGCGCCGGCGATGCGCAGGATGCCGACCACGGCCTTGTCCTTGCCGCTATGGTAGAAGAAGGCCTCGTCGCCGGGCTGCATCGCGCGCAAATGGAGCCGCGCGGCATTGTTGCGGACGCCGTCCCAGTCGGTCGCGCCGTCGCGGACGAGGTCGTCCCAACCATAGGTCTCCGGTTCCGATTTCATCAGCCAGAACGCCATCCCGCTCTCCCCGCGTCGTTGCGCCGCCACTCTAGGACGGTCGCGGCCGGCGCGGAAGACTGGGGCGTTTGCGCACGGCGCGTCTGGCTTTCCGATGCGCGGCGCGCCACATAGCAGGGATGAAATTGCACTTTGCCCTGTTGCCCCTCCTCGCTTTGGCCGCCTGCGGCGAGGGCGTGAAGGACGATCATTTCGCCAATGCGATCGATACGACCCGGCCGGAAAGCCCGGCGGTGAACATCGAGGCGGTGCCGGTGCGGATCGGCGAGCAGGGCTCCAGCTTCGCGGCCTGCGGCGCCTTCGGCACGACCCGGCATCTGAAGGCCGGCCAGGCGCTGCCGGTACGCGTGGCCCCGTTCGACGGCGCCGACGAAGTCGGCGAGATCGCGGCCGCCGGGCGCTTCTTCGTCTGCACGCGATCGCACGACCAGCGCTGGATGGGCGTCGTCTACGATAAGAGCGGCACGCTCGACGAACGCTGCGGCGTGTCGTCGCCGGTTTCGGCCCGCCGCGCCTATGACGGGCCGTGCGGCTCGGGCTGGGTGTCGAGCGCATTCGTGAAGCTCGTCGCCGGTTGAGGCTCGGCTGGCGCATCGCCGGCCTGACCGCGCTCGCTTTGGGCGCGATCGGCGCGTTCCTGCCTTTGCTGCCGACCGTGCCGTTCGTCCTGCTCGCCGCTTTCTGCTTTGCGCGCAGCAATCCGGAATGGGAGCAGAGATTGCTCGACCATCCCCGTTTCGGGCGGCACATCCACGCGTGGCGGACTAGCGGCAGCATCAGCCGCAAGGGCAAGACGGCGGCCGTCCTGGCCTTCGCCGCGAGCGCGGCGCTGGGCCTGGCGACGCTGCAATGGCCATGGGGGGCGGTGCCATTGACGGTCGCCCTGGTCGGATCGAGCTGGATTCTCTCTCGCCCAACCTATTGATCCGGCGCGATATTAGGCTTTGTTCCTCGCTCCAACCCGGCTCGACAACGACTCGCCGACGTTTCGGCGATGGTTCGTTGACTCATCCGGGTGCTGCCCGCATTTGCCGCCTCGCACTAACGCATTGAGCGGGGGCGCGGCCCGGTGGGTCGGCGTCATGCCAGTCGGGGGGTGGGGATCCGGATGCCATTCTGGCGTCTGCGGGGTCAGCCGAACCGCACACGATAGAGACCATATTGATCAACTTCGTTCGAGCCGGCGGCATCGCCGCGGCTACTGTTGCGCTTATCGCCACCGCAGCCTTCGCTTCGCCTTCCCAGGCCGAGCAATCCGCCAATGCCGCACCAGCGGTCCACTATCTCACCCACGCCTCGGCGAGCCTCGATGCCGCCCAGGTTGCCGGCAGCCCGGCCATTGCGGCCTCGCCGGCCGCGCCGCAGGGCGCCCCGGGGACCCAGCCTGCGGCTCCCGCCGCGGCCCCGGCGCAAAATCCGTTCGCCAAGATCGGCGAAGTCTTCAAATCGACCTTCGGCGGCGCCCCGGCGCAGCCGGCCGTCGCGACGGTCCAGACCCAGCCACGCTCGCTGCATGAGCTGGTCGCGGCGCATGCCGGCACCGCGGTCGGCGACGCCGAGCAGGAATGCCTCGCCAATGCGGTCTATTTCGAAGCGCGCGGCGAGCCGATCGAGGGCCAGCTTGCGGTCGCCGAAGTGGTGCTGAACCGCACGCGCTCGGGCAAATATCCCGCCGGCATCTGCGACGTCGTCGTCCAGCCCTGGCAATTCTCCTTCATCCGCAAGGGCCGCTTCCCGCAGGCCGACCGCAGCTCGGATTCGTGGCGCAAGGCCGTCGCCATCTCGCGCATCGCGCTCGACAAGTTGAGCGCACAGGTCCCGCAGGATGTGCTCTGGTATCACGCCACCTACGTTTCGCCCTCGTGGGGCAAGCGCCTGAAGCGCGAGACGCAGATCGGCCTCCACATCTTCTACAGCTGAGCCGCGATCGCGGCGTTTGCTTAAGGCAATCTTCACCCAAAACTGCTCAATTGCCGGGCGATGCTCGGGGCGCTTAAATTACTGGAACGAGTCTTCGCGCGCGGCGAGAGCGAGGTCGCGCCGACCGCCGAGGAGCGCGAACGGCGGCTCGACGAGCGCCACGATTTCACCGGCCACGTGTCGAGCCTGTTCTTCGGAATCATCCAGTACGAGCTTCACCTGAAGGACGTGTCCTGCAAGGGCGCGTCCGGCCTCACCGACGCGCCGTTGAAGCGCGGTCAACTGATCGGCGTCGAAATCAGCCGCAAGCATTTCGTCACCGCCGAAGTGCGCTGGACGCGCAACTCCAAGGCCGGCCTCGCCTTCCTCGAGCCGCTCGAATATGAATATGTGACCGCGCTGCACGCGCGCCACCGGCGGCGGCGGGCCAAGCCGGACTGGCGCCGCTGATCTAGGGCGCGGCGCCCTCCCTGAAATTGCGGAACGTGATCGAGTAACGCAGCGCCTCCACGCCGGGGATGCTGTGCTCCCACTCGGTGCGGGCTTCGCCGCTCAGCAGATAAGCGGAGCGCGGCTCGGCGGTCAGCGACAGTCGCTCCCAGCTCTCGCCGCGCCGGCGGCGGAAGCGCAATCGCGCCGGCGCCAGCAGCGACAGGCCGACGACCTCGCCGAAGACGGAGCGGTCCTTGTGCCAGCCGATGCCGGCGCCGGGCGCATATTCGGTGACGAGGACATGCTGCATCTGCTCGGCCGGCAAGCCGGCCAAGGCGGCGGCGCGGGCGCGGGCGGGGAGAAGGAAAGCGGGAATGTCTTTGGTCCGTTTCAGACCGCTGCCGTCGAACACATATTGCCAACCGAACGAGACGATTCGCCGCTTGCCGAGGAAACCGTGAAAGGCGAACGGCTCGAACGGCAGTCCGGCGATCCGCCGCGCCAGTTCCTGCTCTTCGGCGGCCTCCAGGAAGTCCGCCCTATAGGCAAAGCCACGCGGCCACTGGGATTCCCCGGCGACCAAGTCGAGCTGCGGAGCCATTGCCGTCCAGCGCTCCTGCGTGGACGCAGTTCCGCGCTTTGCCGATTCGCTTTCCCGCCTCCGTATTTTCTTGAGGTTGGCAGTTAACCAACTAATAATAACTGCGCTGCATTGTGCCGCCATCGAATGATGCGCGCTTGCACGCTTGCAGCACGAGGGGGATGGCGATGGAATCGAACCAGCGTTACTACGCGCGGCGCGCCGCGCAGGAAGCTTTTGCCGCAGCCCGGGCGATGACGCCTGCGGCCCGCGAATGGCACCGCGAACTGGCCGAAGGCTTCAGCCGCAAGGCCCAGCAGGTCGGAGAACTCGCTTACTGATGACGCTGCCCCGCCGGTGAACGGTGGATGAATGGTGCGTTTTCAGAGAGTTCATCGCAGACGTGGAGACTGGACGCTTCGCAGGCCCGCGCGTTGGTGCGCGAGTCGCTGATGCGAGGAGTTCGGTCATGAACGGATTCGTCAAAAAGGGCATTCTTGCTTTGACGGCAGGCGCGACGATCGCCGGTCTTGCCGCGCCCGCCGAGGCGCAACGGTGGCGCCGCCATCACAGAGGCGATGGCGACGAAGCCGCAGCCGCCATCGTCGGCGGCATTATCGGATTGGGACTGGGCGCCGCGATCGCCTCGTCCAGCCGCAGCCGCTATTACGATCCCTATTACGACCGGGGTTATTACGACCGCGGTTATTATGGCGGCGGCTATTACGACCGCGATTATTATCGCGGCCATCGCGGCTATTATCGCGAACGCTGCTATACGCGCCGCGTCTGGGACCCCTATTGGGGCCGCCGCGTCCGCGTTCGCTACTGCCGCTAGCGCGATGCCCTAGGCCGGCCTCCCCCAAGAGGCCGGCCGTGAGCTTCAGCGGCTGATCTTCTCGCCCGCCTCGGCCTTGCCGACGAGCAGGTTCGACAGGGTGAAGCCCTCGCCGAGCCGCTCCTGCTGGCGCTTCAGCCCTTCGACGATCTTGGCGAGGCCTTCCGTGTCAGCCCAGAACATCGGGCCGCCGCGATAGACCGGCCAGCCATAGCCATAGACCCAGACTACATCGATGTCGGACGCGCGCTGGGCCATGCCCTCCTCGAGAATCTTCGCGCCCTCGTTGACCATCGTGTAGAGCGTGCGCTCGACGATCTCCTGGTCGCTGATCTCGCGTGGCGTCACGCCGGCACGGCCACGGAAGTCCTCGATGATCTCCTGCACCTTGGGGCTGGGCGAGGGGCGGCGCTTGTCGTCATAATCATAGAAGCCGGCGCCCTTCTTCTGGCCCCAGCGGTCGATCGCGCAGAGCGCGTCGCGGATATTCTCGATGCGGGTCGGGTCGCGGTGCCAGCCGATGTCGACGCCGGCCAGATCGGCCATCTGGAACGGGCCCATCGGCATGCCGAATTCGACGTGGACGCGGTCGACCTGCTCGGGGGTGGCGCCTTCGAGCAGCAATTGCTGCGCCTGCATCTGGCGCGGGATCAGCATGCGGTTGCCGATGAATCCGTAGCAGACGCCGGCCACGACCGCGACCTTGCGGATCTTCTTGGCGAGCTGCATCGCGGTGACGAGCACGTCCGGCGCGGTCTTGGCGCCGCGCACGACCTCGAGCAGCTTCATGATGTTGGCCGGCGAGAAGAAGTGGAGGCCGAGCACGTCCTGCGGCCGCGACGTCGCTGCGGCGATCTCGTCGATGTTGAGATAGGAGGTGTTGGACGCCAGGATCGCGCCTGGCTTTGCGATCGCGTCGAGCTTGCCGAAAATGTCCTTCTTCACGTCCATATTCTCGAACACGGCCTCGATGATGAGGTCGCAGTCGGCGAGATCTTCCATCCTGAGCGTCGGCTTGAGCAGCCCCATCGCGCCCTCGACCTGTTCAGCGCTCATCTTGCCCTTGGCGGCGGTCGCTTCGTAATTCTTGCGCATCACGCCGGTGCCGCGGTCGAGCGCGTCCTGCGCCATTTCGACGATCGTCACCGGTATGCCCGCGCTGAGGAAATTCATCGAGATGCCGCCGCCCATCGTGCCGGCGCCGATCACGCCGACCCGCTTGATGTCGCGGGCGCGCGTGTCCTCGGGCAGGCCCTCGATCTTCGAGGCCTTCCGCTCGGCGAAGAAGAAATATTGCTGGGCGCGGGCCTGGGTGCCGCTCATCAACTCCATGAACAGGCGGCGCTCGTCGAGCACGCCCTCGGCATAGGGCTTGGCGACCGCGGCCTCGACCGCCTTGATATTGGCTTCGGGCGCGTCGAAGCCCTTCATCTTGCGCGCGTTGGCCTTGCGGAACTCGTCGAAGATGCCGGGATTGGCGCGCGCCTCGGCGAGCTTGTCGTCGCGCTCGCTGCTCTTCGGGATCGGGCTGACGGCTTTGACCTCGTCGGCATAGGCCACGGCGTGCTGCTCGAGATCGCCTTCGATCAGGCGGTCGACCAGGCCGAGATCATGCGCCTCCTTGGCGCCGATCGGCGTGCCGCCGGTGGTCATCTCCAGCGCCTTGGCGACGCCGACCACGCGCGGCAGCCGCTGAGTGCCGCCGGCGCCGGGCAGCAGGCCGAGCTTGACCTCGGGAACGCCGAGCTTCGCCGACGGCACGGCGACGCGATAGTGGCACGCCAAGGCGACCTCGAGCCCGCCGCCCAAGGCCGTGCCGTGGATCGCGGCGACGACCGGCTTGGTGCAGGCCTCGATGCGGTCGACTACCATCGGCAGCATCGGCATCTGCATCGGCTTGCCGAACTCGGAAATGTCGGCCCCGGCGAAGAAGGTCTGGCCTTCGCAGCGGATCACGACCGCCTTGACCGCGTCGTCGGCATCGGCCTCCTCGATCGCCTTCACCAGTCCTTCGCGCACCGCATGGCCGAGCGCGTTGACCGGCGGGTTGTTCGAGGTGACGATCAGGACGTCGCCGTGGCGCTGGGTGGTGATGGGGCTCATTTCGAAAGTCTCCGGATGAAACGATTGGCCTCGCGATAGGCCCGACCTTACGTGAACGTCAACTGGTGAGGGCGCTCACGTACGGCCCCCGAGGCGCGCAACCCTTTCTCAATGGCGGGGGGTTAGTGTCGGGCGGTCCCGTCAGCCGAGGAAGCCGCCATTTCTTTTCTTTCGCGCAACGCCGCCTTGCTGGCGCCGGCCGCCCTGTTCGGGGCGACGCTGGCGCTGGAGGTGGCGCTGGTCGAGCGGAAATATGGCGTGTTCGGGGGCGGGTTCGGCGCCTCGCACGTGATCCATGGAGCGGGGGAATGGGGGCTGCTGCTGGCCGGGCTGCTCCTCGCGCACGGCCTGCTGATCGGGCTGCTGTTCCTGTCCATACGCGCGCTCCATGGCGGCAGGCGGGACACGCCCTTGTTCCTGCTCAATGCAAGCTTCGTCATCCTCGCGGCCGGCGCGGCCGTGCTGGCGGTGAAATATGAAGTGCTGAGCTATTTCAGCGACGCGATCGGATTCGGGCTGATCCGCGATCTGGGCGGCGGCAGCCTGTTCGACGCGATGCTGTTCGTGATGGACGAGGCCGGGCTGCTCGCCGCCGCGGCCGCCGGCACGGCCGGGGCCTATTGGATGTGCCGGCGCCTCGTCCGCCGTTACGCGCCGGCGGGAATTGCTCCGTCGGGGCTGCGCTGGCGGCACCTGCTGTGGCTGGCCGTGCCGCTGCCGCTGGTGGCGATGGCGGCGAACCGCGTGCCGGACGTGCGCTACGCCCTAACCCGCTTTAACGCCTTTGCGGTCGCCAATACCGCGCTGGCCCAGGCGAGCGACTTCGATCGCGACGGCTTCAGCGGGTTCACCGCCCAGGCCGACGCCCATCCGTTCGACGCGGCGCGCCATCCGTTCGCGCTCGACGTGCCCAACAACGGCATCGACGAGGACGGGCTTGGCGGCGATTTCCGCTTCGACGACGCGGTGGCCGAGGCGGTAGTACCGCGCTTCCCCGGCAAGCCCCAGCATGTGGTGCTGATCGTCTTGGAGAGCGTCCGCGGCGATGCGCTCGGGCGTCGGGTCGGCGGCCGCGAAGTCACTCCGAACTTGAATGCGCTGGCGCGGCAGGGGACGGCCTTCGCCGAGGCCTACAGCCATGTCGGCTTCACGACCGCGTCGCTCAAGAGCCTGTTCGGCGGCGCGCTCGATCCCGCGCCCGGCGATCCCTCGCTGTTCCGCGACTTCAAGGCGGCCGGATACCGGATCGGCGTCTATTCGGGGCAGCCCGAGAGCTTCGGCGACATTGCCGGCGTGGTCGGCATGAAGGAAAATGCCGATGTCTTCGTCGACGCCGAGACGCTGAAGGACGAGCGGGCGTTCGGCTTTGCCGCCAAGGGCTCGCTGCTGGTCGACGGGCGCAAGCTGTTGCGCGAGTTCGACCGCTCCTACGGCCGGCCGGCCGATTGGGCGCGGCCCAATTTCCTCTATTTCAACTTCCAGGAAGCGCATTTCCCCTATCACCATCCGGGCACGATGCGACTGCTGCCGGGGGAGCCGATCGCCCGCGCCGACATTGCTCTCGCCAACAAGGACCGGGTGGCGCGCACCTATTGGAACGCGGTCGCCTATGACGACTGGCTGATCGGCGAGGTCGTGGCGCGGCTGAAGCGGCTCGGCGCCTGGGAAGACAGCGTGCTGGTCGTCACCGCCGACCACGGCGAGTCCCTGTTCGACGACGCGTTCCTCGGCCACGGCCACGTCATCAACCGCCAGCAGACGCAGATTCCCTTGGTGGTGAGCGCGGCCGGCATCCCCAGCGGCCGCCCGGTCGGCCTTGCCGATTTCCGCGCGATCATTTTGCGCGCAGCGGGGGCCGAGGGCGTACCCGAGATGCGGGCGCGCACCGTCTTCCAGCATATCGGCGGCCTCGACTGGCCGACCGCGATCGGCATGGTCGAGCCGGGCGGCGTGTGGACGGTGATGCAGATCGAGACCGAGCAGGTCCGGTTCAGCGAGACGGGGCGCACGGCGCGTTATGCGGACCTGACGGGTGCGGAGAAGGCGCGCGCCGACCGCCTGATCGACGAATGGGCGCGCCAGCGCTGGCTGGCGCATCTGAGGCGGCAGTAAGCAGGCCCAGCGTCGCCGATCCTGGGCCCCGGCTTTCGCCGGGGAGCGGCTAGGGGCGACGCTACAGCGCCGTGCGGCCGTAGACCTGCATATTGTAGGGGAGGGAAGAGGAGAGGCCGCCGTCGGCGACGAGCGCGTGGCCGTTGACGTAGCTCGACTCGTTCGAGGCCAGGAACAGGGCCACGGCGGCAATCTCGTCGGGTGCGCCGCCGCGCTTCAGCGGATTGAGATGGCCGAGCTTGTCCTGGTGGCCGCGCTCTCGCGCGCGCTCGTAGATCGGCTGGGTCATGCCGGTCTCGATCAGGCCGGGGCAGATGGCGTTGACGCGGACGCCCGAGCCGGTGAGCTGTTGCGCGGCCGTTTTGACGAGGCTGATCACGCCGGCCTTGGAGGCCGAATAAGCCGGGCTGCCGGCACCCGAGCGAAGCCCGGCCACGCTCGCCGTGCAGATGATCGAGCCGCCGCCGCGCAGCTTGATCAAAGGCGCGGCGTGGCGGATCGCCAGGGCCGGACCGATCAAATTGACGCGCAAGATCTCGGCCCAATCGTCCGGCGTCTGCTCGAACAGGTTGGCGAGGCCGCCGGAGATGCCGGCATTGGCGAAGACGATGTCGAGCCCACCGAAGCGCGCCGCGGCGCTGCGCACGAGATGGGCGACATCCTCGTCTGAACCGGCGTCGCCGCGCACCGGCACCGCGGCCGGGCCGATCAGGGCCGCGGTCTCGTCGACGCTCTCGTTGATGTCGGAGACGACCAGGAACGCGCCCTCGCGCGCGAAAGCCTGGGCGGTGGCGCGGCCGATGCCCGAGCCGGCGCCGGTGACGATCGCGATCTTGCCTTCGAGCTTCACAACCCCACTCCCGTGGTCGAGCCGCCGTCGACGACGATCGCCTGGCCGGTGACGAAGGTCGAGGCGGGCGCGGCAAGGAAAACGGCCGCGCCGGCGATCTCGTGCGGCTCGCCGATCCGCTGCAGCGGAGTATGGGCGGTGACGGCCTTGAGCGTCTCGGGATTCTCCCAGAGCGCCTTGGCGAAATCGGTGCGGATCAGGCCGGGCGCGATGCAGTTGACGCGGACCTGGTACGGCCCGAACTCGGCGGCGAGGTTGCGGGCGAGCTGGAAGTCGGCGGCCTTGGAGACATTGTAGGCGCCGATCACCGTCGAGGCCTTGAGCCCGCCGATCGAGGAGACGATGATGATCGACCCTTCCTTGCGCTCGATCATCTCGGGCGCGACCATTTGGATCAGCCAGTGATTGGCGAGAACATTGTTCTCCAGGATCTTGCGGAACTGGTCGTCGCTGATCCCGCCCATCGGCCCGTAATAGGGATTGGAGGCGGCGTTGCAGACGAGTATGTCAATCCGGCCCAATTGCCGACGGGTCTCGTCCACGAGGCGTTGGAGCTCGTCCTTGGACGAGATGTTGGCCGGGACGACGATCGCGGTGCCGGCGCCGTGCCGGGCGTTGATCGCGTCGGCCGCCTCGGCGCAGGCATCGGCCTTGCGGCTGGAGATGACGACCTTGGCGCCCTGGTCGGCCATCGCCTCGGCGATCGCCCGGCCGATGCCCCGCGAGGAGCCGGTAATGATCGCGACCTTGCCGGTGAGATCGAACAGATTCATGCGGCCTCCTTCGTCATCCCGGCGCAGGTCGGGATCTCCGAACCAGTACAATGCGATGTCGTCCTGAGGCCCCGGCCTTCGCCGGGGTGACGATTATACCGCATGTCTGGCGAACTCGATCCGCGCGATGGCGCGGTTGTGGACTTCGTCGGGGCCGTCGGCGAGGCGCAGGGTGCGGATGCCGGCCCAGCTCGCGGCGAGGCCGAAATCCTGGCTGACGCCGGCGCCGCCATGGGCCTGGACGGCGTCGTCGATGATCCGCAGCGCCATTTGCGGCGCCTGCACCTTGATCATCGCGATCTCGGCCTGGGCGGCCTTGTTGCCGGCCCTGTCCATCATGTCGGCGGCCTTGAGGCACAGCAGGCGCGACATCTCGATGTCGATGCGGGCGCGGGCGACGCGCTCCTCCCAGACGCTGTGCTCCATCAGCTTCTTGCCGAACGCGACGCGGCTCTGCAGCCGGCGCGCCATCGCTTCGAGCGCCGCCTCGGCCGCGCCGATCGTGCGCATGCAATGGTGGATGCGGCCGGGGCCAAGGCGGCCCTGCGCGATCTCGAAGCCGCGACCCTCGCCCAGCAGCATGGCCGAGGCGGGGATGCGGACGTCCTTCAATTCGACCTCCATGTGCCCGTGCGGCGCGTCGTCATAGCCATAGACGGTGAGCGCGCGCTCGACGGTGACGCCCGGCGCGTCGAGCGGCATCAGCACCATCGACTGCTGCTGGTGGCGGGGATTGCTGGGATTGGTCTTCCCCATCACGATCGCGACCTTGCAGCGCGGGTCGCCGGCGCCGGACGACCACCATTTGCGGCCGTTCAGCACATAATCGTCGCCGTCGCGGCGGATCTCGCACTGGATGTTGGTCGCGTCGGAGGAGGCGACGGCCGGCTCGGTCATCAGGAAGGCGGAGCGGATCTCGCCGTTCATCAGCGGCTTCAGCCACTGGTCCTTCTGCTCGCGCGTGCCGTAGCGATGCAGCACCTCCATATTGCCGGTGTCGGGCGCCGAGCAGTTGAACACTTCGGAGGCCCAGGGGATGCGGCCCATCTCCTCGGCGCAGAGCGCATATTCGAGGTTGGTGAGCTGGGTGCCCTCGAATGCGAAGCTGTCGTCGACATGCGGCAGCGCCGGCGCCGGCGGCATGAACAGGTTCCAGAGGCCGGCGTCCCTCGCGAGCGGCTTCAGCTCCTCGATGACCGGGATCGGCTGCCAGCGGTCCCCTTGGCCAAGCTGGCTTTTATAGTCGCCGATCCGGGGACGGACATGAGTCTCGACGAATGCGCGCACCCGGCCGCGGTAGAAAGCCTCGCGTTCCGTAAGGGTAAAGTCCATCGCGCCGTGCATCCTTCTTTCTTGCGTGGCGCCAACCTGTCAGAAACGGGACTTTGGCGCCATAGGCCGCGACGCGCGCCGGCCTTGCGCGGCAGGCGCAAGCAAGGGCATGCTGGCCGCACCTGTCGGGAGACGAATGTCGATGCGTCCGCTGTTGCTGCTGCCCCTGGGATTTCTCGCCGCGTGCTCGGGCGGCTATATGGCCGACAAGATCGGACCGCGCGAAGGCATCGTCGCGCCGCAGCTCAGCCGCTACGGCCTCGATCCGGCCCAGACGCAATGCGTCGGCGGCCACCTCGCCGCGCGGCTGACCGCGCAGCAGTTGCGGCGCTTCGAGCAGACCGCGCGTTCGGTCCAGAAGGGCTATTTCCGCGCCGACCAGCTGACGCTGCGCGATCTTTCCTACGTCGCCACCCAGGTCGATGCGACCGTCGCGACCGAGTTCGACACGGCGCTGGAGACGTGCGGGGCGGCGCGGACGACGGCCGCGCCCGAAGCTTCCGCGCTGGGCGCCGCGGCGGGTGCGCCGCCGGCCTGGCTCAACCTCGGCAAGGCGCCGACCGGGCAGGGCATTTCGGTCGACGCCGCCTCGATCGAGCGCAGCGACACCGTCCGCAAGGGCTGGTTCCGCCTGACCGACCCGGGCTCGGCGCCGAGCGACGCTGCTTTCCTGCTTTCGATCGACTGCACCGCCAAGACGATCAACGCGCTGGCGCGGCGCAAGCAGGACGCGGCCGGCGCCGTCACGGAGTTTCGCGAATATTCGGATAGCCCAGGCCCGATCGAGAGCGGGACGGTGATGGAGATCGCCTATCTCTCGCTCTGCACCTGAGCGCCGCGTGAGCCTGCGCAGGAGCCGGGAATGACCGACGGCGGCGGGCCGACCCATGTCGACGTCCTGATCGTCGGCGCCGGCATTTCCGGGATCGACGCCGCCTACCACCTCGAGACGCGCTGCAAGGGCAAGAGCTACGCGATCCTCGAGGCGCGCCACGCCATCGGCGGAACCTGGGACCTGTTCCGCTATCCGGGCATCCGCTCGGATTCCGACATGTACACGCTCGGCTTCCCGTTTCGGCCGTGGCGCGGCGACCGCTCGATCGTCGACGGCCCGTCGATCCGGACCTATGTCGAAGAAACGGCGCGCGCTTTCGGCATCGACCGCCACATCCGCTTCGGCCACAAGGTCACGCGCGCTTCCTGGTCCTCGCCCGACGCGCTCTGGGCAGTCGAGGTCGAAAGTGAAAGCGGCTCGCGCAGCTTCACCTGCCGCTTCCTGTTCCTGTGCAGCGGCTATTATGATTATGCGAAAGGGTATCGGCCCGAATGGCCGGGCGAGCAGGACTATCGCGGCCGCATCGTCCACCCGCAATTCTGGCCCGAGGACCTGGATTATGCCGGCAAGCGCGTGGTCGTGATCGGCAGCGGCGCGACCGCGGTGACGCTCGTGCCGACGCTCGCCGAAAAGGCCGCGCATGTGACGATGCTGCAGCGCTCGCCGAGCTACATCGTCGCGCGGCCGTCGCGCGATCGCCTCGCCGGGCCGCTCGGCCCGCGCCTGACGCGGCTCAAAAACGTGCTGCTCGGCATCTATTTCTTCAATCGCGCGCGGCGAAAGCCCGCGCGGGTGCGGCGCTGGATCAAGCGCATGGCGGCCAAGGCCCTGCCCAGCGGCTTCGACGTCGAGCGGCACCTCTCGCCGCGTTACGATCCGTGGGACCAGCGCCTCTGCCTCGTTCCCGACGGCGACCTGTTCGCCGCGGTCAAGGCGGACAGGGTCTCGATCGCTACCGACAGCATCGCGCGCTTCACCGGCGACGGCCTGCAGCTGCAATCCGGCGAGACGCTGAACGCAGACATCGTCGTCACCGCCACCGGCCTCGTCATCAAGCTACTCGGCGGCATCGCACTGGTCGTGGACGGCGCGCCGGTGACCGTCGCCGACCGGCTCACCTACAAGGGCATGATGCTGAGCGACGTCCCCAATCTCGCTTTGTCGTTCGGCTACACCAATGCGTCCTGGACGCTGAAATGCGATTTGACGTCGCGCTACGTATGCCGCCTTCTCAACCATATGGACCGGCACGGCTTCGCCCTCTGCGCGCCGCGCCTGCCGGCGGGGCCAGTCGAGCGCCGTCCTTTGCTCGACTTCACCTCAGGCTATGTGAAGCGCGCGGAGGCCGGCCTGCCCAAGCAGGGCGCGAGGCCGCCCTGGCGGCTCCATCAGAATTACATCCGCGACCTTGCCATGCTGCGCCTCAGCCCGGTGACGGACGAGGCGATGGAATTCGGCAAGGCCGGTTGACTCTCTTGGGCCCGCGCAGCAGTTGACGTAAGCGTAAAGGAGAGGACATGACCGACCTCGAGACCTTCCGGACCGAGACGCGCGCCTGGCTGGAGACGAATTGCCCGGCCGAGATGCGCGCGCCGGTGCGCGGCGAAAGCGACATGTGCTGGGGCGGGCGCAATCCCGCGTTCCAGAGCGAGGCGCAGAAGCTTTGGATGGAGCGGATGGCCGAGCGCGGCTGGACCGTTCCCGACTGGCCCAGGGATTATGGCGGCGGCGGGCTTTCAGCGGCCGAGACTAAGATATTGCGCCAGGAGATGGCGCGGATCGGCGCGCGCAACCCGCTGATGAGCTTCGGCATCTCGATGCTCGGCCCGGCTTTGCTCAAATATGGCAGCGAGGAGCAGAAGAAGCGCTTCCTGCCCGAGATTGCGCGCGGCGAGATCCGTTGGTGCCAGGGCTATTCGGAGCCCAATGCCGGCTCCGACCTGGCGAGCCTGCAGACCAAATGCGAGGACAAGGGCGACCATTGGCTGGTCAACGGCCAAAAGGTCTGGACCTCCTACGCTGACAAGGCCGACTGGATCTTCTGCCTGGTACGCACCGATAGCCAGGCGCCCAAGCACCAGGGCATCAGCTTTCTTCTGTTCGACATGGCGAGCCCGGGCGTTTCGACCCGGCCGATCCTGCTCATCTCCGGCTACTCGCCCTTCTGCGAGACCTTCTTCGACGACGTGAAGGTGCCGAAGGACCAGCTGGTCGGCGAGGTCAACAAAGGCTGGGACGTCGCCAAATATCTGCTCGGCCACGAGCGCGAGATGATCAGCGGCATGGGCCTCGGCGGCAACGGCGAGAGCCTCGGCGCGGCGCTCGCCGAGCGGCTGTCCGACGATCCGTTGCTGCGCGCCGAGGTCGCACGTTTCGACGTCGACGCGATGGCGTTCCGGGCGATGTCCGAGCGCTTCATCGACCAGTTGAAGGCCGGCCAGGCGCACCCGGCGCAGCCCTCGATGATGAAATATGCCGGGACCGAGCTCAACAAGGCGCGGCACGAGCTGGTCATGGCCGCCGGCGGCGCCGACGCGCTCGAATGGGAAAGCGAGCGTTCCAAGGGCGGCAAGGCGGCGCGCGAATGGCTCCGGACCAAGGCCAATTCGATCGAGGGCGGCACCAGCGAGATCCAGCTCGGCATCATCGCCAAGCACATATTGCGCCTGCCGGGGACGTGAGAATGGCACGTCATCCCGGCGACGGGCGGGATCCCGGCGAGATCACGCGCGGGCTCCTTTCACGCGCTGAGACCCCGGCCTTTGCCGGGGTGACGGAGTAAGTAATGCCCCTCTATCTGACCGACGACCAGGCGATGCTGCGCGATACGGCGCGGAGCTTCATGGCCGGGGAAGGCGCGATCGCGAGCCAGTATCGCAAGTTTCGCGACATGAACTGCAAGGACGGGTTCGGCCATGCGTTGTGGCGGCATTTCGGCGAGATGGGGTTTACCGGCATCCTCGTCGACGAGGCGGACGGCGGGCTCGGGCTCGGCCATGTCGAGGCCGGCATCGTGCTCGAGGAGATCGGCCGGAACCTGACGCCGTCGCCCTTCCTGATCACGGCGGTGACCGTCGTCGAGGCGCTGCGCGGGACGCCGCTCAGGGAGCGCTGGCTGCCCGGAATCCTCGCCGGCGAGACCGTCGGCGCGCTGGCGGTCGACGAGGGCGCCAGGCACCGGCCCGAGGCGATCGCGATGCAGGCGGAGCGCTCGGGCAACGGCTTCGCGCTCAGCGGCCGCAAGCAGTTCGTCGTGCAGGGGGCTTCCGCGGACTTTTTCGTGGTCGCGGCGCAGGCGGCCGAGGGCCTGACCCTGTTCGCGGTCGAGAAGGGCGCCAACGGCCTTGACGTCGAGGGCGTGCGCCTGGCCGACGCCAGCATCGGCGCGCGGCTGGAATTCGAGCGCGTCGAGGTCGATGCCGATGCGGTGATCGGCGAGGTCGGGCAGGGGGAGGCCATTCTCTCCCGGGTGCTCAACGCAGGCCGCGCCGGTGCGGCGTCCGAGATGGTCGGCGTCGCCTCGGGCGCGATGGACATGACCGTCGACTATCTCCGCCAGCGCAAGCAGTTCGGCAAGCTGATCGGTGAGTTCCAGACGCTGCAGCACCGCGCCGCCCACCTCTATGCGGAGCTGGAGATCGCGCGGGCGGCGGCGCTCAAGGCGCAGCAATTGCTCGACGAGGGCGGCAGCGAGGCCGAGGCGATGGTGTCGGTCGCCAACGCCAAGGCGGGCCGCGTCTCGACGCTGGCGGTGCAGGAGGGCGTGCAGATGCACGGCGGCATCGGCATGACCGACGAGCACGATATCGGCCTCTACATGAAGCGCGATCGCGTGCTGAACGCGCTGTTCGGCGACGCTTACTACCACGCGGATAGATTGGCGCGGCTCAAGGGTTACTGAGCGAACCCACCCCTCCCTGGAAGGGAGGGGAGCAGGAAGGAAACGCCCTCCGCGGATGGGGAGGAAGAGGAGAAAAGATGCCCCTCGATCCCGAGACTTCCGACGCGCTGATCGAGACCGTGCAGCGCTATGTCGCCGAGCGGCTTCGGCCGCTCGAGGCCCAGGTCGAGGAAGCGGATGCCATTCCCGACGCGGTCGTAGCCGAGATGCGCGAGATGGGGCTGTTCGGCCTGTCGATCCCGGAGGAATATGGCGGGCTCGGCCTGACCATGGCCGAAGAAGTGCGGATCGCGCTCGAATTCGGGCGGACGACACCGGCCTTCCGCTCGGTGTTCGGCACCAATGTCGGCATCGGCAGCCAGGGCCTGGTGATGGCCGGCAACGACGCGCAGAAGGCGGCATGGCTGCCCCGGATCGCGAGCGGCGAGATCGTCACCAGCTTCGCGCTGACCGAGCCGGGCGCCGGCTCCGACAGCGCCGCGGTCCAGACCAGGGCGGTGCGCGACGGTGACGTCTATCGCCTCTCGGGCTCGAAGCGCTTCATCACCAATGCCGACAAGGCCTCCCTGTTCACGGTCATGGCGCGGACCGGCGGGCCTGGCGCGAACGGCGTCTCGGCCTTCCTGGTGCCGGCCGACCTGCCGGGGCTGAGCATCGGGGCTCCGGAAAAGAAGATGGGCCAGCAGGGCGCCCATGTCTGCGATGTCCATTTCGACGACGTGCCCGTTCCCGTCGCCAACCGGCTCGGCGCGGAAGGCGAGGGCTTCAAGGTGGCGATGCGCGTGCTCGACCGCGGCCGGCTGCACATCGCCGCGGTCTGCGTCGGCATTGCCGAGCGGCTGATCGCCGACGCGGTCGCCTACGCCGCCGAGCGCCACCAGTTCGGCAAGCCGATAGCCGAGTTCCAGCTGATCCAGGCGCTGATCGCCGACAGCAAGACCGAGACGCTGGCGGCGCGGGCGCTGATGCTGGAGGTCGCGGCGCAGAAGGACAGAGGCGAGGCGATCACGATGGAGGCGGCGGCCGCCAAATATTTCGCGAGCGAGACCGTCGGCCGCGTTGCCGACCGCGCCGTCCAGATTTTCGGCGGCGCCGGCTATATCGCCGATTACGGCATCGAACGGCTCTATCGCGACGTCCGCCTGTTCCGGATCTACGAAGGCACCAGCCAGGTCCAGCAACTCGTCATTGCACGCGAGACGATGAAAAGGGGCGGGTGAGTTCGCAAGCGTCATCCCGGCGAAGGCCGGGATCCCAGCAAGAATAGTCACCGTGCCTTTTCCATCCTGAGATCCCGACCTTCGCCGGGATGACGGGCGGGGCATGATCCGTTCCCACCTCTCCGTCATTGCGAGCGCAGCGAAGCAATCCAGGACGGTGCCGCTGGATTGCTTCGTCGCTTACGCTCCTCGCAATGACGGTTAGTGCCGCCGCAGCAGTAGGTTCATCTTGGCGGCCGCGATCGGCTTGGTGCGGTCCTGCTGCCAGGCGTGGGCCTCGACATTGGCGACGCGCTTGCCGAGGCGGGTGATCACGGCCGCGGCAAAAGTGTCGTGGTCGGTGCCGCCGCGCATGAAATCGACGGTGACGTTGATCGGCTTCACGCTGACCCCCTCGGCCGAACCCAGCGCCTCGAAGAGCGTGCCGAGCGCGGCGAATTCGAGCAGACCGGCGATCGCGCCGCCGTGGAGATAGCCGGGGCGGCCGACCACGCTTTCGCCGAACGGCATCAACCACAGCAATTCGCCGTCCTCGGCGCGGATGGTGCTGAGGCCGAGAAGCTGGGCGTAGGGCGGAAGCGTGTCCATCGCCGCCGACTAGCCGACCGACGCTTTGGGTGGAAGCAGATAGGGCGGCAGGTGGGCGAGATCGGCCGGCTCGTCGATGTCGCGCAGCGTCTCGCCGATGTGGAGCGACCAGCCGAGCGCGGCGATGCGGGCGATCGTCTCGCCGGCGACGGTGCCGGTGCTCCAGGGCATGGCGGCGAAGAGCGAGCGATCGAGCCTGTTCAGTCCCAGCAGCGCGTAGCCGCCATCGGCCGCCGGATGGAGCACGGCGTCATGGTCGCGCAGCCGTTGCGCGGCGTGGCGGAGCCGGTGGCGGTCGAGAGCGGGGCAATCGGTGCCGATCAGGAGCAGCGGCGGCCCGGCGCGCTGCGCCGCCCGCCACAGCCGGTCGCCGAGATCGCCTTCGCCCTGGTCGGTAACCTCGACGCCCTCGGGGAGGTCGCCGGCCCATTCAGGGTGGCGGGCCAGGCAGAGCTCGACGGGGCCGATGCCGGCGGCGAGCGCCTCGCGACAAGTGGCGTGGAGCATCGCGGCGGCGAGATCGGCCGCGCCTTCCGCGCCCAGCGCCGGGATGAGCCGCGTCTTCACCCGGCCTGCTACCGGGGCCTTGGCGAAGATGACGATCCGGGTCACCCGCGCCGCCAGCGGTGGTAGCGCTCGGCCCAGCGCAGCAGGCGCTCGGGCTTATGCGCCTTCTTCCATTCGCCGGCCGCATATTTCGCCGATTCCGCCATGGTCGGGTAAGCGTGGATCGTGCCGAGGATCTTGTTGAGCCCGATGCGGTGCTTCATCGCCAGCACATATTCGGCGAGCAGTTCGCCGGCATTGGCTGCGACAATCGTGGCGCCGAGGATGCGGTCCTTGCCGGGCGCGACCAGCAGTTTGACGAAGCCGCGATTGGCGCCTTCGGTCAACGCGCGGTCGAGATGGCCAAGATCGTAGCGGATGACTTCGTAGGCTAGGCCCGCTTCCCGTGCCGAAATCTCGTTATGGCCGACATGCGCGACCTCGGGATCTGTATAGGTGACCCAGGGCAGCACCGAATAATCGGTGCGGAATTTGCGGACCCCGCCGAACAGGGCATTGACCGCGGCATACCAGGCCTGGTGGGCCGCGAAGTGGGTGAACTGGTACGGCCCGGCGACGTCGCCGGCCGCGAAGATGTTGGGGTAGAGCGTCTCGAGATAGTCATTGGTGGCGACCGTGCGGCCGGTCTCGATGCCGAGCTCTTCGAGGCCGTAGCCGGCGAGCCGGGCCTTGCGGCCGACGGCGACGATCAGCGCGTTGAACGGGATTGTCGTGCCTTCCGAGGACGCGACCAGCGTCCCGTCGCGAACCTCCGAAACATCGAAATCGGTGCGGATGTCGACGCCTTCTTCCGCCAGCGTCTCGGCGACGAACGCCGCGACCTCCTCGTCCTCCTTCGGAAGGATGCGCGCGCCTTTCTGGACCAGGGTCACATGAGCCCCGAGCCGCGCCAGCGCCTGGGCGAGCTCGACGCCGATCGGTCCGCCGCCCAGGATCGCCACCCGTTCCGGCATCGTCTCGCGATGCGCGAAGGCCTCCCACATCGTGTCGCTGGTGAGATAGCCGCTTTCGGCGAGGCCCGGAATTTCGGGAATGGCCGGCGCGCCGCCGGTGGCGATGACGATCGCGCGCGCGGTCAGCCGTTCGGCGCCGTCTATCTCGACCGTCCAGGGATCGAGGATGCGGGCATAGCCCATGCGCACATCGACGCCGAGCGCCGTGTAGCGCTCGATGCTGTCGGCCGGCGCGATGGCCGCGATGATCGTGCGGATCCGTTGCATCACGGCGGGAAAGTCGTCCGCAGGCTCGCGCGCCCCGAGCCCGTAGAAATCGGCGTTGCGGATTTCGTGGGCGAGCCGGGCGCTGCGGATCAGCGCCTTCGAGGGCACGCAGCCGGTGTTGAGGCAGTCGCCACCCATGCGGTTGGCCTCGATCAGGGTGACCTTCGCCCGCACCGTGGCGGCGATATAGCTGGTGACCAGTCCGCCGGCGCCGGCGCCGATTACGATCAGGTTGCGGTCAAAACGCTTCGGGCGGCGCCACCCCTTGTAGATGCGCCGCCGCCGCAGCCGACCGACCACGAATTTGGCGAGCAGGGGGAATAGCCCGAGCAGCGCGAACGAGCCGATCAAGGCGGGGGAGAGGATGTCGCCTGTGGTCTCGATCCGCGCGATCTGGGTGCCGGCGTTCACATAGACGATCGTTCCCGGCAGCATGCCGATCCAGCTCGCCAGCGCGTAGGGCGCGAGCCGCATCGCCGTCAGCCCCATCGCCAGATTGACCAGGAAGAAGGGGAATACGGGGATCAGCCGCAGGCTGAGCAGGTAGAAGGCGCCGTCGCGGCGGATGCCTTCGTCGATCGCCGCGATGCGCTTCCCGAACCGCGCCGCCACCCAGTCGCGCAACAGATAGCGCGACGACAGGAAGGCGAGGCAGGCGCCGAGCGTCGAGGCGACCGAGACGACCGCCGTGCCGGCCCACAGGCCGAAGATCGCCCCCGCCGCCAGGGTCAGGATCGCGGCGCCGGGCAGCGACAAAGCGGTCGCGGCGACATAGATCAGGAAGAAGCCCCCGATCGCGAACCACGGCCGTTCGCGCAGCAAAGCGGCCAGGTCCGCTTGCCGCGCCTTCAGCATGTCGAGGGTCAGATAGCGGTCGAGGTCGAGCAGGAAGAAAGCGGCGATCGCCGCGGCGACGACCAGGAGGAGGAGAATCTTGCCGGAGCTGCCCTTCATCGTCCGCCTTTCCCGTCCTGACTAACCGAGCCGGAGCAGAGGGGAAAGGCGCGTGATGCTGGCGGGCCGCGGCGTCGTGGCTTATGATGCGCGGCGAGGGAGAGACCCTATCGCCACCGCCTTGTTCCCCGTGCGCTCGCCTTTCGCCGATCCGGCGGCGCGGCCGCTCGATCCGGCCAAGTTCCGTGACCCGATGATCACGGCCAAGGGCAAGCCGCGGGCGTCGGTGACGCTCGAGCGGCTCGATACGCTCTGGATCAACACCGGCACGCTCTGCAACCTGGCGTGCCAGACCTGCTATATCGAAAGCTCCCCGACCAACGACGCGCTTGTCTATCTGAGCCTTGCCGAAGCCGAGGCCTATTTCGAGGAAGCGGCGGCGATCGGCGTGCGCGAGATCGGCTTCACCGGCGGCGAGCCCTTCATGAACCGCGACATGGTGGCGATGCTGCGCGCTGCGCTCGGCCGCGGCTTCGAGGTGCTGGTGCTGACCAATGCGATGCGGCCGATGCGCCGGTTCGAGGACGCGCTGAAGGCGGTCGTGCTGGAGCATGGAGACCGGCTGACGATGCGGGTCAGCCTCGATCATCACAGCCGCGCCGTCCACGAGGCGGAGCGCGGGACGGGGACGTGGGACAAGGCGGTGGGCGGCCTGCAATGGCTGTCGGACGACGGCTTCCGGCTGGCCGTCGCCGGGCGGCTGCTCGCCGGCGAAAGCGAGGCCGAGGCGCGCGCCGGCTATGCCGGTCTTTTCGCCGAGCTCGGCGTCCGCGTCGATGCGGGCCTCGTCCTCTTCCCCGAGATGGACGCGGCCGCCGACGTGCCGGAGATCAGCGAGGGCTGCTGGGACCTCCTCCATGTCGCGCCTTCGGCGATGATGTGCGCGTCCAGCCGGATGGTGGTGAAGGCTAAGGGCGCGGCGCGGCCGCACGTCGTCGCCTGCACCTTGCTCCCTTACGATCCGCGCTTCGCGCTCGGCGAGACGCTGGCCGAGGCGGACCGGCGGGTGATGCTCAACCACCCGCATTGCGCGCGTTTCTGCGTGCTCGGCGGAGCCAGTTGCTCGGTCTGATGCTGTCGATCGTTATCCCGACGCTAAACGCGGCCGCAAGCCTGCCGGCCGGCCTCGAACGCCTCGCCGGCGTCGATGAGATACTGGTCGTCGACGGCGGCTCGGGCGACGCCACCGTCGCAGTGGCGCGCGCGGCGGGAGCGCGGGTGATCGTGGCGCCGCGCGGGCGGGGGCCGCAGCTCCAGGCCGGCGGCGAAGCGGCGCGGGGCGACTGGCTGTTGTTCCTCCACGCCGACACCCTGCTTGGCGCCGGGTGGCGCGCGGCGGTGGAGGCGCACCAGGCGCAGCGGCCGCGCGGCGCGGCCTGCTTCCGCTTCAGGCTCGACGATCCGGCCTGGCAGGCGCGGCTGATCGAGCGCGGCGTGGCGGCGCGGGTGCGGCTGCTCGGTCTCCCTTATGGCGATCAGGGCCTGCTCGTGCCGCGGCTGCTCTACGAAAGGGTCGGCGGCTTCCGGCCGCTGCCGCTGATGGAAGATGTCGATCTCGTGCGCCGGCTCGGGCGGGTGCGGGTGCTGGCCGCGGACGCCGTCACCGGCGCCGAGCGCTGGCGGCGCGACGGCTGGCTGCGCCGTTCGGCCACTAACCTTCTTTGCCTGTTGCTCTACCGATTGGGCGTGCCCGCCGAACGCGTGGCCCTGCTCTACCGCTGAGCGGCGAACACCCGGCCGCAAATCGCATCGAGCTTCGCCGCCATCGCCGGGTCGCGGGCGGATGGCGCGGTGATGAGCGCGCTGTCGAGATGGGTATCGATCGGCGAGGGCGTGCGCTTGGCCGGGAGGCTGGCGGCCAGTTCAGTGACGAGGCGTCTGGCGATGCCGGCATTGGCGCCGAGCTGCGCGATGATCGCCGAAACCTCCACCGCATCCTCGCCGGCGCGCCAGCAGTCATAATCGGTGACCATGCCGACCAAAGCGTAAGGCAGCTCCGCCTCGCGGGCGAGCTTGGCCTCGGGCATGGCGGTCATGCCGATCACATCGCAGCCCCAGAGGCGATACATCTCGCTCTCGGCGCGGGTCGAGAATTGCGGGCCTTCCATGGCAAGATAGGTGCCGCCCATCACCACCTCCGCACCCGCCGCATCGGCCGCCGCCGCTGCGAAATCGGACAGGCGCGGGCAGACCGGATCGGCCATCGAGACATGGGCGACCATGCCCGGCCCGAAGAAGCTCTTTTCGCGCGCGAAGGTGCGATCGACGAACTGGTCGACGATCACGAACCGCCCGGGCGCCAGCTCCTCGCGCAGCGATCCGATCGCCGAGATGGCGATGATATCGGTACAGCCCGCCCGCTTCAACGCGTCGATATTGGCGCGCGCATTGACGTCGGTCGGGGCCAGCCGGTGGCCGCGGCCATGACGGGGCAGGAAGACGAACTTCACGCCGTGGATGCGCCCCACCAGCAGGGCATCCGAGGGTGCGCCCCAGGGGGTATCCACTTCGATCCATTGCGCATCTGCCAGCGCGTCGATGTCGTAGAGGCCGGAGCCGCCGATGATGCCGATCGTCCATTCGCTCATCGCTCTCCCTTAGCAGCGGCGGCGGGTTTGGAAATGGGCGGCGCTCGGCTCAGGGATCGACCAGGATGATACGGATGTCGTTGACGTTGGTGCCGGTCGCGCCGGTCACGAGCGCGTCGCCAAGCGCCGCGAAGAATGGCCCCGAGCCATTGGTGTCGAGAGCCGCGACCGGATCCAGCCCGGCCGCGCGGGCCCGGCGCAGCGTCCCCGGATCGACGAAGGCGCCAGCGGCGTCGGCGCTGCCGTCGATGCCGTCGATGCCGTCGCTGTCGGCGGCGAGCGCGGCGATTCCTTCGGTCCCGTCGAGGGCGAGAGCCAGAGCGAGCGCATATTCGCGATTGGGACCGCCGCTGCCGGGGCCGCGCACGGTCACGGTGAGCTCGCCGCCGGAGATGAAGGCGGTCCGGCGGCCCTCGCGGTGCGCGGCCAGCGCCAGAGCGGCGTGGACGCGGGCGACGTCGCGCGCCTCGCCGGCGGTTTCGGAAAGCTTGGGCGAATAGCCTCGGCTGACGGCCAGGGCGGCCGCAGCTTCCAGCGCATCGCGGCTCCGCGCCACGATGCGATAATCGGCGCGCCAGCGCTCGGTCTCGGCAGGCTTGACGCTCTCCGACCAGTGCGTGGCATGGAGGCCGTGCGCGGCGAGGATCGCCTGCGCCTCGGCGACCGTGCTCGCGTCGGCCGCGGTGGGGCCGGAGCCGATATCCTCCGGCCGGTCGCCGACCACGTCGGAGATTGCCAGCGTGACGAGCCGCGCCGGCTGGGCCGCAGCGCCGAGACGGCCACCCTTGATCGCCGAGAGGTGGCGGCGGACGCAGTTGATCTGCTCGATCGGAGTGCCCGAGCGAAGCAGGGCGAACGTGAGCCGTTTCTTCTCCTCGAGATCCAGGCCCTGGGCGGGCAGGCAGGCGAGGGCGGAAGCGCCGCCGCTCAGCAGGAAGAGCACGAGATCGTCGGGGCCCGCCCCTGCCGCCAGAGCGAGCAGTCGTTCGGCTGCGGCGATGCTGGCCTCGTCGGGAACGGGATGGGCGGCCGTCAACAAGACGATGCGCTGCAAGAGTTCGTGTGTGCCGTGGGGCGCGACCGCGATGCCCGTCAGCGGCCCGGGCCAGGCCTTTTCCACCGCCTTCGCCATTGTCGCGGCCCCCTTGCCGACTGCCAGCAGGATCGTGCGGCGGGGGGGCGGCTCGGGCAGATATTGCGGCAGGACGCGGGCGGGATGGCAGGCGGCGACGCCGGCGCGGAACATCGCCTCGAGAAGATCGCGCCGGTCCATCTTCGGACTGTGGCAGCTTGCGCCGGCCCTTCACAAGCCGCCTTCGCCGGCCCAGGCTAAGCCGCATGAAGCCACGCACGATCGCGAGAATTGCCGCCTTCGCCCTCGCCGGTCTGCTCGCGCCGGTCCTGCTCTATCTCGCCGCGGCGCTGATCGGCGGGCTGATCCCGGTCAATCGCGACTGGAAAGCGCCCGAAGCCGGCATCCCGATCTTCATCGAGACCAACGGCGTCCACACCTGGGTGATGGTGCCGACCGTTTCGGCCGACATGGACTGGCGGCCGCTCGCGCCCGCGGAGCATTTGAAGGACCCGCGCTACGCCGGCAATTACATCGCGATCGGCTTCGGCAATCGCGACTTCTACTTGAACACGCCGACCTGGGGCGATCTTTCGCCGCGCACCGCCGCGGCTGCCCTGGTCGGTGGCGGGCCTAGCCTGATGCACGTCTATCACAGCCGCGACCCGCAGCCCGGGCCCTACCAGCAGCGAATCCTGCTCACCCCCGACCAATATCGCCGGCTGGTCGGCTTCCTGGCCGGCAGCTTCCAGCTCCGCGACGGGCGCACCATGCCTCTGCTCGGCCGCGGCTACGGCGCGTCCGATGTCTTCTACGAATCTCGGGTGCCGTACAATTTCAGCAGGACCTGCAACGAGTGGACGGGCGAGGCGCTGCGCGCCGCCGGTGTCCGCATGGGTGCGTGGACGCCGCTCGCGCAGAGCATCACGTGGCGGCTGGACTAGCCTCTTCGGCGGCCGGCGGCTGGGCGGGGAAGATGTTCGGATTGAGCCGGAGCGCCTGCCGCCGCTGCGCCTCCGCCGCGGCCGCATTGCCCAAAGCGGCGTAGATGTCGGCGGCGACGGCGTGGAGATCGGCTGTCCGCCACGGCGAGGCGAGCACCTGCTCGATCAGGGTGCGGGCCTCCGGCGCGCGATTGGCGGCAAGCAGGGCCTTGGCGAGCCTGACCTTGCTCTCGCCGAACGGCCGGTTGGCGTGGTCGCGCTCGGCCAAGGTCAGCGCGCAGGCCCAATTCTCCACCGCGAAGCAATGGCCGAGCGCGTCGCTGTAGCTGGCCTCGGGGAAGCGGTTCAGCCTCTTCTCCCAGGCTTCGGACGCCTTGGCGGTCCAGTCGAGCATGGCGGCCGGATCGCCGCGGCGCCGGGCCAGTTCGGACAAAGCGTCGAACGCGGCGGGATGGCCGGTGCGGCTGGCGATGCGGGCGTAGAGGCGCTCGGCGCTGCCGAGATCGCCGTTCAATGCATTGACCTCGGCGATGCGGCGCTCGGTGCGCCAGTCGCCCGGGAAGACCGCATTGGCGCGCTGGAAGCGGGCGAGCGCTTCGTCCCGTCTTCCGGCGTCCAGCGCGGCGAGGCCCCTTTGCAGTTCCAGTTCGGCCACTTCCTGCGGCGTGCGGCGGCTGGGGCCGGCCGCGGCCTGGTCGAAAGCGCGGGCCGCGAGGTCCAGCCGGCCGATGCGGCCGTTGTAAATGGCGCGGCGCAGGTTGGTCGTGCCCGCCACATGGCGGTCGGCTTCGTCATAGGCCTGGACGGCGGCGCCATATTGGCCGCGCGCAAAAGCGATGTCGCCGCGCATCGCGGCGATGTCGGCCTGCTCGGCCGCGGCCGGCGTGACCGCATAATGGCGGACCGAATTCAGCGCCTTCTCGGCCTCGCCGATCCGGTTGAGGGCGAGGTCGAGCTCGGCCTTGGCGAGGTGGGGGCCGTCGTTGCGCGGTGCGAATTTGAACGCGCGCGCCAGCGCGGCGTCGGCCGCGGCGTAATCGTCAAAGGAACCGGTGAGGCGCGCCCGCAGCATATAGCGGCGGGCGAGCGTCTCTTGCGTCAGCCAGTCGCGCGGCCGGTCGCGGCTGGTCGCCTCGGCGTCGGCGATGCGGCGGTCGAGCTGGGCGAGGGCTTCCTCGTAAGTCTGCGCGACGCCATTCGACGTACCGGCGAAGGGAAGCATCGGCGCCGGCCGGCTGAGGATGCTGAACGAGCGCTCCAGCGCGACCAGTCCGAGGACCGCAAGCGCCAGGATGATGAGCCAGCGCCACCCGAACCCGTTCCTTGCCGTGTCGTCCGCCGCCATCATCTTCTCCGAAGTCACGCCTTTCCGCAGATTATCGCAGATTCGACAGGGGCGCTACCGCGGCGGGGTCTCGGGCAAAGGATAGGCCGTGGTCGCCTTGACCCGCTCCATCGCGAAGCGTGAGGTGACGTTCTTCAGCGGCACCTTTGCGATCAGCTTGCGATAGAAGGCGTCATAGGCGGTCATGCTGCCGACCGACACGCGCAGCAGATAATCGATGTCGCCGGCCATGCGGTAGACCTCCATCACTTCCGGCATTTCCGAAATGGCCTCGGCGAAGCGGGCCAGCCACTCGGCGGAATGATCGTTGGTCTGGATGTCGACGAACACGGTGATGTCGAGGCCGATCGCGACCGGATCGAGCAGGGCGACGCGGCGCTGGATCACGCCTTGCTCCTCGAGCCGCTGGATACGGCGCCAGGTCGGCGTCTGGGAGAGGTTCACTCGGTTCGCGATCTCCGTCACCGGGACCGAGGCGTCCTCCTGGAGGACGGCAAGGATCTTGAGGTCGGTCTGGTCCACGCAACGCTCCGGGAATTAGAAGATTAGTCTCGCGAAAGTAGGAACGGGTTCGATCACTCGCACATGCCCCCCGCCTTATAAGAGAAAATTTGGAAGCCAGTAGAAAAATCTTCCAGTCACGGCCGTGCTCGCTCCATCGCAGGACGGGTCTGGACAGCGCACCGCCTGCGGGGGACAGAATGGCCGCATGACCGCGCGTTCCCTCACCCATATCGAGCAGCTCGAGGCCGAGAGCATCCACATCCTGCGCGAGGTGGTGGCCGAGGCCGAGCGGCCGGTGATGCTCTATTCGATCGGCAAGGACAGCGCGGTGATGCTCCATCTCGCGCGCAAGGCTTTCTATCCCGCGCCCCCGCCTTTTCCCCTGCTCCACGTCGATACGACCTGGAAGTTTCGGGACATGTACGCGCTGCGCGACCGCGTCGCCGCCGACAGCGGGATGGAGCTGATCGTCTATCGCAACCCCGAGGCCGAGGCGCGCGGCATCAATCCGTTCGACCATGGCAGCCTCCACACCGATCTGTGGAAGACCGAGGGGCTGAAGCAGGCGCTCGATCTCTACGGCTTCGACGCCGCGTTCGGCGGCGCGCGCCGCGACGAGGAGAAGAGCCGCGCCAAGGAGCGCGTGTTCAGCTTCCGCTCGGCCAGCCACCGCTGGGACCCGAAGAACCAGCGGCCCGAGCTCTGGAATCTCTACAATGCCCGCAAGGCCAAGGGCGAGAGCATCCGCGTGTTCCCGCTCTCCAACTGGACCGAGCTCGATATCTGGCACTACATCCATGCCGAGGCGATCCCGATCGTGCCGCTCTACCTCGCCGCCCCGCGGCCGACGGTCGTGCGCGATGGCCTCATCCTGATGGTCGACGACGACCGCTTCCCCCTCCAGCCCGGCGAAGAGGTGGTCGAGCGCCCGATCCGCTTCCGCACTTTGGGCTGCTATCCGCTGACCGGCGCGGTCGAAAGCGAAGCTGCGACCCTGCCCGAAGTGATCCGGGAAATGCTGGTCGCCACCACCTCCGAACGCCAGGGCCGCGCCATCGACAAGGACGGCAGCGCCTCCATGGAACGCAAGAAACAGGAAGGCTATTTCTAGCCCGCGACGCGGCCCCCAACCCGTCATTGCGAGCGAAGGCGAAGCAGTCCAGCGATGCCGCGGTCCCTGGATTGCTTCGTCGCTTGCGCTCCTCGCAATGACGAGGGGAGGGTTTAGCCGGCGGCGGCGAAACCGCGGGCGAGGTCGGCGAGGAGGTCGTCGGCGTCTTCCAGCCCGACCGAAAGGCGCAGCAAGTCGCCGTGGATGCCGGCCGCCGCCTGCGCCTCGGGCGGCATGCCGCGGTGGGTCATCGTGGCTGGCTTGCAGATCAGGCTCGCGAAACCGCCGAGCGACGAAGCGAGCGTGACCAGCTCCAAGGCGGCGAGGAAGGCGGCGGTGCCCGCGTCGCCGCCCTTGACGCGGAAGCTGATCATGAACCCCGGACCGCTCTGCTGGCGCGCCGCGAGGCCGTGGTCGGGATGCGTGGCAAGGCCGGGATAATGGACCGCCTCGATTTGGGGGTGGGCGGCGAGCCAGGACGCGATCCGCCCCGCGCTCTGCTCCTGCCGGTCGACGCGCAAAGTGAGCGTGCGCAGGCCGCGCAAGATCTGCGCCGAATCCTGCGCCGATCCGTTGAGGCCGGCGGCGTTGGACCACCAGAGAATCCGCTCGACCAGCGCCGGATCCTTCGCCAGCAAGGCGCCGCCGAACAGGTCGCAATGGCCGTTCAAAGCCTTGGTGGTCGAATGCATGACGAGGTCGCAGCCGAGCGCGAGCGGCCGCTGCCGCACCGGCGTCGCCAGCGTGTTGTCGGCGATCACCAGCGCGCCCACCGCATGCGCCTCGGCGGCGATGGCGGCGATGTCGGTGACCCGGAGCAGGGGATTGCTCGGGGTCTCGATCCACACCAAGGCCGGCTTCGCGGCCATGGCCTTGGCGCGGGCCGCCCGGTCGCCGAGATCGACGAAAAGGCTGCGCAGCCGTCCCTGCTCTTCCAGTCCCTTGATCAGCCGGTAGGTGCCGCCGTAGCAATCGTGCGGCGCGACGACGAGCGCGTCGCCCGGTAGCAGAAGCATGGCGAGCAAGGCCGCGGATTGACCGCTGTTCGTCACCGCCCCGCCCGCCGCGCCTTCGAGCTCGGCCAGCGTCTCGGCCAGCACGTCCCGGTTCGGATTGACCGTGCGCGAATAATCATAATCCGGCTTGGTGTCGGAATCGAGCCAGCGATAGGTGTCGGAATGGTAGAGCGGCGGCACGACGCCGCACTGCGCTGCGGTCGCGCGGACGGCGTTGACGATGGTGTCGGGCTTGCGGCCAGTCATTCTGCCTCCAGGAACGGAGCGGCGAGGGCGCCGATCATCGCGGGCTCCTTCAGGAACATGTCGTGACCGTAGAGGCAATCGAACAGATGCAGTTCGGCATCGGGGAGCGCATCGGCGAGGTCCTCCATCTGCTCGGGCGGGACGAGCAGGTCGGTGGTGGCGCCGATCAGCAGCACCGGGCAGTCGATTCCGGCCGCATCGACCTTGTGGCGGTCGATCGAGGCGGAGAGGCTGAGGAATCGTTCGGGCGGCATCACCGCATGGAAGGCGCTGCCGCGGGCGTGGAGGTAGGCGCCGGGCTCGGACGGGCCGAGCGGATCGCAATCGGGCAGGCCGCCAATGAAGCGCTCGGCGAATTCCTCCTGCGTGCGATAGGTCAGCATCGCCATGCCGCGGGCGATCGACAGCGCCTCGCGTCCCTGGCCGGTGGCGAGCCCGAGGCCGACGACCCGGCGCTGCAATTCGCGGATCGCGGTCGCGGCCGGATGCGGCTGCGCGGGCGCGGAAATGACGACGAGGCGCCCAACCCGATCGGGGCAGTGCTGGGCGAGACTCAGGGCGACCATGCCGCCATAGGAGGCGCCGACGATCGCGTCGGCGCGATCGAGGCCGAATGCGTCGAGCGCGGCGCAGAGGATGCGCGCCTGCTCCTCGGTCGAGGGCGCGATCCGCCCGGCCGCGTCGGCGGCGAAGTCGAGCCCGAGCACGCGGTGCCGCGCGGGGTCGACCGCGCAGCCGGGGCCGACGAAGCCGGGCCACCAGCCCGCGCCGCCTTCTCCATCATGGCAGACGAAGCGATTGCCGGAGATGCCGCCGAGCACGACGATCACCGGCCCGTCCGGATTGCCGGCGAGGGTCGCGCGGGTCGGCGCGCCGAGGTGGCGGAGATCGGCCGGCAGCGACACCTCGATCTCGGTGCACGGGGCGGTGCGGACACGTTCCATCAGCATGGGGCCCGCTCCTTGGAAATAGCGAGGTCGAACAAATCGGCGACGATCGATTCGGCCGTCGCCGCGCCGCCGGCGCCGCGACCGGCGCAGGAGAAGGTGCGGCCGTCCTCGAGCGTGACGATGGCGCAATTCCATTCGTTCGGCCCGGCCGGGAGCCCGCGCACCGAGCGGAGCGGCTCGAGCGTGACGCTCGCCTCGATCCACAGGTCGCGGCAGGCGACCCGCGCGACCTGGACCCAAGGTTCGCCGCTCGCCTGGATGCGCGCCACCGCGGCTGCGTCGAGCCGCTCGGTGGTGACGTCGATCGCCTGCGGGTCGAGGCCGAAAGCGGATTGGGCGACGAGCCTCAGCTTGGCGGCGGCATCGGCGCCGCTCAGGTCGGATTCGCTGTCCTCCTCGGCAAAGCCGGCCTCGCGCGCCTCGGCGAGCGAGGCGTCGAAGCCGAGGCCCGCAGCAAGCCGGCCGAGGATGAAGTTGACCGTGCCGTTGAGGATGCCTTCGACCGAGCGGATCTCGCCGGCGGCGCGGGCGCGGGCGACCGTCTCGAGCACCGGCGCGCCGCCGCCGACGGCCGCCGAGTAGAGCAGGTTCGCGCCGGCGCCGGCCGCCGTTTCGGACAGGGCACGGTGGCGGGTGGCGATCACGCGCTTTGATGCGCTGACGACGGACGTGCCGTCGGCGAGCGCGGCCGCGCACAGGATCGCACCGGTCGCTTCGCAGGAAAGCGCGTCGACGACCACGTCCGGCTGCACCGCGCGGAAGGCATGGATATCACTGGTGGGAAGGACGGGCGGTGGGACGGCGCGCTCTCGTTCGAGGTCGCGGACCAGGATGGAAACGATCTCGAAGCGCGGCTCGGCACGGAGGCGGCCGGCGAGCGCCTGGCCGACCACGCCGTAGCCGGCGATGGCGATGCGCAGCGGGCGGTCGGCGCGGACCGGCTCCGCTGCGCCGGTACAGGGGCCGACGCGGGTGGGGATGCGGCTGCCGATCGCCTCGACCTCGATCGGCAGGCGCTTGGCGGCGGCATAAGCGACCGACTGCGGCTGGATCAGCGGCCGGGCAATGCGGAGCGCGTCGTCCCAGGAGATGGTGGCGAAGCGGCGGGCGTCCTCGTCGCCGGCGGGATCCCGATCGAATACGCCGTCGACATCCTTGTAGAGCCGCACCGCTTCGGCCTTGAGCTCGCCGCCGAGGAAGATGGCGGAGAAATCAGAGCCGCCGCGGCCGAGCAGGGTGCGCGCGCCAGCGGCATCGACGCCGACGAAGCCCGGGACGATGACGAGGCCGGTCGTATCGAGCGCGGCGTGCAGCGCTTCGGGGTCCAAGCGTACCGGATGGGCGTCCAGCGCCTCGCCCGTCGTGCGCAGGCCGAGCGCTTCCGGCCGGCAGATCGCCGCGGGCAGGCCGATCCGGTCGCAGGCGATGCGCAGCAAAGCGGCGGTACGCTCCTCGCCGAGCGAGACGAGGTCGGCAATGCCCGCGCAATCGGTAGCGCCCGAGACGGAATCGGCTTCGGCGAACAGGCGGTCGGTCTCGCCGGCCAGCGCCGAGACGACGGCGACGATCCGGCGACCGGCGCGGCGCTGGCGATAAATCTCGCCGGCCACCACGGGCAGGTCCGCTTCATTGCGCAGCACCGAGCTTCCGAACTTCAGCACGAAAAGCGGTTCAGCGGCGCTGGCCGCAGCTTCGAACTCTTGCGCTTTTTCGACGATCGACAGCTTCACGTTCCATTCCTTCGCATTCGAAGGACGACGCTGCCTGGAGACCCCGCTTGGTTGCCGGTCCGGCCGCATCGTCCCCCTGGGGGACCGCCACCTTGCCCGGGAGGGCAGGTTGGCGTGGGCCGTTGCCGGCCCACTCTGGATGCATGGGAATCGTCCTGAGGACGGGATCCCAATGGCGCCATCTATGGCGGGCGGGCGATTAAGGTCAACCTAATTTCGCGCGCCGGTTGTGCCGACGCGGAAAAGCTGGCTAGGCATGGGCCATGAACCCGCTCTTCGCCGACCAGCCGACGACGATCTTCGAGCATATGTCCGGCCTCGCCCGCGAACATGGTGCCGTGAATCTGGGGCAGGGCTTCCCCGATTTCGGCTGGCCGGAGGACGTTCTCGCCAAGGCGGGGGAAGCGCTGGCGCAGGGTTCGAATCAGTATCCGCCGATGCGCGGGCTGCCCGAACTGCGCCAGGCGGTGGCAGACCATTATCGCCGGCACCAGGGGCTCGACGTCGCGCCCGACCAGGTCATTGTGACCTCCGGCGCCACCGAGGCGCTGACCGCCGCGATCATGGCCCTGGTTTCGCCCGGCGACGAGGTGGTGCTGTTCCAGCCGCTCTACGATTCCTATTTGCCGATGGTGAAGCTGGCCGGCGGCGCGCCGAAGCTGGTCAATCTGGTGCCGCCCGAATGGCGGCTGACGCGCGAGATGCTTGAAACGGCGATCACGGACCGCACCCGGCTCGTCATCTTCAACAATCCGCACAATCCGACGGCGCGGGCCTTCGATGCGGAGGAAGTGCGGCTGCTCGCCGAGGCGTGCGTGCGGCACGACGCGCTCGCATTGAGCGACGAGGTCTGGGAGCATCTCGCGTTCGACGGCCGCGCTCACGTGCCTTTGGCGTCGATGCCGGGAATGGCCGAACGGACGATCAAAGTCGGCTCGGCCGGCAAGATCTTCTCGCTGACCGGCTGGAAGGTGGGCTGGGCCGTGGTGCCGCCGGACATGGCCAAGGCGGTGGCGAATGCGCACCAGTTCCTGACCTTCACGACCGCGCCCAATCTGCAGGCCGCGGTCGCTTTCGGGCTCGGCAAGGAGGCGGCATATTTCGAGCGGATGCGGACGACGTTCGCGGCTTCGCGCGACTTCCTCGTGGGCGGGCTTCGCGATGCGGGCTATGTCACGCTGCCGGCAGAGGGGACCTATTTCGTGACCGTGGATCTCGCCGCGTCGGACGTGAGGATCGACGACGTGACCTTCTGCGAGCGCGCGGTGCGCGAGGCCGGCGTCGCCGCGATCCCGGTTTCGGCGCTCTATGCGGAAAATTCGGTGCGCAATGTCATCCGCCTCTGCTTCGCCAAGAAGGAGGAGACGCTGCGCGCCGGCATCCTTGGCCTGGCCGAGGCTCGTGCGGCGTTCGCGGAGGGACAAAAGTGAAGGACTTCGCCGAATTCGCCTGTGCGCTGGCCGATGCCGCGCGCGCCGTCACTTTGGCGGCGGCGATGAAGCCGGGCACGGTGGAGGACAAGGCCGAGGGCACCGGTTTCGACCCGGTCACCGAGGCGGACCGCGGCGCCGAGAAAGCGATGCGCGCGCTGATCGAATATCGCTTTCCGAATCACGGCATTGCCGGGGAGGAATTTCCCGATCGGCCCGCGCGCGGCCGCCATGTCTGGAGCCTCGACCCGATCGACGGCACGCGCTCCTTCATCTGCGGCCTGCCGAGCTGGACGACGTTGATCGCCTTGCTCGAGGACGGCGCGCCGGTGCTTGGCCTGATCGATGCGCCGCGGCTCGGCGAACGCTATCTCGGCTTCGGCGAAGAGGCTTTGCTCATCACCGCAGAGGGGCAAAGGCCGCTCGCTACCAGCGATTGCCGAAGGCTTGCGGAGGCGCGCTTCTCCACCACCGATCCCTATCTTTTCGCAGGACCGGAAGCCGAGGCGTTCGAGCGGCTGCGGCGCAAGGCGCGGCTGACCCGCTTCGGCCACGACGCCTATGGCTATGCCCGGCTCGCCGGCGGCAGCGTCGATCTGGTCGTCGAATCGGGACTGAAGCCGCACGATTTCAACGCCCTCATTCCGGTGGTGCGCGGCGCCGGCGGCGTGATCGGCGACTGGGAAGGCGGATCGGATTTCAGCGGCGGCAGGCTCGTCGCTGCGGCGACCCGGGATTTGTTCGACGAGGCGGTGGCCGCGATCCGCGGCTGAGCGTCAGCGGTGGCGTTCGCGCAGCTTCGCCGCGACGTCGTCCCAGGAAAAGCCCTTCGCCTCCATCAGCACGGTCAGGTGGTAGAGGAGATCGGCCGCTTCCTCGACGCAGCCCGCGGCGTCGCGCGTGACCGCGGCGAGCGCGAGCTCGACGCCTTCCTCGCCGATCTTCTGTGCCAGCCGCGCCGGATCGCCGCCGAGCAGGCGCGCTGTATAGCTGGTCTCGTCGCCGCTCTCGGCGCGCTGGCGGACGATGCGGGCGAGCCGGGCGAGGAAGCCGACGCCGTCGGCGCCTTCTTCGGAGAAGCAGCTCGGCGTGCCGAGGTGGCAGGTGGAGCCCTCGGGCAGCGCCTTCACGAGCAGAGCATCCTCGTCGCAATCCGCGAAGATGCCGCGGACCGCGAGCCGGTTGCCGCTGGTCTCGCCCTTCTGCCAAAGCCGACCCTTCGAACGGCTGTAGAAGGTGGCAAAGCCAGAGCCCAGCGTCGCTTCGAGCGCGTCGGCATTCATGTAGCCGAGCATCAGCACCTGGCCCGTCCCCGCATCCTGGACGATCGCCGGAAGCAGCCCGTCCATCTTGTCCCAGGCGAGCGCGCCGATGTCCGCTGCGCTCAGCGGCGCATTTCGATCCCGCATGATCCGAGATACTCCTTGAGGTCGGGGATAGAGATCAGCCGGTCGTGGAAGACGGTGGCCGCGAGCGCCCCGCTTGCGCCGATCGCGAAGGCGTCGCGGAAATGTTCGGGCGCGCCGGCGCCGCCGGAAGCGATGACGGGGACGGTGACGGCCTCCATCACCGCCTCGGTGTGCCGCAGATCATAGCCGCTGCGGACGCCGTCGCGGCGCATGCAGTTGAGCACAATCTCGCCCGCGCCGCGCTCCGCCGCCTCGCGCACCCAGTCGAGCGTGCGCAGGCCGGTGTCGCGGGTCGCAGCGACGCTCCCGGTATATTGCTTCACGTAATAATCGCGGCCGTCCTCGAAGCTGTCGACGCCGAGCACGACGCACTGGCTGCCGAAGTCGCGCGCCAGTTCCTCGATCAGTTCCGGCCGCTCGATCGCGGGCGAGTTGATCGAGACCTTGTCGGCGCCGGCGTCGAGGCAGGCGGCGGCTTGGTCGCGGCTGCGCAGGCCGCCGGCGACGGCGAACGGTATGTCGATCACGCGCGCGATCCGCCGCACCCATTCGGTATCGAGGCTGCGGCCTTCGGCGCTGGCAGTGATGTCGTAGAAAACGAGTTCGTCGGCGCCTTCGTCGCGATAGCGCAAGGCGTGCTCGACGATGTCGCCGACGTCGCGATGGTCGCGGAACTGGACGCCCTTGACGACGCGCCCGTCCTTGACGTCGAGGCAGGGGATGATCCTACGGGCGGGCAATTTCGATCGCCTCCTGGAGGTCGATCTTCTGCTCCCACAAGGCCTTGCCCACGATCGCACCAGCGGCGCCGGCCTGCTGGAGCGCACGCAGATCGTCGAGCGAGGACACGCCGCCCGAAGCCTGGAGCTGCACGTTCGGAAGGCGCTCGGCGATCTCGGCCATCAGCGCCACATTGGGCCCGGCCATCATGCCGTCCTTGCTGACGTCGGTGACCAGCATGTGCTGTGCTTCAGGATAGAGCGCGGCCACGTCCCAGAGCGTGCGGCCGGATGCCTCGGTCCAGCCGGAGGTCAGGACATTGGGCTCGCCGTCGGCCAGGCTGACATCGAGCGCGAGCGTGATGCGGTCGCCGCCGAACGCGTCGAAGAAGGCGCGGACGAGATCGGGCTGCTTCACCGCGAGGCTGCCGATCACGACCCGGTCGACGCCGGCATCGAACATGCGCTTGAGCTGGTCGGCCTCGCGGAAGCCGCCGGCGACCTGCAGGCTGAGCGTCACCGACAAGGCGATGTCGGCGATCAGGCCGTGCTGGCGGGGGCGTCCGTCGCGGGCGCCGTCGAGATCGACGATATGGGCGCATTCCGCGCCGGCCCGCTCGAAGGCGAGCACCGCTTCCACCGGATCGGCCAGATAGCTGTCGACATCGTCGAACCGGCCCTGCGCGAGCCGCACCGGGCGGCCGTCCATCAGGTCCATGGCGGGGTAGATGATCATGAGAAAAGGAAAGCCTCGAGGAACCGCGCTCCAGCCTCGCCGGACCGCTCGGGATGGAATTGGGCGCCAAGGAAATTGGCGCGGCGGACGACGGCAGGGACCGGGCGCCCGTAATCGGCGGCGGCGATCGTGAACGGGCCGTCGTCGCAGGCGAAGCTGTGGGCGAAATAGACATAGTCGCCGTCGGAAAGGCCGATGCTGCGATCGCGCACGGCGAGGCGGCTCCAGCCCATGTGCGGCACCGGACGCTCGGGTGCGGGCTCGAACCGGCGGACTCTCCCGGGAATGACGCCCAGGCAGGCCGTGTCTTCCTCCTCGCTATGGTCGAACAGCAATTGCATGCCGAGACAGATACCGAGGACGGGCTGCTTGAGTTCCCTCAGCACGGGCGCCAGTCCGCGAGCCTTTATCTCGCCCATCGCGTAGCCGGCCGCGCCGACGCCCGGGAGGATGACCCGATCGGCCGCGGCGATCGCGGCGGCGTCGGCGGTGACCAGCGGCGTCACGCCGAACCGCTCGAAGGCGATGCCGACCGAGCCGATATTGCCGCAGCCGACATCGACGATGACGAGGTTCATCAAAATCCTCCCCGGCACGGGGAGGGGGACCGCCGCCGGAGGCGGTGGTGGAGGGGTTGGCGGGGCAGCGAAAGGCTTGTGCCGGCCCCTCCACCGCACTGCGTGCGGTCCCCCTCCCCGTACCGGGGAGGATAAATCATCACAGCACTCCCTTGGTGCTGGGCATCACGTCGGCATCGCCTTCGCGTCCCACCGCCTGGCGCAGCGCGCGGCCGAACGCCTTGAAGCAGGCCTCGGTCTTGTGATGGTCGTTCTCGCCGGCGACGCGGACGTGAATCGCCGCGCCGAGGCTGTCGGCGAGCGAGCGGAAGATGTGCCGCGTCATCTCGGTCGGATAGGCGCCAATGTGGCTGGCGTCGAAACTGCCTTCGAAGACGCTGTAGGGCCGCCCCGAAAGGTCGATCAGCACGTGCGCCTCGGTCTCGTCCATCGGCAGCGAGAAGCCGAAGCGACCGATCCCGCGCCGGTCGCCGAGCGCCTTCGATAGCGCGGCGCCAAACGCGATCGCGATATCCTCGAGACTGTGGTGGGCGTCGATGTCGAGGTCGCCCTCGCAGGCCAAAGTCAGCGAGAAGCCGGCATGCGCGGCGATCTGGTCGAGCATATGGTCGTAGAAGGCGATGCCGGTGTCGATCCGGCGCGGGGCCGGCCGGTCGAGATCGATCGCGACGGCGATGCGCGTCTCCTTCGTATCGCGCACGACTTCGGCGCGACGGCTCGGCGTCGTACCGGAAGCGACCCCGAAGGCGGCGAGCGCCGCCTCGTTCTCCGCGTCGGTGCCGATCGACAGCCGCACCCCACCCGGTGCGGCGTTGGGCCGGAAACGGACGCGGATGCCGAGGCCGTGCAGCTTGCGTGCCAGCGCCTCGGCGTCGTCGACTTCGAGGAACAGGAAATTGCCGCCGCCGCTGCGGACGCTGTTCACGATCGGCGCAGCGGCGAGCAGGCCGGCGAGGAGCTCACGATCGGCCTTGATGCGGACGATGCGCTCCTCGTGCAGTGGGCGGCGGGAGGGGGACAAGGTGGCGAGCGCCGCCTGGATCGACAGCGTCGGAAGCGGATAAGGCGGGAGCGCGCGGGCGATCAGCGCGATCAGCTCGGCGCTGCCGATCGCCGCGCCGACGCGGGCGCCGGCCAGGCCGTAGGCCTTGGACAGGGTCTTCAGCACGACGAGATTGTCGCGCTTCGCCGCTTCGGCCGCGAGGCTCGGCGTTTCGGAGAATTCCAGATAGGCCTCGTCGAGGACGACGATCGTGTCGGGAAGGGCGTCCGCCACGCGCAGCACGTCGGCAGGGTCGATCGGATTGCCGGTGGGATTGTTGGGCGAGCAGAGGAAAGCGAGCTTCAGCGCCGGATCGGCTTGCGCGGCGGCTACGAAAGCCTCCGCTCGGAACTCGAAATCGGCGTCGAGCGGCGCTTCGATCACGCGCGCGCCCTGCACCCGCGCGAACTGCGCATAGGCCGAGAAAGTGGGCGGGCAGATCGAGATGGCATCTTCGCCCGGCCTGCAGAAGCTGCGGATGAGGATGTCGATCGCGTCGTCGCCGCCGCGGGTGACGACCAGATTGTCGGGGGCGACGCCGTAAAGCGCGGCCATGGCGCGGCGCAGGCCGGCGGGCTGCGGCTCGGGATAGCGGTTGACGCCCGCGCCGAGCGCGCCGTCGATCAGCGGCGCGAACGGATTTTCGTTGGCGTCGAGCTTGATCGCGTCGGCGCCGAACGCCGCGTCGGCCTGGGCGGCGATGTCGACCGGGGGCAAAGCGAGGATTTCGGGCCGGGCGAGCCGGGCGACGAGCGAGGTCATGCGAGGACTCCTTGGCGCGCGTCGGCGGCCTGGGCATGGGCTTCGAGCCCTTCGAGCCGGGCCAGGGCCGCGGCAGGAGCGGCAAGGCGGCGCGCAGCTTCGGGCGTGACGGTCTGCACGCTTATCGCTTTCAGGAAAGTGTGCACGGAAACGCCGCTCCAGGCGCGGGCGGCGCCATCGGTCGGAAGGACGTGGCTGGAGCCGGCGAGATAGTCGCCGAAACTCTCGGCGGCGAGATGACCGGCGAAGACCGCACCGGCATTGCGGACGCGCGTTAGCAAAGACGCCGGATCCGCGACCGCGAGCGAGAGATGCTCGGGGGCATAGAGGTTGGCGACGTCCACCGCTTCCTCGAGGCCGTCGACCAGGATGGCCCGGGCATTGGCGAGCGAGGCCTGGGCGGTAGCGGCGCGGGGCAGCCGGGCCGACCGGTCGCTCACTTCCACGACGACTTCCTCTGCAAGACGGACCGAGTTGGTGACCAGCAGCACCTGGGCCGACGCATCATGCTCGGCCTGGCTGAGCAGGTCGGCAGCAACCAGGCGCGGGTCGGCGCTGTCGTCGGCGATTACCAGCAATTCGCTCGGCCCGGCCGGCATGTCGATGGCGAGCCCGCCGGGCAGCGAGGCGAGATAGGTTTTCGCCTCGGCGACAAAAGCGTTGCCTGGGCCGCAGATTTTGTCGACGCGGGGAATGGCGCCGGCGCCCACGGCTAGCGCGGCGATCGCCTGCGCGCCGCCCACGGTCCACACCGCCTCGATGCCGCACAGCTCTGCCGCGAGGGCGACGACCGGGTCGAGCCCGCCCTCGGGCCGGGGCGGGGTGACGACGACGATCTCGCCGACGCTGGCCGCCCGAGCGGGGAGGGCGAGCATCAGCAGGGTCGAGAAAAGCGGCGTCTTCCCGCCCGGCACATAGAGACCGACGCGGTCGAGCGGGCGCCAGACCTTGCGGACGACCAGGCCCGGCATCGTCTCGACTTCATGCTCGGCCGGAAGGCTGCCCTCGTGAAAGACAAGCACGTTGCGGCGGGCGAGCTCGATCGCGCCCAATTGTTCGGGCGAGAGCAGGCGGCGCGCTTCCGCGGCGAGCGGCGCTACGGGCACGAGGCGCGGCTCCTCGCCGTCGAGGCGAACGGCATGCTCCGTGACCGCGTCCCAGCCGCGTGCGCGGATGTCGTCGACGATCGCGCGCACCGAGGCCTGGAGCGCAGGGTCGCTGCGCTGCTCTGGTCGCGCGAGGGCGGCGCCCCGTTCGGGAGCGGCGAGACTGTTCCAAACGAGAGTCTTCACATCATCATCTTTTCGATCGGCATGACGAGGATAGCCGACGCACCGGCGGCCTTCAGCTTCTGCAGCGTCTCCCAGAAGACGGACTCCTGGCAGACGGCGTGGACCGCGAAGTGGCCCGGCCGGCCGTGCAAGGGGATGATCGTTGGCGCTTCGGCGCCGGGCAGGATGGCGCTGATCTGCTCGAGCGACTCCTCGGCCGCGTTCAGCATGATATATTTCGATTCCTTGGTAGCGAGCACGCCGTCGATCCGGCGCAGCAACTGGTCCGCCGCGTCGGCCTTGGCCGGCGCCCCTTCCTTCAGCGTCCGCACCAACACCGCCTCGCTCTCGAGCACGGTCTCGACGACACGCAGGCCGTTGGCTTCGAGCGTCGCGCCGGTCGAGACGAGGTCGCAGACGAAGCTGGCGATCTGCAGCCGCGGCGCGAGCTCGACCGCGCCGTTCATCTCGACGATCGTCGCCGCGATGCCGCGTTCGTCGAGGAACCGGCGCAGCAGGCGCGGATAGGAGGTGGCGATGCGCGTGCCCTGCAACGATTGCGGCCCTTCATAATCGGCGCGTTCGGGCGCGGCGATTTTCAGCCCGCAGCGGCCGAAGCCCAGGGGCGTCACGATCTCGAACCGCGTCTCGGCCTGGCCGAGCGCGAATTCCTCCAGCACGTTGCGACCGACGATGCCGAAATCGCACACACCGTCGACGACGAACGTCGGGATGTCGTCGTCGCGCACGAACATCAGGTCGATCGGGAAATTCTCGACGCGCGCGGCAAGGTCGTTCTTGCCGTGCTGGATGCGCAGGCCCGCATCGCGCAGCAGGTCGCGGCTGTAGTCCGACAAACGCCCCGATTTCTGGATGGCGAGGTGCAGCCGGCCGGTGTCGAACGTCATGCGCCCTCTCCGCTGCGCTCGAGCGCCAGCCGGTAGCCCTGGTGCGGCTCCTCCTTCAGGAAGCGGGCGACGCGGACGACGGTGGTGGTGCTGACCCCGGTCGCCTCGTGGATGTCGCGGTAGCTGAGGCCACCCTGGCTGAGCAGGCGCGCGACGTGCCAGCGCTCGGCCAGCGCCCTGATCTCGGCGCGGGTGCAGAGATCGGCGAGCAGCCGCTCCATCTCGTCCGGCGTCTCCGGCGTGAGCAGGGCGCGGCACAGATCGGCGACCAGAGCCTGCGGGTCGCGGAGGGGAGCGAAATCGGTTTTCGAATCGGCCATGGATCGTTCTACTGTGTTATCACGCTGTAACAAGTAGGCCAGATAGGGGCGAACCGGGAAGCGCGCAACCTCTCAATCCCGGAATGTCCGTCTTTTGTCTGGCTATGGGCCGGTCAGGTCAGCCAGTCGGGGAGCTTGTCGGCGCGGATCAGCGCTTCGATGTCCTGGCGCTCGCGCACCACCGCCCAGCGATCGCCGTCGACCAGCACTTCGGCGGTCAGCGGTCGGCTGTTATAGGTGCTCGCCATGGTCGCGGCATAAGCGCCGGCGGTGCGGAAGACGACGAGGTCTCCGGGCGCGACCGCGCCCATGTGGCGGCCGGTGGCGAAGGTGTCGCCGCTCTCGCACACCGGGCCGACGACATTGGCGACCATCTCGCGCCCGCTCGGCCGGACCGGCTCGATCGCGTGCCAGGCGTCGTAGAGGCTGGGGCGCATCAGGTCGTTCATCGCGGCATCGAGGATCACGAACGGATCGGTCGCGCCGGGCTTCACGCGGATGACCTCGCTCAGCAGCACGCCGGCATTGGCGACGATAAGCCGACCCGGCTCGAAGATCAGCCGGACGTCCCAGTCGCGGGTGATGCGCACGACCATATGGCCGTAATCATAGGGGCTGGGCGGCGGCGGCTGGTCGAGATCGTAGGGTACGCCGAGGCCGCCGCCGAGATCGGCGTGGGTGATGACGTGGCCGGCGGCGCGCAGGTCGCCGATCAGCGCCCCCAGTTTCTCGAAGGCGGCGGCGAGCGGGGCGAGATCGGTGAGTTGGCTGCCGATATGGACGGCGACGCCCTGGACCTGGAGACCCGGAAGGTCGCGGGCCTGGGCATAAGCGGCCGGCGCGTCCGCGATGGCGACGCCGAACTTGTTGTGGGCGGAGCCGGTCGAGATCTTGGCATGTGTGCCCGCCTCGACGTCGGGGTTGACGCGGAAGGCCACCGGCGCGGTGCGGCCGAGCGACACCGCGACCTCGGACAGCATCTCGGCTTCCTCGATCGATTCCAGGTTGAACTGGCAGAGCCCGCCAGACAGCGCATGCGCCATCTCCGCGGCCGTCTTGCCTACGCCCGAGAAGACAATCCTCTCGGCCGGAACGCCGGCCGCGACAGCCCGGCGATATTCGCCGACCGAGACAACGTCGGCGCCGAGGCCTTCCGCCGCCAGAGTGGCGATCACGGCGGCATTGGGATTGGCCTTCACCGCGAAGGCGACGAGCGGATCGGTGACGCCGGCGAGCGCTTCCTTGAACACGCGGGCGTGGCGCTGCATCGTCGCGGAGGAATAGACATAGACCGGGGTGCCGACCGCCTCGGCGATCTCGGCGAGCGGCACGTCCTCGCAATGAAGCTCGCCGTTGCGGGGGTGGAAATGGTCCATGTCTGTCAATCGCCCAATATGTTCGCGAGCATGCGGTCGCCGTCGCGGGTAAGGATGGATTCGGGGTGGAATTGCAACCCCGTCTGCATCGCCTCGCGGTCGCTGATCGCCATCGCCATGCCGTCGATCGCGGCGTGGACGCGGAAGCGGGCGGGGACGTCGCGCGTGCAGAGCGAGTGGTAGCGGCCGATATGGATCGGCCCCGGCAGGCCTGCGAAAGGACCGGCACCGTCATGGGCGAGGCTGGTCGCCTTGCCGTGAACGGGCTCGGTCGCCCGGCTGACCGTGCCGCCGGCCTGATGGACGATCGCCTGGTGGCCGAGGCAGACGCCGAGCAGAGGCACGCGGCCGAGCGCGAGCCCGATCAGATCGACCATGCAGCCGGCATCCTCGGGCCGCCCGGGGCCGGGGGAGAGGACGATCAGCGCGCCTTTCTCCTGGGCGAGCGCCAGCGCATCCGCCGCGGCGACGCTGTTGCGCAGCACACGCACGTCGGCGCCGAGCCGCTCGAACGCCTCGACCAGGTTGAAGGTGAAGCTGTCGAGATTGTCGATGAGGAGGACGGACCGGGTCACGCGGCTGCTCCGGTGGCGGCGAGGACGGAGAGCAGGGCCGAGGCCTTGCGCCTTGTCTCGTCGGCTTCGCGCTGCGGATCGGAATCGTAGACGACGCCCGCGCCGGCGCGGACATAGGCGATGCCGTCCTTGACCACCGCCGATCGGATGACGACGCCCGTATCCATCAGCCCCTCGCCGTTGATCCAGCCGATGGCGCCGCCATAGGGGCCCCTTTTGGTAACTTCGAACTCGCGCAGTAACTGGGTGGCGCGGATCTTGGGCGCGCCGGTCAGCGTGCCGACGTTGAGGCAGGCCTGCAGCGCATGGAGCGCATCGAGGCCGTCGCGCAGGCGGCCTGTGACGGACGAGACGAGATGCATCACGCGGGCGTAGCGCTCGACGCTCATCAGCCGGGCGACGCGGCGCGTGCCCGACCGGCTGACGCGGGCGACGTCATTCCTCGCCAGATCGACCAGCATCATATGTTCGGCGGTCTCCTTCTGGTCGAGCCGCATCTCCGCCTCGAGCCGGTCGTCCTCGTCGTCAGTGAGGCCGCGCGGGCGGGTGCCGGCGATCGGCTTCACCTCGACCTCGTGCGCGCCCTCGCCGCCGAACACGCGAACCGACGTCTCGGGCGAGGCGCCGAACAGGATGTGGTCGGGGCCGGCGACGAAGAACTGGTAGGGGCTGGGATCGAGCCGGCGCTGGGCGGCGTAGCTCAGCAGCGGTCTGGGGCAGGGCGCACGGAACGTGCGCGACGGCACGATCTGGTAGACGTCGCCCTCCGCGATATGCGCGCGCAGCTTCGAGACGATCGCGCCATAGGCTTCGTCGTCGAGGTCGACCGCGGTCGCCTCCGCGGCGGTGGGGACAGGCGGTTCGGGAAGCGCGGCGACGCTGGCGCAGCGCTCGACGAGCGCGGCGAGCCTCCGGGAGGCGTCGTGATAGGCCGCTTCGCCCGGCCCGAAGGCGGTGCAGAGGGCCCGCGGCCTGGCCCCGGGCTCGAACACGATCAGCGATTCCGCGAGCCAGAACACATAATCGGGGAAGCCGAGTGGGTCCTCTGCATTGGCCGGCAAGGTCTCGAACAAGTCGGCCTGATCGAACGCGACTACGCCCAATGCGGCGATCGTGAACGGCTCCTCCTTCGATGCCGGGACGAAACCGGTGGCCGCGCGCAGCGCGTCGAGCGGCGAGGGGGCGAGCAAGCGGGCTTCGGCGTCGTCGCCCTTCGGACCGGGGAAGCGCAGCGTGAGCCTGCGCGGCGCCGATGCCACGACCCGCGCGTCGAGCCGCCTCGCCACCGAAGCCAGCACCTGCTCGCCCCCGTTCGACAAGGCGAACAGGGTCACCTCGGGGCCGCGGCATTCGATCCGCACCGCCGCCTGGTCCATCAGCAGGGTCGGGCCGACGCTGCGCTCCAGCAGGAAGGTATCGGCGCGGCGGCCGTTGTCGGTGAGCGTCGCATAGAGCGCGAGCGGGTCGGGATGGGCAGGGAGACGGCGCTGGAGAGCCAGCGCCTGGCCTTCGGCGAGCGGCTGCATCAGAGCGTGCGTCCGACTGCGCGGACGACCGGGGCGAGCGCTTCCATCAGCGCCTTGAACTGGTCCGGGTAGAGCGATTGCGCGCCGTCCGACAAGGCGACCGCCGGGTTCTCGTGCACTTCGACGAGCAGACCGTCGGCGCCGCACGCCGCTGCCGCCAGCGACATCGGGATGACGAGATCGCGCACGCCGGTGCCGTGGCTCGGATCGACCAGCACGGGCAGGTGGGTCTTCTGCTTGATGTAGGGGATCGCGTTGAGGTCGAGCGTGTTGCGGGTGGCCGTCTCGAACGTGCGGATGCCGCGCTCGACCAGCACGATCTGGTCGTTGCCGGCGGCGAGCAGATATTCGGCGGCGAGCAGCAATTCCTCGATTCTGGCCGACATGCCGCGCTTCAGCACGACCGGCTTGCCGGCCTTGCCGACGGCGCGGAGCAGGGAGAAATTCTGCATGTTGCGCGCGCCAATCTGGAGCGCGCCGGCATATTCCACGACGAGATCCAGGTCGGCGGTGTCCATGACCTCGGTCACCACCGGCATGCCGAGTTCGTCGCCGACCTCGCGCAGAATCTTGAGCCCGGCCGGGCCGTGGCCGGAAAAGCCATAGGGGCTGGTGCGCGGCTTGTAGGCGCCGGCGCGGATCGCCGCCGCGCCCGACTCCTTGGCCGCGAGCGCGCTGGCGCGAAGCTGCTCATGGGTCTCGACCGCGCAGGGGCCGGCGATGACCTGGAACGCGGCGCCGCCGATCGCGACCTTGCCGATGCGGACGATCGTGTCGTGCGGGTGGAGCTCGCGGCTCACCAATTTGTACGGGGCAAGGATCGGCTTCACCGCCTCCACCATCGGATGGCTTTCGAGCTGCAAACCGGCGAGCACGCGTTCGTCGCCGAGCGCGCCGAGGACGACGCGTTCCGAGCCGGGCATGTGCAGCGGTTTCAGCCCGGCGCCGGAGATGCGGGCGAGGATTTCCTCGGCGGAACGGGACGTGGCTTCGGGTTTCAGGACGATGATCATGGAGCGGTTTCCGGATGGGAGGAGACGAAAAAAAGCCCGCCTGAGGCGGGCCTGGTCGGGTGGATCGGGGTCCTCTCGCGGCGAGAGGAAGCGTCAATCTACGAGGCGCGCCAACGGCATTCGGTCGAGGGCCAGCGCCACCAAGTGTTCGACACGCGCGCGTCCGCGGCGGCGGGAGCCGCGGCGGAAACAGCAAAGGCGAAGCGCGTCGTCATCGGGCCAAGGCTAGGCGAGTTGGCAGCGGCGCGTCAACCGAGCTTTGCTGCGCGGCAGAATCAGGCGAGGTGGCGCGCCAGCACGACGAAGGCGAGATCGCGGGTTCGCGGCAGGCCGAAGCGCGGATCGTCGAGCGGGAAGGGGCGCTCTTCGCCCGTGCGGGCGTAGCCGCGGCGTTCGTAATAAGCGATCAGCTCGGGCCGCTGGCGGATCACCGTCATCTCGATCCGGCGGGCGCCGAACAAGGCCTGCGCGTCATGCTCGGCCGCCGCGATCAGCAATTTGCCGAGGCCGCCGGCCTGTCGCCCCGGATCGACCGACAGCATGCCGAGATAGGCGGTGCCATGGCCCTTGTCGCTGATCTGGACGCAGCCGACGATCGCGCCCTCGTCGACCGCGACGAGCATACGCTGCCGGGGGTCGGCCAGGATCTCGGCCAAGCCGGCCTCGTCAGTGCGCTGGCCGCCGAGCAGGTCGGCCTCGTGGGTCCAGCCCATGCGGGCGCTGTCGCCGCGATAAGCGCTTTCGACCAACGCGTGCAGGCGGGGCAGGTCGGCGGGGGTGGCGGTCCGGATCGAGCGCGCGGTCATCGCCGCGCTATGACGCGCGCACGCCCGCAGCGCCAGAGCGAAGAGGGCTTAGCGGCGCGCGCCGCCGCCGAGAGCGCGGTAAAGATCGATCGCGGCTTCGAGCCGCTCCTGCAACGCCACGGCCCGCGCATCCTCGGCATCGACGAGACCGCCCTCGGCGTCGAGAACGACCTGGAGGTCGGCTTCCCCTTCGAGATATTGCAGCCGCGCGAGCCGGGCCGTGGTGCGCGCCTCGGCGACCGCGTCGGACAGCAGGATTTCGCGCTCCGCCGAGCGGGCGACTCCCGCCAACGCATCCTCGGTCTCCGACAGAGCAGTGAGCAGGGTCTTGCGATAGAGTTCGACGCTCTCGTGCTGCGAGGCCGTGGCATAATCCAACCCGCCCTGCAGCCGCGCGCGGTCGAAGATCGGCGCGAGGATATCGGCCCCGGCGGAGAGGGTTGTGCCGATCGGTCCGCCGACGGTCGCGGCCTGGCCGAGCGCCGCTGCGCTGAGCGTCAGCCGCGGCAGGAAGGCGGCGCGCGCCACCGCCACGTCGCCATTGGCGGCGGCGATGCGGGCCTCGGCCGCGCGCAGGTCCGGCCGCCGCACCAGCAGCATGGCCGGCGGCTCCGGCGCGAAGGCGGGGACGACCAGCGACTGCAGCGTGGCAGCGGGCAGGACCAGGGTCGGCGCCTCCTCGCCGAGCAGCAAAGCGAGCGCGTTGCGCGTGCGCGTGCGGGCTTCCTCGAGCCGGTGGCGTTCGGCCTCGAGCCGGCGCAGCTCGATCCGCTGCAGGCCGGTATCGACGCGCGTGGCCTCGCCGAAGCGGAGGCGGACGCCGAGGATGCGATCGAGCTCGCGCGCGCTGGTGATCGATCGGTCGAGCAACGCGAGGCGGTCGCCGAGCGCCGCATATTGGACCCAGCCGCGGGCGACTTCGGCTTCGACCACCAAAGCGAGAGCCTCGCGATCATATTCGGTGCCGAGGAGGCGGCTGCGCGCGGCGCGGCGCTCCGCCTTCAAGCGGCCGAACAGGTCGACCTCCCATTGCGCTTCGACCTGGGCCGTGGCTTCGCGCGTGTCGGAAGGGTCGTTGCCGCTGCCCGACGAGCGGGACCGGGCGATCCCGCCCGAAGCGGAAACGATGGGGAACATCGAGGCGCGGGCGATGGCGAGCTGGGCGCGGGCCTGCTCGACGCGCGCCGCCGCGACGCCGAGATCGGCATTGGCCGCCAGCGCGCGAGCGACCAGCGCTTCCAGGTCCGGGGAAGCGAAGCCCGTTGCGAGACTCGCCGGAATCGCGGCGGCCGCAGCGTCGGCGGGCGGGGCCACGCTCCACCCGGTCGCCTGCACGTCCGCGCGGCCGGGCAAGGTCACGCTCGGCGCGCAGGAGGCAAGGATGCCGGCCGCGGCCAGCAGGGTCGCGGCGCGAAGCGGCGCGAGGGTTGCGAGTCCCGGATCAGGCATGGTCGAGTCCATGGTGACCGATCTAGCGCATCACGGTAAAGTATCGGCTAAGCTTCTGCTTGGGCCCGCTGCGCGGCGTCATTGGGTTGCGTACAGTTTAACTGTCCCTTCAACGCTTTGCTCTATGGGGGAGTGCAGGTGCAGGCGGGAACAAGCGCGACATGACGAGCCGGCTGTTTCGGCAGGAAGTGATTGAGGCGGGCAGGGACCGCCTCGCGGGCAAGGTCGTCGCGGCAACGCCGCCCGGCTCGCGCATCTATGTCGGCGTGACCCTCGCCGTTGCGCTCGTCCTCGTCGCGATCCTGATCTTCGGCCAATATGCGTCGCGCGCTGCGGTCAAGGGCGTCGTCGCCTATGATGCCGGCATCGCCCGCGTCTATCCGAGCAGCTCCGGCGAAATCCGCGCGATCCACGTCCGCGAGGGCGATTATGTCGAGGCGGGAACGCCGCTCGTCACCGTCGCCTTCGCCCAGGGCGAGAGCGGCATCGATGCGCAATTGTCCGAAATGGCGCGCCAGCAGCAGGAACTGGAGCGGCAGGAAGCGCTTGCCGGCAATCTCGGCTCGGCCGAGGTGCGCGCGCTGGCGGCCCAGCGCTCCGGCCTCGTCGCGGCCGTCACCTCGCTCGAAAGACAGCGGTCGCTCGCCGCCGCGCAAGTGCCGCTCGCCGAAGCAGCCACGCGCCGCGCCGCCGCGCTCGCCGCGGAGGGCGCCGGCACCCAGCGCCAGGTCGAGGACAGCCGCGCGACCTTGCTCGCTCGCCGCGCCGAGGCGGAAAGTCTCAGCGAACGTATCGCCGAGCAGCGCCGCGCGCTGAGCGAGATTGACGGGCGGATCGGCCAGCGCGGGCTCGAGGCCGAGCGCATGCGATCCGAAGTCGCCACTCGCCGCGCGGAGCTCGGCGAGGAACGGGCGGCGCTGATCCGCACCGACCGCCTCGTCCTCACCGCGCCGATCGCCGGCGAAGTCGGCGACATCGCCAGCGAGGTCGGCCAGCGCGCGCGCCCCGAAACGTCGCTGGTGACGATCGTGCCGCGCGGCAGCCAACTCGAGGTGTGGCTCTATGCGCCCTCGCGCGCGGTCGGCTTCGTGCGCCCTGGCCAGGAGGTGCGCCTGCTGTTCGATGCCTTCCCCTATCAGAAATACGGAGCCGGGCGCGGCCGGGTGACCGCCGTGTCGCGGGTCGCCGTCGAGCCCGCCTCGATCGATTCCGCGCTCAAGGTCGACGAGCCCGTCTTCCGCATTCGCGTTGCGATCGACCAGGCGCCGCGCGTCGCCGGCGGCGAACGGCTGCGGCCCGGCATGACGCTCTCCGCCAATCTCGTGCTCGAACGGCGGAGCCTGTGGGAGGTTCTGTTCAAGCCCGTGGCGACGGCGCTCGGCGCGTGAGCGGGATCGATTGGCCCTGGGCGCCGCGGATGCGCCCGGTGATCCAGTCCGAAGCGGCGGAATGCGGCCTCGCGTCGGTCGCGATGATTGCCGCCTGGCATGGCCACAAGGTCAATCTCGCCGGCCTGCGCCAGCGCTACCCGACATCGATCAAGGGCGCGACCCTGGCCGAACTGATGGCCGTCGCGTCCGACCTCGATCTGGCGCCGCGCGCGCTCCGGCTCGATCTCGACGAAATGGACCGATTGCAGCTCCCCGCCATCCTCCACTGGGACCTCAACCATTTCGTCGTGCTCGAAAAGGTCGGGCGCGGACGCCTCACCATTCTCGATCCTGCCACCGGCCGCCGCACCCTGTCGGCGCGCGAGGTCAGCCGGCATTTCACCGGGGTTGCGCTCGAGCTGGCGCCGACGCCGGACTTCAAGCCGGTCGAGGCGCGGCCGCGCACGCGCCTGACCGACCTGTGGAGCCGCCTCGTCAATTTTCGCAGCGCGACGGTGCAGGTCCTCGCTTTGTCGTTGCTGCTTCAGCTGACGGCGCTCGTCATGCCCTTCTTCCTGCAGCTGACGATCGACGAGGGGATCGCGCAGGGCGACGCGAGCCTGCTCACCTTGCTGCTGGTCGGCTTCGGCGCGGTCTATGCGTTGAACGCTGTGACGCGCACTTTGCGGTCGTGGGTGGTGCTGACGCTCGGCCAGTCGCTGTCCTTCCAGCTCGGCGGCAACGTCGTCCGGCATCTGCTGCGCCTGCCGCTTTCTTATTTCGAGCGCCGCCATGTCGGCGACCTGCTGTCGCGGATCGGATCGATCCAGCCGATCCAGGCTCTGCTGAGCCAGGGGCTGGTCAATGCGCTGATCGATTCCGTGCTCGCGGTCACCACCCTGATCGTGATGGTCCTGATCAGCCCGGTGCTGGCGGTGCTGGTCGTCGTGACGACCCTCACTTACCTGCTCTACGGCGCCTTGCTCTATCCCGGCCTGCGGCGGCGGACCGAGGAGGAGATCGTCGCTCGCGCCCAGGAGGAAACCTATTTGATGGAGTCGATGCGCGCGATGCGCGCGATCAAGCTCCACAGCCACGAGGCGATGCGCGAGAATGGCTGGCGCAATCTTTATGCCGACGTCGTTTCGGCCAATTACCGCGCCCGCATCTACGACATCCGCCTCGACCTCGGCGAGCAGCTCCTGTTCGGGCTGCAATTCCTGCTGGTCGTCTATTTGGGCGCGCTGCAGGTGATGGAGCAGGAGCTGACCATCGGCCTCCTGCTCGCCTTCATCGCCTATCGGACGAGCTTCATGACGAGCGCAGTGGCTTTGGTCGACCAATGGCAGAAATGGCGGCTGATCGGCGTCCATCTCGACCGGCTGTCGGACATCGTCACCGAGCGGCGCGAGGAAGTGCGGCCGATGCCGCGCAAGGCGCTGCTGCCGCCGCCCGCGATCACGGCCGAGGGGCTGGGCTTTGCCTACAGCCCGGCCGACCCGCCGATCTTCGAGAATCTGCAGCTCGACATTCCCAAGGGCAGCTTCGTCGCGATCACCGGCCCTTCGGGCGCGGGCAAGACGACGATGATGCGGCTGCTGCTCGGCCTGCTCGCGCCCACATCCGGGCAGATCTTGGTCGACGGCGTGCCGCTCGGTCCCGCCACCCATTCCACCTGGCGCGGCCGGATCGGCGCGGTGCTGCAGGACGATCAATTGCTGACCGGGACGCTCGCCGACAATATCGCCTTCTTCGATCCGCGGCCGGACCCGGAGAAGGTCGAGGCGGCGGCGCGCTTTGCCCGCATTCACGACGATATCGTCAAGATGCCGATGGCCTATCAGAGCCTGATCGGCGACATGGGCGCGGCATTGTCGGGCGGGCAGCGGCAGCGGATCATGCTGGCCCGCGCGCTCTATCGCGATCCCGACGCTTTGTTCCTGGACGAGGGCACCGCCAATCTCGACGAGGACAATGAAAATGCGATCGCTGACATGATAGCGCGGCTGCCGATCACGCGCGTCGTGGTCGCCCACCGCCCGGCCTTGGTGGCGCGGGCCGACATCGTGCTGCGGCTGGACCAGGGCCGGCTCGAGCATGTGCCGCGTCCCGGCCGCTCGATCGGGGCGGTCGGGTCATTCTGACCAGTCGGTCGTCGTCCAGCTGCGCATCTTGAACTCAACCTCGACCGCGGTCTCCATCGGCCGCACCTGGAGCCGCTTGGCGAGCCGCATGTCGAAGAAGTCCTGGAGCAGGGGCGGCCGCGCGGCGCGGAAATAGAATTCCGGATCCTCGGACACGGTCTCGCTGGCGGCGAGGCGCAATTCGTCCTTCCGCGTCACCGTCTCGACGATGCAGGGCGCGTGGGTGATGCCGAGCGCGCGCAGCGCATAAGCGCGGTGATAGCCGTTGTGGAGCACGAGCCGGTTGTCGCTGCGGATCGCGGTCAGGAAATTGGAGCCGAAGCCGACGATCAGCCCGATCACTCCGGCGATCGGGCCGAAGCTCGCGATGTTGGCGATCTGGTCCTGCCCCAGCAAAGTCGGCTCGTGGGCGCGCAGGTCGGTCGAGGGCGAGGAGAAGAGGTAGCGGTCGGACGCGAGGCGCTGGATGCGCACCTCCGGATTGTCGCGCTCCAGCGGCAGGCAGAAATGGAACAGGGTCTCGGGGTCGGGCTGGGCGCCGAGCAGCCGCGCGCGCGCCTCCGAGAAGCGGTTGGCGATATGGGTCTGCGACACGATCAATTTGTCGAGTTCGACCATCGCGATCGTCGTCGGCAGCGTGTCGAAGGTCGTCCGGTAATAAGAGTTCGCCTTCAGCGCCTGCGCGAGCGGCTCGAGGCGCGGATGCAGCGGCAGGCATTCGGCCGCGTCGGCAATGCCCGCCTCGCTCTGCTCGAGCTCGTAATAGATGTCGTTGGCCGCGCGCCATTCATTGGCGAGCGTGCCCGCATCCATCGTCCGGCCGCCGACCACCTTGTGGCGCACGAAACCGAGATAGTCGGAAAGGTGCGGCTGGCCCAGCAGCCACGAAATCTCGGCGTTCGGCGCCGCTTCGCCCCGATCGGTTCCGTCCGGCACGCTGCCCCCTGCTGCCCGAATGAATAGGTGGAGCCGACACGGCGCACGCGGCGGCCGCCAGGGGCACGCCGCGCGCGCGAGGTCAGCTGCGCTTTACTGCGCGGCCGGGCTCAGCAGCCTCTGCTGCCGCTGCCGCTGCCATGACCGCGGCTCCGGCTGCCCTTGCCGCGGCTGCCGCTTCTGCTGCCGCCCTTGCATTTGAACTTCTTGGGCTTGCAGCTGCGGCTCTTGCCGCCGGCGCCGTAGACGAATGCCAATTCTGCAGGTTGAAGATCACGCATCGAGAACCTCCCTGAAAGTCGGTTGTGCGGGATAATCGGGGCGAGCACTGGCCCGGCCCGATTCCATACTCCTCTACAGGTCGGTTTTCCAAGGTTTCGCCGTCCCAAATCGGGACGGCGCGCCTTAGGCCGCCAGCGCCGGTGCGGGCGCGGCAGGGTCGAGATCGGCAAGCGCATCGAGGCGGACGTAAAGCGCCGACAGGTCGCCGCGCTGGACGAGGTTCAGCACGTCTTCGAACCGGTTGATGACGAAGTAGGCCATTTGGTAACTGTCGGTCTTGTAGGTGGTGCGCAGCACCCGCTCCAGATCGAAGCCGAGCCGGTTCGGGACCTCGCTCTCGAGCGCGTAGCGGCTCTCGCCGAAGCTGGAGAGGATGCCGGCGCCGTAGATCCTGAGATCGCCATTCTCGCGGGCGAGGCCGAATTCGACCGTGTACCAGTAGAGGCGGGCGAGCCGGTGGAGCGCGCCCTGGTCCAGCGCTTCGAGGCCGAGATGGCCGAGCGCCTGCATGAAGTCAGCGAATTCGCTCTCGGCGAGCAGAGGGACATGGCCGAACACGTCGTGGAACACGTCCGGCTCCTCGAGGTAATCGAGCTGCTCGGCGGTGCGGATGAAGTTGCCGGCCGGGAAGCGGCGCTCGCTCAGATGCTGGAAGAAGACGTCGTCGGGGACGAGGCCGGGCACGGCGACCACGGTCCAGCCGGTGCGAGCGTGGAGTCTTTCGTTAAGCTCCTCGAAATTGGGGACGCCGGGCCGCGACAGGCGCAACACGTCAAGGCTCTGGCCGAACGCCTCGACCGCGCGGCCGGGAAGCAGCTTCTGCTGGCGCGCGAACAGCACATCCCAGACGCGGTGGTCCTCGGCGCTGAAATCCTCCCAGTTTTGCGGCACGGTCCAGTCCGCGGCCGCGCCGGGCGGCGGGACGGGGGAGGCGAGGGCGCCGTGCTTGGGGGCTTGTTCTTGCATGTTGGGAGTTCCTTCTTGGCATAAGAAAAAACCCCGCCTGGAGGACCGGGCGGGGCTCGAAGATCGGCGTGCTTTTGGCGCGCGTCAGTCCGTGTCCGCCCGGGCGGTGCAATAATAGAGATAGGACGCAGCCGAGCCGGCACGGCGGAGCGCAGAGGCCTCGCGGGCGGCAGGAAGAATGTGCGTCATCATCACCATCAGACTGGAGGATTGGGATCCTGTCAACTGCATTGTCGGGGTTGCGGCATGAACCCGGGCTTTATGCGCTAAGCAGGGCGCGTAGCCGGCTATCGTCGCGTGGCGCGGGCTGCCCGAAGTAGGCCGTGAAGGCGGCGCGGGCCTGGCCGATCAGCATCGTCAGGCCGTCGATCGTCGCGCCGCCACTGGCCCGCCCTGCGGCGAGGAACTCGGTGTCGAGCGGCTTGTAGACCATGTCGAACAGAGCCGCGCCAGGAGCGTGGGCGGCGACGGCGTCGAGCAGCTCGCGCGGCATCGGATCCTTTCCCGCCATGCCGAGCGGGCTGGCATTGACGATCAGGCGCGCGTCCTGGAACGCGCCGTGGGCGCGGCCGAGCGGCGAGATTTCGACGCGGGTCAGGCTGTCGGCGCAGCGAAAGCCGGCCGCCTTTAGCGGATCGCGCACGGCGAGCGCGATCAAGCCGACGCCTTGGCTGCGCAGGTAGTGGAGCGCGGCGCGGGCGGCACCGCCGGCGCCGATCACTGCCACCTTGGCGCCGGCCAGCTCTATGCCCGCCAGCGCCGCGGCGATTCCCTCGACGTCGGTGTTACGGCCGCCAAGGCCGTCCGAACCCTTCACGATGCAATTGACCGCGCCGATTGCGTCTGCGCCCGGATCGACGTGGTCGAGAAATGAGATCACGTCATGCTTGAGCGGCATGGTGACGTTGCAGCCGCGCCAGTCGGGATCGGCCCGCCGCGTGGAGAAATAAGCGGAAAGCTCGGCCGGGGTGACGCGGACGGCGCGATAATCCCCGGACGCGCCCGTCGCCTCCAGCCAGTGCTTGTAGATCAAGGGAGACTTGGACTGGGCGATCGGGTCGCCGATCACCTCGGCATAAGGCGTGCCCATGATTCAGCCCTGCCGGTCGAGGAAGGCGGCGACGTCGGCGAGCGCGACTTCGCGATCGACGAACGCCTGGCCGATGCCGCGGGCCAGGATGAAGGGGATGCGGCCGCCCTCCTTCTTCTTGTCGAGCATCATATGGTCGGCCAGCCGCTGCCCGGTCGCGGAGATGCCGGCTTCGCGCAATCCGGTTGGCAGGCCCACGGTTGCAAGGTGGGCGCGCACGCGTTCGGCATCGGCATCTTTACAGAGGCCTCGTTCGGCCGAGAAGGCGAAGGCCAGCGCCATGCCGGCGGCGACGGCCTCGCCGTGAAGGAGCCGATCGGAGAAGCCCGCCTCCGCCTCGAGCGCGTGGCCGAACGTGTGGCCGAGGTTGAGCAAGGCGCGCACGCCCGCGGTCTCGCGCTCGTCGCGGGCGACGATCCCGGCCTTGCCGGCGACGCTGGTGGCAATCGCATGGCGCCGGGCCTCGGCATCGCCCGCGAGCAAAGCCGACCCATTGGCGTCCAGCCAGTCGAAGAAGGGGGCGTCCTCGATCAGCGCATATTTGACGATCTCGGCATAGCCGGCGCGAATTTGGCGCGGATCGAGCGTGTCGAGCACCAGCGGATCGATCAGCACCAGCGAGGGCTGGTGGAACGCGCCGACCAAATTCTTGCCGGCGGGCACGTTGATGCCGGTCTTGCCGCCGACCGAGCTGTCGACCTGGGCGAGCAGGCTGGTCGGGATTTGGACGAAGGCGATGCCGCGGTTGAGGATTGCAGCGGCGAAGCCGGCAAGGTCGCCGATCACTCCGCCGCCGAATGCGACGAGATGGTCGCTGCGCTCCAGCCGCGCCTCGAGCAGGCGGTCGATAAGGCCGGCGAGGGTTGCCCAGCTCTTGCTACCCTCGCCGGGCGGTAGGACGATCGGAACGGCCTGGATCGCGCCGAGGCCACGCCGAAGGCGTTCGCCCTGGGCCGCCCAGACATTCTCGTCGGTGACCACCACGAGCCGTCCGTCGCGCGCGAACGGGGCAAGATGGTCGGCGGCGCGCTCCAGCGCACCCTCCTCGATCCGGACCTCGTAGCTGCGCTCGCCGAGCGCGACCGGGATCGTCGTCATCCGCACTGCGCCCGGTGAAGCAGTTTCTGGTCGGCCAGAACCAGCGCCATCATCGCCTCGACGACGGGCGCGCCGCGGATGCCGACGCAGGGATCGTGCCGGCCCTTGGTGCTGATCTCGGTCTCCGTGCCGGCGCGGTCGATGGTCGGCACCGGCGTCAGGATCGAGCTGGTCGGCTTGAACGCGACCCGCACCACGACCGGCTGCCCGGTGGCGATCCCGCCCGCGACGCCGCCGGCATGGTTGGACAGGAAGGCAGGCTGCCCGTCCGGCCCGGCCCGCATCGCATCGGCATTGTCCTCGCCGCGAAGCCGCGCCGCGGCGAAGCCGTCGCCGATCTCGACGCCCTTGACCGCGTTGATCGACATCATCGCGCCGGCGAGCTCGGCATCGAGCTTGGCGTAGAGCGGTGCGCCCCAGCCGGCGGGGACGCCGGTCGCGACGCATTCGACCACCGCGCCGAGCGAGGAGCCGGCCTTGCGCGCTTCGTCCACCAGCCCTTCCCAGCGCGCGGCCGCAGCCGGATCGGGGCAGAAGAAGGGATTGCGATCGATCTCGGCATCGTCATGCGCGCCGCGGTCGATCGCATCGCCGCCAATCGCGACCACATACGCCCGTATCGAAACTTCGGGGATCACCAGCCGCGCGACCGCGCCGGCGGCGACCCGCGAGGCCGTCTCGCGCGCCGAGCTGCGTCCGCCGCCGCGCCAGTCGCGCAGGCCGTATTTGGCGTCATAGGCGTAATCGGCGTGGCCCGGCCGATAAGCCTGCGCGACCTCGGCATAATCCTTCGAGCGCTGATCGACATTGTCGATCATCAGGCTGATCGGGGTCCCGGTCGTGCGGCCCTCGAACGTGCCGGAGAGGATGCGTACCGCGTCCGGCTCGCGCCGCTGGGTCGTGAAGCGCGTGGTCCCGGGCCGGCGCCGGTCGAGCCAGGGCTGGATGTCGGCTTCGCTCAGGGCCAGGCCCGGCGGGCAGCCGTCTACGACCGCGCCGATCGCCGGGCCGTGGCTTTCTCCCCAGGTCGTGTATCGAAAGAGCCGTCCGAAGCTGTTGACGCTCATGCCGCCGCCCGCGCCAGCACGACGAAGGTGGTGGCATTGTCCTTATGGTCGTGGACGTCGCGCTGGAGGATGATCAGGCCGAACGCCTCGGCGGCGGCCTCGGAGGCGATGACGGCCTTGTTCGGATCGGACAGGGCCTGCGCCGCGACCGCCGTATTGCTGGCCGGCTGCATCGAAAGATCCATGCGGCCGAGCGTCTCGGCGCATTGCTTGAGCGCCATCGGGTGGCTGACGGCGGTCGTGACCTGGGCGAGGTTGGTGCCCGGCAGGCCGAGCAGATGCATGCGGATCGGCAATTGGTGGCGGGCGACGATGGCAAGCGGGCAATCGGCGAGCAAAGCCTGCACCTCCTCGACCGGACCGACCGCATTATTCTCATAGGGAAGCATGCCGAGATCGGCTTCGTCGTGGAGGATGGCGTCGATCACCTCGGCGAAGGTGGCGCGTCCGAACGGCTCGTCGTCGGGAAGGAAGGTGAGGCAGGCCTCGTGCGAGAATGCGCCAGGAAGGCCCTGATAGGCGATCCTCATCCCACGTCTCCTCCGATCGACCGCATCAGCTTGGCAAAGCCGGGGAAGCTGGTTGCGATCATGCCCGCGGAATCGACTTCGACCGGCGCCTGCGCGGCAAGGCCGAGCACGAGGAAGCTCATCGCGATGCGGTGATCGTGATGGGCGGCGACGCGGGCGCCGCCCGGCGGCGGCCCGCCTTGGCCCTCGACTACCAGGCTGTCGCCCTGGGCGAAGGCGTCGATGCCGCAGGCGTTGAGGCCGTCGATCATCGCGGCGAGCCGGTCGCTCTCCTTGACCCGCAGCTCGGCGAGGCCGTGCATGCGCGTCCGCCCTTGGGCGAAGGCGGCGGCGATGGCGAGGATCGGGAATTCGTCGATCATCGAGGGCGCGCGCTCGGGCGGAACCTCGACGCCGCGGAGCGGACCGAAGCGGGCGCTCAAGTCGGCGACGCTCTCGCCGCCGAGGAGGCGTTCGTTGTCGAGACGGAGATCGGCGCCCATTTCCTGCAATGTCGTGAACAGGCCGGCGCGATGGGGATTGATCATCACCGACCGGATCGTGACGGCCGATCCGGGCGTGATCAAAGCGGCGACGAGCGGGAAGGCGGCCGACGACGGATCGCCGGGGATGCGGACTTCGGTACCGACCAGCTTGCGGCGCGGGCCGAGGCGGACGGTCCCCCCGTCATCAATCTCGACGTCGCAGCCGAAGGCGCGCAGCATGCGCTCGCTATGGTCGCGGCTGGGCGCGGGCTCGCTCACCTGGACGCTGCCCGGCGCGCGCAGGCCGGCGAGCAGGATCGCCGACTTGATCTGGGCCGAAGCCTTAGTGTTGCGGTAGCGGATGCCGGAAAGGGCGCCGCCCTTGATCGTGATCGGCAGCGTTCCGCCCGGAGCGGCGCGGACCTCGGCGCCCATGTCGCGCAGCGGATCGAGCACGCGGTCCATCGGCCGGCGGCTCAGCGAAACGTCGCCGGTGAAGGTGACCTCGAGCGGGAAACCGGCGGCGGCACCCATCAGCAGGCGCACGCCGGTGCCGCTGTTGCCGCAATCGACCGGGGCCGCCGGGCTATGCCAGGGCGCGCCGGTCACCCGCCATGTCCCGGGCTCGATCCGCTCGACACTGGCGCCGAACGCGCGCACCGCGGCGGCGGTATGGAGCACGTCCTGGCCCTCGAGCAGGCCGTGGATTCGGGTCTCGCCCTCGGCGAGGCCGCCGAGGATTAGCGCGCGGTGGGAGATGCTCTTGTCGCCCGGCACCTCGATCTCGCCGGATAGTGGCGGCGACGGCGCAGCCGCCAGCAGATCGTCGTCGCGGAGGAGCGCGGCGCCGCTCATGCCGCGTCGGATCGGAGCTGGCGCTTGGCCAGCGCCTTGGCGATCGCCGCCGCCACGTCGATCGCCTGGGCGCGGTTGAGGCGCGGATCGCAATGGGTGAGGTAACGGCGCGGCAGGTCGGCCTCGACCAAAGGCAGGCTGCCGCCGAGGCATTCGGTGACGTCGGCGCCGGTCATCTCGAGGTGGACGCCGCCGGCATGGACGCGCTCGGCATGGGCGACCTCGAAGAAGGTCTCGATCTCGGCGACGATATCGCCGAGCAGGCGCGTCTTGAGCGCCCCGGCACTGCGCGTGTTGCCGTGCATCGGGTCGACCGACCAGATCGCGTTGCGGCCCTCGCGCCGCGTCGCCCGCATCAGGGCCGGCAGATGGTCGGCGACCGCGCTGGCGCCGAAGCGGCCGATCAGCACCAGCCGGCCGGGCTCGTTCTCGGGATCGAGCGTGTCGATCAGACGCAGCAGCTCGTCGGCCGTCATCGTCGGCCCGCATTTCAGGCCGACCGGATTGGCGACGCCGCGCGCATATTCGACATGGGCGCCATCCAGGGTACGGGTGCGGTCGCCGATCCAGATCATATGGCCGGACCGGGCCCACCAGCGGCCGGTCTCCGGGTCGAAGCGGGTCAATGCCTGCTCGTAATTGAGCAGCAGCGCCTCGTGGCTGGTGAACATGTGCACCGGGCGCGCCGCCTCGCTGCTGCCGACCGAACGGTGCAGCTCGGGAATGTCCGCATAAGCGGCGGCAGCATAAGCGTCGAGCAATTCGACCGTCACCTGCGCCTGGCGCAACGCGTCGAGCAGGCGGTTGGGATCGGGCGTGCGGCTGGCGTGGGTGAAGGCGGCGCCGTTGACCGCGTCGCCGCGGTAGCTGGGCAGGGTGACGCCATCGATCGTCTCGCTGAGCGACGAGCGCGGCTTGGCGAACTGGCCGGCGATGCGGGCGAGATGGACGACATCGCAGTCGCTCTCGGCGCGCAGCAGGGCCGACATTTGCAGCAGCAGGTTGAAGGTCGTGCGCACCTTGTCGGCGCCGAATTCGGCGAAGCTCTCGGCGCAGTCGCCGCCCTGCAGCAGGAAGGCGCGGCCGGCCGCGACCTCGGCGAGCCGGTTCTTGAGATGGCTGATATCGGCGACGTGGACCAGCGGCTGGGCGGCGGCGAGTTCCGCCTCGACCTGGGCCAGCACCTCGGCGTCGGGATAGACCGGCATCTGCGCGGCCGGACGATGCCGCCAGTCGGCCGGAGTCCAGCCTTGGAGATCGTGCCGTTCCATCTCGACCGCAGCTACGCATTGCGCGGGCGCGCCGCAAGCTTTGCGCGCATCTTGCGGCGCGACGCGGCCGAGCACGTGGGCGACGACGCCGCCGTCCGTGTCGTGCAGCCGATCGAACAATGTCAGTCCCGAGCCGCCATGCGGGTCATGGCTGCCGCAGATCACGGCGATCGCCTCGCCTTGCTGCGCGGCCTCCAGCGCCGCGGCCGGCGTCGCCACGCGGCGCAACGGCGCGGCGCTGCCGAAGCGGTCGCGCACGAGCGGCGCGAGCGAAGGGCCATTGCCCTCGCAGAGCACGATCTCGGTCGATGCCTGGGCCTGCAGGCCATGCGCCATCAGCTCGCGCCAGAGCCGAGTCACCAGGGCGGCCGGCGCACGGCGGGCGCGGCCCAATTGCCGCTCGATCACTTCGTCTTCACGGCGCGGGCGGATCTTGAGCAGCCCGTCGGCGGGCTTCGATCGCGCGACGTCGGCCGATACGGCGATCCTGCGCTCGACGAGATCGAGAATGGCGTCGTCGAGACGGTCGATCTCGCTTCGCAGCGCCGCTAGCGGCGCCGAAATCATGTGGGTCATGGCATGTCCTGCCGCCACGTCCCGATGGCCGGGAAGCGGCGTTTAAGCTCGAATTTTCAGAAAAGGTGGAGTGCGGTATTCTGTCCCGATACGCCCTCAGGCGTATCGGCCGCTAAACGAGCTCCAGGTGCCGAAATAGAAGCCGCGAGCCAATAGCGACGAGGGTTGGACCTGTCCTTTGCTCATGTTGGGCTCCTTACGACTACAATGCTTCAGTCCCCTTAAGCTGCAGGGGAGAGCGACGCGTGTCAACCCGTCAATGCTGCAACTGCACAAAATTTGTATCCCAAGTCGCATTTCGTATTGCATGAACCGCGGATATGAACTTATTCACTCGACATATGGGATCCCATCATGGGATTCGGAGATGTCGCCATGCCGCACAATTCGAGCCTGAGCATCGACGCACGAGCGTATAGCGGCGCCCCGTCCAAAATTTACGTGACCATTCTCTTTACCGCCTGCCTTTGGGGAGACGGCTCTTGATGACGGTCTAGGACAGACCAGAAATCGGAAGCCCCCGCTCCCCACCGGAGACGGGGGTTTTTCTTTGCGCGACGAAGGAAGGCCAGACATGCGATTGCCGGACAAGCAGGGCCTCTACGACCCCCGCAACGAGAAGGACGCGTGCGGCGTCGGCTTCATCGCCAATATCAAGGGCGAGAAATCGAACGCGATCATCCGCGACGGTCTGCAGATCCTCGCCAATCTCGATCATCGCGGCGCCGTGGGCGCGGACCCGCTGATCGGAGACGGCGCCGGCTGCCTGATCCAGCTTCCCGACGCCCTGCTCCGCCATTGGGCCGACGGCAATGCGCTCACCCTTCCGCCGCCCGGCGATTATGGCGTGGCGATGTGCTTCCTGCCGCGCGACGCCGAAGCGCGCGAAGCGGCGGTGGCGCAGCTCGAGCGCTTCATCGAGATCGAAGGCCAGATATTGCTCGGCTGGCGCGACGTCCCGGTCGACACCAAAGGCATGAGCCCGACCATCGTCGCGGCGATGCCGGTCATTCGCCAGGCGATCGTCGCTCGCGGGCCGCGGGCGAAGGATCAGGACGCCTTCGAGCGCAAGCTGCTCGTCATCCGCAAGCAGACGCTGAACCCGCTCGGCGAGCTGGCCGAGAAGCGCGCTTTGCCCGGCCTCGTCGATTTCTACATCCCGAGCTTCTCGAGCCGGACGATCGTCTACAAGGGCCTGCTGCTCGCGACCCAGGTCGGCAGTTTCTACAAGGATCTGCTGAACCCGCTGACCGCCTCGGCGCTGGCGATGGTGCACCAGCGCTTCTCTACCAACACCTTCCCGTCCTGGAAGCTGGCCCACCCGTTCCGCTTCATCTCGCACAACGGCGAGATCAACACGGTGCGCGGCAATGTGAACTGGATGAACGCGCGCCGCCGGACGATGGAATCGCCTTTGCTGGGCGCCGATCTCGCCAAGATGTGGCCGCTCATCCCGCACGGCCAGTCGGACACGGCCAGCCTCGACAATGCGTTGGAATTGCTCGTTGCCGGCGGCTATTCGCTGCCGCATGCGGTGATGATGCTGGTGCCCGAGGCGTGGGCCGGCAACAGCCAGATGGATCCGCAAAGGCGCGCGTTCTACGAATATTTCGCGGCCCTGATGGAGCCGTGGGACGGCCCCGCCGCGATCGCCTTCACCGACGGCCGCCAGATCGGCGCGACGCTCGACCGCAACGGCCTCAGGCCCGCTCGCTTCACCGTCACCGACGACGACCGCATCATCATGGCGTCGGAGAGCGGCGTGCTGCCGATTCCAGAGGAAAAGATCGTCCGCAAATGGCGGCTCCAGCCCGGCCGCATGCTGCTGATCGACCTCGAGCAGGGCCGGATCGTCGAGGACGAGGAGATCAAGGCGAGCCTCGCCGGCGCCGAGCCATATGGCGAGTGGCTGCGCGAGACCCAGTTCAAGCTGGAGGAGCTGCCCGCCGCCGACGGCGGTGCCAGCCCGCCGTCAGATCCAGCGGAACTGAGGAGATGCCAACAGGCCTTCGGCTATACCGAGGAGGATCTGAAGTTGTTCCTCGCGCCGATGGCGCAGCAGGGCGACGATCCGATCGGATCGATGGGCACCGACACGCCGATCGCCGTGCTGTCGGAGCGGTCCAAGCTGCTCTACGATTATTTCAAGCAGAACTTCGCCCAAGTCACCAATCCGCCAATCGACCCGATCCGGGAATCGATGGTGATGTCTTTGGTCTCGATGATCGGCCCGCGCCCGAACCTGCTCGGCCACCATGCCGGCGCGTTCAAGCGGCTCGAAGTGTCGCAGCCGGTGCTCACCAACGACGAGCTCGAGAAGATCCGATCGATCCGCGAAGCGGTGGACGGCGCCTTCCGCACCGCCACCCTCGACGCGACCTGGCCCGCGGGCGGCACCGGCAAGGCCATGGAAGCGGCGCTCCAGCGCCTGTGCTGGGAGGCGACCGAAGCCGTGCTCGCCGACATCAACCTGCTGATCCTGTCGGATCGCGCCACGTCCCCCGACCGCGTGCCGATCCCCGCCGCGCTCGCTACGGGGGCGGTCCACCATCATCTGATCCGGCAGGGGCTGCGCATGCAGACCGGCCTGGTCGTCGAGACCGGTGAGGCGCGCGAGGTCCACCATTTCTGCGTGCTCGCCGGCTACGGCGCCGAGGCGATCAACCCGTATCTGGCGTTCGAGACGCTGGCGGCGATGGGCCATGGCGACGAGGACGCCGCGCGGTACCGCAAGGCGGTCGGCAAGGGCATGCTCAAGGTCATGTCGAAGATGGGCATCTCCACCTTCCAATCCTATTGCGGCGCCCAGATCTTCGATTCCGTCGGCCTCTCGACACCGTTCGTCGAGCGCTATTTCACCGGGACCGCGACCACGATCGAGGGCGTCGGGCTGGACGAGATTGCCGAGGAGGCCGCGCGCCGCCACCGCCGCGCCTATCGCAGCCCGGCCGACGTGCTCGATCTGGGTGGCGCCTATGCCTGGCGCGTCGATGGTGAGGACCATGCCTGGACACCAGACACGGTCGCCGACCTGCAGCATGCCGTGCGCGGGAATCTGCCGGAGAAATATCTGCGTTACGCCGAGGCGATCAACGACCAGAGCAAGCGGCGGCTCACCATCCGCGGCCTGCTCGAATTGCAACCGGCCGGGCCGCCGGTGCCGATCGGCGAGGTCGAGCCGGCGAGCGCGATCGTCAAGCGCTTCGCGACCGGGGCAATGAGTTTCGGTTCGATCAGCCGCGAGGCGCATACCACGCTCGCGGTGGCGATGAATCGGATCGGCGCGCGCTCGAACACCGGCGAGGGCGGCGAGGAAAGCGATCGCTTCGCACCGCTGCCCAACGGCGATTCGATGCGCTCGGCGATCAAGCAGGTCGCCTCGGGCCGGTTCGGCGTTACCGCCGAATATCTGGTCAATGCCGACGACCTCCAGATCAAGGTCGCGCAGGGCGCCAAGCCCGGCGAGGGAGGGCAGCTTCCCGGCCACAAAGTCGACGCGCATATCGCCGCGGTGCGCCATTCGACGCCGGGCGTCGGCCTGATCTCGCCGCCGCCGCACCACGACATCTATTCGATCGAGGATCTGGCGCAGCTGATCCACGACCTGCGCAACGTGAACCGCCGGGCGCGCATCTCGGTGAAACTGGTCTCCGAGGTCGGCGTCGGCACGGTCGCCGCCGGCGTCGCCAAGTCGATGGCCGACCATGTCACCATTTCGGGCTATGAGGGCGGTACCGGTGCTTCGCCGCTCACCTCGCTGACCCACGCCGGGCTGCCCTGGGAGATCGGCCTCGCCGAGACCCAGCAGACTTTGGTGCTGAACGGCCTGCGCGGCCGCATCGCGGTCCAGGCCGACGGCGGCCTGCGCACCGGGCGCGACGTGGCCATCGCGGCTATCCTCGGCGCCGACGAATTCGGCTTCGCCACCGCGCCGCTGATCGCGGCCGGCTGCATCATGATGCGCAAATGCCATTTGAACACCTGCCCGGTCGGGGTCGCCACCCAGGATCCGGTGCTGCGCGCGCGTTTCACCGGCCAGCCCGAGCATGTGATCAACTATTTCTTCTTCGTCGCCGAGGAATTGCGGTCGATCATGGCGTCGCTGGGCGTGCGCCGGCTGGACGAGATGATCGGACGGCCCGAACTGCTCGACGCCAGGCCGGCGCTCGACCATTGGAAGGCGCGGGGGATCGATCTTGGCCGCCTGCTCCATGTGCCCGACGTCGACGCGTCTGCCGCGCGACGGAATGTCGAGCGCCGCCAGCACGACCTGGACGCCGTGTTCGACCAGGATCTGATCGCCGTCGCCGAGCCGGCGCTGACGCGGGGCGGGGCTGTGGTCATCGAGCGACCGGTCGGCAACATCCATCGCAGCGTCGGCGCGATGCTGTCGGGCGAAGTGGCGCTACGCCACGGCCATGCCGGCCTGGCTGACGACAGTATCCTCGTCCGCCTGCACGGCACCGCCGGCCAGAGCTTCGGCGCCTTCCTGGCCCGCGGCGTCACCCTGGAGCTCACCGGCGATGCCAACGATTATGTCGGCAAGGGCCTGTCGGGCGGCCGCATCGTCGTCCGCCAGCCCGCGCAGGCCCGCCGCGACCCTGCCGCCAACATCATCGTCGGCAACACCGTGCTCTACGGCGCCATCGCCGGCGAGGCCTATCTGAACGGCGTCGCCGGCGAGCGTTTCGCGGTCCGTAATTCGGGCGCGGTGGCGGTGGTCGAAGGCGTCGGCGACCATGGCTGCGAGTATATGACGGGCGGGCGCGTGGTCGTGCTCGGCGCGGTTGGCCGCAATTTTGCCGCCGGCATGTCGGGCGGGATTGCCTATGTCCACGACCCCGATGGGCGGCTGGAAGCGCAGTGCAACGGCGCCGGGGTCGAACTCGGCCCAGTCGAAGATGCGGATGCATTGCGCACCCTGATCGAGCGGCATTGCGCGGCGACGGGGAGCGCCAAAGCGCGCGCCCTGCTCGACGACTGGCCGCGGACGCTCGCCGCGTTCGTCCAGGTCATGCCCACCGAATATCGGCGGGCCCTGCTCGATCTCGAAGCCGATGCGTCGGCCTCCTTCACCGTCGCTGCGGAGTAAGTCTGATGGGTAAGCCGACCGGATTTCTCGAAGTCGAACGCCGCGACCGTACCGCCGCGCCGCCCCGGGAGCGGCTGCAGCATTGGGACGAGTTCGTCGAGCGGCCCGCGGCCGAGGCGGTCGGCCGCCAGGCGTCGCGCTGCATGGATTGCGGCATCCCCTTCTGCCACACGGGTTGCCCTGTGAATAACCTCATCCCGGACTGGAACGACCTCGTCTACCAAGACGATTGGAAAGCGGCGCTCGACCGGCTGCATGCTACCAACAATTTCCCGGAATTCACCGGGCGCGTCTGCCCGGCGCCGTGCGAGGCGGCGTGCACGCTGAACATCACCGACCAGCCGGTGACGATCAAATCGATCGAATGCGAGATCGTCGACCGCGGCTGGCGCGAGGGCTGGATCCGCCCGAACAGCGCGCCGCGCGGCACCGGACGGCGGATCGCGATCGTCGGCTCGGGCCCGGCCGGCCTCGCCTGCGCCCAGCAACTCGCCCGCGCCGGCCACGCGCCAACCGTGTTCGAGAAGAACGACCGGATCGGCGGCCTGCTGCGCTACGGCATTCCCGACTTCAAGCTCGCCAAGGCGCTGATCGACCGCCGCGTCCACCAGATGGAGATCGAGGGGGTCATCTTCCGGCCCAACTTGGAGGTCGGGGTGGACGTCTCGGTCGCGCGGCTGATGGACGATTACGACGTGCTTGTCCTTGCCGGCGGGGCCGAGCTTCCGCGCGATCTCGACGTGCCGGGACGCGAATTCGACGGCGTCCATTTCGCGATGGATTTTCTCGCCCAGCAGAACCGGCGCAACGCCGGCGATACCGAGGAAAAAGCGGCGGCTGCGGGCACGATCTCGGCGGCCGGCAAGCATGTCGTCGTGATCGGCGGCGGCGACACGGGCTCGGACTGCATCGGCACCGCCAACCGTCAGGGCGCGCTTTCGGTCACTCAACTCGAGATCATGGCGCAGCCGCCGCTCGGCGAGGACAAGGCGCTGACCTGGCCGCACTGGCCTATGAAGCTGCGCACGTCCTCCTCGCAGGAGGAAGGCGCGGAGCGCGAATTTGCGGTCGTCACCACCGGCCTGGTCGGCGAGGGCGGCAAGGTGACGGCGCTCAGCTGCCAGCGCGACGGCGAGCCGTTCGCGATCAAGGCCGACCTGGTGCTGCTGGCGATGGGCTTCACAGGCCCGCGCGTCGAAGGCGCGGTCGCCGAGGCGGGGGTCACCTTAACCGATCGCGGGGCGGTAGCGGCGAGCCCGCGCGATTACCGCACCGACGCGCCGCGCATCTTCGCGTGCGGCGACATGCGCCGCGGGCAATCGCTCGTCGTGTGGGCGATCCGCGAGGGCAGGGAATGCGCGGCCGCGGTCGACGCCTTCCTCATGGCAGGCGACGCGCCGGCAGCCGGCCAGGCCCGCCACGTGCTCGCCGGATAGCTAGCCAGTCATCGATGCGGCGGTCGTGAGTCGCTCGGGAATTCTCTGGCGCGCCGCGATCGTGTCCGCAGTGCGCATCGCCAGCGCGACGATCGTGAGCGTGGGATTGGCCCAGCCCGCCGTCGGGAAAAGCGAGCTTCCGGCGACGTAGAGATTGTGGATGCCGTGGACCCGTCCGTCGCCGTCCGTGACCCCGGTGCGCGGATTCTCGGACATGCGCGTGGTGCCCATATGATGGTAGCCGCCGATCGGGTGCGTGCTGATCAAGGGGTCGATCGCCCAGCGCCGCGACGGGTCGGAGAGCCAGGGTGCGGCTTCGACCCTGCCAAGGCCCAGGCGCGGCAACTCGCGCGCCAGCGCCGCGACGAGCCCGGCCGCGCTGTCGACGTCGAGCGCGCACGTGCGCCAGTCCAGCGCTACCCTTGGCATGCCGAGCGAATCCGTGTCGGCCGTCAGCGTCACCCGGCTGTCCGGGTTGGGCGCCTGCTCGCCGCGGATGACCAGGGCGACGTCCAGCCTGCCGGCCTTGTGCAACAGCCACGGCCGCAACGGATCCGTGACGTGCTGGATCTGCCCGGTGAAGCGCTTCGTCATCCGCCAGAGCTTGCGCCCGCCTTGGGTCGGCGCGAGCCGGTGCTTGGCATGGAGATAGGCGCGCATGAGCAGCGCCTCGCTGCCGTGCGTCGGGCGGCGGCCGGCGATCGTCAGCGACGTGTTGAGCAGCCCTTCCTCGGCCTGCAGTCTGGCCGAGGGAGCGATCAGCGGCGCAAATTCCATGTCGCCGACGCGGCGCTTCTGGAACGCGTCGAGCAGGTGCCAGTCCGCGCCGCCGACGATCCGCCCGCCGCGCGCATGGGGATGTTCCATGAAATAGCGCCCGACCTGGTCATGGTCGTTGCCGAGGCCGTCGCGCTGGACCGAGCGCGACGCCAGCAAGATGCGGGGATTCTCGATGCCGCCGGCGGCGAGCACATAATCGCGCGCCCGTACGTCGAGGCTGCGTCCGCCGGTGCTTCGCACGTCCAGATTGCGGATTGCCCGGCCCGACGGTTCGGCAACGATCTCGCGGACGGTCGCATGGGTGACGACGGTGCAGCGGGCATGTTCGACCAGATCCTGGCAGCGCAGGAAAGAGAAGCGGTCGAACTCATTGTCGAACGCCCAGAGCGGGGTCGCCAGTTCGTCGGGCGAGAAATCGGGGAGCAGCCCCTTGAGCGGGTCCGAGCAGTAGGCGGAGGGCGCCAACCCGAATGCTTCCCAGGCTTCGTCATAATAGGGACGCAACTGGGCATGATCGATCGGCCAGCCGCTATGCGGAATCCAGTTCCGCCTTGTGAAGTCGATCGGGTCCAGCTCGGCGCAGCGCCCGCCCCAGATCGCGGTGGTGCCGCCGAAGAAGCGAAGCCGGCAATCCTCGAGCGCGTAATAATCCTCGCCGACATTCTCGCCCGCGTTCAAATCCGAGGTTTTCTTCTCGTAATCCAGCCCTCCGCTTTCGAGCAGGATGACCGAAAGGCCTTCGGCTAGGAGCCGGCGGGCAAGGGTGATCCCGGCTGCGCCCGCACCGATGACGGCCACTTCCGCATCGAGCCGGTCCGGCCCCTGATGTTCCAGATCCAAGTACATCGGCAGGCCGCTCAGGCGGTCCGCGGGGAAGGTGCCGGTTTTCGCACAGTCAGTGGCAAGTTGCGGGCGTTCGAAACGCTGCTGACGAGCGTTTCCGCGCACGGACGATAAAGATCAGCCACGCCAGCTCTCCCTTTCGACGGACGTGATCGTACGGCTATCTTCGGGGCGATACAAGCGGAGCCAAGATCGACTGTTGGGACGGGGACAGGCAGACGATCGAAGCGGGCGACTGCCTGAGCGCTATTTGACCGGCCGTGCGTGACGGATCAGGGCAGCAGGCGCGCGATCGTCGCCATGCGCACCAGTTCGGACAGGCTGCGCGCGCGCATCTTGGTCATCACGTTGGCGCGATAGACCTCGACGGTGCGCGCGCTGATCGCGAGATCGTCGGCGATGACTTTGTTGGCGTGTCCCTCCACGAGGCCGTCCAACACCTCTCGCTCGCGCTGGGAGAGGGTGGCCATGCGCGCAACGATTTCGTCCCGTTCGGTTTCGACCAGGCCGCGCTGCTGCTGCCGCGCCAATGCGGCCCGCACCGACTCCAGGATGGTCTCGTCGCTGAACGGCTTCTCGATGAAATCGGCAACTCCCGCCTTCATTGCCTGGATCGCGAGCGGCACGTCGGCATGGCCGGTGATGACGATCACCGGATCGGGCACGCCGAGCGCCTTCAATTTGCCGATCAGCTCGACCCCGCTCATCTCCGGCATGCGCACGTCGGTGACGATGCAGCCATGTTCCATGTTCGGCACCGCCTTCAGGAACGCGATCGCGGATTCGTAGGTCCGCGCCTGGATGCCGGCGCAGTCGAGCAGGAAGCCGAGGGCATGGCGCGCCGCTTCGTCGTCGTCGATCACGTGCACCACGGGCTCAGTCGCCATCGTATAATTCCTCCTTGCCTACGCGCTGCACGGTGAAGCGGAAGATCGCGCCGCCCCCCGGATTGTCCTCGACCCAGATACGGCCACCATGCGCCTCGACGATCGTGCGCGAGATCGAGAGGCCGACGCCCATCCCGGTCCGCTTGGTCGTGATGAAGGGCTGGAACAGCTGCCCGGCGATCTCCGGACTGATTCCCGGTCCGGTGTCTGCCACGCTGACCAAAGCCATGTCTTCGGGCAAAGCGGCGACGCTGACCGTCATTTCGCGGCGCGGGCCGTCTTCCATCGCGTCGCCGGCGTTGCGGATCAGATTGAGCACCACCTGCTGAATCTGGACCTTGTCGGCGAGCACCAGATCGACGTCCGGATCGAGCGCGTAGCGGACCTGGACGCCGCTTTCCTTGGCGCCCACGAGAGCGAGCGCGCTGGCTTCCTCGATCAGCTTGGACAGGCTTTCCAGCCGCCGCTCAGTCTCGCCGCGGGCGACGAAATCGCGCAGCCGGCGGATGATCTCGCCCGCGCGCAGCGCCTCGTTGGCGGCGCGATCGACTGCGTCGCGGACCTTTTCGTGCGGGACCTCGTCGCGGCCGAGCAGCATCTTGCTGCCCTTGAGATAGGAGGCGATCGCCGACAGCGGCTGGTTGAGCTCGTGCGCCAGCGCCGAGGCCATTTCGCCCAAGGCGGTGAGGCGGGAGACGTGGACGAGCTCGGTCTGTAGCTCCTGCAGCCGGGTCTCGGTCTGCTGGCGCTCGGTGAGGTCGCGGACGAAGCCGGTGAAGAAGCGCCCCTTCGCTTCGTGCATCTCGCCGACCGCCAATTCCATCGGGAAGGTGGAGCCGTCCTTGCGCTCGCCGACGACGACGCGGCCGACGCCGATGATGCGGCGCTGCCCTGTCCGGTAATAGCGTTCGAGATAGGAATCGTGCGCCTCGCGATAGGGCGAAGGCATCAGCATGCTGACGTTGCGGCCGGTCACCTCGGCCGCATTCCAGCCGAACAGGCGCTCCGCGGTGTGGCTGAACGAGCGGATCAGGCCCTGCTCGTCGATCACCACCATCGCGTCCGGCACTGTTTCCAGGATCGAGCGCAGATGGGCCTCGCTCTGCCCGAGCTCCCTATGGGCCGCGCCGGCGCGGGCACGTGCACGCTGGAACCATTCGCCGCCGATCGTGACCGAGAGTCCGACCAGCAGGAACACCGCCGCACCGACCCAGTGGCCGGCGACCAAGCGCCCGCCGGTGGCTTCGAGCGCCAGGCCAGCGGCGGCGCCCAGCAGGGTGGCGAACAGGCCGGGCGCGAGGCCGGCGAGCGCGGCCGCTGCGACCACGGCCGGGACGAAGAACAGGAAGGTCTCGCGCCCGCCCAGCAGCGGATCCAGCGCCACGCGCGCCGCTCCGCCGCCGGCAATCGCGACCAGCGCGATCAGGCAGGCTCTGCCCTTGCCGACGGCGGGGAAGGACAGGGAGTTGGGACGCAATGCCAAGGCCATGGCGGCCTGCATAGCCGCTGCCGATGCGCGGCGCGACCTCCGGGATTCACCCTAGGGCGAAGACCCGAATTTCGCGGATTCGGGGCCGCTTCTATTTCCGGGCCAACGGCAACGCAGACTTGGCTGCCGTGTTCGCAGGGAGAATTTCGTCGTGACCGCACCGTTCATCGATCTTTCGGTCCACCACCGCCCCAAGGGCCTGTCCGACCGCGTCGCTTATGGCTTCACCAAGATGCTGCGCTGGTGCGCCGACACCTTCTTCGCCGAGCGCTACGGCCATCGCGCGGTGGTGCTCGAGACCGTCGCCGCCGTGCCGGGGATGGTCGGCGCGACGATCAACCACCTCGCCTGCCTGCGCCGCATGTGCGACGACAAGGGCTGGATCAAGACGCTCATGGACGAAGCCGAAAATGAGCGAATGCACCTGATGACTTTTATCGAAATCTCGAAGCCGACCTGGTTCGAACGCGCGGTCATCATCGGCGTGCAGTGGGTCTTCTATCTGTTCTTCTTTGCCCTCTATCTCGTCAGCTCGAAGACCGCCCATCGGGTCGTCGGCTATTTCGAAGAGGAAGCGGTGATCAGCTACACCCATTATCTCGCCGAGATCGACGAGGGCCGTTCGGAGAACGTCCCAGCACCCGACATCGCCAAGCGCTACTGGGGCCTGCCCGAGGACGCGACGTTGCGCGACGTGGTGCTGGTGGTCCGTGCCGACGAGGCCCACCACCGCGACGTCAACCACGGCTATGCCAACGAACTCGCCGGGCTGCCGCTGGGAGCCGTCGCCCCTTGTCCGCCCCACGCCGCCCTCGAGCCGACCTGGAAGCAGGCCGCCTGAACCAAACAAAAAGGGGAGGGGCTTTCCGCTCCTCCCCGCTTCCGGACACTGTCATGACCGCCTCCGACTGCCCCCGCATCCTGATCGTCGACGACGACGCCGCCCTCCGCTCCGCGCTGACTTTCTCGCTGGAGCTGGAGGGTTTCGCGGTGGAGGCGTTCGAGAGCGGCGAGGCGCTCGTCGCGCGCGGGCCAGTCCCCGATCCGGGCTGTCTCGTCCTCGACTACCATCTGCCCGGCATGGATGGCCTCGCCTTGCTCGCTTTGCTGCGCGCTCGCGGCGTCGCGTTGCCGGCGCTGATCATCACAAGCCTGCCGACGCGCAGCCTCGCCGCCCGCGCCGCGGCCGCCGGCGCCGCAATCATCGAGAAGCCCTTGTTGTGCGACGCTTTGGCGGCCGCTATCCGGGCGGCCGTGCGCAAGCAGATCGAACCCGTATGACCGATGCCATGTCCACCCCGCCCGCCGCGGCCATCACCGAGGAGGGGCTCCAGGCGCTGGTCGACGCCTTCTACGCCAAGGTCCGCCAGGATCCGCTTATCGGGCCGATCTTCAACGGCGCCATCGACGACTGGCCCGAGCATCTCGAGCGGCTCCAGGCCTTCTGGTCCTCGGTGATGCTGGGCAGCGGCCGCTACAAGGGCCGCCCGCTGCCGGCACATATCAAGCACGGCGATAGTATCACGCCCGACATGTTCCACCGCTGGCTCGCGCTGTGGCGCGAAACCACGCTGGAATTGCTGAGCGGCCCGGCGGCCGCGGCGATGCAGGAGAAAGCAATGCGGATCGCAGAGAGCCTGCAGATGGGGATCGCCTTCCACAAGGACCCAAGCGGCGGGCTGGGCGCGGTCGGTCGTGCGGGGCGTCCGTCAGGGTTGCGCGCCGACTGAGCGACGCGGCATCTCGCGCCCTATTGCGTCTGCGCAACCGCCGGAACGTCCATCACCACCACTTCGCCGGCCTTGCGGGTGATCCCGTAGATGCGGCGCGGCGCGGTACGGTCCCAGGCCCAGGCCTGGCCTTCGAGCGAGGCGGCGATGGTGGCGACATGCTCGAGCGTGGGTCCTTCGCCGGGCACGCGCAGCACGTAGATTTCCCCAGCGTCGTGGCCGGTGACGTAGAGCAGGCCGTCCGGCCCCCAGCTTCCGCCCGAAGCGCTGCGCGGCGCGAGCCGCTCCAGCACTGAATCCGGAAAGCGGTAGCCTCCGGTCATGCGCCACTGGTCGTCGAACGTGGCGACCAGGGTGAAGCGGTGGTCGCGGCCGGGCTCGCCCCCCTTGGCGTCGTAATTGGCGAAGCCCGCCCACCATTTCCCGTCCTTGCGCTCGACCCAGGTCAATGAGCCGAGCCGCATGCCGAGCGGGATCGAGCGGACGTGGCGCATCGTCTCGGGATCGAAGATCTCGACCGAGCTTGCCATCGGCACCTGCGGATAGTTGGAATTGGCGCAGACCAGCTCACGCGCGATCACGGCGCAGCTGTTGAGGTGGGTGATGCGGCGGCGGTCGCCGCTCCATTCGCCGACCTTCCGGCCGGTCGCCTTTGCATATTTGCCGATGCCGCTGTTGGTGATCGCGTAGAAATGGCGATCGTCAACCGCGACGCCCTGCCGCGCCTCCGGAGCCACGTGGCGGCGCACTTCCTTCGCCTGCAATTGGGCCACGGGGACGGCAGCGGGAGGCGCATCGCCCTTGGCCGCGGCGGGCTGCTGCATCGCGAGGAGCAGCAGGCCAAGGGTGGATGCGAGCATGGAAGTCTCCGAGGGACAGCGAAAAGGCGGGAAACAGGCGTGGCCGGTCCGTCCTTGCCTCTTTCTGTTACAATCGGGCGACAGGGCGCGCTCAGTGGCGGTGCTTTAGCCAATCGACGAGCGCCTCGGGCTCGTCGGTCTGGATCATCGACGCGCCCATCGCGATCAGCCTGCCCCAATGGCCTTCCGGGTCGGCCAGAGCGGCGCGGTCGTCGATCCCGGCGGCCATGGCGGGCGTGATCGTGCTCACCCAGATGCGCCTGTCGAGCGTGCGGGCCTGCGCCGCGGCCGCCTCGAACCAGGAAAGGTCCCGGAACACCAGTTCATAGGCGACCGGATCATAGTCTTTCCATGCGGCGAGCGGAACGCGCGGGCGCTTGCTGCAGGCGAGGGGAGGGCCCTTCGCGCATTGGCGGACTTGCGGCATGAAATATGCCCTGCCGGCGAAGGGTGACGTGGCGACGTGCCTCGTGTTCGGGTGCCCGCCCCGCTTCATCAGCACTTCAGCATTCATGCCGAGGCGGTCGACCAGCGCCATCACCTGGTCTTCCACGGGGACCTTGAGATGGAGGTTGACGAGAATTCGGCCGCGCGCGGCGAGCAGGGCTTCTTCCAGCGTCGGCACAGTGTGGGCGGTGACGGGTGTTCCGCGGCCACCCTGCCGGCGTAGCCGCAACCGCCGGACCGCAGCGCCATCCATCGCCGCCACCGCACCGATGCCGTCGGTCGTGCGGTTCACGGTCGGATCGTGCATGAGCACAAGCTGGCCGTCGCGCGTGCGGCGTACGTCGATCTCGACCATGTCGATGCCGATGCGAATGCAGGCCTCGATCGCCGCGATCGAATTTTCCGGTGCGTTCTTCCAGCAGCCGCGATGGGCGATCACCATCACCGGGGCTCCCGGGGAGGCGTCGTGGAGCGTGGCGGCAAGCGCGGCGATCCGCGGCGTAGGGGCGCCGGCGGCGGGCGCGGCGAAGGCAAGGCCCGCCGCGAGACATGAAGCCAGTCCTGCCCTCCATGCGCGTGCCATCGGGACTCCTCTTGGCCAGGACGGCGGCGCCATGATTGGCGCCGACCACTTGGGCACTGGGCACGCAGACATCGACCGGGTTCGATGGCCCTATCTTGCCCCTGACGGAGCGCGCGGTCGAGTCCTGCCAAGCGCCTCGGAAGCTGGCTTTGAAGCGTTTTTCGGGCATCGGAGAGCCTGCAAGGACCCTCGACGGGACCGGACGGGAACATCCGGGCCGCTGTCTCATTCTTGATCTTGTTACGCCAGCGAGCGTTCCGGCTGTGCCGGTGCGGGCCGCATCGCGCTTGTAAGGAGGAAAGTCGTGGTGGCTGCCGTTGAACATCGGACCTACCCAACGCCCGTTTCCCCACTCCATCCGCTGCACGCGGTGCTGCTGGCGGGAACGGTGCCCCTGTTCCTGGCCGCGCTGCTGAGCGACTGGGCTTACGCGGCCAGTTACGAAATTCAGTGGAAGAACTTTTCGTCCTGGCTGATCGTCGGCGGCCTGGTGTTCGGCGGCTTCGCCTTGCTGTTCGCGCTGGTCGATTGGGTCCGCGCCGGGCGGCGTTGGGGCCGAACGGCCTTCTATTTTCTCCTGCTGCTGGCGGCCTGGATTCTGGGCTTCATCAATGCGCTGGTCCACGCCAAGGATGCGTGGGCGAGCATGCCGGCGGCGCTCATCCTGTCGGCGATCGTCGCGTTGCTCGTGATTGCGGCGACGGCGCTCGGCTTCTCCACCTTGCGCACGGGAGCGGTGAAATGAAGCGTTGGACCCTGTTTCCCGGCGCCGCTTTGCTGGCCCTGCTAGCTGCCTGCGGCAGCGAACCGGCGGAACAACAATATGGCCCGAATCCGCAGCTTGCCGAGCCGCAGCGGGGGCTCCTGCCCTCCATGGTGATCGCGGACCCGGCGGAATGGGGCGACCGAAGGCCAACCGTGCCGGAGGGTTATGCGATCACGCCGATTGCCACCGACCTGCTGATCCCCCGCCAGACTTTAGTGCTTCCCAATGGCGACATCCTGGTCGCCGAAGGGCGCGGCGGCGGCGCTCCCAAGCTCACGCCGAAGGACGTGATCGCGAGCATCATTAAGGCCAAAGGAACGAGTTCGGCCAAAAGCGGCAACCGACTGACGCTGCTGCGCGATGCCGACGGCGACGGCGCCTATGAGGGACGCACTATCTTTGCCGACAATCTCAACGCGCCTTACGGGCTCGCCTTGGTCGGGAGCCAGCTTTACGTCGCCAATCAGGACGCTTTGGTGCGGTTCGACTATCAGGTCGGGCAGACCAAGGCCGCGGGCCCGCCGGTCAAGATCACCGACCTGCCGTCGCAGCTCAACCACCATTGGACCAAGGCGCTGACCGCAAGCCCCGACGGGCGGTTCCTCTATGTCGGCATCGGCTCCAACAGCAACATCACCGAGCGCGGCATGACCGCCGAAGCGGACCGCGCCCTGGTGTGGCAGATCGACGCGCAGACCGGCGCCCACCGCCCCTACGCGACAGGCCTGCGCAATCCCACCGCGCTGACGATCCAGCCCGGCACCGGCCAGCTCTGGGCGGCGGTGAACGAACGCGACGAGATCGGGCCGAACCTCGTCCCCGATTACATCACGTCCGTCCGGGAAGGCGGCTTCTACGGCTGGCCCTATGCCTATTGGGGGCCGAATGAGGACGTGCGCGTCCGGCCCCGGGACCCGCAGAAGGTGACCGCGACGATCAAGCCCGATTACGCGCTCGGATCGCACGTCGCCACGCTCGGCTTGGCCTTCTCGACGCCGGCGATGGGCGCGCGCTTCGCCGACGGGCTGTTCGTCGGCGAGCATGGCAGTTGGAACCGCAGCGTGCCGGTCGGCTACAAGGTCATCTTCGTGCCGTTCCGCGGCGGCCGGCCGGCCGGTCCCCCGATCGATTTCGTCACGGGCTTCTTCGGCGCCGACGGCAAGACCCGCGGCCGCCCGGTCGGCGTGACCGTCGACCCGCGCGGCGCCCTCATCGTCGCCGACGACCTGTCGAACACGATCTGGCGCGTGACGCCGATCCAGGCACCGAATCAGGGCGCCGCGGTCGCGCCAGTCCAGCGATGATTTTGAGAAGTGGGGGACGGGGCGGGCTGCTCCGCCCAGCTTCGGCCGGCTCGCAGCCGGCGATGGAACGGGCAGACAAGCCTGTGAAAACAGCGCCTTGGTCTCGCCTGCTACGGCCCGACGGTCGGCCCGCTGAGCATCTAGCCGGGCGGCCATGCTCAGGGCATAGTCCGGCGGGGGCGCGATCTTGCGCGCCGTGTTTGTATCAGGACGCATCCCGGGATGAATCTGCGCCACATCGAGATTTTTCACGCCGTCTACGTCAACGGTTCCGTGAGCGCCGCGGCGCGCGCGCTCAACGTATCGCAGCCCTCCGTGTCGAAAATGTTGCGCCATGCGGAAAGCCTGCTGGGTTTCCAACTGTTCCAGCGCACCAATGGCGGACTGGTGCCGACGGAGGATGCGCACACCTTGTTCGACGAAGTCCGCGAGATCCAGGACCGGGTGCACGCGCTGCGCGAGGCGGGGCGCAACCTTCGCCGCGGCACCGGCGGGACGTTGCGCATCTCCGCGCTGCCCTCGCTCGCGCTCGAAGCGGTGCCCACCGCCGTCGCGCGTTTCCTGCGGACACATGAGAATGTGAAGTTCGACCTCCAGACCGTCCATCACGACGATCTGCTGCGCAAGCTCCACGAGCGCGAGACCGACATCGCGGTCGCCTATCAGGTGCCCCAGGCGGCGCCGGTCGCGCAGAGCTGGCTCGGCGAGGGCGAATTGGTGGTCCTCTATCGCGAGGAGGACATGCCGGACGCGCCGTCCTGCATCGAGCTGAACCGGCTCCAGGGGCAGCGCTTCATCAGCCTGGCCGCGAGCGGGCCGACCGGGCAGATCTTCACTGAGGAACTGCAGCGGCTCAACGTCGATCTCGACCATGTCGTCTCGGCCCGCACTTTCTATATCGCCGCCGCTCTGGTCCGGCAGGGAGTGGGCATGACGGTGATCGACAGCTTCACCGCCCAGGCTTGCCTCGCGCCCGGTTTGGCGATGCGGCCGCTGAAGCCGCGCGTCACGTTCGACATCCATGCAATGTATCTGCTCAATCGGCCGCTCGGCGCGCTTGCGGTCGAATTCATGAAGACCCTGAAGCGCGTCCTCGACACTCCATAGCGTCGGGCTATGGCGTGCCGCCGCATCGTTATGCGGGGCGCGCGCCGGTGCGGGCTAGCTTCGCGGGACGATGATCCCAGCACCCTTCCTTCTCTATCTCGGCCACAGCGCCGATCCGCTCGCCATCAAGACCTCTCGGGGGGTGGCCATGTTCCGGCGCGAAGACTGCGTCGGCGAATTCCGGCACGACGATTGTCCCCAGACGCTCGGCCTGCCGCGGCTCGCCATGGCGGAGGCCGTCGCGGCCGGCGCGCGGACATTGATTCTCGGCATCGCCGGCGCCGGCGGCAAGCTTGGCGCCGACCTCGTCGAGGATGCGGCGGCGGCGCTGGAGGCCGGCCTCAACGTCGCGTCGGGCCTGCATCAGCGCCTTCGCGACGACCCGCGCCTCGCCGCGCTGGCGCGGGAGCGGGGGCTGCAGTTGTTCGACGTGCGCGACCCGCCCGAAAATCTTGCGGTTGGCAAGGGCAACAAGCGTGCGGGCAAGCGCCTGCTCACCGTCGGCACCGATTGCTCGGTCGGCAAGATGGTCGCCACATTGGCTCTCGCCCGCGGCATGCGCGAGCGCGGCATCGCGGCCGATTTCAGAGCGACCGGCCAGACCGGAATCCTGGTCGCCGGCGCCGGCGTCGCGGTCGACGCCGTGATCGCAGACTTCATCTCGGGCGCGATCGAGCAGCTTGCGCCGGCGCGCAGCGACGACGGCTGGGACCTGATCGAGGGCCAGGGCTCGCTCTTCCACCCCTCTTTCGCCGGCGTCTCGCTGGGGCTCCTTCACGGCGCCCAGCCCGGCGCGCTCGTCCTCTGCCACGAACCGGGGCGGCCCCATATGCGCGGCGTACCCGGCCGCCCGCTTCCCGATCTGGTCGAATGCCTGGAGGCTAATCTCGCGGCGGCGCGGCTCACCAGCCCGGACGTGCGCGCGGTCGGTATCTGCCTCAACACGTCGGCGATGGACGCGCAGGCCGCGCGCCGGCTGTGCGATGCTACGGCCGACCGCCTCGGCCTTCCCTGCACCGACCCTGTCGCCCTCGGCGTCGACTCCATCATTGATGAGCTATGTCCCGAATACTCAGCGCACAGCACGACTGCTTCCCGCTAAGCCGTCCATTCCGGATCGCGCGCGGCACCAAGACCGCCGCCGACGTGGTGACGGTGACGATCCGCGACGGCGACGCGTTCGGCCATGGCGAGGCCGTGCCCTATCCGCGCTACGGCGAGACGATCGACGGCTCGCTCGCCGCGATCGAGCAGGTTCGCCCTCTGATCGAGCGCGGCGCGGGACGGATCGAGCTGCTCGACATCCTCCCAGCCGGCGCCGCCCGCAATGCGATCGACTGCGCGTTGCTGGACCTTGAAGTGCAGCGCTCGCGTCAGGACGTGACGGCCATGTTCGGTGGTCCGGCGCTGCGCACGATTCCCAGTGCGATGACGGTGGTGATCGACACGCCCGAGGCGATGGCCCTCGATGCCGCGCGGATGGCCGATGCGCCGGTTTTGAAGATCAAGGTGGATGCGAACGATCCCGAGGCGCAGATCCGCGCGGTCCGCGACGCGGCGCCGAATGCGGAATTGATCGTCGACCCCAACGAAAGCTGGGACCGGACGGTGCTGGAGGCGATGCAGAGGATGATGGTCGAGGCCCGGGTCGGGCTGCTCGAGCAGCCGGTGCCCGCAGGTGAGGACGAATGGCTCGAGGGATTCACGCCCGAAATTCCGATCTGCGCCGACGAGTCGGTCCATGTCGCGGCGGACCTCGCGGTCGTCGCGCGCCGCTACCAGGCGGTGAACGTGAAGCTCGACAAGGCCGGCGGGTTCACGGCCGCGCTGAAGCTCGCGCAGGCGGCGCGCGCCCGCGGCCTCGGCCTGATGACGGGCTGCATGGTGAGCTCCTCGCTTTCGATCGCGCCGGCGCTGCATATTGCCTTGCTATCGGACTTCGTCGACCTTGACGGGCCGATCTGGCTCCGGGAGGATCGGCCTGGCGGGATAAGAGCGGAGGGTGGCTTCATCCATCCGCCGGCAGCAGGTTTTTGGGGGACGCCGCGAGTATGAAGTGGATTGCGTTGCTACCGGCCGCGACTTTGCTCGGGTGCGCCACTCCGGCGGCCGAACGGGTCGATCTCATCATCCGTGGCGGCACGATCTATAACGGCTCGGACGCACCCTTTGTCGGCGACGTCGCGGTTTCCGGCGACCGCATCAAAGCGGTCGGAAAGCGCCTAGACCTCAAAGCTGAGCGCGTGGTGGACGCGCGCGGCCTGATCGTCGCGCCCGGGTTCATCGATCCGCATGCCCATCTCGGCGCGCAGCTCGCCGACGACGATGCTCAGACGCGGTTGGTCCCCGGCTTCCTGATGCAAGGCGTCACGACCGCCTTCATCGGCAATGACGGCGGCGGCGAGGCCGATGTCGGACTCGTGCTGGGCCGGGCCGCAGCCAAGCCGGTCGGGATCAACTACGGTGCCTTCGTCGGGTTCGGCCCGGTTCGCAAGGCGGTGATCGGCGAGGCGGACCGCGCGCCCACTCCCGATGAATTGGCGCGGATGCGGCAGATGGTCGCAACGGCGATGTGCCAGGGCGCGCTCGGCTTCTCGACCGGCCTGTTCTACGCGCCGCAGAGCTTCGCCGCGCAGGACGAAGTGGTGGCGCTGGCGCGCGAAGCCGGCGCGCGAGGCGGCGTTTACGACAGCCATATCCGCGATGAATCCTCTTACTCGATCGGCCTCGCCGCGGCAGTGGACGAAGCGATCGCGGTCGGGCGGGGCGCCGGCATGCCGGTCAACATTTCCCATATCAAGGCGCTCGGCGTCGATGTGCACGGCCAGGCGCCGGCCATCATCGCGCGGGTGGAGGCGGCGCAGCGCAGCGGCCAGAAGGTCACCGCCGATCAATATCCCTGGTCTGCTTCGGGGACGAGCCTTGCCGCCGCTTTGGTCCCGCGCTGGGCGCATGACGGCGGGCGGGCTGCCATGCTGCGTCGCTTCGACGATGCCAGCGTGGCCGCGCGCCTGCGCACGGACATGACCGACAATCTGCGGCGGCGCGGCGGCGCGGAATCCCTGCTGATCACGCAGGGGAAGTTTCGCGCGAAGCGGCTTTCCGAGATTGCGACCGAGATGAAGCTCGATCCGGTCGCGACGGCGATGGCCGTGATCCGGATCAGCGATACCTCGGTCGCATCGTTCAACCAGACCGAGGAGGACATCGCAGCCTTCATGCGCAGGCCGTGGGTGATGACCGGATCGGACGCGTCGGGCGGCCATCCCCGCGCCTATGGCAGCTTCGCGCGCAAATATGCGCATTATGTGCGCGAGCAGAAGGTGCTCGATCTCCGCACCTTCATCGAGCGCAGCACGGCTTTGCCGGCCGACACCTTCGGCATTGCCGATCGCGGCCGGCTGCGAGCCGGCGCGTTCGCCGACATCGTAACGTTCGACCCGAAGACCTTTGCCGCGCGCGCGACCTATGAGGAGCCGACCTTGCTGGCGACGGGCGTGCGGACGGTGCTCGTCAACGGCGTCCCCGCTGTCGAGAATGGTGCGTTGACCGGCACCGCCGCCGGGCGCGGGCTGAAGCACGTGGCGCCGGCCGGACGCTGCCAATGACATTGCTTCGCGGTTGGTTCGCAATCCCGCTGTGGAAGCGGGTGCTCGGAGCGCTAGCGCTCGGCCTGTTGCTTGGTGCATTCTGGCCGCAGGCCGCTCCCGCGGTCCAGTTCCTCGGCGACCTGTTCGTCCGCGCGATCCGGATGCTGGTCGTGCCGATCGTGCTGATTACGATCGCGGCCGGGATCACCACTTTGGGCGACCCGAAAAGGATCGGCGGCATCGGCGGGCGCACGGTCGCGCTGTTCGCCTTCACGACGGCGATCGCCGTATCGGTCGGCATGGCGGTCGCGACGCTCATCCGGCCGGGCGAAGGCGCCCCGCTCGGCACTGCCACGGCGCACGCCATGGGCGTTCCGCCCACGCCCTACGAGCAGCTCATCAACATCGTCCCGGTCAACATCTTCGACGCGCTCGCCCGCGGCGACATGCTGGCGATCATCTTCGTCGCGGTGCTGGTCGGCATCGGCACGCTGCTGGCGGGCGAGGCGGGGCGGCCGCTCGCCAACCTGCTCCAGTCGGCGACGGCGGCCCTGCTCAAGATCGTCGGCATCGTCATGGAAGCGACTCCATTCGGCGTGTTCGCGCTGATCGCCAATGCGGTGGCGGCGAACGGCGCGGCGGTGTTCGTCAACGTCGGCTGGCTGGCGCTGGCCGTGCTGCTCGGCTCCGCGATCCAGATCCTGCTGGTGCACAGCCTGCTGTTGCGCTTCGCCGCGCGCGTGCCGGTCGGGCATTTCTTCCGCGGCATCATCGATGCGCTGGCCGTCGCTTTCTCGACCGCCTCCAGTTCGGCGACCTTGCCGGTGGCGATGCGCGTGGCGGAAAAGAATCTGGGCGTCGGTCGCTCGATCTACTCGACCGTGCTGCCGCTCGGCGCGAGCATCGGCAAGGACGGCACGGCCATGTATGTCGGCCTGCTGAGCCTGTTCAGCCTGCAGGCGCTCGGCGTGGATATGACACCTGCGACCTACGGGCTCGTCCTGCTGACCGGCGCGCTGGCCGCGTTCGGCACGGCGCCGGTCCCGTCCGCGTCCCTGTTCATGCTCGCCGCGGTGCTTTCGTCGGTCGGCGTCCCGGCGGAACATACGGCTTTGGTGGTCGGTTTCGTGCTGCCGTTCGACCGTCTGCTTGACATGACGCGTACCGTGCCGAGCGCCTGTGCGAACCTGACGGTGGCGACCACCGTCGCGCGCTGGGAGGGAGAATTGGACGATGAAATCCTGCGAGCGCCCAACGGTGCCTGAGATGGTCGATCCCGTGGCGTGGCAGCGCGACGGCTATGCGATCGTTCGCGGTTTCTTCACGCCGGAGGAAGTGGCGGCCATCGGCGCGGTGATCGATCGGGTCCATGCCGAAGGCGTCGCGCACGGCCGCAATTTCCGGCACGGCAATCTGTACTACAAGGTCGCTCAAGGCGAGACGAGCCCAGTGGTGCAGATGGTGCAGTGGCCGTCCTACCATAGGCCCGCGCTCGATGCGGTTCGGCTCGACCCGCGTTTTGCGGCGCTGCTCGCGCCGCTGATCGGCGGGGACGTCAAGCAGATCATCAACCAGATCCACTGGAAGGCACCGGGCGCCGTCGGCGATTTCGCCTGGCACCAGGATTCGCGCTTCCGCCAACCGGCCGACTGCTACCGCAACCTCGGCACGGCCTATGTCCAGACCGGCCTCGCCATCGATCCGCATGGGGCCGAATCCGGCGGCATGCGGTTCGTGCCGCGCAGTCACGTGCAGGGCGACCTCGACCTCGATACCGATACCGACGTGCTCGGCAACGCAATGCAGGACGCAGCGCTCGAGCGGGTCGGCCTATCTGCTGCCGACGTGATCCAGCTCGAGCTCGATCCCGGCGATCTGGCGCTCTGGAACCCCTATCTGGTCCACGGCTCCGGCACCAACCGGTCGAACCATTACCGCCGTTTCTACATCAACGGCTATGTCCGCGCGCAGGATTGCGACCGCGGCGAATGGGCGTTCCGCGGCGGCCAGCCGGTCCCGCTCGGCTCCGAACCGGCCCTCGTCCATTATGAGGCACTGCGGGAGCGGCCCGAGCCGCATTACGTTTGAGAGTATTCCTCCCCTGCTTTTGCAGGCGAGGGGGACCATGCGAAGCATGGTGGAGGGGCGTCTTCGGGACTGAAGGGAGCCCCTCCACCGCGCTGCGCGCGGCCCCCCTCCCCTCGGAACCGAGGGGAGGATAAGGTGCTGGCCTAGCGGTAGAAGCGGACGTTGCCGAGCTCGAGCGTGGCGTGGCCGCCGGGCTCGCCCTCCAGCCGGAAGATCAGAGCACGCAGCCGTGCCGGATCGAGCGTCCCTGCGCCTGAACTCTTCAGCGCGCTGAACGGGATGACGATCTCGCGCATGGCCTCGCCGGCGCTGAAGCTGGTGCGGAACGTCTCGCGGGACGAGATGCCGTAGCTTTCGAGCAGCAAGGCGTAGCGCCCGGTGCCGCGCGCCTCGAACGCGATGCCGGTGAAGCCGCGCGCGTCGGCAAGCTGGATCGCGCCGGGCGTCAGCGGCAGCACGAGATTGGCAAAGGGCTCCGGCGCCGCGCCCATGCGCGCGTAGAGGAACAGGCGGTTCTGATCGGCCGCCCCGCGGACATGGTGCAGATGGCTGTGATCGATGCCGGCTTCGTTGGTCTCGACCGGCAGCGTGTCGAGGTCGGTGCGGCCGTCGCTGCGCGCGCCGGTATCGATCGGTCCCGTCATCCGGTGTGTCGGCAGCGGCGAAAGCGTGTCGGAATCGAGATGACGGCGGAGCGCCGGCAAGGCGACCTCGCGCCCGGCGACGAAGACGCGGCGGACGGCGTAAAGGTCCTCGATCCGCTCGTCGGGGCGGCCGTGGACGAGGACGAGGTCCGCGCGCTGCCCGGGCGCGATGCGGCCATGATCCTCGCTTTTCCGGAGAATGCCGGCGCTGACGCTGGTCGCCGCGGCGAGCGCCTCGGCCGGCGTGAAGCCGTTCTGCGTGAGCACGCGGACCTCGCGCACCGCCGACGAGCCCTGATAGACGCCGCCGATGCCGGCGTCGGTGCCGACGCCGACGCGGACGCCGCCCGCCTTCAGCCGCCGGAGATTCTCTTGGAGGATCGTCCAGCGCCGCGCCTCATAGGCCGGGATCGGCTCGGGCGCCGCGGCCTTCTGCTCTTCCTCGCGGGCGCGTTCGGGCGCGCGGAGCATGGCCCATTCGGCCGGATCGAAAGCGCGGTCCTGCTGCGGCTCGTAGACCACCATCGTCGGCACATAAGCCGTGCCGTTCGCGCGCATGGAGGCGATGAGTTCGTCGTCGACCAGCGCATCGCCGATGCCATGGCCGAGCGCATCGACGCCCGCGGCCGCGGCGACCTTGGCGCCTTCGAGCGTGACGGTATGGGTAATGACGGGAATCCCGGCCTGGTGCGCGCGCTCGACGATGGTCTTCAAGGTCGGCAGGTTCATGCTGTCGAGGTCGGGCGAGCGGCCGTAGCGCCAGCCGTCGGTGAACACCTTGATGACGTTGGGCCGATAGGCGAGGGCGCGCTCCATCGCGATCTCGGCGGCGCGCGTCGTCGTCGCCTGCAGCGTGAAGGCGTCGCCCCAGCCATATTCGGTGCCGTGGCCCTGGGGCACGCCGATGCGGATGGCGAGCATCAGGTTCGGCGCGGCGATGGCGCCCGGTCCGGTCATGGCGCGCATCGGCGCCAGCATCTCGCCCGACACGGAGAAATCGTTGACCGTGGTGACGCCGTGGACGAGGTGCCCGCCATAGGCCTTGGGAAGGTCTTCCGGCGCCGAGAAGCCCGGGGCGCGAAGATGCGTGTGCAGATCGTGCAGGCCCGGGATGAGGGTCATGCCGCGGGCGTTCACCACGCGTGCGCCGCGGGGAGTGCGGAGGCCCTTTCCGACCCCGACTATCCGGTCGCCCTGGACCAGCACGTCGGCCGTGGCGGCGGGCGCGCCGGTCCCGTCGAACACGCGCGCACCGCGGATCAGCGTGCCGCCATCGGGAGCGGCGCCGATGCAGCAGATAGCGAGCAGCGCGCAGGCCAGCTTCGACCAGGTCATCGCAGGGGCTCCTTGCGCATCAGGGTGAGATCGAGAAAGTCCTCGGTCGCGCGCAGCGCGCGCAGCCAGCTGTCGTGGCGGAAGAAGCTGTGCCGCTCGTTGGGGAAGACGAGTTCGCGATAGGGGATGTTGCGGGCGGCGAGCTCGCGGGCGAGGAGCAAGGACTGCGCGAAGGGCACATTGCGGTCGTCGTCGCCGTGGATGAGCAGGACGGGCGAGCGCCAGGTCTCGATCGCGCCGAGCGGCGAGGACTCCCACTGCAGCTGGCGGGCTTTCGCTTGCGCGTCGGGCGAAAGCGTGTTGGGCAAGGCGCGCAGCAGGCTGTGGACGCCGTGGAGATCGACTCCGGACGCGAACAGATCGCTGTCGCGGGCGAGGCCGAGCGCGGTGAGATAGCCGCCCCAGCTGCCGCCCCAGAGGCCGATGCGGGAAGGGTCGACGTCGCCCTGAGCGGCCAGCCAGCGGCCGGCGGCGAGGATGTCGCGATATTCCGACGCGCCCTCGCGGCCCGTTTCCGGCGCTTCGCGGAAGGCCTGGCCGTAGCCGGTGCCGCCGCGATAGTTCACCGCCAGCACATGATAGCCGAGCGAAGCCAGATGCTGGTTCATCGCATAGGTCTTCGAATAATAGCTCGACGGGTGGAAGCCGAGCAGCATCTGTCGGCGCGGGCCGCCGTGGATGAAGAGCAGGGCCGGGCGCTTGCCCTTGCCGCGGGCGCGGAAGAGCTGGCCGTGAATCTCGACGCCGTCCGCGGCGCGGAAGGTCACTGCTTGCGGAGCGACGAAGCCGGCTGCCGTCGGGACCTGCGCGAGCGGTTCGGTGCGATCGCCGAGCAGAACGGGGTGGGCCGGCGTCGAGACGCCCGTCGCGATCGCCGCCACTTCGCCGCCGGCAAGGGCGGGGAAGAAGTGCATCGCCTCGCCACTGCCGAGCCGCACCGGCGCACCGCCCCGCAGCGGCCGGCGCCAGACGCGGCGGCGGTCGATATGGTCGGCATTGGCGGCGTAGAGCAGCGTGTCGCGCGCGTCGTCGATGAGGAAGGTCTCGACCTCGAAGCTGCCGCCAGTGAGGGCGCGGGGCTGGCCGCCTTTGGCCGCGTCGAGCGCATAGACGTGGAGCCAGTCGGTGCGCGCCCATGGGAACAGGATCTGGCCGTCCCGGCTCCAGAAAAGGTTGCGGCTGCGCGTCCCTGCATAGCGGCCACCCTGGCCTACGGGCGGGGTCCAGAGGATGCGTGCGGCGCCAGTGGCGAGGTCGACGACGCGGATCGACCAATAGGGACCGCCGCTGCCCGGAGCAGCCGCGGCGGGGGCCGAAAGGTAGCGGATGAAGGCCACCTGGCGGCCGTCCGGCGAGAAGACCGGGTCGACCGAATGGCCGAAGCCCGGATCGAGATAGGTCAGCCGCTGGCCGTCCGCGCCGAGCGTGGCGACATAGCTGTGCTCGCCGCGATCCTCGGAGAAGAGCAACAAAGTGCCGTCCGGCGACCAGGAAAGCCGCTCGATCTGGCCGTCGACTTTGGCGATGCGCCGGGCCTTGGCCGCGCGCGACCAGAGCCAGAGCTCGCCCCGCCGGGTGAAGGCGAGCTGCCGGCCATCGGGCGAAAAGACCGGGGAATGGCCCTGGCCCAATGGGATCGGAGCGCCGCCTTCCGCTGCGAGAACGAAGACCTGCTGGGCCGGCGTCAGCGGCGCGGTTCCGGTGTTGGGCAGGTCCTGCTGCTCAGGAAACTCCGCGTCGCCGCCGCGCACGTAGGCGAGACTGGCGCCATCGTTGCTGACGACGAGACCGGACAGCTGCTGCCCGTCATCGTCGGTGAAGGCGGTCAGCTTCCGTGCGGGCTGGCCGCGCGTCGCGACCCAGATGTTGCGCACGCCGGCTTCATTTTCGATCCAGGCGAAGCGGGGAACGTCGCGCGCGCCGGCGAGGTCGCTCGCCACGGGCAGAGCGAGCGCTTCGGCCAGTCGGTCGCGCGGCTGCGCGAATGCGGGTTGCGTGAGCGACAGGCCGATGAGGGCGAGCCAGAAGCGGACAAACGTACGAACTGCCATGGCGCGGATTGAAGCGGCTGCGCAGGTGGGGCGCAAGCACGGACGGCCGGGAATGCGTCTGCGTTATGGCGCCGCCAACGCTCTGAATGAGTGATGCCGGCTTGTTCCGCCGGCGATCTGGCTTAGGCTCGCTCCATGTCAGCAGCCCGCCTTCCCACGCTCCTCGCCGCCTCGCTCGCCTTGGCCATCGGCACGGCATCGCCGGCCTTCACCCAACCGCAGCCGCCGCTCCAGCAGCGCGTCGCGGCGACCCTGGCCGAAGCCGGGCCCGGCACGCGCTTCGGGCTGGTCGTGACGAATATGGACGGAAGCGACCTGGTCGCGATCAATCCCGACAGCCGCTTCATCCCGGCTTCCAACACCAAGATGCTGACCACCGCCGCGGTCTTCGCGAACATGACGGCGCTCGATCAGCCGGACACGGCCGGCGGCGCGGCGGTGCGGCTCGAACGCGGCAAGGGCAAGACGCCCGACGTGATCCTGTCGGGCGGGGGCGATGCGCGGCTGTCGAGCGCGCCCGATTGCGTCGCGAACTGCCTCGCGGCCCTGGCCGATGCGGTCGCGGCGCAGACGCGCCGGGTCGGCAATGTCATCGGCGACGACAGCCTGCTGCCCGACCAGCGCTGGAGTCCGGGCATGAGCTGGAACAACATCCAGTCGCGCTACGGCACCGCGATTTCGGCACTGACGCTCGACGATAACGAGCTGGCGATCCGGGTCCTGCCGGGCAAGGCGGGCGAGCGGCCGACGCTCGACATGCTGCCTTATTATATGGTCGAGAATCTCGCCACGACGGCCGTCGACGGAAAGACCGAGCTCGAATTCCATCGCATGCCGAACAGCCGTCATGTGCGCCTGACCGGCACGATCGCCGCCGGCGCGGAGCCGGCAACTCTGCACCTCGGCATCGACGATCCGGCTCATTTCGCCGCCTGGCGCTTCCGCCAACTGCTCGAGGCGCGCGGCGTCAAGGTGAAGGGCGACGTCGAGGCGCGTCACCGGCCGCTGACGCGCGCTGACGATCCCGAATATCGCAAGGGCGCCCCGGTGTCCCGACCCGCCGAACCGGAAGCGCTGGCGCGGCTCACGCCGCCGCCGCTTGCGGAGGATTTGGTGCACGTCAACAAGGTCAGCCAGAATCTCCATTCCGAGCTGCTGATGCGTCGCCTCGGCCTCGTCGCCGGCTCCGGATCGATCGAGGACGGCGTGGCCGCGGTCGCCAAGATGATGGGGCAGGCGGGCGTTCCGCGGACGGCCTGGGATCTGTCGGATGGCTCGGGCATGTCGACCTATAACCGCGTTTCGCCCCGCGCCACGGCCAGTTTGCTGCGCTGGGCGGCGACGCAGCCGTGGGGCGCGGACTGGCACAAGACCTTCCCGATCGCCGGCGTGGACGGCACGCTCGCCCGCCGCTTCCGCGGCACGCCGCTGGAGGGGAAGCTGGCCGCCAAGACCGGGACGCTCAACGCGACCAACGCGCTGTCGGGCTACATGACCGCGCGCAGCGGCAAGACCTTGATCTTCTCCTTCTACGCCAACGACGTCCCCGGAGACGCCGGCGCCACGGCCGTGATGGACAGGGCCCTCGCGCTGATCGCTGCGGAGAATTGAGCGGCGCTGGCTGAGCTCTCCGCCGTCATTGCGAGGAGCGAAGCGACGAAGCAATCCAGCGGTCCCGGAGGCCGGGCTGGATTGCTTCGCTCCGCTCGCAATGACGAACCCGAGGTTAAGCCGCGTCTCAGGCGGCGATGACGGCATCGCCGGTGGCGCGGCGCAGGTCCATGATCGCGGTCTCGCCATGGCGGGACGGGTGGACGCGGTTCGTGAGCAGGGTCCAGCCAAGGCCGCGCTCGAAATCCAGCCACAGGCCGGTTCCGGTGAAGCCGGTATGGCCGATCGTCTGGTTCGAGCAGGCGTCGCCGCCCGGCCAGCCGAGGAAGCGCCGCTCCCAGCCGCAGGTGCGGTGATCGTAGGCCGGCCTCCGGATCGCCTCCAGGATGAAGGGCGAGGCGCCGCTGCCGTCCAGCAGTCCCTGCGCGTAATCGAGCACGCCGGCGACCGTGCCGAACAGCCCGGCATGGCCCGGCGCGCCGCCGAGCGCCCAGGCATTTTCGTCATGAACCTCGCCCTTCATGACGCGTCCCCGCCACGCGCAGGCTTCGGTGGCTACCGCAGGGCCGGGCGGCGGGCCGTAGGAAAGGCCGGGGCCGAGCGGCCACTCCCGCAGCGATTGCCCGGTGATCCGCTCGATCGCGATGCCGAGCAGAATGAAGTTGATGTCGGAGTAAACCGGCGGGCCGTGGCGCCACTCGCGCTGGAGCACGAAGGCGCGCAGGCGGCTTGGGTCGTCGCCATAGGTGTAGATCGGCTCGACCGCGGGAAGGAAGGTGCGGTGGGCGAGGCAGTCGCGGAAGGTCAGCTTGCGTTCGGCTGCGTTCGCGACATCATATTGGCGCAGGTCCGGGATCGCGTCCGTGAGCGGACGATCGAGGTCGATCCGGCCCTGCTCGGCCAGCGACAGGATCATGTGGGTGGTGGCGATCACCTTGGAGACGGAGGCGAGATCGAACCAGTGTTTCTCGGTCAACGGCTCCGCCTCCGGCACCAGGGCGGCCATCCCGGCAACGCGTATCGCCCGGCGCCCGTCGGCCGCGACGATGCCGAGCGTCGCGCCGGGAATGCGCCCGGATTCGACCGCCTCGCGGGCGGGGGCGAATGCCTGTTCGATCATCTCAGGCATCATCCGCAGCGCGCGGTCGGGCGCGGACGATGAGCGGCAGGAACAGCAAGGCCGCCAGGCTCAGCACGCCCGACAGCGCGAAGAAGAGATCGAAGCCGCGATAGCCGGCGCTGTCGAACGCCTCGACGATCCCGCCGCCCGCGCCCGACAGCAGCCGCGGCAGCAGGAAGGCGAAGCCCGACAGGAAGGCATATTGCGCGCCCGGATAGCGCGGGTTCACCAGCATCGAGAGATAGACCACGAAGACCGCCCCGGCCATGCCGTTGCCGAACTGGTCGGCCGCGGTGGCGACATAGAGCGCCAGTCCGTCGACCGGCTGGTGGGCGAGCCAGACGAAGCCGAAATTGCCGAGAGCGGCGAAGCACGCGCCGACGGCGAGCGCCCATCCGGCCGGCCAGCGCGCCGCCATCCAGCCGCCGAGGCCGACGCCGACGATGCTGGCGACCAGCGCCACGTAGGAATCGGCGAGGCCAATCTCGGTGAAGGAATAACCGAGATTGCGGATCATCGGCTTGGACAGGTTGAGGGCGAGCACGTCGCCCATCCGATAGATCGAAACGAACGCCATCAGCGCCAGCGCCATGAAGCCGTAGCGCCAGAAGAAATCGACATAGGGGCCGATCGCGACCGATCGCCGCGCCGGCGCGCCCGGCGGGAGCTTGCGGATCCGGGGCAGGGCGGCCGCCATCAGCAGGAACGGCAACATGCAGATCACCAGCACGAACGGCGTGACATTGGTCTCGCCGCTGATGCCGATGCCGGCGGCGGCACCGAGCAGGAGCCAGCCCAACGCGGCGACGATCGCGGTCGCCCCGCCCAGGATGACGACGCTCGCGCCGAGGCCGGTGACAAGCGCGCGGACGCGGCTGCCGCCATGGCCGGGGTCGGGCCGCATCGCGACCAGCAAAGGGAAGGGGAGGAAAGCGACGGTGGCGATGGCCAGATAGGCGCCGGCCCAGCCCCAGCCCGGCAAATCGGCGAGCAGCAAGGCGCCGCTCCCGGCCGCGACCATGGCGGTGCGATAGCCCCAGAGATTGGCGGCGGCGATCGGGCCCTGCTCGGCCTGGGTCGGCGCCAGCTCGATGCGCCAGGCGTCAGCGGCGACCTCCAGCGTCGTCGTCCAGAAGGCGAGCAATACGGCGAAGAGGGCCGTGATGCCGAGATTCTGGTCGGAGGCCGTCAGCCCCATCGTCGCCATCGAGACGAAGATGCCGAGCTGGGCGAGCATGATCCAGCCGCGCCGCTTGCCCCAGAAGCGGCCGAAGCCCGGCACCTCGAAGCGGTCGAGCAGAGGCGCCCACAGGAACTTGAACGTCGGCAGCAACTGCACCCAGGCGAAGAAGCCGATGACGACCAGCCCGACCTCATGCGCCTGCAGCCTGAGCGACAGCACGGTCGAGAACATGTAGAAGGGCAGGCCCGCGGAGAAGCCGAGCAGCACGTAGAGCGCCTGCCGGCCGAAGCCCGGCGGCACGACCTGGCCCGCCAGGGCGATGCTGCTTTCAGCCTGCGACGCCATTCATTTCCCCCTCCGGCGGGTGTCACCCCCGCTCTTGTCGCTTGGATAGCACGCGATTGGCCCCGGGACACAATGACGAGAGGTTATGGATCGGCCAACAGAAACTATGGCGGGACATTTCATTCTTGTTACTTAATGCCGGCTTCGGCCGGCGATACGCCGCGCGGACCATAAAAATAATTCTGGGGGTGAGCAGATGCGTGCTTCGATTTCACTGAAAACGGTGCTTTTCTCCGGGGGCGCTTTCGTAGCGCTGGCGATGGCAGGGGCTGCCTCGGCGCAGGCCACGGACGCGACGGCGCAAACCAGTGCGACGACAGCCGAAGAGAATCGGGACATCCTCATCACCGGTACGCGCATCGTCCGCGACGGGTATCAGGCGCCCACTCCGCTCACCGTACTGACCCAGGAGGACATCCAGAATTCCTCCCCGACCAACAATATTGCCGACTTCGTCAACCAGCTGCCCTCGCTCGCCGGTTCGACGCGGCCGTCCAACTCGCGCCTGAACCTCAGCAGCGGCCAGGCCGGCATCAACGCGCTCAACCTGCGCAACCTCGGCGAGGTCCGCACCCTGGTGCTGCTCGACGGCCGGCGCTCGGTCGCCTCGACGATCACCGGCCTGGTCGACGTCAACACGATCCCGCAGATGCTGGTCGATCGAGTCGAAGTGGTCACGGGCGGCGCTTCGGCGACCTACGGCTCGGACGCCGTCGGCGGCGTCGTCAACTTTATCCTCGACAAGAAGTTCGAGGGGCTGAAGATCGAGGCCGACAGCGGCATCACCGGCCACGGCGACGGCTTTAACTATTCGTTCGGCGCCGCCGGCGGCACGTCCTTCGCCGACGGCCGTGGCCATATCATCCTGAGCGGCGAGATCGCCCATCGCGACGGTATCTTCGAGGTGGACCGCGACTGGAACCACACCGGCTTCGTGCGCATCACCAATCCGGCTTACAATGCGACGACGAACAGCAGCGTCCCGCAATTCCTGGTCCGCACCCAGGTCGGCTCGACCAGTTCGACCCCGGGCAGCATCATCCTCAACTCCGCGGGCGGGACGGCGAACCGGCTGCGCGGTATCTATTTCGGCCCGGGCGGATCGGTGAACCAGTTCCAGTACGGCGCGCTGAGCTTCCCGTCGCCGACCGGCTCGTCCCCTCCGACGCTGACACAGGGCGGCGATTGGCGGGTCAACGATACGGGGCGCCGCATCGGCCTCGACGCCGAGGACGATCGCCGCAGCCTGTTCGGCCGCGTGAGCTTCGACGTTGCCGACGGCGTCAGCCTGTTCGCCGAAGCCTCGTATAATTGGCAGGAAGTGCTCTTCAATGCGGGCCCGAACCTGTCGTCGACCACCAGCGCGCCGAATCGTGCCAACGTGGGCGTCGGCTCAGCGGGTGCGAGCACGCTCGCGGGCGACAACGCCTTCCTGATCCTGGCGCTGGGTCAGCAGCAGCTTGCCGACATCACCGCGGTGACGATCGGCACGAGCGCCGCCGATCTTCCCTACCGGCAGGCGAACAACAAGCGCGAGGTGCAGCGTTATGTGATCGGCGCCGAGGGCGATTTCGAGATGTTCGGCAACCGGGCGACGTGGGACGTCTATGGCCAATACGGTCGGGCCGATCTCCGCGAGCAGCTCCGCAACATCATGCACACCCAGCGTATCGCGAACGCCGTGGATGCGGTGTTCTCGGTGCCCGGCGACACGACGAGCCCGATCGTCTGCCGCATCAATGCGGACGCCAACCCGAACAACAACGACGCCGGGTGCGTCCCGCTCAACCGCCTCGGCATCGGCGTCGCCAATCCGGCGGCGATCCCGTACATCCTCGGCGATCCCTATCGCGACGAGGTGGTGGAGCAGTTCGTCACCGGTGCGAACCTCAACTTCACGCCGTTCGCGACCTGGGCCGGCGATGTCAGCGTCGCCGTCGGCGGCGAATATCGCGAGGAGAAGATCACGGGCTTCGTGCCCACCGAGTTCCAGCCGGTGATCACGCCCAATCCGGCCGGCGGCGTCACCACGCTCAATGCCTGGTCGGTCGGCAACTATCTGCCGACAAACGGCAAATATGACGTGAAGGAGGCCTATCTCGAGACGGTGGTGCCGCTCGGCTTCGGCCTCGAATTCAACGGCGCGGCACGCTTCACCGACTATTCGAGCTCGGGCTCGGTCACGACCTGGCGTGCCGGCGCGACGTGGCAGCCCATCGACGATATCCGCTTCCGTGTCACGCGCTCGCGCGACATCCGCGCGCCCAACCTGAACGAGCTGTTCCAGGCGGGTTCCTCGAACACCGACTCGGTGCGCAACCCGTTCTTCGTTCCGGGGCAGCAGAATCCCGGACCGGGCACCGGCGTCTTCGGATCGAGCATTTCTTACTCGGCGACCGCCACCGGCAATCCCAACCTGCGTCCGGAAAAGGCCGATTCGTGGAATCTCGGCGCGGTCGTTTCGCCGCGTTTCCTGCCGGGCTTCAGCGCCTCCGTCGATTATTTCCGCATCGAGATGAACGACGTGATCGACTTCCTCTCGGCGCAGGACATTGTCGACCGCTGCTTCGAGGGCAATGCGGAATATTGCGCCGCCATCACCCAGGATCCGAACAGCTCGGCACGCATCCTGCTGCGCAACCAGCCGTTCAACTTCGCCAGCAAGCTCGTGCGCGGCGTCGACTTCGACGCTTCCTACAGGCTGCCTCTGGCGAATGTCTTTGCTGGCGCCGACGGCACCTTCACGCTGCGCGGCGTGGCGACGCGCTACATCGACAACATCACCGACACGGGCGTTTCCGGGGTGACCCCCGTCAATACCGTCGGCGCCAACGGCGGCCAGTACAGCACGCCGACGTGGATCTACCGCATCAACGCCAGCTACGACACGTCGGGCTACTCGCTGACGGCGGTGGGACGCGGCGTGAGCTCCGGCAAATATGTCGCCAACGGCATCGAGTGCCAGACCACCTGTCCGGTCTCGACCTCGCAATTCCCGACCTATGACAACAATCACGTGTCGGGCGCCTTCTACGTCGATCTCAACGCGACCGTGAAGTTCGACGCGCTCGGCCGCGGCGACGGGGCCTTCTTCATCAACGTCACCAACGTGTTCGATGCCAAGCCGATCCTCCTCCCGGAGACCGGCCTGGCGGCGAACAGCACCTATAGCGACCTGCTCGGACGCGCCTTCCGCGCCGGCGTTCGCCTGAAGCTGCGCTAAGGCACGGCGCTCCTGCGCAGCCGCGGTCCGACAAGGGCGGCGGCTGCCGGGATGGCCGCCTGTCCTGCACGCGGCCCAATATCGGGAACGAGTGATGTCTGCTTTCCACCTGCGCGACGGGGTGACCCATTGCGAGGCCGTTCCCCTGCCGGCGATCGCGCAGGCGGTCGGCACGCCGGTCTACGTCTACTCGGCCGATGCGATGCGCGGCCAGGCGCGGGCCCTTCGCGCCGCTCTGTCGGCGCTCGACAACCCGCTGATCGCTTATGCCGTCAAGGCCAATCCCAATATCGCGGTCCTGACCACGCTGGCCGCCGAGGGGCTCGGCGCCGACGTCGTCTCGGGCGGAGAATATCGCCGGGCGCGCGCCGCCGGGATCGCGCCCGAAAAGATCGTCTTCTCCGGGGTCGGCAAGACCGCGGACGAGATGCGGCTCGCGCTCGCCGGCGGGCTCTGCCAGTTCAATCTCGAATCCTTCGCCGAGGCCGAGATGCTCTCGGAGGTCGCGGCCTCGATGGGCCTGACCGCGCCGGTGGCGTTCCGCGTCAATCCCGATGTCGATGCCGGCACCCACGCGAAGATCTCGACCGGCGCCGCGCACAACAAGTTCGGCATCCCGATCGGCGAAATGCCGGCCGCGTGCGCCGCGCTGCGTGACCTGCCCGGCCTCCGGCTCCGCGGCCTCGCCGTCCATATCGGAAGCCAGCTCACCAGCCTCGCGCCGCTGGAGTCGGCGATCGCCAAGCTCGGCGCTGCGATCGCGGAGCTGCGCGCACAGGGCCATGAGATCCACACTGCCGATCTCGGCGGCGGCCTCGGCATCGCTTATGATCCCGCGCTGCTGCCGCCGCCGAGCCCCGCAGATTATGGCGCGATGGTCGAACGCCTTACCCGTGGCTGGAACGTGCGGCTGATCTTCGAACCCGGCCGGCTGATCGTCGGCAATGCCGGGATCCTCCTCACCGAGGTCATCCGCGTGAAGCCCGGCGCGACAGGTCCGTTCGTGATCGTCGACGCGGCGATGAACGACCTGATGCGGCCGAGCCTCTACGACGCCTGGCACGCGATCGACGCGGTCGCGCCGACTGGCGAAGAGATGGTCGCAGACGTGGTCGGCCCGGTCTGCGAGAGCGGCGACGTGTTCGCGGCGGCGCGCCGGCTCGACCGGGTCGAGGCGGGCGATCTGGTCGCGATCGGCACGGCCGGCGCCTATGCGGCGACCATGGCCAGCACCTACAATTCCCGCGCACTGGCGCCGGAAGTGCTGGTCGATGGATCCGACTGGGCCATCGTCCGCCCGCGCCGCGGCGACGAAGCCTATCTCGCCGACGAAAGCGTCCCGGCCTGGCTGGGGCAGGCGGGATAGCGTCCGGCAAAGCGGGGGAGGCGTGGCCCAAATGACGGGACCACCATGGACTGGCTTTGAGAATCCAGCATTTCGGTGGCGTTGGCGATCCTGACAACCTTACATCCGCAACGCCAATTGACCGGTACCCCTTGCCCGACCATTCGCAATGACCTTTTCCGGTCCTGCGAGAATTTGCTCCCAGAGGGGCACGCATCTACCGGCGGGCTGAGGCAACTCAAGATCTCTAGGCGCAGAGAAGGGAGCATCCGCAGTGGCGGCGCATGTGCAAAGAGCCATGGAAGGATTGCCTTGCGCGCAGTTGCTCGGCCGGAATTACAGGCTCCCGAACACCTTGTAGAAATCTGCTCTGACCCACCCAGCTTCGCCCCGCCCGATTTGTGGATGCCCTGCCATGAATCTCGGGACGTTATTGAAGCGTATTCCTGTGCGGAGGGCTATTTCCGGGGTGGCGATGAAGCGTTGAAGACTAAAGAGGATTGCTTGCTACGGCTATCGCAAGGTTGGCGAAGGAGAAGGGTAAGGGGGTCCCAATACCAAACGGCGTTTAAATGGCGCGCCCGGCAGGAGTCGAACCTGCGGCCTCAAGATTAGAAGTCTCGTGCTCTATCCAACTGAGCTACGGGCGCGCGACGCCTCGCTCTAGCGCGCTTTCCAGCGGAGCGGAACACCGCTAATCATCGGCGGCGATGCACGGGGGGCGGATCAGGAAGATCGAGGGGGCGGAGGCCGGCGGGCGCCGCTTCGCCTATTTCGACTATGTGATGGCGGCGTTCGTCACCGTCATCCTGCTCTCCAACATCCTCGGCGCCGGCAAGGTCGCGACCGTCGATTTGCCCGGCATCGGCGCATGGCCGTTCGGGGCCGGCATCCTCTTCTTCCCGGTCTCCTACGTGATCGGCGACGTGCTGACGGAGGTCTATGGCTATGCCCGTGCGCGCCGCGTGATCTGGGCGGGCTTTGCCGCCTTGCTGTTCATGGCCTTCATGGCGTGGGTCGTGGTGGCGCTGCCGCCGGCGCCGGGCTGGCAGGGGCAGGCGGCCTATGAGAGCGTGTTCGGCCAGGTGCCGCGCATCGTCTTCGCCTCGATGCTGGCCTTCTGCGCCGGGGAGTTCGCCAATTCCTACGTGCTGGCGCGGATGAAGCTGCTGACGCAGGGACGGCACCTCTGGACGCGCACGATCGGCTCGACCTTCGTCGGCCAGGGCATCGACAGCCTGATCTTCTATCCGCTCGCTTTCTACGGCCTGTGGGACAATGAGACGTTACTGATCGTCCTCGTCACCCAGTTCGCGCTGAAGGTCGGCTGGGAGGTCCTGCTGACGCCCGCCACTTATGCCGCGGTCGGCTGGCTCAAGCGGCGCGAAGGCGTCGACATTTTCGACAAGGGCACGGACTTCAACCCGTTCCGCACCAGGATCCCATCATGAGCATTTTCCAGAGCGCCAAGCTGTTCCTCGTCGAGACGACCGACCTCAGCAAGGACGCGCTCCATATCTATGTCGGCCTCGGCGTGATGCTGCTGGTCGTGATCGTCCTTCGCAAGTCGCTCGCAGACTGGCGCCCGCTCGCCGCCGTCGCCCTGGCGGCGGTCGCGGGGGAGGTGTGGGACGTGATCGACACGCTCAGCCACGGCGGCACGCCGCGGTGGAGCCTCAACGGCAAGGACGTCTGGAACACGATGTTCTGGCCGACGATCCTGTTCGGGCTCGCCCGCTTCACCCGCATCCTCAAGAGATGAGGCGCTAGGCCCGCTCGATCGCGGCGATGTCGATCTTGCCCATCTCCATCATCGCCTGCATCACGCGCCGGGCGCGGTCCGGGTCCGGGTCGCTCATCAGCTCCATCAATCGCCGCGGCACGATCTGCCAGGACAGGCCGAACCGATCCTTGAGCCAGCCGCACTGGCTTGGGCTGCCGCCGTCGGCGGTGAGCGCGTCCCAGAGCCGGTCGACCTCGACCTGGTCGTCGCAGGCGATCATGAACGAGACCGCTTCTGTGAAGTGGAAGAGCGGGCCGCCGTTCAAGGCGAGGTAGCTCTGGCCGGCCAGGGTGAACTCGACCGTCAGCACCGCGCCCTCGGGCGTGCTCGGATTGTCGGCCGGCGAGCGCATCACCTTGTCGATCCGGCTGTCGGGCAGCAGCGACACGTAGAAATTCGCCGCTTCCTCGGCCTGGCCGTCATACCAGAGGCAGGGGGTGATCCTGGACATGGATGGCTCCTTCAGGCTTGCCGCGCGCCGACCAGCGCGAAGGTCGCGCCCTGCGGATCGGCGCCGATGATGATGTGATCGCCGCCCGGGACCTCCGACGGCCCGTGCAGGATCGTCCCTCCTTCCGCCTGGGCGGTCGCGGCCGCCCGCTCGATGTCGGGCACTCGGAAATAGAAGGTCCAGCCTGCGGGCGCGCCTTCGGGGCGGGTCATCATCGCGCCAATCGTGCCGCTGCCCTCGCAGCCCTCGCCGGTCGCGGCGGCGGGGAGGGTGATGAACTGGTAAATGCCCATCTTTCCCATATCCATCGCGTCGCCCTTCGCCCAGCCGAACGCGCCGGCGTAGAAAGCGAAGGCGCCTTCCTGGTCGGTGGTCGAAAGCTCGTTCCAGCTGCAGTGGCCGGGTAGGTTGGGCGCGAAGGCTTGGCTGGTCTCGTCGCTCGCGCCCTGCATCATGTAGAAGGGCACGCCCTGCGGATCGGCAAGCAGACTGAAGCGGCCGACATCGGGGATGTCGGTCGGCGGCATATGGACGGTCGCGCCCGCCGCCTGGGCCTCGGCCACAGCGGCGTCGACGTCGGCGACGCCGATATAGCCGAGCCAGCCCGGCCGCATGCCGGACTCCGCGGCGTCGGGCGGGATCGCCATCAGGCCGGCGACATCGCCGGTGCCCGCGTTGAGCAGGGTGTAGCTCATGTCCGGCTGCCCCGAATCCCTCGCGGTCCAGCCGACGACCTTGCCATAGAAGGCGGCCGCGGCGTCGGGATCGCGGGTAAGGAGTTCATACCAGACGAAGCTGCCATGCTGCGTGGCGGGCTGCGTCGCGGCGGGCGCGGCGCGGTCGTCGATCAGGTCGGACATTGCAGGCCCTTTCGAATTCAGGCGTCGAGGATCGGTGCGAAGCCGCCATAGATCATGCGCTTGCCGTCGAACGGCATCGGCTCCTCGCCCGGCTTCATCCGCTCGTCGGCCATGATCTTGGCCCAGCCGGCGTCGCGCGCTTCTCGCGAGGGCCATTCCACCCAGGAGAAGACGACCACCTCGTCCTCCTCCGCCTTCACCGCGCCCTTGAAGTCGGTCACCTTGCCGTCGGGGACGTCGTCGGCCCAGGTCTCGACGATCCGGGTCGCGCCATGCTCGCGGAAGATCGGCGCCAGCTTGGCGGCGATCCGGCGATATTCCTCTTTTTTGTCGGCCTTGACCGGCACCAGATAGCCGTCGGCAAAGCCCATCTCGGCGCCGCCGCCTTCGTCGACCAGGGGAGCGAAGCCGCCGAAGATCATGCGCTTGCCGTCGAACGGCATGGTTGCACCCATCTGCTCCATGCGGGGATCGCTCATCATCTTCTGGTTGGCGGCGTCGCGCGCTTCCTTCGACGGATATTCGAACCAGGAGAAGACCACGACCTCGCCCTCCTCGGCCTTCACCGCGCCCTTGAAGTCGGTGACCTTGCCGTCGGGGACGTCGACTCCCCAGGCCTCGACATGGCGGGACACGCCGAAATCCTTGAACAAGGGCGCGGCATTTGCCGCGTGCTTACGGTAAGCCTCCTTGTTGTCGGCGGGGACGGGGACCACAAATCCTTCGACATAGGTCATCTCATCTCTCCTCTCGGCTGTGTCAGGCTTCGACCGTCTCGGGCCGCATCGCCGCCGTGGCCGCCGCCATGTCCATCCACATCACTTCCCAGATGTGGCCGTCGGGATCCTCGAAGCTGCGGCCGTACATGAAACCATAATCCTGCGTCGGGCAGGGGTCGACCCGCCCGCCGGCCACTTCGGCGCGTGCCACGGTCGCATCGACCTCTTGGCGGCTGTCGGCAGACAGGCAGATCAGCACTTCTGTCGCGCGGTGGGCGTCGACGATCGGCTTGGAGACGAACTGGCGGAACTTGTCGTGGGTCAGCAGCATGGCGTGGATCGTCTCGGAAAAGACGATGCAACTCGCCGTGTCGTCGCTGAACTGCGGGTTCTTCACGGCACCGAGCGCTTCATAGAAAGCGGTCGCGCTCGGAAGGTCGGACACCGGCAAATTGACGAAGATGAGCTTGGACATGGGCCTCTCCCGAATCATCTGTTTGTGTTTGATGCGCTCGCGAGTTAATAAACGCAACTATGAAGTTAGAAAATGTAACTGCAGGCATTGCGGCCGCCCGGCGCCGCTACGACGATGCCTGCGCGGCCACGCACGGCATGGACATTATTGGCGAGCGCTGGGCGCTGCCGGTGATGCGCGAGCTGATGCTGGGGCCGCGCCGTTTCGGCGAGCTCAAGGCCAGCATCAACGGCATCAGCGCCAATGTGCTGACCCAGCGGCTGGAGGGGCTCGAGGCGGCCGGCGTGGTCCGCCGCCACCGGCTGCCGCCGCCCGCCTCGGTCCAGGTCTACGAGCTCACCCCCTGGGGCTATGAAGCCGGGCCGATCTTCCAGGCGATGGGGCGATGGGCGGTGCGCTCGCCCGCGCACGATCCGACGCGTCCGTTCAGCGCGGTGTCGCTGATGCTGTCGTTCCGGACGATGATGGACATGAAGCGTGCCGCGGAGCGGGACGGGACGATCGCCTTCCGCATCGGCGCGGACGCGTTCACGCTCGCCCTTGCCGGCGGCCAGGTGACGCTCGGCCGCGGCGAGCCGGCGCAGCCCGATCTCGTCCTCGCGGGCCCGACTTCGGCGCTCGGCGCGGCCGCTTATGGCGCCGCTCCGCTCGCCGCGCTGGAAGCGGAGGGCGCGCTGGCGATCGAGGGCGACCGCGATCTCGCCGCTTGGTTCATGACCCTGTTCCCGCTGCCGCCGAAGGCAGGCTGCTAATTGCGGCCGGACCGGCAGCGGCCACGGCTCGGCTCCCCCGCCGGAACCCGTTGCGGCTGCAGCGTTGTAACCGCGCAGGGGAGAGTGAAAGGAGACGAATGATGCCCGACCGGAAAGATCAGGGCGACCGTCAGCAGGGCGGCCGCGACGACAATCGTCAGCAACAGCAGCAAGGCGGCGGCCACGACCGCCAGCAGGGCGACACCACGCGCCGGCAGGACGACATGGACCGCCAGAAGAGCGACCGCGACCAGCAGCGCTGAACGCGTTGATCGCCAACGAGGGAGGCTTCCGTCCGGAGCCTCCCCTTTTTTTGCACCCCGTCATTGCGAGCGGAGCGAAGCAATCCAGCGATCTCTGCGTCCGGCTGGATTGCTTCGTCGCTGCGTCTCGCAATGACGATCCTGGAACGCTCTAGCGTGCCCGCACGTAGCTGCCGGGCGCATCCTCGATCGGCTTGAGCTTGCCCTTGCCGGGTATGCGGGCGCCGGTTGGGGGGACCTTCGTGCCGGCCTGCCGCTCGATCCAGCCGCGCCAGTCGGGCCACCAGCTCCCCTTGGTCTCGGTCGCGCCGGCGATGAATTCGTCGAGCGACGCGACCTTGGCCTCGTTGGTCCAATATTGATATTTTTGCGCCTCGGGCGGGTTCACCACGCCGGCGATATGGCCCGATCCCGCCAGCACGAAGCGCAGCGGGCCGCGGAAATGGTGGGTGATCTTCCACACGCTCTGCGGCGGCGCGATATGGTCCTCGCGGCCGGCCTGGACGTAGGTCGGGACCTTGACCGTCGACAGGTCGATCGGGGTGCCGGCAATGGTGATGCCGCCGGGCCTGGCCAGCCGGTTCTCGGCGTACAGCTCCTTCAGATAAGCCTGGTGCCACTTGGCCGGCAGGTTGGTCGTGTCGCCGTTCCAGTGGAGCAGGTCGAATTGGGGATAGTCCTCGCCCAGCAGGTAATTGCTGGTGACGTAATTCCAGATGAGGTCGCGACCGCGCAGCAGATTGAAGGTCGCGGCCATGTAGCGGCCGTCGAGATAGCCCTTCTCTGCCGAGAGCTGGCGGATCAGATCCATCTGCTCGTCGCCGATGAACAGGTTGAGGTCGCCGGCTTCCGTGAAATCGACCTGGGCGGTGAAGAAGGTCGCGCTCGCCACTTTGTCCGCCTCGCCGCGCGCTTCGAGCAAGGCGAGCGTGGCGGCGAGCGTGGTGCCCGCGACGCAATAGCCGATTGCGTGCACCGCCTCGACGCCGAGCAGCGCGCGGATCGTGTCGATCGCCTCGATCTGGGCGAGGACATAATCCTCCATCATCACGTCGGCGATGCTCTCGTCGGCCGATTTCCACGACACCATGAAGACGGTGAGGCCCTGCTCGACCGCCCAGCGGATGAAGCTCTTCTTCGGGTTGAGGTCGAGGATGTAGAAGCGATTGATCCAGGGCGGGAAGATGACGAGCGGAGTTTCGTGCACCTGCTTGGTCGTCGGCGCATATTGGATCAGCTGGAAGAGGGGCGTCTCCTTGATGACCTTGCCGGGCGTGGTCGCGATGTTGCGCCCGACCTCGAAGGCGTCGCTGTCGGTATGGGTGAGCTGGCCCTTGGCAAGGTCCTTCAGCATGTGATCGAGGCCCTTGAGCAGATTCTCGCCCTTGGTCTCGAGCGTCTTCTCCAGCACCAGCGGATTGGTGAGGGCGAAATTGGACGGGCTCATGGCGTCCACAAAGGCCCGCGTCGCGAACCGCACCTTCTCGCGGGTGCGGTCGTCGACCCCCTCCAGCGCGTCGACGCTGCCCAGCAGCCGGTCGGAGACGAGCAGATAGCTCTGGCGGATCATGTCGAACAACGGATTGTCGCGCCATTGCGGCGCGTTGAAGCGCCGGTCGCGGTCGGCCTTCTCGCCGAGTTCGCTCTTGGGCGGGGCGCCGCCGAGCGCGCGCTGCCAGATTGCCATGCCCTCGGTCCACAGATCGACCTGCGCCGCCGCGATCCGCGCCGGGTCGGCGAGCAGGCTCATGCTCGGCCACGCCACCGTGGCGGCGCCGGATCCTTCGCCGAGCCGGCCGCCGGCCTCGCCCATCGTCCGCGCGACATGCTCGAGCATCAATTGCTGGGCCCGCCCCATCACCCAGGTCCAGTGCTGCATCTCCTCCAGCGTCGGCAGCGGCTGGGTGGTTTCGTCCTGATCAGCCATGCTTGGTCCTTTCGCAGCGCATACTAGTCAACACCAGCCGGCCTCGATAGTGCCGGGGCGTCGGCGGATCGGTCCGCCGCGCAGCACGAGACCCACCATGTCCGACGATTTCTACCGCATCCGCCGCATGCCGCCCTACGTGTTCGCCGAAGTGAACGCGATGAAGGCGGCGGCGCGCGCGCGCGGCGACGACATCATCGATCTCGGCATGGGCAATCCCGATGGCGCCCCGCCCGCCCATGTCGTCGAGAAACTGGCCGAAGTGGCGCGCAATCCGCGTGCCCACGGTTATTCCGCGTCGAAAGGCATAGCCGGGCTGCGCAAGGCGCAAGCCGCTTATTACGGCCGCCGCTTCGACGTCAGCCTCGATCCCGACAGCGAGGTGATCGTGACGCTGGGATCGAAGGAAGGGCTCGCCAATCTCGCCCAGGCGATCACCGCGCCCGGCGATGTCGTGCTGGCGCCCAATCCGTCCTACCCGATCCACCAGTTCGGCTTCATCATCGCCGGCGCCGCGATCCGGTCGATCCCCGCGGCGCCGGGGCCGGACTTCTTCACCCGCCTCGAATTCGCGATGCGCTACACAGTGCCCAAGCCGTCGGTACTGGTGATCGGCTATCCGAGTAACCCCACCGCCTATGTCGCCGACCTCGATTTCTACGAGAAGGTCGTCGCCTTTGCGCGCGAGCACAAATTGTGGGTGATCAGCGACCTCGCTTATGCCGAAATCTATTTCGGCGACACGCCGACGCCGTCGATCCTGCAGGTGCCGGACGCCAAGGAGGTGGCGATCGAGTTCACCTCCGTGTCCAAGACCTACTCGATGGCCGGCTGGAGGATCGGCTTCGCGGTCGGCAACAAGACGCTGATCAACGCGCTCACCCGCGTCAAATCCTATCTCGATTACGGCGCCTTTACGCCGGTCCAGGCGGCGGCAGTGGCCGCGCTCAACGGGCCGCAGGACATCGTTGAGGCCAACCGCAAGCTCTACAAGGCGCGCCGCGACGTGCTGGTCGAATGTTTCGGCCGGGCCGGCTGGGCGATCGAACCGCCGCAGGCCAGCATGTTCGCCTGGACTCCGATCCCCGAAGCCTTCCGCCACCTTGGTTCGGTCGAGTTCGCCAAGCGCCTGCTGACCGAGGCCGGGGTCGCGGTCGCGCCCGGCGCCGGCTTTGGCGAGGAAGGCGAGGGCTTCGTCCGCATCGCTCTCGTCGAGAACGAGCAGCGCATCCGCCAGGCCGCCCGCGGCATCAAGAAGTTCCTGGCCGGCGCCTGATCTACTCGTCGTCCTCGAGCAGGCGCCCGATGCCCGCAACGAGCTTGCGGGCCATGTTGAGGTCGATACCGACCGGTTGGGTGCACAGCCGACACGGCCCCTGGTCGCCCGCGGGCTCGCCGACGTGGCGCACGATCTCGCCCGGCTCGCGCTCGATCGGCAGCGGGAGACGGTGGGGATCAACGGCGTCGACCGGACGGCCGCAGATGACGATGTCGTCCGGCCCGGCGGTCGGGCAATCCAGCTCCCGCGTCGACTGGAAGGTGCGGCGGTAGGTCAGCAGCGCCTGCTCGGCGGTGACTGCCGGTTCGGCCGCGGCGGTTAGTCCCGGCCAGACGACCAGCAGCATCGTCATCCTCGACTTTATCATGGGCCTCGCCTATCGACGCTCGCAACCAAGCCTAGGGGATGACAGAAAAAATGGTGACTGCAAGCCATGTGCTCGACCGCGTGCTCGTTCTGGAAATGGTGCGGGTCACCGAGGCCGCGGCCGTCGCGGCGTCGAAGCTGATCGGCCGCGGCAACGAGAAGGCCGCCGATGCCGCCGCCGTCGAGGCGATGCGCGCCGCGCTGAACACGCTCGACATGGACGGCACCGTCGTGATCGGCGAGGGCGAGCGCGACGAGGCGCCGATGCTCTATATCGGCGAGAAGGTCGGCACCGCGCAGGGCACCGGGCCCAAGATCGACATCGCGCTCGATCCGCTCGAAGGCACCACCATCACCGCCAAGGCCGGGCCCAACGCGCTCGCCGTGCTGGCGATCGCCGAGGCGGGCGGGCTTCTGAACGCCCCCGACGTCTATATGGACAAGCTTGCGGTCGGCCCCGGCTATCCCGAAGGCGTGATCGACCTCGCCAAGTCGCCGAGCGACAATGTCCGCGCCGTCGCCGCCGCCAAGGGCGTCGAGCCGGGCGACATCATCGTCTGCGTGCTCGATCGTCCCCGCCACGAGAAGATCATCGCCGAGCTGCGCGCACTCGGCTGCGGCGTCCAGCTCATCCCGGACGGCGACGTCGCCGGCGTGATCGCGGTCACCGACCCCGACACCACGATCGATCTCTACATGGGCCAGGGCGGCGCGCCGGAAGGCGTGCTCGCGGCCGCGGCTCTGCGCTGCGTCGGCGGACAGTTCCAGGGCCGTCTCGTCTTCCGCAACGACGACGAGCGTGCCCGCGCCGCCAAATGGGGCGTCGAGGATCTTGACCGGATCTACCATCTCGAGGATCTCGCCAAGGGCGACTGCATCTTCGCCGCGACCGGCGTCACCGACGGCTCGCTGCTCGAGGGCGTCAAGCGTCGCAAGGGCGGCTGCATCACTACCGAGAGCGTCGTCATGCGCGCCTCCACCGGCACGGTCCGCTGGGTGAAGGGCGAGCATCGCCACGAGCCGGGCCGCAGCTGAACCGACGCGTGATGCGCGCCTTGCGCGCGCTCATCGTTAACCGAATGACAAGCCTCTCCCCGCTAAGCCCAAGCGGGGGGAAGAGCCTATGCAAGCCCAACTCAAGAAGGTCTACGTCCAGCGCCCGCCGCGGCAGTGGATCAATGTCGAGACGATCGTCGAGGACGGCGTCGGCCGCCAGCTCGACAGCCGGATCTGGAACATCTCGGACGGCGGCTTCATGGCCGAATGCGAGGTCAAGCTGCCGATCGGCTCGGAAGTCGTCGTCGAGCTCCCCGGCCGCGGCAAGGTCCGCGCCGAGATACGCTGGGCCGTGGGCTGGCGCTTCGGCGCGATGATCCTCGGCGAGGCCTGAACCGACTTACCCCTCCGATTTGCCGCGCAGGGTCTTGATCAGCCAGTTGGCGAGCAGGGCCAGCAGGCCGCTGAGCACGAGACTGAGGAAGATATTCCCCTTCGCCCATGCCAGCCACCGCGCCTGGACCGGCTTGCGCGTGTCGACGACATAGGCCGAACCCCGCAAATCCAGCTTGATGGTCTTGTCGTCGATCGTGAGGGCCGAGGCCGCGAGCAGCGCCGGCGCCTTGGCTGACGGCACCGGTGCGGCGCAGTCAGCTCCGCGCGGAACGGCGGACCTGCGCCAGGCCACGGCCCAGCGCGTTTCCCCTTCGGGTGCCGCGCACGCGACCTTCCACGGCCGCTCCGCGCCGTCGCTGCGGATCGCCGCTTCGCGCAGGCGCAGGCGATTGCCCTTGCGCTCGCGCTGCCCGATCCGGACCAGCAGCCCGCTGAGGCTTCCGTCGGGCTTGGACGGCACGGTGAGCGAAAGCGCTCCGCCCGGGAGGAGGGTGAAGGCAAGGGCCAAGCCGGGGTCGTCGATCGCCTTCCCGGCGACGAGTAGGTGGATGGGCGGCAGCACCAATTCGTCCCCAAACGCGACGCCTGCCTCGACCGCCAGGTCCATATCGGGGCTGCTGGCCAGGAATTCGGGGGGCACTTCGTCGCCGGCCCGTGCCAATATCACCGTGCCGTCGCTGGCCTGGGACGGAGTGCTGATCTGAATCCGCACCTTGTTGTCGCCCTCGACCGTACCCGGGGTGGAGACCTGCCAGCTCAATCGCTCGGCGCGGCTGCCGTCGGCCAGCCGCACCGGCCCTGCCTCGAGGGCGATCCCGTCGCCGGCTCCGGTCTGGAGGTCGAGCAGGCGGCCGGGCGGAGCGCCGGTCAGCAGCAACTCATTCCCGACGGGCACCTCCCATGTGCTGTCCTCGATGATCGCGGTGGCGGTGGGGACGCGGGTGAGGCGGTCGGCGGCCAGGGTCAGCAGCACGATCGCCGCCAGCGCCGCGACCTTCGGCCAATGCCGCCAGGCACGGATTGCCGCGATCAAGGAATGCGGACGAGATTGGGCGCGATCGCTCCGGTCCAGTCGCGCTCGTCGTTGCGCGCGCCGACCAGCCAGCCGCGCGCCTGGAGATGGTAGATTCCGGACTGGGGCTTGGGGCGGCCCTGCATCGTCTGCCAGTCGCCGGGATAATTGCCCTGCTGCAGCGGCTGGAAGCGGACGGTGCTGACCCGTTCCAGCTTGCGCCCGCCGGGCTTGGGCAGGCGCAGAACCTCGACCACCGAGCGGTCGAACAGGCGCAGGGCCTGCAGGCTGTAGCGCACCTCGTCGGGACGGGTCGCGAGGTCGGGCGTGAAGCTGGTGATCTTGAGCAGCGTCGATCCGACCGCCCGCGGGCCGGCCCCGAAGCCGTAGACCTTCAGCGGCTGGTAGACCGCCGTGCCCTGCGCGTCGCGCAGATAGGAATGGATCGAATAACGGGCGACCCTGACATCGGCGAAGGAGTCGGCCGACCCTGGGAGGTTCACCACCGTCTCCCTTCTCCCGTCTCCCGGGATCGGGATGCGGACGAGCTGATCGGAGCGGTCGCCTTTATAGGCCACCTCCAGCCAGGTCTCGGTTTCAGGCAGGCTTTCGACGTCGACCACCACGGGCCAGCCCGCCAGCGCGAAGCCCTGGACCTGGTAGCGGCCGACGGCCTGCTTGCGCGGGAATTTGGGGCCGTCTTTCTCCAGGTCCTTTGCCGAGGTCCATTTGTCGCCGGTCAGTTGGTCGATCAGCAGCGCCCCGCCGACCACGCCGGCCGTCGCCAGCAGGATCGCGAGAATGTCGAGGCCGCCATTGCCGTCGCCGGTTCGGTCGCTGTTCGGCCGCTGACCGTCGTCGCTGGGCACGTCGTCGCCGGTCCGCGCCCCATCCTCTCCGGCGGGCGGCGGATCGCCCCGCGCCGCGCGTTGGGCCGCGGCCGTTTGCGGCGCAACGCGGACATAGGCGCGGGCTTCATTGGGGCAGCTCGCCTGCGGCTGGCAGGGGTCCGCGACCGTCGCTGCGGCGCTCGGCGGGGCCTGCGCGGCGGCCGCGACCGACTGGGCGATCAGCAAAAGCGCGCTCATGGTCGGCAATGCGGGCGTTGGACGACGCGAAGGCATGGCACCCTCCGTTCGGATCAAGCCGGATTACAATAGCATAGAGGGGCGTGGCGCGCGCGCTGCGAATGGCTCCAACCCGCACCGCGATGGATAGATCGATCTGCGGCAAAAGGCGGATATCCGATCGCGCGCCGATCGCTTAGGGTGGCCCCGTGAACCTGTTCGATCCCTCCGCGCCCTTCATCCATGTCTGCGGCGTCTCTCGCTCGATCCTCGGCCAGCCGTGGCGCTGGCGCGGCACCGCCGGCGACGCGGTCGATGCCGGCTTCGTCCCCGACGATCTTGTCAGCCAGCTGCTGCTCGCCCGCGGCGTCGGCCGCGACGCGCTCGAACTGCACCGGACGCCGACGCTGCGTGCCTTCATGCCCGATCCGTCGCTGTTCCAGGACATGGACAAGGCGGCCGAGCGGATCGCCGACGCGGTCGAGGCGCACGAATCGATTACCGTCTTCGGCGACTATGACGTCGACGGCGCGACCTCCGCCGCTTTGCTGATCCGGCTGCTGCGCGCGCTCGGCTCGGCCCCCGCCGCCTATATCCCGGACCGGCTGATGGAAGGCTATGGCCCGTCGGGCGAGGCCCTGGTGCGGATCGCACAAGGCGGCGCCGACCTGATCGTCACCGTCGATTGCGGCGCCCAGGCGTTCGAGGCGCTGGAGATGGCGTGCGGCGCCGGCGTCGACGTGATCGTCGTCGATCATCACAAATGCACGGCGGCGCTGCCCGTAGCCCACGCTCTGGTCAACCCGAACCGCCTCGACGAGGCGGCAGAAGCCGCGGCCCACGGCCATCTCGCCGCGGTCGGGGTCTGCTTCCTGCTCGGCGCCGCCTTGCTGCGCTCTTTGCGCGGGCGCGGCTTCTTCGCGAGCCGCCCCGAGCCCAAGCTGATCGATCTGCTCGATCTGGTCGCGCTCGGCACGGTCGCCGACGTCGCGCAATTGAAGGGCCTCAACCGCGCCTTCGTCACCCAGGGGCTGAAGGTGATGGCGCAGCGCCGCAATGTCGGGCTCGCCGCCCTGATCGATGGCTCGCGGCTCGATCGCGCGCCGACCTGCACCGATCTCGGCTTCGCGCTCGGCCCGCGCATCAACGCCGGTGGCCGCGTCGGCAAGTCGGACCTCGGAGTGCGCCTGCTCACCACCGAGGATCCGGCCGAGGCCGCGGCAATCGCCGCCGAGCTCGAGCGCTACAATGAAGAGCGCCGCACGATCGAAACCCTGGTCTCCGAGGCGGCGGAGGAAATGTGCCGGACGCAGGGCAACCGCGCCGTCGCTTTGGTCGCGGGCGAGGGCTGGCATCCGGGCGTGATCGGCATCGTCGCCGGGCGCCTCAAGGAGAAATTGGGCCGGCCGGCGATCGTCGTCGCGCTGGAGGGCGAGGTCGGCAAGGGCTCGGGCCGGTCGATCAGCGGGGTCGATCTCGGCGCCGCGATCCTCGCGGCCAAGGACAGCGGCCTGCTCGTCGCCGGCGGTGGCCACGCCATGGCCGCCGGGCTGACGGTCGCGCGCGACAAGGTCGAGGCGCTCGCCGATTTCCTCGACGAGCGGCTTGGCGCCGACGTCGCCGCCGGCCGCGACGGCCGCGCCCTGCTGCTCGATGCGGTGCTGGCGCCGGGCGGCGTCTGCCCGGACCTGTGCGACGCGCTCGAGGCGGGCGGGCCCTATGGCGCCGGCTGGCCGGCGCCGCGCGTCGCCGCCGGTCCGGTGCGGATCGTCAAGGCCGACGTGGTCGGCAACGGCCATCTGCGTGTGGTGGTGGCGGGCGACGACGGACGCCGCATCAAGACGATCGCCTTCCGCATGGCCGAGAGCGCATTGGGCGAGGCGATGCTGTCCGCGCCCTCGCACCGCAAGCTGTGGATCGCCGGCCGCATCAAGCGCGACGATTGGGGCTCGACCCCGGCCGCCGAGATCCATCTCGAGGACGCCGCCTGGGCCGACTGACAATTTGTTGCCGCCGGGTGTTGACCGCCGCGGCGCCCTCGCTTAGGACCCGCCCTCGCTGACGGCGAGCGCGCGCGCCCGCCCCGATGGCCCCTTCGTCTAGCGGTTAGGACGCGGCCCTTTCACGGCTGAAACACGGGTTCGATTCCCGTAGGGGTCACCATCTTACTTGGTGCGAATTGCGCATTCAGTCCGGGCTTCGGGCGCCGGCAATCCCCTTGTCCAGCACATCGCCCGCGTCACGCGTTGCCGTGTTGCTGCACCCCGCAGTCCCGTGGCCGAGGTTGGGCTGCTCGCCGGCGCTGTGCATCAAGCAATCCCATGCACTCTCATCGCCGTCGTCCATGAAGTCGGGGACCGGCGCGGAGGATGCGTTCCGGTAGTCCTGGGAAAGATCGGCGGTGGGGGAAGAGGCCGGGGATGTTATCCCGGACCCGCTCGAAACCTCTTCTCGGGCTGTCTCGGTCGACACGCGATCGACGGCGCGGGGCTCGGGCGGCGAGCGCGCATCCGGAGCAGCCTGTTCGGACAAACCGGAAATGCCATTCACCACCGCAGCCGTCGGGGGCCGGGCCGTGCGGGGCTCAATTCTAGCTTCTCGGTCCGGTCTGGCGCCGTGGACCGGGAGCGAGAAACCGTCCGGCGCGATCGCCGGCTTTGCCCTCCGGACGACGCGGAAGCCGCGCATCGCGACCCACCGCCCGAAGGCCGGACGAACAAGGGTAACGCCGCACCGTCGGCACTCCGAGATATAAAAACCGCCGTTCCATCCCGGTTCGGGCTTCGCGCGATGCCGTCCTAGCCAGCAGAAAAAGCCCACGGACTACCTCCTCTGACGGTGGCACCGGGGATTTGCGGCGTAGCGCCGCTCAAGGACCGAAAGCTTAGAAATCGCGATCCCCGAACACATCATATTTCTTCTGGACGTCGAGCGCGGCCCGGCAACCGACAAGGCCGGCCTCGATGAAAGCGATCCGCGCCTTGGGATCCGGGTCGAGCAGGCTGATAAAGTCGTGAAATTTGTCGAGCGAGACGCATTGGACCAGAAATCCCGGCACTGCCGGTCGAAGCTCGCTTTCGATCAACGCGCTGCGGCAGCGGGTATAGCGCACCGCGGCCACGCGACGGGCGGAATGCTCGCTCGCGGTGACGCGCATAATCTCTTCCATTTCGTCGAGAGCTTCGCGGGCCGTCAGCCGCGGCTCGATCGCCGCCGGCCGCCCGGTCTCCCCGCTGGATCGCCCCGACCATGGATCAAGAGACATAGGACGCCCCGTCAATCAAGAATATCGCGCCGGAGATGGACCGCCCCGCAACGCGACCCGGGCAGGTAGTAGGACTCTACTTCACTAAGCCACGTCCCTCAAAACATTTCTTTTTCTTCGCGGGGATTGCCCCCCGATGGGACGAGCCGGCAACTGTTCCTTAGGGGTGCGCTTCGCCTCTGAGGGACCGTCGGTGCATCATCGGGTTGTCGTCACTACAGGGGGCGCGCGGCGGCGACGTACCGTGCCTGGACCCAGCATTGCCGGCCCTGGACGTCGATGCTGGCCCAGGTGGCATCGTTGGCCAGAATCGCGATCTCCTCTCCGCGCCCCAGACGACGAACGAGGCGGGCCTGTCGGGCCGGAGCCGCCCGGCAGTTGAGCAGGCTCGCGGTGACGAAGCCTGGGGTGCCGGAGGGCTGATCGACGGTCCGACCCGGGACTGGCGACTGCTGGGTCCTATTCCCCTCCGCAAGCAAGGCGGCGATGGCCAGCACGCCCGCCAGGATCGACACGGCTGCACCCCCGGCAAGGCCCGCAAGCGTCGCGGTCGCCGGCGGCACGTCGAGCTTGTCGAGCCGCTCGCCGGCGCGACGGCCCGCCCGCGCCAGCCGATCGCGGACCGCTAACGCACGGGGTCGGACGGTCTTTCGAAACCTTGTCCAGAGCCCCGCAGCCCTGCCCGCCCAGCCGATGCCGTCCGAACGCGGTGATTGTCCGATGGCGCGCGAAGCCGGGCTGCTCACCAGAGAGTCCCATGCGCTCTTGTCTTCACCATCATCCATGAAGTCTTCTGCGGAGGGACCCGAAGATGGGGGTGTGGCTTCCGATCCCGTCTCGGGTGTTGCAGCAGGGGAAGGCTCTGGCTGGCCCAGAGCCGCCGCCGCGTTCAGCGGTTCAGGAGGGGCAGGCCGTCCGCCACTTTCGCCGCCCTCGATCGGGGAGGGGGTCCCCGGGTCCTCGGGAGCATCCACTTCGATCGACGGTTCAGCCGCACCGCCATCCCGAGAAACGTCGTCGCTCGACCGCATCGCCTCGGCGGCGGCCGATGGTGACGCAGAGGCGGGATCGAATGACGTGGCGCCGTCAGCTTGCGCTTCCGGGGCAGACGGCACAGGTTCGGGTGTTACCGGGTTGGGGGTTGCGGCCTCGGGAGTAAGCGTCTCGGGCGTCACAGGCTCGGGCGTCGCAGGCTCAGGGACGACGGGTTCCGCGGTCAAGGGCTCGGAGGGTCCAGGCTCAATCGTGGCAGGCCCAGCCATTGCATGGGCCGGGGCTGGGGGAGCCTGGGCCAGGGGCGCAGTGGCCTCAGGCCGCACGTCTTTCAATTGATCCAGAACGTGCTGGATCGGCAGGTTGGACGGCCTTCGGCTCGCCGGTACCCGCCGATCCAGGCCCGAAGGCAATGGGCCGGCCGGCGCGGCTTTTTGCCAGACCACCCGGTATCCGCGCGGCACGTGCCAGCGGCCATATATCGTGCGGACGAGATCACGCCCGCATCGTTCGCAACGGGAGAAATAATAGCCGCTGTTCCAGCGCACGTCGGCGCTGACCTTGTGCCAACCCATGTTGCACAATGGGCTCAGGCCGCCCTCCCCAACCACTTGGCTCCTCCTGGTCTGGAAGCGGTTCGCGTCGTGCGGCTCACCGGCCATTGGTCAGGATGTCCCGCTCCCGACCCGGCCGACCATCCCACGCTGGCGGCCACGCGAAGGATATGGACAGCCGGCATGCCCAGCCGCATCGCAAGAAAACCGGATCGCGGTCGTCACTCTATGAACACTGCCTCGGCGACGGGCTCGGAGCCTGGCTCGACCAGCCTGAGCCTGGTGGCTTCATTCCCGGTTTCTTCCCGCGCGCGCCGGGTCATCTTGCCTTCCAATACGCCCCCGTTGACCACCCGCAGGCGCGAATAGGTGACGTCGCCAGCGACCTGTGCCGTCGCCTCGACCGCTAGATCACCCGTCTCGATGGCCCCCTCGACCGTGCCCGAGACACGGACTCGGTCGGCATAGATGCTGCCCTGCACGCAGCTCTTCTCGCCGAGGATCAGGGTCGCACAACGAACGTCGCCGACGACGCGTCCCTCAATCTGCAGATCGACACTGGCTTCGATATTGCCGGTCACGACAATGTCGGCGCCGATCATCGACATCGGAGCGGTCTCGGCACGCTCTCTCGATTCATTCTTTTCCATGTGGTTCCGGCCTTTCATGAAACACTGAAGCCGGGGCGTGGACAGCCGCCAATGCTGGTCCCCCTGAGCCGCCCCACAACGCAACAACACGGTCAGTTGGCGCTGAGTGTACAACAGCTCGCCATGCCCTTCAAAATGTTTATTTTTTTCGCGCGGAGCGTGATTTGCGAAAACGCGGCCGGCGATAGTACGAAGACGTGTGAGACGTAAACCTGATCAGAACACTATTGCGAGCTTCTAGTAACAATAGGCGACGCTTCCTGAGGCATATCTCATTCTCTGGTGCACAGAAAATGCTTATTGGAGGGCAACTTCATGCCTTGAACATGTCGTTTATGGGAGGTGGCGTTGTCGCAATGACGGATCGTTTCCCTGCTTGCTGGCACTTCGAAGGTATTCGACCAATCATTCGCCAAGTTCGGCAAAGGGTTGCCCGGCGGAAAGTCTGTTTCACAATGGGACCTCGCGTCCGCCGCGCTGCCATATCGGGCAGGCCGTCGCGCCGCGCTTGTGATCGGGCGGTCACTGGCCGATAGTCGCGGCGCGTCGTGAGCGGAGGAGCGCCATGATCGATATCGTCATCACGCAGCGGCGGCGGAGCCTGGGCGGGTTCGAGGTCGGGCGCGTCCTGCCGTTCGCGAAGCGGCGGATGGTCGGGCCGTTCATCTTCTTCGACCATATGGGGCCCGTGGACTTCGCGCCGGGCATTCCGGACAATGTCGACGTCCGCCCGCACCCGCATATCGGCCTCTCGACGGTCACCTATCTGTTCGACGGCGAGATCATGCACCGCGACAGCGTCGGCTCCGAGCAGCCGATCCGGCCGGGCGAGGTCAACTGGATGACGGCGGGCCGGGGCATCACCCACAGCGAGCGGTTCGAGCGCGCCCGGATCGAGGGCGGGCACATGAACGGCATCCAGGCCTGGGTGGCGCTGCCCGAAGCGGACGAGGAGAGCGATCCGGCCTTCGCCCATCACGGCGCGGAGGATCTGCCGACCTTCGAGGACGGGGGCGTCTGGGGCCGCCTGATCGCCGGCGAGGCGCTGGGGCTGCGCGCCCGGGTCCGGACCCATTCGCCGCTCTTCTACCTGCACTGGGCGCTGCAGGCGGGCGCGTCGGCGTCGCTGCCGGCCGATTACACCGAGCGCGCGCTCTATGTCGCAACGGGCGCGATCGAACTTGGCGGGGAGCGCTTCGTTGAAGGCCAGATGATCGTCCTGTCGCCGGGCGTCGAGGCAAGCTTCCGCGCCGAGACGGGGGCGATCGTGATGGCGCTGGGCGGCGAGCCGATCGGGCCGCGCTTCATCGACTGGAATTTCGTCTCCTCGTCGAAGGAGCGGATCGAGCAGGCCAAGGCCGACTGGCGGGCGGGGCGCATGAAGCTGCCCGATCTCGACGACCAGGACTATATTCCGCTGCCGCCCGAGCCCGGTGCGCCGGCCAACCCGATGTCGTGAGCCGGGAGACGCGGCCGACAGTGCAAGGAGAGCAAGGATGCTGGACTGGGTCGAATATCGGAACGAGATCCTCGGGCGGATCGGCGAGATGGGGCAGCTCAGCCCGGACACGCTGAAAGGCTATCAGACGCTGTCGGGCGCGGGCGCGAAGACCGGCCATCTCGACGGCAAGACGCGGGAATTGATCGCGCTGGCGGTGGCGGTGACGACGCGCTGCGACGGCTGCATCACGGTGCACAGCAAGGCCGCGCTTAACGAAGGCGCGACGCGCGAGGAGATCGCCGAGGCGCTGGGCGTCGCGGTCGCGCTCAACGCCGGCGCGGCTTTGGTCTATTCGGGCCGCGTGCTCGATGCCGTGGCGGGCCACCAGGCCTAGCGCCGCCATCCGCCGGAGGAGAGGGCGAACATGCCGACGAAAGCCTTCGACTTCACCGGCGCCGACGGGCAGCGCCTGTCGGGGCGGCTCGACGAGCCCGACGGGCCGGCCTCGGCCTACGCCTTGTTCGCCCATTGCTTCACCTGCACCAAGGACTCGATCGCGGCGGTGCGGATCAGCAGGGCGCTGACCGCGCTCGGCTATGGCGTTCTCCGCTTCGACTTCACCGGCCTCGGCCAGAGCAAAGGCGAGTTCGCCGACAGCAATTTCAGCGGTAGCATCGCCGACCTCGTCGCCGCCGCGGACGCGATGCGGGCGGCGGGGCACGCGCCCGCCCTGCTGGTCGGCCACAGCCTCGGCGGCGCGGCCGTGCTGGCTGCGGCCGCGCAGATTCCCGAGACGAAGGCGGTGGCGACGATCGGCGCTCCGTCCGACGTCGATCATGTCACGCGCCTCTTCGCCGGCGACGTCGCGGAGCTCGAGGCCAAGGGCGAGGCGGAGGTGCGGATCGGCGGAAGGCCGTTCAAGCTGCGCCGCTCTTTCCTCGACGATCTGGCCGCGCACGACCAGGCCGAGCGCATCCGCGCGCTCGGCAAGCCCTTGCTCATCCTCCATTCGCCGCAGGACGCGACGGTCGGCATCGACAATGCCACGGCCATCTATCGCGCCGCGCGCCACCCCCGGAGCTTCGTCGCGCTCGACGGCGCCGATCACCTGCTCACCGACCGCAGGGACGCCGAATTCGCCGCCGCCATCATCGCCGCCTGGGCGAGCCGCTACGTCGCCGATCCGGCGCCGGCGCGGAGCGAGAAACAGTCGGGCGCGGTCACGGTCGTCGAGACCGGCGAAGGCGCCTTCCAGGTCGAGGTCAGCGCCGGCGGGGCCCGCTTCCTCGCCGACGAGCCGCCCGAGGTCGGCGGGCTCGGCTCGGGCCCGACGCCCTACGATCTGCTCGCCGCGGGCCTCGGAGCCTGTACGGCGATGACTCTGCGCCTCTATGCGCGCGGCAAGCAGCTGCCGCTCGACCGGGTGAGCGTGACGGTCGGCCACAGCAGGCGGCGCGATGCCGCGCCCGCGGACCTGTTCACGCGGCGGCTTCGGCTCGACGGCGATCTCACCGACGCGCAACGGCAGCGGCTGGTCGAGATCGCCGAAAAGTGCCCGGTCCATCGCACGCTCGCGGGCGGCGCCGCGGTCGAGACCGAGCTTGGCGAGGCGATGCCGGCCGCGGCCGCCGAGACTCCGGGCCAGCATGCGCGCGACATGGCCGCGACCAGCGGCGCCGCCGTCGACGGTAGCCAAGACCGGCCCGGATGAGGGCGCGGGCGAGCGGAAGGTCACACTAAGGTCTCACCTATAGCGCTTGCCCGACCGCTCGCGGCTGCCGATCGGGTCGAGATGGCGGCACATGTCGCCGAACTCCTGGCGGGTCAGCTCCTCCTTGCGCTCGAACTTTGCATAGGCCGCGGCGCAGCGCGCCTCGTCGGCGACCTGCGCCTCGGCGGCGATCCGCTTGGCGCTCTTGGGCGGGCGCTGCTCGCTGAGGAAATGGGGCAGCGCGCCGTCGGATATGTCGGCGATGTCGAGCTCGTGGGCCAGAGTGTCGGGGCCGAGCAATTGCTCGGGCGGGGCAGGCAAGGGCGGCTCCATCGCCCGCAAACTCTCCTCGACCTCGATCGGCGGCGTGTCCTGCGCGGGGGCGCCGCCGCCGTAGCGCTCGGGCTTCAGGTGGCGCAGCAGGAACATGAGCAGGCGGTCGTTATAGACGCGCTTGGTGCACACCACCTCGCCATATTCGTCATAGACATTGTGCTCGACCCCCTCGATCGCGCGCTCGAAGGCGACGTCCTCGACGAAGCCGCCGGCATGGTGGCGGGCGGCGTCCCAGGCGCGGGCGAAGGCGGCGCCGTGCGCCGAGCGGCGCAATTTGTAGGCGCTCTCGCGCGCCATGCCGACCGCCTTGGCGGCGGCGGAGACGAGGCCGGTATCGGCCAGCGCCTCGATGAAGCGGCGCTGCTTCTCCTCGGTCCAGCCGTCGACGCGCGGGCGGCGGCGCACCGGCACCCAGCGATAGTCGGCGGGATCGTAGCCGCCAGCGGGCGGGGCGCCGTCGAGGCTTTCGGCCGGCGCGGGAGGGGGCTCGGCGCCTTGTGCTTCGCGGGGTTCGGCGGGCGGCGAAGCGGCGGCTTCGGGCGACGCGGTGGATTGGGGCGCGGGATGGGCGGTCGCGACCGCCGACTCGGGGTGCTGTTCCATCCGGCAGGATAGAACATAAAGAGTACGGTGTAGGAAAGTTGTTTTTTTTGGGGGAGATCAATTCAGGAAAGGACTACATCGGCATCAGTCCCGACCGGATGCGGCCTACCCGCAACGCTCGCCGCAGTCGGAAGCTCGAAGCCTAATGTGGATCCGGGGTTCGGTACATACCGCGTTTCGACAGTCCCTGTTAGAAAGTCCGACAGATCAATTAGATGACGGCCGGCAATATGTACGGCTTGATTCTGTTAAGTGCCTCACAGGAGATCGGGGCCTTGACCGCGATAGCCGAATCTGAGAGCGCAAGGCATGCTCGGCTGGTTCGGTCTCAGAGTTCTCATACCCTTCCTTCCAGTCGTTATCGACTTCGCTCTACGGTGCCTAATGCTGTCGGAAATCTTTTCTTGGTGGCAGATGGTTGATTTGAAAACGTTTTCAATGTCTGGCGCGTTTTTCTGCCTTCTTATTGCCATTGAGTCTAGACTAGATACTCAGCTGCCCAGTGATGAGAAATACGAGTCCGGGCTTCAGACGTTTAAGACGCACATGATAGTTGCTGGAGTAATATTAGCCGTCTTTTTTGGTGTCGCTATAATCTCTGAATATCAGGACATTCGTAATCCAACTTCCGGTCTAAGCGAGGTATTATTACCAACGGCGTTTATCGTAATGTTTACGGTAAACATATTTGCTATTGCCACGGCATTTTTTGCAAATTTGCGCTATAAGTTTAGATTCTAGGAAATGCCATTGTCAGAGGTGTTTAAGAATATCGCAGAGTTCGTAGGATCCGCTAGCGGAATCACGTTCGCACTGGTAGTGACGCTGACTGTTGGGCAGACAATTTACTTTGTCTTTCGATCGCGAAAAGACATTGCTGTAAGCTATCGGATATCGGTTATCGGACTACCTCGGTCAGGGAAGACCGCGCTTATCTCTGCCATATTTGATCACATTTTTCACTCGACAGCTGGAGAAGCATTTGCGCCAGTGGGAGAGAAAACAATTGAAAAGATAAACAACCAAATTATGCTGCTTGATTCGCGGAGAACGTTTGGGTCAACGAAGGATGAAGACATATTTATCTTTCGTTTCCTTTATTACGTCAAAGCAATCTTTTTTATAGCGCGCGTCCGCTACGAAGGAGAGGTTGTAGACTTTCCGGGTGAAATGTCAGATTCCTTGATGCGCAGCGCGGATGACGGGTCTATTAAAGATGATATCGCGCTTTTTAATAAAGAATTTTATTCTTGGATACTTTCATCAAAGGTGCATGTCTTTGTTGTAGACCTAGCTAAGTTTTTTCTTTCCGAAGACCGCGGAGCCTTCGCGGCTTCGCGGGCGGCGGAAATGCGAAAAACGTGGCAAGTATTGAACGAAGAGATTAATCGTGTGCAGCGTTCTTCAGAGCGTCGCATTGCTTTAGTCTTCACCAAGGCTGACCTAAGTTATTATGTTTCCGAGGAGAATGGCAAACCAATTTTCACACCAGAATCCTTAGAAAGTATACATCAATTTGGGTACGAGCAGGCCCCTCTGAGCTCCGGCGATACACTTAGGAACCGTATTTCACAAAACGCGCTTGAATCTTACGTTCATACCGAATTTAGATCGGTGATAACGTTCTTTAGGGGACAGAAGGCGAATTTTGATGTGTTCTTTACATCTTCGTATAGAGATAAAGATGGTGATCGCCTCGGAGTGAAAGAGCTTGTAAACTTCGTCCTTCCGAGATCGAACGTACTGTCGTGACTAGTCATGGCTGACACCTAGCGCGTAGGTCGGGTGCTCGTTGTTAGGCAACAGGGGACGAGCCATGCCGAACTTCAAATGTTGACCTGGCCGGTCTCACGTCAGTGCCAGTCCGCATCCCCCGCCAGGTCTAGCTTCCGCGCCGCGGCCACCACATCCTCAAGGTCCACCGGCCTGTCATAAGGATCCGCGTCGAGCGCGGTGACGCGGTGGAGGCGGCGCTGCCAGCGGTGGAGCATCTGGGCGTAGGGCAGGCACAGAGTGCGCATCAGGGCGCCGCTCGGAAGCCGCTCGACGTCGGCGAGGCCCATGCGGAGCCACGCGCCATTGTGCCAGTCGGTCATGTCGACGGCCGGGAACAGGCAGATGCCGTGGAGGTCGACGCCGCGATTGACCGCGGCCAGGGCCTCGCAGACGACGTCGTTCAGCCAATCGGGGCGGCCGCCGTGGATGCCGGAGGTCTCGGCGATGATGCACGGGCGGCGATATTTGGCCCAGGCTTCCTCGATCAGGTCGCAGAGCGGGCGGATGCGGTCGTCGCCGGGCTCCAGGGGCCGGTTCGGCCCGCCGCCGCCGCCATATTCCATCTGGCCGAAGCTGTAATTGTTGAAGCCCAATATATCGATGATCTCGGGGCTGCCGCCGAGTTCGGGGTGCTTGAGGCCCGAAATCGTGTCCCAGGCTATGTAGGCGTCCTCGTAGCTTTCGCGGCGCGCGGCCTCGGCCAGATCGGGGCGGTCGCGGGGCGGCACGACCCAGATGAGCGGATCGATATGGACCATGCGCGCGTCCGGAAAGTCGGCGCGGATCGCCTTCACCGCCGCGATGTCGGCGCGGGCGAGGGCGAGGGTGAAGCGGCGGCGGTCCGCGGCGCTCTTCCCGAACGGCGCGCACCAGCTCCATTCGCCGCCCATATAGCCCCAGAAGGTCGGCTCGTTGACGGGCGTGAAGCATAAGGGGCCGTGATGGGCGCGCTCCCCGACGTAGCGGGCGGCGGCGCGGGCATAAGCGGCGAACCTCGGCGCGAAGGCATCGGACCAGGGGTCGAGCCCGTCGGGGTAGCCGTAATGGCACAGGTCCCAGATCGGCAGGATCTGGTGGCGGCGCTGGGCGGCGAGGAACGGGTCGATGAGCGAGAAATCATAGTCGCCGTGGCCGCGATCGACGAGCGGCCAGGGAATGCCCTCGCGCGCGACGCCGATGCCGAGGCCCGCGAGCATCGCATAATCCTCGTCGGCATGGGCATGATGCTGGAGCTCGGCGGCAAGGTCGCGGCGGCCCTGGTCCTTCCAGTCGAAGGTCGAGCATTCGAAGCCGGAGAGGAAGAAGGTCGGGAAGATGCCGGATCGCGGAGCCATGAGGGGGGATACGCGCCGGCGGGGTGGAGGGTTCAATTTGGGGCGGGGCTCGATGCCGCTGGTTGGGCGCGGGCGCGGGGTTCAGGGCGCTCGCTTCGCTCGCAACCCACCCCTCGATCCCCTCCCTTGAAAGGGAGGGGAGGTGGGCCTGCAAGGCGGGGGGAAGTGGGCGCCTAGCGCTGGAAGCCGAATTTGGCGAGGAGCTGCTGGCGGGTGAAGAGGCGCTGGCCCTTGTAGGGGCCGCGCAGGCTCGGGGTTTCGAGGCGGTAGCGGCCGGGCCGGATCTCGCGGTACCAGGCATTGTCGAGCGCTGACGTCTTCTCAAGGTAGGCGAGATAGTCGTCGAGCGTGGCGAAGCGCTGGTTGATCGGAACATGGGTGCTTTTCACGTTGGTTCCCGGCTTCGGAGTCGAGCGCGGCTGCGGCTGGTCCGAGGGCTTGAGTTCGCGGAGCGGCGCGGCGCCCGCCGGTGCGACGAGCACAAGAGAAGCAGCTAAAGCGGCGGGTATTGGGGTGCGTGGCACGGCTCGACACTCCGTTCAGCTCATTAAGAGACAGATCTACTTGGGGACGAGTCTAAGTATTTGCAACCAATTGTAAACCATGGTCTCTTCGCGCCCAACCGTCGAGTCGCGGCGGGGCAATCACCACCATCACGGGGGTAATCGGAATGTCATCAGTCTTTGTCCGTACGGACGCGAATGGCCGTATTCTGGCCAAATCCGGCAAGACCTATCAAGATCTCGCAGAGACCTTCTCCAGCCCGTCCGACATCGCCAGCAGTTATGGGCCGATCGCGACCCATTCCGACTCGACCGTGCCGGGCTCGCTGTCCGGAACCGAGAATGGCGACGTTATCGCCGTCCATCTCGTCGCGGGCCAGACCTATGCCTTCTCCTATCGCGGCACGCCGGTCGACGGGATCGAAGACCCCTATCTGGTTTTGTACAATAGCGCCGGCGCGTACGTCACCGAGGACGACGACGGCGGCGCGGGCCGCGGATCGATGATCACCTACACCGCGACGGTGACCGGCAATCACTATCTTCTCGCCACTTCGTGGTACACGCTCGACACCGGCAACCCGACGCTCGACACCGGCAATTACACGCTCGACGTGTGGGCCGCCAACCTGGCTCACGACGTGCCCGGCACGTTCGCCGGCGCAGTCTCGATCGACCCCGGCACGACCTACGGCTTCCTCGAAACGCCCGGCGACACCGACATGTACCGCATCGATATGACCGCGGGCATGGTCTATTCGTTCGGCTATGCCGGCGGCATTTCCAGCAGCGGCGACTGGGACGACGAGCCCGGCGAGAATATCGGCTATCTCGAACTGTACGATGCCGGCGGCAACCTGATCACGGAAGCGGTCAATTACGAGACCGGGCTCAGCTTCTTCGCGGAAGAAAACGCCACCTATTATCTGCGCGCCTCGGGCTACGATCCGGCGATGACCGGCGGCTACACGCTCGACCTCGCCGAATTGAACCCGGCCGATTACGACCCGCTCGAATCGCTCAACTGGGACAGCGCCGCCAACGTTCCGTTCGTGAACGTCGCGGGCACGCCGACCGCCTATGTCTATTTCGCCGCCGCCGGCGAGAATTTCGGCGAGACCCAGGGCGACAGCGACGCGGCCCTCGTTTCGCTCGGCTGGACCAATTACGAGATGCAGCAGGTCATGCTCGCGCTCGAGGAATATGAGCATATCCTCGGCGTCGACTATGTCGTCACCACCGACGTCAACCAGGCCACCTTCCGCCTGATCACGACCGAAGACGAGCCCTATGGCGCGCGCTTCTATCCGCAGGATCCGGCTTATGGCTCGGCGCAGGGCATCGGCACCTTCAACGTCGACAGCGGCGGCTGGGGCGCGTTCCCGCAGAGCCTGGAGCGCGGCGGCTTCTCGTTCGCGGTAATCCTGCACGAGTTCGGCCACGCCCATGGCATCGCCCACCCGCACGACACCGGCGGCGGCTCGGAGATCATGCTCGGCGTCACCGGATCGACCGGCTCCTACGGCGTCTACGACCTCAACCAGGGCGTCTACACCGTCATGTCGTACAATGATGCGTGGGACTTCCACCCGGACGGCCCGTCGGCCTTCACGGTCGCCGGCATCGACAATGGCTGGTCGGGCTCGCTCGGCGCGTTCGACATCGCCGTCCTGCAGGCCCGCTACGGCGTCCATGCCCATAATACCGGCAACGACGTCTATGCGCTGAGCGACGTGGCCGACGATGCCTTCTACCAGACGATCTGGGATTCGGGCGGCACCGACGCGATCAGCTATGGCGGCGCGCTCGACGCCCAGATCGATCTCACCGCGGCGACGCTCGACTACACCCCGACCGGCGGCGGCGTGATCTCCTTCCTCTACAACGAGCCGGGCGTGCCCAACTCCCTGCGCGTCCGGGGCGGCTACACGATCGCCAACGGCGTCGTGATCGAGAATGCCAGCGGCGGCAGCGGCGACGACGTGCTGATCGGCAACAGCGCCGCCAACACGCTCACAGGCAATGCCGGCCACGACACGTTGCTCGGCCGCGACGGCGACGACATCCTGAACGGCGGCGCCGGCAGCGACATCCTGAACGGCGGCGCCGGCAAGAACGAGCTGATCGGCGGCGCCGGCAACGACCTGTTCGTGTTCGACGACGCCGGCTCGAAGGACAAGATCCGCGACTTCGAGTCGGGCCGCGACGTGATCGATCTCACGGCGTTCGGCATCGACAGCGGCGACGTGAAGATCTCGGGCGGCAAGCTGTTCGTCGATACCGACGGCGTGGGCGGCTACGATCTCCAGATCGCCGTCCAGGGCGACAAGGTGAAGATGAGCGACATCCTGTTCAGCGAACCGACGACGTCCTTCGCGCACCATTCCGCGCAGGACTACGTAATCGTCTGATCGTCTCGATCGGGAAGGGGGCGCTTCGGCTTCGGCCGGGGCGCCCTTTTTTATGCCGGACACGGCGGCGGTCACATCATGCGCGCGAAGCGTCCCGATCTCGCACAGATGTCCTACTATAGCGGAAATACCGTGTCGGCGGCGGAGCTTAAGGTTTATAAGGGGCGGGACTCCTGGGTGGGGGCACAAGGGTCACTAGGCCTCGCCGTGTGCTTCTCCCTTTATTCCACGGCGAGGCCTTTTATTGCGCACGCGCCGCGCATCTCCGACACGAACGCCTTGATCGCCGGCCCGGCTTCGGCGCCGTCGCGCTCGATCAGCCGCACGATCGCCGATCCCGAAATCACGCCCGCCGCTCCGGCCGCGAGGGCGGCCCGCACATGGTCCGGCGTGGAAATGCCGAAGCCGAGCACCGGCGGCGGCGCGCCTTCGCGCTCCAGCGCCGCGAGCAGGCCTTCATGGTCGAGCCGCATCTCGGTCTCGGCGCCGGTCACCCCGGCGCGCGCCACGCAATAAGTGTAGCCCTGGCCCAATAGGGCGATGCGTTGCAGCGTCGCTTCGGGCGTGTTGGTGGCCGCGATCAGCACCGGCGCGATCGCATGGTCGCGCGCCGACTGGACGAAAGGCGCCGCCTCGAAAGCGGGCACGTCGGCGACCAGCACGCTGTCGACGCCGGCTTCGGCCGCGGCCCTGTAGAAAGCGTCGCGGCCGCGGGCCAGCACCAGATTGGCATAGGTCAGCACGCCGACCGGCACGTGCGGATGCCGGCTGCGGAAGGCCTTCAGCATTGCGAAGCAATCGGCGGTCGTGACGCCCTGTGCCAGTGCGCGCTCGGCAGCGGCCTGGATGGTCGGCCCGTCGGCGACCGGATCGGAGAAGGGGATGCCGACCTCGATCATGTCGGCGCCGCCCTCGACCAGAGCGTCGAGGATCGTGCCGGTCGCGTCGATGCCCGGATCGCCGAGAATCACGAACGCGCCGAACGCGCCTTCGCCGGCGCCGCGCAGGCGATCGAACATCATGGCGTAGCGATCGGTCATGCCTCGAACCCCAGCAGGCGCTGGGCCTGTTCCATATCCTTGTCGCCGCGGCCGGAGAGATTGACGACCAGCACCGTCTCCTCTTTCGCGGCCTCGACCATCTTCAAAGCGTGCGCCAGCGCGTGGGCGGATTCGAACGCGCAGACGATCCCCTCCGAGCGCGCCAGCAAAGCGAAGGCGTCGAGCGCCTCGCGGTCGGTCGCGCCGACATATTCGGCGCGGCCGCTGTCCTTGAGGTAAGCGTGCTCCGGTCCCACCGCCGGATAATCGAGCCCGGCCGAGACCGACCAGCTGTCGCTGATCTGGCCGTCTTCGTCCTGCAGAACATAGGTCTCCGCGCCGTGCAGCACGCCGGGCCGGCCGCGCAGCAAGGTGGCGCCATGTTCGGCGCCGTCGAGGCCCTTGCCGGCGGCCTCGACCCCGATCAGGCGGACCTCCGCGTCGTCGACGAAATCGGCGAACATGCCCATCGCGTTCGATCCGCCGCCGACGCAGGCGATCACGGCGTCCGGCAGGCGGCCTTCCTCGTCGATAATCTGGGCGCGCGCCTCCTGGCCGATGACGCGCTGGAAATCGCGCACCATCAGCGGGAAGGGATGGGGGCCGGCGACTGTGCCGAGCAGATAATGGGTGTCGTGGAAGCTCGCCGTCCAGTCGCGCAGCGCCTCGTTGACCGCGTCCTTGAGGCCGCGGCCGCCGCTCTCGACCGGGATCACTTCGGCGCCCATCAGCCGCATGCGGAAGACGTTGAGCTTCTGCCGCTCGGCGTCGTGCGCGCCCATGTAGATGCGCGTTTCGAGCCCGAACAAGGCGCCGGCGAGCGCGGTGGCGACGCCATGCTGGCCGGCGCCGGTCTCGGCGATGATGCGGCGCTTGCCCATCTTCTTGGCGAGGAGGGCCTGGCCGAGCACCTGGTTGGTCTTGTGAGCGCCGCCGTGGAGCAGGTCCTCGCGCTTCAGATACAGCCGCGCCTTGTCCGAGCCGAGATTGCGGCAGCGGGTGAGCGGGGTCGGCCGCCCGGCATATTTGACGAGCAGCTCGTCGAGCTCCGCGAGGAAGACCGGGTCCTTCTGCGCGGCTAGGAAGGCCGCTTCCAGCTCCTCCAGCGCGGGCATCAATATTTCGGGCACATAGGCGCCGCCGAAGTCGCCGAACCGGCCGGACATCAGCATGACGCGTCTCCCCGCACGGGCATGCGCAGCGCTTCGAAGAACGCGAGCAATTTGCCGGCATCCTTGCGGCCTGGCGCGCTTTCGACGCCGGAGCCGACGTCGAGCGCGAACGCACCGACCTGCGACGCGGCCTGGACATTGTCCGGGTTGAGGCCGCCGGCCAGGACCGCGTGAGCGAGGTCGGGCCGGTGGGCGACGCGCGACCAGTCGAACGAACGGCCGGTGCCGCCGGAGCGACCGTCGACCGCCGTGTCGAACAGGGTCCGGTCCGCGCCCGGTTGCGGTTCGGCCACGTCCGTGCCGACGGCGCTTGCCGCCCAAATCTCGCAGCGCGCGGGCAGCAGCGACCGCAGCGCCGCGATATAATCGGAATCCTCGCGGCCATGGAGTTGCACCGCTTCCAGGCGCAGGTCGCGGGCGCGCCGGGCGACGGTCTCGATTTCCTCGTCGCGAAAGACGCCCACCGCCGGCAGGCCATGCTGCGCGGCCGCATCCGCGAGCGCCTGGGCACGGTCCGGCGCCAGCGCGCGCGGCGTATCGGGCACCATGATCAGCCCGGCATAGGCGGCGCCGAATTCGGCGGCCAGTTCGAGGTCGCGTTGGTCGGTGAGGCCGCAGACCTTGACCCGGCCGAAGGCGAGCGCGCGCGCCGCCTGGGCCGGATCCTCGGCTTTCATCAGCGAGGAACCAACCAGGAAGGCGTCGGCATGGCGGCTGAGGCGCGCGACGTCGGCGCGGCCGCTTATGCCCGATTCCGCCACCACGAGCCGGTCCGCCGGCACCAGCCCGGCCAGCCGCTCGGTCACGGCGAGATCGACCGTCAGCGTCTTGAGGTCGCGATTGTTGATGCCGACGATCTCCGCGCCGAGCGCGACGGCGCGCCGCACCTCGTCCGCGTCATGCGCCTCGACCAAGGCGTCCATGCCCAGCCTGCGCGCCTCCCCGATCACCACAGCCGCCTCGGAATCGTCCAGCACGGAGAGCATGACCAGCACGGCGTCGGCGCCGTGGATGCGCGCCTCGGCGACCTGGCGGACGTCGACCACGAAATCCTTGGCGAGGATCGGGCCGGGAAATTCCGCCCGCACCTTTTCGAGATCGGCATAGGAGCCGCCGAAAAAGGGGCCGTCGATCAGCACGCTGATCGCGTCGGCGGCGCTGCGATAGGCGCGCGCGAACGCTGCCGGATCGGCCTCGGTGCGCAAGGCCCCTTCGGACGGGGAGACGCGCTTTACCTCCATGATGAAGCGCGCGCCGGGCCGGGCGAGCGCGGCCTTGAGGCTGCGATAGGTCGGCTCGGCGCGGGCGCGCAGATCCTCCAGGCTGATGCCGGCGAGCCGCTCCGCCACGTCGATACGCTTGCGGGCGACGATCGCGCCCAGAACATTGTCAGTCATTGGTGGCTTCCACGAACATCTTCAGGTGGCGGGAGGGGGTGCCGGAGCGGATCGCGTCCAGCGCCAGGGCGACGCCGTCGTGCAGGTCGGGGGCGAGCCCGGCGGTCATCAGCAGCGCGCCGGCATTGAGCGCGACCACTTCGGTCTCCGCGGCCGCGCCTTCGCCCTTGAGCAGGGCCGAGAGCCGCGCGGCATTCTCTTCCGGGCCGGCGCCCTTGATGGTGGCGAGCGGCCGGCGCTGGAGCCCGGCCTGTTCGGGGCTCAGCCGCAGCGAGCGCATCTCGCCCTCGGCGAGCAGGATCGCCTCGCTTTCGCCGTGCAGCGCAATCTCGTCGAGGCCCGCGCCGTGCACGACCAAAGCGCGCCCGACGCCCAGGGCGGCGAGCGTCTCGGCGACCGGCGCGATCATCCGCGGATCGGCGACGCCGAGCAATTGCACCTGGGGCTCGGCCGGGTTCACGCACGGGCCGAGGATGTTCATGATCGTCCGCACCTTGAGCGCGCGCCGCACCGGACCGGCATGCTTCAGGCCCGGATGGTAGAGCGGCGCGAGCAGGAAGCAGATCCCGGTCTCGTCGAGCGCCCGGCGCGCGGTCTCGGCCGGGATATCCAGCCGGGCGCCCAACTGCTCGAGCACGTCGGCCGATCCGCAGCGCGAGGTGATCGAGCGGTTGCCGTGCTTGGCGACCGGGAGCCCGCAGGCGGCGGCGACGAAGGCGGCCGCGGTCGAGACGTTGATCGATCCCGATCCGTCGCCGCCGGTGCCGCAGGTGTCGGCGAACAGATAATCGGGACGGGGGAAGGGCGCGTCGGCGGCGCGGAGCGCGCGGGCGGCGCCGGTCAGCTCGGGAGCGGTCTCGCCTTTGAGGCGGAGCGCGATCAGCATCGCCGCCATGGTGGGGTCGTCGAGCCGGCCGTCGACCAAAGCCTCGAACAGGCTATGCGCCTCGGCCTCGCCGAGCGAATGGCCGGCATAGAGCCGGGAGAGGGCGTCTTCGTGGGCGTCGGGGAAGGCGGTGGCGGCGGCCGGGGCCATGCTGGCGTTCATGTACATGTCGGGATTTCCTTGGGGAGCGCGCGAAAAAAAAGCCCGCCGGAAGGCGGGCTTGTTCTGGGGTCGACTGGACCTAGAGGGTCCGGTTCACCAAAGACGCAAGACGGCCGCCGCGGGATTCATGTTCCGCCACCAAAGCCAGGCCTGCGAGGAAGACGCGCGCACCGCGGCAACGCCCGGAAGGGCGGCCTGCATGTCCGTCAAGGAGGTGCGGTTCGTCATCCCCCTTAAGATCAGCGGATGGGCCGGGTTCGTCAACCCCCGTTGTGGGCCATGGCCAAATTGCCGTCCGATCGCCGCCGAATTGGAGACGATGGGAGGCGCAATCCGGAGCCGCCTGGCTTATGGTGCGCGCGTCATCGGGAGCGGACCATGGGCCAGTATCTCGACCGGATCGATGCGGCGCCGGCGGCCGAACGCTGGCCGCTGGTGCGGCGCCTGATGATGCAGGAGCGCCAGCCCTTCTTCGCCGAATTGCGCGCCGAGCGGCCGGTGCTCGAACTGCCCGAGCTCACCTTTCTCACCCGCCATCACGACTGCACTCAAATGCTCGCCCGCTGGCGCGATTTCGGCGTCGATCTCTACAAGCCCAAGCAGGGCGATTATTTCATGGCGCAGGACGACAGCGCCGATCACTGGCGCGACAAATCGGTGATGAAGGCGATCCTCGACGTCGAGCGGATCCCGGCGATGCGGGCCTTCGTGGGCGAGAAGACGCGGGAGGTCCTCGACAAGTCGCACGGCCGAATCGATGCGCCGCAGGCGCTGACCCGGGCGGTGCCGATCGCGCTCGTCCAGGATTTCTTCGGCTTCACCCGCAGCGATCCGGCCAAGCTCCAGGCCTGGTCCTACTGGAACCAGCAGGACGCGTTCCACAACCAGCCGTTCGACGCCGACGTCGTCGATGATGCGGAGCACATCGTCGCCGAGCGCAAGCGGGCGAACATCATGCTCGCTTTCTACGTCGGCCGGCTCGTGCTGCGCCGCTCGGTGCAGGTGAAGCTCGGCAAGGATATCGACGACAGCGTCGCCCGCCTGCTGCGGCTGTCGTCCAGCGAGGGCATCCAGTTCCCGCTTCGCAAGGTACTGTTCAATGCCGGCGGGCTGCTGATCGGCGCCGTCGAGACGACCTCCCACGCGGTCAACAACGCGCTGGCCGAATTGCTCGGCCGGCCCGACGTGCTGGCGCGGGCGCAGCGCGCCGCGGCGGCGAGCGATCCGGCCGAGTTCGACGGCTATGTGTTCGAGGCTTTGCGCTTCAATCCGGCCTTTCCCTATTTCTTCCGCACCTGCCACCGCGCCACCCAGTTCGCCGGCGGCACGCCGCACGCGCGCAGCGTGGCGCCCGGCACGACGGTTGTGGCCTGCACGCACAGCGCGATGTTCGACGAAGCGGCTTACGCCGACCCTGAGACGTTCGATCCGCGCCGCAGCGCCGAGGAGACCTTCACCTTCGGCTACGGCCATCACGAATGTCTGGGGCGGCATGTCGCGACGGCGATGGTCCCGGAGATCGTCCGCCAGGTGCTGCTCCGGAACAATCTCCGCGCCGATGCGCCGATCGAATTTCGCGGCGGCGTGCCTGAGCGCTACATGCTGCGCTGGGACGTCTGAGCGGACCCGGACGAAGCTGCGTGAACCCGCAATTTTCGCTTGGCTCCCGCTACTTATCGCTTCATGGTCGCGACCGTTGGGGCGGTTGTGGGCGCCCCAGAGGGGACCCTGCTCTTGACCATGGCCGTTTCGCTCGTCGCGGTGGCAGCTTTGCTCGCCCAGGCCGCGCCATCCGTGAAGGAATTGCCGCTTCCGACCCGGGACCCGCTCGCCATCCAGCGCGCGGACGATCCGGTGATCGCGCTCAGCCGCACGACGGTGTCGACCGCGGAATTCACCGCGCTCGTCCAGCAGGCGGTGGACCGCAGCCCGGGCGTCGACGAGACGATCGCCGGCATCGCCGAGGCGCGGGCGGCGCGGGCGGAGGCGCGCTCGGCCTTGTTCCCGGTGATCGATCTCAGCGTCAATTCGCAGCGCTCGTTCGCGCGCGAGTTCGACAACGACCCCGACAATATCGTCGAGCGTTCGCGCTCCGCCGCCCGCACCGACCTGCTCGCCAGCGCCCAGCAGACCATCCTGGATTTCGGCGCGACCGCCAACCGCATCGCCGCCGCCGGCGCGCGGCTGCGCGCGGCGAGCCTCGATGCCGAGGCGCAGGCCGACCGGGTGGCGCTAAACGCCATCGCCGCCTGGTACGACGTCTTCGCCTATCGCGCGCTGGTCACGCTCGCCGAGGCCTTCGCCGAGAACCAGCAGGAATTGCGCTCGGCGATCCAGACCCGCATCTCGCAGGGCGTGTCCGCGCCGGGCGATCTGCCGCGCGTCGAAAGCTACATTGCCTCGTCCGAGGCCGATCTCGCCCGCTTCCGCCGCCAGCTCGCCAATGCCGAGGCGCGGTTCGAAGAGACGTTCGGAGTCGCGCCGCCGCCGGGCCTCGGCCGCGCGCCGACGATGGAGGTGCCGACCACCACCAAGGATGCCGCGCAGTTCATGGCCCGCTCCCGCCCCGAGGTGGAGAGCGCCGACGCGCAGGCCCGCGCGGCCCAGCGCGACGCCAAGGCGGAGCGGGCGGCGACCTGGCCGAGCCTCGGCGTCGGCGTCGATGCCGGCAAATACGGCCTCAGCGGCAGCGACTATGACGTGCGCGGCCGCGCGATCCTGCGCTACCGCCTGCTGGGGCCCGGCGACGCCCGCGCCGACCAGGCCGAGGCGCGGTCGCTGGCGGCGGACGCCCGTGCCGCCCGCATCCGCAGCGAGGCCGAGCGCGAGGCGGCGATCGCCTGGTCCGACGTGCAGGCGCTGGAGGCCCAGCTCGCCGCGCTCGAGAACAGCTACATCGCCAGCCGCCAGTCGCGCGACGTGCTGGCCGAGCGCTTCCGCGTCGCGCGCGGTACCTTGTTCGACCTGCTCGAATCCGAAAGCGGCTATTTCGGCGTGGCCGCATCCTATATCCGGGCGATCACCGAGCTCGACGCCGCCCGTTACGTATTGCTGTCGCGGACCGGCCGCCTGTTGCCGACGCTGAGCATCGAACCGCCCGCGCTGGAGGACCAATGAGCGACGAGAGAATGGTCGAGGTTCCCCGGGAGCGTTTCGCGCCATGGCTGATCGAGCCGATGCGGCGCAGCCGCTCGATCTACATGAAGGTCGCGATGGCGGCGGTCCTGATCAACATCTTCGCGCTGCTGACCTCGATCTTCACGATGGTGGTCTACGACAAGGTGCTGCCCAACAACGCCACCTCGTCGCTGATCGCATTGTCGATCGGCCTCGCCATCGTCGTCATCTTCGATTTCGCGCTGAAGACTTTGCGCGCCTATTTCGTCGACGTCGCCGGCGCGCGCATCGACCGGGAGATCGGCGCGAGCGTGTTCAAGCAATTGCTCGCGATCCGGCTCGATCAGAAGAAGGGATCGACCGGCGCGCTGGCCGGCGTCGTCCGCGAGCTCGAGACGCTGCGCGACTTCTTCGCCTCGGCGACTTTGACCGCGATCGTCGACGTGCCCTTCATCCTGCTCACCCTTGCGGTCATCGCCATCATCGGCGGGCCGGTCGTGTTCGTGCCGCTGGCCATGATCCCGATCGTGATCCTCATCGGCTATCTCACCGAGCCGGCGATGGCGCGGCTGTCCGCCCGGATGATGGGCGAGGGGCTCTTGAAACAGACGGTGCTGGTCGAGACGATCGGCGGGCTGGAAACGATCAAGACCGCGGGCGCCGCGCCGATCATGACCGACCGCTGGCACAGCGCGCTCGAGCAGCATGCCGATACCGGCCTGCGCCAGCGCCTCGTCGCCAATCTCGGCATCACGATGGCAGGCTCGGCCCAGACCATTTCCTATGCCGGGGTGGTGATCATCGGCGTCGGGTTGATTGCCAACCAGTCGCTGACGATGGGCGGCCTGATCGCCTGCTCGATCCTCGCCGGCCGCGCGGTCGCCCCGCTCGGCCAGATCGCCGGCCTGCTGTCGCGGGTCAATGCGACCCGGACCGCCTATCGCCAGCTTGACGCTTTGATGTCCACGCCGCCGGAGGGTCCGGAGGGCGAGCCGCTGGTGCTGAGCCGAGCCGAGGGCCGGATCGAGTTCCGCAACGTCCACTTCCGCTATCCCGGCGCGCCGGAAAAGACGCTGGAGGGCGTGAGCTTCACGATCCAGCCCGGCGAGCATGTCGCTTTGCTTGGCCGCGTCGGCTCGGGCAAGTCGACGATCGCCAAGCTTTTGCTCGGGCTCTACGAGCCGGAAGAAGGCGTGATCCTGCTCGACGGTACCGACATCCGCCAGCTCGACCCGATCGATCTTCGCCGCAAGATTTCCAGTTCGATGCAGGAAAGCCTGCTCATCTCCGGTTCGGTGCGCGAGAATATCGTGCTCGGCCGCGCCGGCATCGGCGACGAGGAGATGGTGCGCGCCGCCGAGCTTTCCGGCACCCACCAGTTCATCGGCCAGATCGCCAACGGCTATGACCGCAAGCTCGCCGACCGCGGCGAAGGCCTGTCCGGCGGCCAGCGCCAGTCGATCGCGATCGCCCGCGCGCTTGCCGGCAGCCCGCACGTCCTGATCTTCGACGAGCCGTCGAGCGCGATGGACACGCAGACCGAGAGCGGCCTGCTCGACCGGCTCGATAAGGAGCTGGTCGGCCGCACCTTCCTGGTGATCACCCACCGCACGCCGTTCCTGCGGCTCGTCACCCGCGTCCTCATCATCGATCGCGGCAAGGTCGTCGCCGATGGCCCGCGCGACAAGGTATTGGCCGCGCTCAACCGACCCAAGGTGGCCGCGATATGAACAAGGAAACGGGCTTCGAGGATTATGTCACGCGGGTACGCCCGGCGACCGCGTCCAACATCCTGCTGTGGGCGATCATCGGCTTCGTCCTGATCTTCATCCTGTGGGCCTCGCTTACCGAGCTCGACCGCACGGTGCGCGGCCAGGGCCGGGTGATTCCGAGCTCGCAGCTGCAGGTGGTATCCAATCTCGAGGGCGGCATCGTCGAGGCGATCCTGGTCAAGACCGGCGACATCGTGAAGCGCGGCGTTGCCCTGGTGCGGCTCGACCAGACCCAAACCGGATCCGAATATGGCGCCAACCAGGCCCAGTTCGACGCGCTCCGCGCCAAGATCGCCCGGCTCGAGGCCGAAGTCGCGGGCCGCTCGCCGGCGTTCCCGACCAGCGGCGGCGCGAGCCTCGCCGAGCAGGTCGCGATCGAGCGCGCGCTGCACGGCTCGCGCATGGCCGACCTTTCGAGCCTGCTGTCGGCCGCCAACTCGCGCATCGTCCAGGCCGAGCGTGCTGTCGCCGAGGCGCAGGCCGCCCATAACAGCCGCCAGTCGGCGCTGAACGCGGCGCGGACCGAGCTCAACCTCATTCGCCCGCTGGTCGACCGCGGCATCGAGCCGCGCCTCAGCCTCGTCCAGGCCGAAAATGCCGCGGCGATCGCCGCCAGCGACGTCGCCGCCGCCTCGGCCGCGATCGCGCGTGCCCAGTCGGCGGTGGCCGAAGCGCGCTCGACGCTCGCCCAGCAGCGCCAGGACTGGCGTTCGCGCGCCGGCCAGGAACTCGCCCAGGCGCAGTCCGAGATGGTGGCGCTGCGGCGCTCGCTGCCTGCGCTGTCGGCGCGGGTGGCGCGCACCGTCGTGCGCTCGCCGCTCGACGGCCGGGTCAACCGCGTGCTGGTGACCACGGTCGGCGGCACGGTCGGGCCGGGCAGTCCCCTGGTCGAGATCGTGCCGAGCGGCGACACCTTGCTGGTCGAAGTCCAGATCACGCCCGCCGACATCGCCTGGGTTCGGATGGGGCAGGATGCCAAGATCAACATCTCGGCCTATGACAGCTCGGTCTACGGCGCGCTCGACGGGAAGGTCGTGGCGATCTCGCCCGACGCGACTTTGGACGAGCGCACCGGCCTGTCCTTCTACACGGTCCGCGTCGGCACCGACGACAAGCTGCTCGACAAGGGCGGCCGCGCGCTCGAGATCGGCGCCGGCATGGTCGCCGACGTCTCGCTGCTGGGCGACAAGCGCACCGTGATGAGCTACATATTGAGCCCGATCACCAAGCTCGGCCAGACCGCATTGCGCGAGGATTGAGGCCCTGCGTCGCGCTCATCGCAAGCTTTTGGAACGATCGGGCAAATGTCCGCACCGCTGCCGTTGACTTGCCGCAACGATGTCAGCAAAGCTGCTTCAGTCGATATCAGCGGGGAAGACAGTCATGGCGGACCGGAGCGAGCGGAATCTGATCGAGCGACAAGTCGACACTCCGCCAAAGGCCGCCTGGACCGCCCCGGCCGTCGCCCGACTTAACGCGAACGACGCGGAGCAAGGCGGCGCATTCGTCTCAGACTTGGGCGTCAACTTCTCCTGACATTTTGGGCATGCGCGGTTTCGGCGCCCAATCCCGCCGGGATTGGGCGCCTTGCCTATGCTTGGAGCATCGTGTGACGCTCAGAGGATGAAGTCGACCGGCTCGAGCGTGCCGCCGCCGAACAGCGTCACCTGAATGACGAGATCGGCCGTACCGTCGCCGTTCACATCGCCTTCCACCGTCCAGTTGCCGCCGCCTATGTCGAGCAGGCGAAGCTCGCCGGCCCCGGTCCCGCCACCGCCGGTGAAGGCCGCACTGCCGATCGAGTGAAAGGCCTGGTTGCCGCCAAACAAAGTGTTGGCGTCGATCCCGGCCAGATCGATCTTGTCGATGAGGTGCTGGAAATCGGTAATCGTGTCCGGCGTCGCGGCGGCGGACTCGCTGACTGTGCTGTAGCGGAACGTGTCGGGGCCCACACCGCCGGTAAGACTGTCGGAGCCGCCTCGGCCGACGAGGATGTCCGCGCCTTGGCCGCCGATGAGGGTGTCGCTGCCCGCGCCGCCGAAGACGCGGAATGTCCCATTGGTCTCGGCACTGCCGTTGAACGTAACGGTTTCGGTCGCCCGTAGCGCGCCGCCGTCGACCGTCATCTGCACGCCGGCGGCGAGATTGCCGTCATGCATAGTGAGATTGTAGTCGAAATTCTCTCCCAAGGCCCCGAACCGCGTATCGAGCGCCGACACGAAGCCGATGCTCCTTATGCTGACAATCTGCGCTGCGCCGAAGGTGATCGTGTAATCGCCGCGGAACGCCAGTTGGTCGATGCCGCCCGGGCCGCCGTTGACGAGATCGCTGGCGCCCCATTGGCCGACATCGCCAAACAGGAACACGTCGTTCTGCGCACCGCCGGTAAGGTCGTCGACGCCGCCGCCGCCGTAGATGAAGAAGCTGCCATCGGTCTCGGCCGAGCCATCGAAGGTCAGGTTCTCGCCCGCCTGCAGGCGGTTCGCGTCGACGACCAAGCGCACGCCGGCCGCGACATTCTCGTCCACGGTGGTGATGTCATAGCTGAACAGATCGGTGCCCGTCGCCCCGAAGCGGGTGTCCGAGCCCGGCAGGATGGCAAGCGATTCAATCGAAAGCACGCCCGTGCCCAGCGTCAACGCGTTGAGCCCGGCATAATCGCCCTGAATGGCGAGCTGGTCGGTGCCGCCGTCGCCGTCGACCTTGTCGGCATTGGTCAGGGTCGCGCCGAACAGGAAGACGTCGTTCGCGCCGAGGCCGATCGCCTGATCGTCGCCGCCCTGATCGAGCCGGAAGAAGTTCGGTCCGGCAGTGCCGGTGATGACGTTGTTGCTGCCGTCGCCCATATAGATGTCGTCGGCCGATTCCAGCCCGTTGACGGTCACGACCATCGTGGCGGTGTCGCCGCCCGCGACGGTGTAGGTGAAGCTGTCCAGCGCCTGGTTGTTGGCCGCGCCGGAAGCGGCGGCGGTGAGGCTGTTGAACGCGCCGTTGGGCTTGTAAGTGTAGCTGCCGTTGGAATTGACGGTCAGCTTGGCGCCCGACGCCAGCGTGATCTCGGTGCCGACCGACGCGCCGACGCCATTGACCTGGGTGACCGTGATCGCCGGGCCGTCGGGATCGGTGTCGTTGGTGACGAGGTTGCCGCTGACATTGGTCGCTTCGTCGGTGGCGGCGGTGTCGTCATTGGCGACGGCCGCGTCCGGCACGGCGGTAACGGTGATCGTCGCGGCGGCGCTGCCGGTAGGGTCGGTGGCGGCGCCGTCATTCACGGTGAAGGTCACGGTGCGGGTCAGCGTCGAGGGCGCGTCGGAATTGTTCGAATAGCTGACATTGGCCGTGGTGAGCTCGACCGCGCAGGCGCAGGCGCTGCTGTTGAAGGTGATGACCAGCGCCGTGCCATTGGTGCCGCCGGTGAAGCTGCCGACCAGAGTGCCTTCGTAATAGACGTCGTTGCCGGCCACGCCGACTTCGCCGGGGCCGTTGCCGACATGGTTGATGGTGAGCTGATCGGCCGGGGTGCCGTTGGCGGTGAAGGCGGCGGTTACGGTATAGCCGGCGTAATTGGTCGGCTGGTCGCGGTCGAACACGATTGCGTTCGGCGCGATGATTACCGGCGGATCGTTCTCCGTGTAAGAAGCGGTCGTATCGACGTCCGGAATGGTGAAGAAGTCGAGGTCGATGAACGGCGCGTCGTTGACCGCCGTGATGTTGACGGTGACCAGTTCGGTGTCGGTATCGCTCGCGGCGCCGCCGCCCTGGTCGCCGCCCGGCGAACCGTCGGTGAAGCTATAGGCGAGCTGCACCGATGCCGGCGGGGTGTCGCTGTCGTTGGTGTAGCGCAGCGACTGGATCACCTCGTCGACCAGCGCCGAGGTCGCGATCGCGGCCAGGCTCGTGAAGCTGATCTCGATCTCGCCGCCGCCATTGGCGGTGATCTCGCCGAAGATCTGGCCGCCGGTCGTCTTGAGGTCGTTGCCGTCGATCGTGAAGTTGGGCCCGGCGATCATGCTGAACGAATCGTCGAGGTGGGGGCCCCCGTTGCGGCTCATCGCAAAGGTCGACCCGGCATAATCGCCGTTGCCGCCGTTGCGCGCGTCGAGGTCCGGGTCGGCGACGGTGACGCCGGCGAGGATGGCGACTGCGGTCTGCTCGGTCGCCGAGGCGGTCGCGGCGGTGCTCAGCACCGGCGAATCGTTCTGCGGCGTGACGGCGATCGTGCGGGTGAAGGAGCCGGTCTGGGCGCCGGCACCGGTACTGTCGGTGAGCGAGATCGTGATCTCGCGCGCGGTCGAGGTCGGATAGTTCGAGTTGCTGGTGAACGAGGCGATAGAGATCAGCGCCTCAATCGCCTCCGGCGTGGCGTCGGCATCGAGCGAGGCCGAGACCGTGCTCGCGGTATAGGCCGTGACCTGTGCGAACACGGTGCCGTTATACGAAATCTCGCCGGTGCTGCCGTTGAGCGCGACTCCGGTGCCGGGCGTGGACGAGAAAGTGAGGATGATCTGGTCGCCGGTCTGCTGGCCGGACGTGAAGGCGAGGCTGATCGATCCGCCCGCGAAATTCGCATTGTCGACGTCGGTGACATCGATCGTCGTCACCAGCGGTAGCGGCGCGCCGCCTTCGGTGTAGGTGGTGCCGCCGGTGGTGGCCAACACCGGCGCGTCGTTCACCGCCGTCACGTCGAACGTGAACGTGTTGGGCGACTGATCGAGGTCGTTGGTGCCGCGGTTGTCGCGGACCTGGAACGTGAAGGTGTCGTGGCCCACGCCGCTCTCATTGGCGTCGGGAATGTAATAGAAGCGGCCGTCGAGATACTGGACGAGGATCTCCTGGCCCGCGGTCACCGCGACCGGAGCGGTGCCGCCGACGCCGTCGGTGTCGAGGAACAGGAGTCCGTTGCCGGGCAGGGTCGTCACCACCACCGACGCGAAGGTGTCGCCGTCGATGTCGGAGAAGTGGAACTCGCTCGCCGCGAAATCGTGGCGGCCGTCTTCCAGGATCGTCTGGGTCTCGTCGTTGCCGGCCGGCGCATTGCCGGCGGTGAAGCCGATGTCGAGCGTGTCGTTGGTGTCGTTGGCCGGTCCGGTCGGGCCCGCACTCGTCTCGAGCCCGTAATCGAGCCGGATCGAGCGGGTGGCGGCGTAGCCGGCGACATTCTCCCCATTATTGTCGTTGTCGACATTGTTGTTGGGGTCGGCGGCGCCGAGCACAGCGGTCATGTCCTCGAGCGGCTGGCCGGCGCCGAAATTGGCAGCGCCGATGACGACGATATAGTCGCCCGGCGCGAGGCCGGCGAAGCTGTACAGCCCGTTGGCGCCGGTCACCGTGGTAAGGGCGGTTCCCGTGCCGGGCGCGGCGGGCGTGTCGATGCCCGGATCGTAACCGGCGCCGCCGCCGAGATTGTTGAAGCCGATGTAGAGATCGGTGCCGGCATCGTAGACGCCGTTATTGTTGGTGTCGGCGTAGAGCGTCAGCGTGACCCCGACGATGCCGGTGTCGCCCGCGTCGAAGACGCCGCTGCCGTCGACGTCGTTGAAGACGAGGTTGCCGAGCGTCAGCGAGTCGATCGCCGCGGCTTCGGGGTTGGAGTTGGTCGCGAGCGTTTCATCGCTATCGCCGATCGCCATGCCGTTCCAATATCCGGCGAGCCGGTCCTCGCCCGGGTTGTTGACGGTGGCGCGATAGTCGACGGTTACCTGCTGGCCCGGCTGGAGCGTGCCGAGGTTGATCGGCGCGAACGCGAACGCCCCGGTCACCGCATGGCCGTTCGCCGAAGCGACGTCCGCGAAGCCGGCGAGGCGGCGCTCGCCGGCGCCGACCGTGCCGTACATCAAAGCGTCGCGGTCGCCCGCGGCATAGGTGTCGCCGAGCCCGATCTGGTGACCAAGCTCGTGGGTGACCACGGTCAGCAGGTCGATGCGGGTGCCGGCCGCGCCGAGGCGGTCGGTGGCGTGGAGCTGGGTGCCGCTGCCGGCATATTCGCTGTCGTCGCCCGGGGTGGCGTCGACGAACCAGGTCCAGCCGGCGGCATTGTCGTCGATCGTGATCGCGCCGAGGCCGCTCTCGCCGAGTTGGAGCCCGCCGAGATTCTGGACGGTGACGGAGACGGCGCGCAGCGCCGCGATCTGGGCGTCGGTGGCGCCGGCCAGCGTCCAGCGCTGGATCGCCGCGTCGACGATCAGGTTGAGCTCGCTCTGGCTGAGCACGCCGTCGTCGACCACGACCGGGCCGGCCGGTGCGGTCGGTTCGACGACCACGGGCGGCGGCGGGCTGGCGGGCTGGCCGCTGGGCGTCCCGCCCCCGCCGAAGCCGTCGGGCTCGGAGACGATCGGCGGCAGCCCGCCGCCAGTCTCGTCCGGCGTCGCCGCGACCGGCGCCTCGGCCGCGAACATCGGCAGCGACGGGTTCGACGGCAGGGTGGGCGCTGGCTGGCCCCACTGCGGGACGCCACCGACCGCGACCTTGATCTGCGCGAGGCCGTTGGCCTCATCGATTGAATTAGGAGCGACAGTAGCAGGCGCGAGTTGCGTGACGTTGAGGGTGCCGCCGCCGCCCTCGTTGACGCGCATCGCGGTTGCGTTCGGATCGCCGACTAGGCCGCCGATGTTAGTGAACACATTGCCCGTGATCGAGGTATTGAGCGTGCCGGGGGCGGTCGTCTGGACGATCAGCCCCCGGTCGGTCGGGATATCGTGCAGCAGGTTGTTGGTGATCGTCGCGTTGACGGTCCCGGGCGTGAGGTTCTCGACGACGCTGATGCCCTCGAATTTGGTCTGCTGGACGTCGTTGTTGGTGATCAGCAGGTTCGCCACGCCGCCGCCTTCCATCGAGACCTGGATGCCGCGGCCGAGTTGGGAGCCGGAAAGGGCCTGGCCGGTGACGCCGATGTCGTTGTCGTCGAGCGTGCCGTTGATCGTGCCGGTGAAATTGCCGTTCGAGAAGACGTTGATCGCGGTCGAGCGGATGACGTTGATGTCGTTGTCGTGGACGTTGAAGGTGAGGTTGGCGGCCAGCGCCGTCGACATGTTCACGCCGGAATTGTTGTCGTTGAAGACGTTGTTGCCGACATCGGCCTGCATCGTGCCGCCGGCGGTGTCGACATGGACTGCGGTGCCGGTGAGCGCGCCGGCTGTGAGGTTCCCGTCGAACAGATTGCCGCTGACGGTCGTGCCCATCACGGCGGTGCCAAAGCCGAGGAAGTTGAACAGATTGCCGTGCAGGCCTGTCGCGCCGTTGCTCGTCACATCGTTGTTGAGGAGCTGGAAGTTGGCCAGCGTGCCGCTGCTGTTGGTGATCTGGATCTCGAACTCGTAGTTGTTGGTGATCAGCGAGTTGGAGATCGAGGTCGGCCGCGAGCCGCCCGAGGCGGTGCCGGTCAGCTCCGCAATGTTGATGCCGCTATGGTCCTGCAGTTCGCTCGTGCCATTGTCGAAGATCGTCATCTCGTTGAGCACGAAACCGTGGACGCCCGATCCTCCAATGCCGTCGCCGGAATTGTTCTGGATCGTCACGTTGGCGAGGCGGACATTCTGGACGTTGGTCAACGAGATGCCGTCGCCGGTCATGTTCTGGATGGTGCCGCCGGTGCCGTTGCTGCCTCGCGCGCCCGCCACGCCGTCGCCCAGCACGGTGAAGCCGCCCGAGCCGGTGCCGTTGAGGACGATGCCGTTGTCACCGCCGTTGGCCGCGATGCTGTCGAAGGTGACGCCGGCCGAGCCGATCGTCGTGCCGTTGATCGCGTTGAAGGCAATCGTGTTGGCCGCGTCCGTGCCGGCGGTGACGTTGATCGTATTGCCGCTGCCCGCATCGGTGACCGTGATCGTGCCGGCATTGTCGGCGTTGAAGCCGCGACCGCTGGTGGTGACGATGTCGAGCCCGTTACCGACGGCGGCGAAGTTGGTCGTCGAGCCGTTGTTGCTCGTCAGGTTGACGGCATTGTTGCCGCCCGTGCTCAGGTTGATGGCGCCGTTGAAGTTGACGGTGCCGCCGTTGCTATTGGTGATGTCGATGCCGCCGCCGCCGCTGGTCGAGGTGATCGTGCCGGCCTGGAAGGTGATCGTGCCGGCATCATGCTCGTCGATGTTGACCGCATTGCCGTTATTGTCGGTGATATTGCCGTTCCAGGTGACGTTCGCGTTGCTCGGCGTACCCGGAACTCCGTCGACGACGAAAGCGTCGCCGGCGTTGGCGTGAATGATCTGGTTCGGCGTGCCCGGGTCCGCATGGTCGAACGTGAAGGTGCCGCCCGAGCCGGCGATGATGTCGACTCCGGCGTCGCCGCCGTTGAGGGAGACACGGCCGTTGAAGTCGTAGGTGCCGTCGGCGTTGCTGAACTGCAGGCCGGTGCCGCTGGTCGCCGTCACCGCGCCGTTGAAGGTGACCGATCCGGTCGCATGGTTGAGGACGTTCACCGTCGCGCCGGGGTTCGCATTGGTGATCGTGCCGCCATAGGTGAAGGTGGCGGTGCCGTCGGCGATGTTGACGGCGTGGCCGGTCGGGCTGGTGATCGCGGTGCCGCTGGCGAAATTGAAGGTGCCGCCGGAGCCGTTCACGACGTCGATCCCGGCGTCGCCGCCGGCGAGGGTCGTGGTCCCGTTGAAATTGTAGGTGCCGTCGGCGTTGTTGAACTGCAGGCCGGTGCCATTGGTGGCGCTGAGCGTGCCGGTGCCGAAGGTGAGCGTGCCGCTGTGGCCACCCGCGGCGCTGACGAGCCCTCCGGTCGCGGCGGCATGGGTGATCCCGCCCGTATAGGTGGTCGAGACCGCGCCGCCGCTGACAGCGAAGGAATCGCCGCTGGCGTTGGTCATCGATCCGCTTCCGAGCGCGAGCGTGCCGGTGATGTTGGTCAGCGATACGTTGTTGACGCCGCCGCTAGAGGTGACGCTGGAGAAATCGTTGCCGACGACCGCGCCGTCCGAAAGATTGAGAGCTGCGCCGGTGGTGGTGATCGTCGACTGGTAGGCCGGGGTGACGCCATTGAGCGCCGCCGGGTTGAGATTGAGCGTGCCGAAGCTGCCCACCTGGTTATCGCTGATGCCGCCGGTGTTGGTACCGTTGCCGACGATGTTCAGGCCGGCGATCGTGTTGCCCGCGCCGACGGTGACGGCGAAGCCGTTGGTCGCGCTCGACGTGATCGTCGCATTGCTGGCGGCGTTCTCGATGGCGTGGCCGTTGACGGCGAGATCCGCGCCGGTGCCGATCAGCCGCTGGTCGGCTTCGAGGATGATCTCACCCGCCGCATTGCCCTTGACGTAGATCGTGTCGCCGATCCCGTCCTTGTTGGCGGTGTTGAGCGCGCCGATCGAGTTGAACGGATTGGCCGAGGTGCCCGTGCCGCCCGCCGCCGCGGCGGCGTCGACATACCAGACCTCGCCCGAGAGCGTGATCGTCACCGTCGCGGTGCTGGTGAGGTTGTCGGCGACCGTGAGATAGTTGCCGTCGAGGCCGGCGTCGGTGATCGTGTAGGTGAAGCTGTCAGTGCCGATGTCGCCGGCCTGGTTGACGTAGTTGAACGTGCCGTCGGAGAAGATGTTGAAAATGCCGCCGCCCGCGCTGGCGCCGCCGCTGACCGGGATGATCTGGAAGGCCGAGATCGCGTCGCCCGCGAAGCTGGCGTCGTTGCTGAGCAGGTTGCCGGCGACGAACGAGGAAGGGCCGCTGCCGATATTATTGGCGGTGCCGACCCGCAGCACGGTGTTGCCCACCGCGGTGAAGCTGTCGTTGTTGGCCAGCGGCGAGATGTTGAGCGTGCCGGGCACCATCGTGATGCCCGAAGACGTGTCCTCGAGCGTCACGCCGGTGAGCGGAACATCGCCGCTATTGGCCAACAGGATCCGGATGGCGATGACGTCGCCGGGATCGTAGACGCCGACTTCGTTCTGATCGTTGGAGAACGACGTGGTGCGCGTGACAGTCATTTGTGGCGGCATGTGTCTAACCCCCGGCTAGTCGCGAAGTCGCCGCCCCTGGCGCGCGCGAGTTGTTGATGATGGGCATGGTACAGGAAATGCAGATTTCGCGACTTCATTTAACGCCCGGATAAATCTTCGATTTTTGTATTACTGACCCATTTCGGGCAGTCCAAGACAAGCTATCCTCGCGGCGGGAACACGCCCTGCAGCGCGATGCAGAAATTCAGCGTCAGATACGGCATCATATTGTTGTGCGGAAAGTCGCTGCCCGCGATCGCGAGCGCCTGCGGCGCCATCGTCGTCATATTGGCGCTGGTGTTGGTCTGATAGACCTGGCCGCCTACCGAATTGCCGAGGATCACGTTCGAATCGAGGGTCCCCTGGGTGCCGTTTTCGAAGGTGCCGTGGAAAGCGTGGCTGTGGAACGGGATCTCGCTCTGGAGCAGGGTCACCGTCTCGGTCCCGCTCTGCTCGCCGAGATCGTGCAGCGACAGGCCGGGGCCCTGGCCGGGGTGCATCGCGGCCGAGCCCTGCAAATTGGGCAGCGCGAAGTTCGATTGGCCGTTGCCGCCATAAGTGGTGCCGAGCAGCGAGAAGAGCGCCGTGTTCTGCGAGAGCGGCAGAAGCTGGCCGTCGCAGAACGCCCACCCCTTGGGCGCGAAATTGAACGGGAAGACGCGGATCTCCGCAACGAAAGGATCGGCCATGTTGCTGTGCTCCTCAGGTTGGGCTCGGGAAGAGGCCGAATAGCGAGATGATGAAATTGACGCAGAGGTAAGGCTGGAAGTTGGTGTGCGGCTGGCTGCCGCCGACCGGGCCGACCGACACCGGCGAGAAACTGCCGGCGACGCTTTCCACGGCATAATGCTGGACCAGCGTCGAGGTGGCCATCACGTTGTTGCCCGGATTGGGATCGCTGGCGTTGCTGCTGGAGCCGGTCAGGACGTGGGTGTGGGCCGGGATCTGGTTCACCGTGAGCGTGACCTCCTCGGCGCCGCCCGTCTCCGCGAGGATGAAGCCGTTGCCCTGGTGGAGGGTGAGGCGGCCGCGCAGGTCCGGCAGCGCGAAGGTCGACTGGCCGTCGCCGCCATAGGTCGTGCCGATCAGGTTGAAGAGCGTCTCGTTCTCGGAGATGGGCAGGAGCTGCCCTTGGCAGAACATCCAGCCCGCCGGCGCGAAATTGCCTGCGAACATCCGGATCTCACCGACATAGGGTTGGGCCATCGGCTCGGCTCCTCAATTTTGCGACGGGAAGATGCCCTGGAGCGCGATGCACCAGGACAAAGTCAGGAAGGGCTGCATGTTGAGATGCGCCTGGGAGCCGCCCGTATTGGCGATGATCGCCGGGTTCATGGCGACCAGCCCCGCATTGGGCGGGCGGTAGACATTGCCGACTTCGCGGGCGAGGACGTTGTTGGTCGGCGTGCTGGAGTTGCCGTCGGTCTTCGAGGCGTTGAGGAAGTGGGTGTGGGCCGGCATTTCCGACTGCGTCAGCGTGTGCGCCTGCTCGCCGCCTCTTTCCCCGAGTATGTGGCCCTGGCCGACGTGGATCGGGGTCCGCGCGCGCAGATCGGGGAGCGCGAAATTCACCCGCCCGTCGCCGCCATAGGTCGTGCCGAGCAAGGAGAAGAGCGGCTGGTTCTGGTTGATCGGCAGCAGCTGGCCGTTGCACAATGCCCAGCCCTTCGGCGCGAAGTCGAAGGAAAAGAGCCGTAGCTCCGACAGGAAGGGTTCAGCCATGCCGGAAGCTCCTTTCGAAGATGCGCGCAGCTCCGTGCAGATCAACGTAAGTCGTTGAAAACCCTACACAAGAGGCTATCACGCAATGATATAGACGATTGACTACAACCATGGTTCATTCCCCCACTCATCACTGTCGTGATGCCCCCGGGGTCGAGTCCTGAGAAACGACTGAATTACATATTCACACTATGTTGACTAGCGCTTTTGCTCGACCGGCGAGACCATTGTCTGTTAGCCCTCGGTCTTCGGGCGGACGGCGACTGGAACGAAACTTGGCCTTTACTGCGGAATTCAGACTGGCTGCCGCCTGTTGTCGCTGGCCTATGACCGAACCGGCCAAGGCGGCCGTGCGGGAAGCGGCCGCCGGCGTCGACTGGGACCGCTTCCTCGCCGTGCTCGCGCGCCACCGGATCGAGGGGCTCGCCCATCATGCGCTGACCGCCGCCGAGGTCGCCGCGCCGCCGGCCCAGGCCGCGGCGCTGGCGCGGAGCGCGGCGGACATCCTGCGCAAGAACCTCGAATTCGCGGCCGAGGCGGTGCGGATCGATCGCGCCTTCGCGGCGCTGCCGCACCTGTTCGTCAAGGGCTCGACGCTGGCGATGCTGGCTTACGGCACGCTGGCCCTGAAAGGCGCGTGGGACATCGACATATTGGTCTCGCCCGAGACGATCGCCGAGGCCGGCGCGATCCTGGCGGACATGGGCTATATCTGCGTCCTGCCGGCCGAGCCCGAGCAGACGGAGGCGTGGCTGCGCTACGTCCACGAGACGGTGTGGGCGCATCCGACGCGGGGCTATGCCGTCGAACTGCATTCCCGGCTGAACGACAACCCGGAGATGATGCCCGGCGTCGGGCTAGGCTCGCCGCGGCAGCGCGTGCAGGTGGGAGGCGGGGCCAGTCTGGAGACGCTCGCCCAGCCCGTATTGTTCGTATATTTGTGCGCGCATGCTGCACGCCACGCTTTCTCCCGCTTGAAATGGCTAGCGGACATTGCCGCGTTCACCAGCGTGGACGGTGTCTCCGCGGACGATCTTCATTCCGCCGCCGAACAACGTGGCGCGCGGCGCTGCTCGGGAACGGCGCTGCTGTTGGCGGACCAGGTGATCGGGACGCCGGTCGATGCCAGGCTGCTCGCCCGCCTCCGGGAGGATCCGGTCGTGCGCGGCCTGGCATGGACGGCGCGCTGGGTGATGGACGGCGGGCGTGACGGCACGGCGAGTTGCGACGGAGCTGGCGGGAGGATGCTTGCGCGCAAGGCGTCCTATATCTTTCTGGCCAGCGGCTGGCGCTATTGGGCGCGCGAGCTGCTCGACCGGGCTGTGTTCCCTTACACGCCCGCTTATCTGAAGGTGCCGGCATGGCTTCGCCCCGGCTACACTTTGCTGCGGATGCCGTGGTGGCTGTTCAGTCGCCGAACGTAGCGAGCAGAGCGTAATCGGCGGCATTGTCGCAGCCCGCGATGTCGATGTCGCCGGACCGCACCCAGACATGCGCCGCCAGCCGAGCCTCCGGATCGGTCCGCGCTCCGTAGTGAAGCCGCGAGGCACGCCCCCGCCGGCGCAGCATCCAATGCGCCGCCAGCCCCTGCTGGAAGCATACTGCGCGCCATGGAGCGCGGCGGGTGGCAGCAGTGATGGCCCATCGCAGCCGTCTCGCCTCGTCCGGTTCCGCTGGCGCGCGCACCCCGCTTCCGCGTCCGGCCAGAGAGGCGACCCTTCGGAACGGCAGCAGCCGGATCGCCAGCGAGGCCGCGCCAAGGAACAGCACGGCCTCTGTCACCAGCGCGCGCTCCGCCCAGCCAAGCCGGAGGAAGGTCCGCGCGGCGCCCATCAGTTCGCCCCGCGCGCCTTGCGCAGAAAGTGGCCGGCCGAGACGCCCCGGAGAAGCGCCAAGCGATAATGGCGGATCACCGCCTCCCGATGCCAGCCGCCGGCCGGCCAATCCGCAAGCCGCTGCTCGAGCGTGTCGAGATCGATCATGGCGGCCGCCGGCCCGCATCCGGCGATACGCCGCAGTTCGCCCGCAAGCTCCTGCCGAGCCCCGCTGAGGCCGACATGCCAGTCGGCCCCCTGATAGCCCTTGCGCCGTTCCTCGATCACCGCGGCAGGCAGCCGGTCCGCGAAGGCGCGCTTGGCGAGCGAGCGGGGGAGACCGTCCAGGCAATATTGTTCCTCGGGAACGGAGAGGCAGAATTCCACGAGGCGGCGGTCTGCCGTCGGGTCGCGGGTGTCGATGCCCCATCCGGCCAGTGTGCCCTTGTTGTAGACGCCGAGATCGACCCGGCCGAGCACCCAGAGGCGCATGTCGAAGCTGTCCCCCCACGGCCGATAGCTCGTGTCCAGGCCGCGTTGTTCCGCCCGGGCGTGGATGCCGAACTGCGCGATGGCGCCGGTCTTGAGCGCGGTGACCTCCGACAGGCCGTTCGGCCGCAGCCGGCTCCAGAGAGCTGCCGGCAAAAAGGGCCCAAGGGTAGCCGCCGCAATGCTACTCCAGCGCACGCCGTGGCGCTTCATCGCGCGGGCGGTGGCGGCCAGCCTCACCAACCGGCCGGCCCGGAGCAGGCCGGGCAGGATCTGCATGCCGGCGTGGCTGAAGGTCATGTTGCCCGTCTGGCCGGTCAGCAGGACCGTCAGGCCCCGCCGCGTGGCCTCGTCGTTGATCGCATGGGACCAGACGCCGTTGCACAGATTGAGAAAAGGGCGTTCGTACAGGAAGAAATTCCGGTCGAGGCCGTCGAGCGGCGATGCGCGCCCCGGGGCGAGACACATATGTTCGATATTCGGGTGGAGCGCGGCGGTTGCGGCAGCCAGCGGACCTTCGTCCCCGATGCGGCCCGAGGGTGGCGTCCAATCTCCCTCCGGCACGGCTGTGAAGGCGACGACCCGGCTGCCCAGCCGCGCCGCGGTCGCGGCAACGGTCGAGCTGTCGAGACCGGCGCTGAGGTGCGAGGCGACGGCGCCGCCGCTTCCGCGCAGGCGGCTGCGCACCGCCGTGTCGAAGTGCGCGCGGAGCGCGTCCTCATAAGCCTCGCTGCCGGCGAGCCGGACCGGTGTTCGCGACGGATTCCAGTAGCGCCGGCTCGCGATACCCGACTGGGAGACCGTGACCAGATGGCCGGGGAGAACCCGCTCGATCCCCTGGAAGAACGTCCCGGTCCCGGTTTCCGGCATCAGCGCGAGGAAATCGGCCACCGCCAGGTCGCTCGCCTCGTGCGGCACTTCGGGCAAGGCATGGATGCCCTTGGCCATCGATGCGAAGGCGAAGAACCCGTCCCCGGAATGATAGTGAAGCGGCCGCTGGCCGAGGAAATCGCGGGCCAGCAGCAGCCGGTCGCCGTCCCAATAAGCGAAGGCGAAGTCCCCGATCACGTGGTCGAGCGCCACCTCGCCCCAGCGCTCTAGCGCCTGCATCAGCACGGCCGCGTCCGAATGGGTCGGGCCGCATCCGAGTTGGTCGACTAGCTCGTCGCGATTGTCGATGCGGACGTCGGCGACGAGGATGCGCCGTCCATCCTCGCTTCTCACCGGGCCGCGGTCGTGCACGTCCTCCGGCAGCAACCGGAACAGGTTGCGCCCGAGCGAGAGCGGACCGTCGTTCGCCTGGGCGCTATGGTGGGGGCCGTAAATCTGCTGGGCCTTCAGCATGCGCGCACAGCGGTCGGCGGTGCCGCCGCCGCTGAAATCCCACAGACCAGCCAGCGCGGTCACGGCTCAGCCGGCCTTTCCATCGGGCGCGGGCTCGATCCGCACGAGCTCTTCGCGCTCGAGGTCGGTGAGCAGGGCCCGCACCTGCTGTTCGCATTCGTCCGGCTCGACCTCGAACTCCGCGACGAGCGCTGCGCAGATCTGGCTGATCGTGCGCGGCTGCTCGATCAGGCCCCAAACGCGAGTCGCCGTCTTGTTAAAGCCGAAGCAATTTCCCTTGTCGACATGCAGGCCGACAAGCTCTCCGTCCACTTCGGCTTCGATAAGTCCGGGTAACCGAGAGACGACAGCGTCCGTAGTCATGCATCACCCCCACGTTTCAGCATGAGTCCCCCGCTGGAGAACTCGCGACCGCAAGATACCCGGAATCGCGGGGTGCGCATCTTATTTCGTCACATCTAGCGGTAACCTATCGCCCTTCTATCCAGCGACTTTCCACCTCTTGGTGGCCGACCGTATGCGGATTCAATCCTCCGGCGCGATTCTTACGCGCAGGCCGTCGAGTTCGGGCAGCACCTGCAGCTGGCACGAGAGACGCGAGCGCTCGGTCTTCTGGTCGGAGCTATCGAGTAAATCGTCCTCGTCCTCGCTCTTCGGGCGCAGCCGGTCGTCAAAGCCGGGCTCGACATAGACGTGGCAGGTCGCACACGAGCAGCAGCCGCCGCACAAAGCGAGCAGCTCGTCGAAGCCGTGCTCGCGGATCACTTCCATCACCGAGAGGCCGGCTTCGCCCTCGATCTCGGTTTCGGTGCCGTCGCGCGTCGTAACGATGATCTTGACCATGGATTGTCCTTCAGGCGCTGAGCCGGGCGGCGTGCCAGCGCAAGTGATCCTCCAGGAAGCTGGAGATGAAATAATAGCTGTGGTCGTAGCCGGGCTGCATCCGCAAGGTCAGCGGAATGCCGGCCCTGTCGCAGGCCTCGGCGAGTAGTTCCGGGCGCAATTGCTCGGCCAGGAACGAGTCGGCATCGCCCTGGTCGACCAGGATTTCCGGCAGCCGCGCGCCATCCTCGATAAGGGCGGTCGCGTCATAGCGGCGCCACGCGGCGCGGTCGTCGCCGAGATAGCCGCTGAGCGCCTTTTCGCCCCACGGCACGCGTGACGGCGCGACGATCGGCGCGAAGGCCGAGACGCTGCGGAATCGATCGGGATTCTGGAGCGCGATCGTGAGCGCGCCATGGCCGCCCATCGAATGGCCGGTGATCGCCTGGCGCGCCATGTCGGCCGGGAAATGGGCCGCGATCAGCGCGGGAAGCTCGTCGGCGACATAGCTGTACATGCGATAATGATCGGCGAAGGGCTCCCGCGTCGCGTCGACATAGAAGCCGGCGCCCTTGCCGAAATCATAGGCCTCGTCGTCGGGCACCTTCTCGCCGCGGGGCGATGTGTCGGGGGCGACGAAGATCAGGCCAAGCTCGGCGCAGGCGCGGCGATACTCGCCTTTCTCGGTGACGTTGGCGTGGGTGCAGGTGAGGCCGGACAGATACCAGACCACCGGCAGCTTGGCGCCCGAGCCGGCCTGCGGCGGGAGGAAGACGCTGAACGTCATTTCGGTGCCCGTCTCGCGGCTCACATGGCTGTAGACGCCCTGCGTCCCGCCATGGCTTTTGACGGTGGAAAGGGTCTGGACGGTCATAGCGAACTCCCAAGCGCGCCGGCGGCTTCCGGCGTGGGTCAGGTCGAACGCGCGGCGCCTGGTGTCAAGCGCCACGTCTATTCGGCGGCGTCGCTCTGCGTCAGCGGATGAACCGAGCGGATCGCGCGACGCAGCTGGTCGGGCGTGAACGGCTTGTTGAGCACGGGCACGTCGATCGGCCGGCTCGATATCTGCTGGGCGTCGGCATAGCCGGTGATGATGATCCCGGGCATGCCCGGCCGAACCTCGCGCGCCTTCCTCAGCACGTCCGCGCCCGATACGTTGGGCATGGCATAGTCGCTGATGATCAGGTCGTAGGCGCTGGGCTTGCTGTGCAGCAGTGCGAGCACGGCCGGGCCGTCGGACGCTTCGGTGACTTCGTGGCCGAGGTCCGAGAGCAAGGCCGCGGTGGTGGTGCGGACGCCGTCATGATCGTCGACCAGGAGGATGCGCAGCGGCTGCTGGTCACCTTCCTCGTCGATCGGGGTTACCACCTCCTGCAGCTTTTCGGTTTCCGGAGCGCGCGGCAGCCAGATCTCGACCGTGGTCCCGGTGCCGACGGTGCTGCGGATTCCGACCGCGCCGCCGGATTGCTTGGCAAACCCATAGACCATCGACAGGCCAAGGCCGGTGCCCTTGCCCACTTCCTTGGTGGTGAAGAAGGGCTCCATCACCTGCTCGATGATCTCGGGCGGGATGCCCTCGCCGGAATCACTGACCGCGACGACGACGTATTCGCCCGGCCGCAGGCCGAATTCGGCGCCCGGGCCGACGCTGCGATTCTCGCCGGAAACCGCGATGTGGCCGCCTTCGGGCATGGCATCGCGGGCGTTGATGATCAGGTTCATCAAAGCGAGCTCGAGCTGGGTCTCGTCGGCATAGGCGCACCAGAGGTCGGGGCCGGTCCGCCATTCGAGCTGCACCAGCCCGCCGAGCGTGTGGGCGAGCAGCTCGTTGACCGTGCCGGACAGCCCGGAAATGTCGATCCGCTCGGGGTGGAGCTTCTGCCGGCGCGCGAAGGCGAGCAGGCGGCGCACCAGCTCCGATCCCTGCTCGGCGGCGTGGCGCGTCATGGCGAGGATCTTCTTATGCTCTTCCTCGAGCGGGAGCCGCCGCTCGATCAGGCCGAGGCCGCCCAGCACCGCGGCCAGCAGATTGTTGAAATCGTGCGCGATGCCGCCGGTAAGCTTGCCGATCGCGTCCATCTTGCGCGCCTGGACGAGCTGGCTCTCCAGGGCCTTGCGGTCCGTGACGTCGAGCAAGGTGCCGGCGAATTCGCGCGGCCGCCCTTCATGGTCGCGCAGCAGCACGGCCTGGTCGAGGAAATGCTTGTAGGTCCCGTCGGCGCACTGCCAGCGATATTCGATCGCTAGCGCGCCGGACTCGTTGCGCCGGATCAAGGCTTCGGTGACGCGGTCGCGATCCTCGGGGTGGAGCCGATCGGCCCAGATGTTCGGATTGGCGCGGACATCCTCCATGTCGTAGCCGGTCAGCGCGTTGAAATCGCCGCTGACGAACTGCGGCACGCGCTCCTTCACGATGAGCGGCTCGAGATAGAGCACGATCGGCAGCGAATCGATGATCGCGGCCTGGCGCTGCTCGGCGATGCGCAGCTCCTTCTCGGCCCGCAACAGTTCGCTGTTGGCGCGCAAATTCGCGTCGAGCAGAGACTGTTCCTGCTTCGCCTTGCGCTGGATCTCGCGCGTCATCAGGAACAGGTCGACGAACACCGCGACCTTCGACTGGAGCACGACCGGCTCGACCGGCTTGAACACATAGTCGACGGCGCCCATCGAATAGCCCCGGATCAGGTGCTCGGTCTCCTTGTTGACCGCCGAGAGGAACACGATCGGGATGCGCTTGGTCTGCTCGCGCGAACGGATGATCTGCGCGGTCTCGTAGCCGTCCATGCCGGGCATGTAGACATCGAGCAGGATCACGGCGAACTCGCCCTTGAGCAAATGCCGCAGCGCCTCTTCGCCGGACGAGGCGACGACGACATCCGCCACCTCCTCGAGCACCGTGCTGATCGCGAGCAGGTTGCGCTCGTCGTCGTCGACGACAAGCACGCGCGCGCGCTCCGCCCGCTTCTTGCGTGCCTGCAGGTCGGTCACTGCGGCGGCTTTGGTCGGGGTCTTGGTCACCGCTTTTTGAACGCTCACTCGTTATTCCGCCGCCGACTGGGCGAGCTTGCTCTGGCCCGGTCGGGCCCGCGACCGGCCGATCCAGACCCGGAGGAGCGCCAGCAGCAGCTCGATGTCAACCGGCTTGGCGATATAATCGGAAGCGCCGGCGTCCAGGCACTTCTGTCGGTCGCCCTTCATCGCCTTGGCGGTGACGGCGACCAGCGGCAGGTCGACCAGCTCGGGCCGCTGACGGATCTGCTGCATCGTCTCGTAGCCGTCCATCTCGGGCATCATGATGTCGATCAGCGCCACATCGACTCCTGGTGTCTGCTCGAGGATCAGGATGCCGTCGCGGCCGCGCTCGGCATGGAGAACTTCAACGTCATAATTCTCCAGAACGCTGGTCAGCGAGTAGATGTTGCGGATGTCGTCGTCGACGATCAGAATCTTCGCGCCGGCGAGCTCGGGTACTTCGCGGGTGCGCGGGCTCTCATTGTCGTTGGTCGGCCGCTTGCCGCGGCGCAGGATCGGGCTCAATGCGGCCGGCAGCGCTTCTAGGCTGTGCGCCAGCGAAACGTCGCGATCGTCGCTCAGGAGCTGAAGCCCGCGCGCGGTGGTATCGCTCTCGTCGCCGTCGCTGATGACGAGGACCGCTCCGTTGCCGGCTCCGGTCAGCGCCGTGAGGTCGCGCGCGGCCTGCTCGGTCTCGCCACCGGCGATGATGAAGACGTCGAACAAGCTGAGGTCGAGCTTCGACTTGGCCTTGGCAATGCTCGCCGCGCTCTGCGCCTCGACCAGCGGATCGTCGATCATCGCGGCGATCGCCTTGCGCTGCGCGGCGTCGCCGCCGGCGATCAGCACGCGCCGCTCGGCCCGCTTGATATGGTCGAGGATCGATCCGAACACCTGCGCCAGTTCCTCATGGTCGGCCGGCTTCTCGGTCACGCTGAAGGCGCCCATGCCGATCACCGATTCCACCGCGTCCGCGCCCGAGATGACGTGGATCGGGAGATGGCGGGTCTGGGGGTCGTGTTTGAGCAGGTCGAGGAGCACGAAACCATCGATGTCGGACAGGCCGAGATCGAGCGTGATCGCGTCCGGCTGGAGCTTGCGGGCCAGAGCGAGCGTGCCCGCGCCGGCGGTCGAAACGACGCCCTTCAGGCCTGCCTCGCGCGCCAGATCGAGCAGGATCGAGGCGAAGGTCACGTCGTCCTCAACGATCAGGACGAACGGGTCCTGGCCGAGATTGTCGCGGTCGTCGAGCACCTCGCCGCCGGCGGGGAGGGCGCTGGGCACGGTCGCGCCGCTGTTGTCGTAGCGCGCGCTGCCGCCGCCCTCGACCATCGGCAGCGCCGCGCCGGCCTCGATCGGCACGAACAGGGTGAAGGTGGAGCCTTCGCCGGGCTTCGATTGCACCTTCAGTTCGCCGCCGAGCAGGCGGGCGATCTCGCGGCTGATCGAAAGGCCGAGGCCAGTGCCGCCATATTTGCGGCTGGTCGTGCCGTCGGCCTGCTGGAACGCCTCGAAGATGAGCTTCTGCTTGTCCTCGGGAATGCCGATGCCGGTGTCGGTGACCGCGATCGCGATCGCCCGGTCGGCGGTGCGCAGCACCGGATGGCCGGGGCTCCAGCCGCCGCTCGCGCAGGAGACGTTGAGCGTCACGCTGCCATGCGAGGTGAACTTGAACGCATTGGACAGCAGGTTGAGCACGACCTGCTGCAGGCGCTTCTCGTCGGTGCGGACGCTGGCCGGCAGCTTGGGATCGAAATCGACCTCGAACTTGAGGCCCTTGTCCTGGGCGAGCTGGCGGAAGGTGCGCTCCATGTGGTTGCGCAGGCCATGCATCGGCATGTCGCCGAGCTCGATCGACACCGTGCCGGATTCGATCTTCGAAAGATCGAGGATGTCGTTGATGAGGCTCAGGAGATCCGACCCGGCCGAGTGGATGGTCCGGGCGAATTCGGTCTGCTTCTCGTTCAAATTGCCCTGCGGGTTGTCCGCCAGCAGCTTCGACAGGATCAGCAGAGAATTCAGCGGCGTGCGCAGCTCGTGCGACATGTTGGCGAGGAATTCGGACTTGTACTTGGAAGTGAGGGCGAGCTGTTCGGCCTTCTCCTCGACCGCGCGGCGCGCCATGTCGATCTCGAGGTTTTTCGCCTCGACCTGCTTCTTCTCGTTCTCGAGCAGCTGCGCCTTCTCCTGCAGCTCCTCGTTGGTGTTGTGCAGCTCTTCCTGCTTGGTGGTGAGCTCGGTCTGGCGCGCCTGCAGCTCCTGCGTCAGGAGCTGCGACTGTTTCAGCAGGCCCTCGGTGCGCATGGTTGCGGCGATCGTGTTCAAGACGATGCCGACCGATTCCATCAGCTGGTCGAGGAAGCTCTGGTGGGTCTCGTTGAATTCGCTGAACGAGGCGAGCTCGATCACCGCCTTGACGTCGTCCTCGAACAGAGCCGGGAGGATGTTGACGTTGGCCGGCTTGGCATTGCCGAGGCCCGACCCAATGCGGATGAAGTCGCCGGGCACGTTCTGGAGCAGGATCGGGCGCTTGTCGGCGGCGGCCTGGCCGACCAGGCCTTCGCGCAACGCGAACTTGCTCTTGAGCTCCTCGCGGCTCTCCGCGCCGTAGCTGGCGGCGAGCTCGAGCTGGGTTTCGTCGCCCTCTCGCTTGGTGACGTAGAAGACGCCATATTGCGCGTTCACCAGCGGCGCGAGCTCGGACATGATGAGGTTGGAGACGGTGGTAAGATCGCGCTCGCCCTGCAGCATGCGGCTGAAGCGCGCGAGGTTGGTCTTGAGCCAGTCCTGCTCCGCATTCTTCAAGGTCTGTTCCTTGAGGTTGCGGATCATCTCGTTGATGTTGTCCTTGAGCGCGGCCATCTCGCCCGAGGCTTCCACCGCGATCGAGCGGGTGAGGTCGCCCTTGGTCACCGCGGTCGCCACGTCGGCGATCGAGCGCACCTGGTTGGTCAGGTTCGCCGCGAGCTGGTTCACGTTGTCGGTCAGGTCGCGCCACAGGCCGGCGGCGCCGGGGACGCGCGCCTGGCCGCCGAGCCGGCCTTCGATGCCGACCTCGCGGGCCATGTTGGTCACCTGGTCGCCGAAGGTCGACAGGGTATCGATCATGAAGTTGATCGTCTCGGCAAGCGCGGCGATCTCGCCCTTGGCGTCCACCGTCAGCTTCCGCTTGAGGTTGCCCTGCGCCACCGCGGTGACGACGTCGGCGATGCCGCGGACCTGGTTGGTCAGGTTGGTCGCCATCAGGTTCACGTTGTCGGTCAAATCCTTCCAGGTGCCGCCCACGCCGGGCACCTGGGCCTGGCCGCCGAGCTTGCCCTCGGTGCCGACCTCGCGGGCCACGCGGGTCACTTCGCTGGCGAAGCCGTTGAGCTGATCGACCATCACGTTGATCGTGTTCTTGAGCTCGAGGATTTCGCCCTTCACGTCGACGGTGATCTTCTTGGAAAGGTCGCCCCTCGCCACGGCGGTGGTCACCTCGGCGATGTTGCGGACCTGGCCGGTGAGGTTGTCGGCCATCAGGTTCACGTTGTCGGTGAGGTCCTTCCAGGTGCCGCCCACGCCGCGCACCTGCGCCTGGCCGCCGAGCTTGCCCTCGGTGCCGACCTCGCGGGCCACGCGGGTCACTTCCGAAGCGAACGAGTTGAGCTGATCCACCATGGTGTTGATGGTGTTCTTGAGCTCGAGAATCTCGCCCTTCACGTCCACGGTGATCTTCTTGGAAAGATCGCCCGAGGCCACGGCGGTGGTCACTTCGGCGATGTTGCGGACCTGGCCGGTGAGGTTGGCCGCCATCGCGTTCACATTGTCGGTCAGATCCTTCCAGGTGCCGCCGACGCCCTCGACCTGCGCCTGGCCGCCGAGCTTACCTTCGGAGCCCACTTCGCGCGCCACGCGGGTCACTTCCGAGGCGAAGGAGTTGAGCTGGTCGACCATGACGTTGATCGTGTTCTTGAGCTCGAGAATCTCGCCCTTCACGTCGACCGTGATCTTCTTGGAAAGGTCGCCGCGGGCCACGGCGGTGGTCACCTCGGCGATGTTGCGGACCTGGCCGGTGAGGTTGCCGGCCATCAGGTTCACGTTGTCGGTGAGATCCTTCCAGGTGCCGGCGACGCCCTCGACCTGGGCTTGGCCGCCCAATTTGCCTTCCGAACCCACTTCGCGCGCCACGCGGGTCACTTCCGAGGCGAAGCCATTGAGCTGATCCACCATCGTGTTGATGGTGTTCTTCAGTTCGAGGATCTCGCCCTTCACCTCGACGGTGATCTTCTTGGAAAGATCGCCGCGGGCCACGGCGGTGGTCACCTCGGCGATGTTGCGGACCTGGCCGGTAAGGTTGGCCGCCATCAGGTTCACGTTGTCGGTGAGATCGGCCCAGGTGCCGGCGACGCCGGGGACCTGCGCCTGACCGCCGAGCTTGCCCTCGGTGCCGACCTCGCGGGCCACGCGGGTCACCTCCGAAGCGAAGCCGTTGAGCTGATCGACCATGACGTTGATGGTGTTCTTGAGCTCGAGAATTTCGCCCTTCACGTCGACGGTGATCTTCTTGGAGAGATCGCCCGAGGCGACGGCGGTGGTCACTTCGGCGATGTTGCGGACCTGGCCGGTGAGGTTGTCCGCCATCAGGTTCACGTTGTCGGTGAGATCCTTCCACGTGCCGGCGACGCCGGGGACCTGCGCCTGGCCGCCGAGCTTGCCCTCGGTACCGACCTCCCTCGCGACGCGCGTCACCTCGCTGGCGAAGCCGTTGAGCTGATCGACCATGACGTTGATCGTGTTCTTGAGCTCGAGGATCTCGCCCTTCACGTCCACCGTGATCTTCTTGGAAAGATCGCCCGAGGCCACGGCGGTGGTCACCTCGGCGATGTTGCGGACCTGGCCGGTCAGATTCTCGGCCATCAGGTTCACGTTGTCGGTGAGGTCCTTCCACGTGCCGGCGACGCCTTCCACGCGCGCCTGGCCGCCCAATTTGCCCTCGGTGCCGACCTCCCTCGCCACGCGCGTCACTTCCGATGCGAACGAGTTGAGCTGATCCACCATGGTGTTGATGGTGTTCTTGAGTTCGAGGATCTCGCCCTTCACCTCCACGGTGATCTTCTTGGAGAGATCGCCCGAGGCGACCGCGGTCGTCACTTCGGCGATGTTGCGGACCTGGCCCGTCAGGTTGGTCGCCATCGCGTTGACGTTGTCGGTCAAGTCCTTCCAGGTGCCGGCGACGCCCTTCACGGTCGCCTGGCCGCCCAGCTTGCCTTCGGTACCCACTTCGCGCGCCACGCGCGTCACTTCCGACGCGAACGAGGCGAGCTGCTCCACCATCGTGTTCACGACCTTGCCGATGCGCAGGAATTCGCCGCGCAGCGGGCGGCCATCGATCTCGACGGTCATCGATTGGGAAAGGTCGCCCTTGGCCACCGCGCCGATGACGCGCGCCACTTCGGCGGTCGGCTGGACCATGTCCTCGATCAGCTCGTTGACCGAGCGGATCGCCGTTTCCCAGCCGCCGGTCGCGCTCTTGACGCGCCCGCGCTGGCCGATCTTGCCTTCCTTGCCGACCACCTGCGACAGGCGCTCGAATTCCTTGGTCATCTCCTGGTTCAAGGAGACGACTTCGTTGAAGAGCGTCGCAATCTCGCTGTCGAGGCCGCCTTGGTCCTCGGGCAGGCGCACCGAAAAATCGCCGCGTCGCAGGCTCCGCAGAGCGGACACGATCAGGCGGCGATCGAGGAATTCGCGCGGATTTTCGAGGTTCACTATTGGCTCCTGGACACTCTCCCCCGCCCGGTTGCAGCCTCCGGCCCCCCGGCCGGTTTGCGCGCACCATAGCAGAACGTTCGGCGCGCGCTCCTGAAATTTTAGTGCGCTTCGCCGGGTTAACCGAGGGTTGCCATGTGCGGCATGGAGGTTAGAAGTGGCGTCGGGGGCGGGGCCGAAACTGACTGCGTCTAGGGGGCGCCAGCAAGGATCGACCAAGTATAATGTTATCCAGGCAGGAGGTCTCCAGCTTCATCCGTACGACTTTCCGTTCGGTTTGGACGCTGGAATTGCTCCTTTTTCTCAAGACTGAGTCCGAACGTAGCTGGTCGCGCGCCGAGCTGGTGGCCGCGCTGCGCGGCAGCGATCTCATCGTTAGCCAGGGCGTCGATGCGCTGATGGCCGCTGGTCTTGTCGTGACCGACGCGGACGGCAACGCGCGCTACACTCCGGCTACGGCGGACCTCGCGAAGCTCGTCGACCAGTCCGAGGCGGCCTATTCCAAGAGCCCCGATGCCGTGCGGCGTCTCATAATTTCTTCGGCCAATGGTGGTATTACGGCTTTCGCCGACGCCTTCAGGCTGAGAAAGGACTGAAGTGCACGAATTTTTCCCAACCGTGGTCTACAGCTTGTGCTTCCTGACAAGCGCCGCCTGTGCGGGCCTGCTCGTGCGCAGCTACAGCCGCACGTCGGCGCGCTTCCTGCTGTGGAGCGCGCTGTGCTTCGTCCTTCTCGCCGCCAACAACCTGCTGGTGATCGTCGACATGCTGCTGATCGCGCAGGTCGATTTCCGGATCTACCGCCTGCTGCTGTCGGTCGCCGCCGTCGGCGTGCTGCTGTTCGGCTTCATCTGGGATCTGGAGGAGGAGTGAAATGACCGAGCTCTTCTCCTTCCTCGGCGGCGTCGTGACGATGGGCCTGATCGTCGCCGGCCTGTTCTTCCTGCGATTCTGGAAGCGGACGCATGACGGGCTTTTCCTCGCCTTCGCGGTCGCTTTCTGGCTGCTGGGCCTCAACCAGGCGCTGCTGACGCTGACCAACATTCCGGTCGAGGAACGCAGCCCGCTCTATCTGCTCCGGCTCGCGGCATTCGCCATCATCCTGGTATCGATTTGGGTGAAGAACCGGCGTGCATAATCGGATAAATTGACGCCATGCACCTCGACGAAATCCGGGATCTCAGACGCAAGGATCTTGACGCGCTCCAGCTGGAGCGGCTGCGCGCGACCCTGGCCTGGGCCTATGACCGCAATCCGGCCTATACGCGCAAGTTCGACGCCGCCGGGGTCAAGCCGGGCGACCTCCACCACCTCGCCGACCTCGCGCGCTTCCCGTTCACCACCAAGGCGGACCTGCGCGACGCCTACCCGTTCGGCTTCTTCGCGGTGCCGATGCAGGAGATCGTGCGGATCCACGCCTCGTCGGGCACGACCGGAAAGCCGACCGTGGTCGGCTACAACCGCCACGACATCGACCTGTGGTCGCGGCTGATCGCGCGTTCGATCCATGCCGCCGGCGGCAGGCCGGGGATGAAGGTCCACGTCGCCTACGGCTACGGGCTGTTCACCGGCGGGCTCGGCGCGCATTACGGCGCCGAACGCGCGGGCTGCACGGTCATTCCGGTCTCGGGTGGGCAAACTTCGCGCCAGGTCCAGCTGATCCTCGACTTCGAGCCCGACATCATCATGGCGACGCCGAGCTACATGCTCGCCATCCTCGACGAATTCCGCGCCCAGGGCGTCGATCCGCGCTCGACCTCGCTCCGCATCGGCATCTTCGGCGCCGAGCCGTGGACCGAGGCGATGCGCGACGAGATCGAGCAGGCATTCGCGATCGAGGCGGTCGACATTTACGGCCTGTCCGAAGTGATGGGACCGGGCGTTGCCAGCGAATTCGCGGGTACGCGCGGCGGCGCGACCATCTGGGAGGACCATTTCTATCCCGAGATCGTCGACCCGGAGTCCGGCGCGCCGCTGGCCGACGACCAGCCGGGCGAGCTGGTCTTCACCTCGCTCACCAAGCAGGCCATGCCAGTCATCCGCTACCGCACCCGCGACCTGACGCGGCTGGTGCCGGGGATCGACAGCGTCATGCGGCGGATCTGCCGGATCGGCGCGCGCACCGACGACATGATGATTATCCGCGGCGTCAACGTCTTCCCGAGCCAGATCGAGGAGCAGATATTGAAGTGCGCCGGCCTTGCCCCGCATTTCCTGATCGAGCTCAGCCGGACCGGCCGGATGGACAAGATGAAGGTCATCGTCGAGGCGCGGGCGGCGGGCGACCAGAGCGGCGACGCAGCGACGCTGGCCGGCTGCATCAAGGACCATATCGGCGTCACCGCGGCGATCGACGTGTGCGCTCCGGGGACGCTGGAACGCTCGCAGGGCAAGGCGCAGCGCGTCCGCGACCTGCGCCCGAAGGACTAGAAGCCCTCGAACACCGTCTCGACATGCTCCATTTGGACGGGCCCGGCGAAATAGGGGCCGACGATGGCGCGCCATTGCTGGAAGGCGTCCGATTCCCGGAAGCCCTCCATATGGGCGGCGACGTCGTCCCAGCCGACCACCAGCCGGTAGCGGCTGGGATGCTCGATCGAGCGGTGCAGCTTGAGGCTGCGGCAGCCCCGGGCGGCCCGGAACAGGGGCGCGGCTTTGGCGACTCCGGCCTCGAAATCGGCTTCCGACCCCGGCTGGACCTCGATCTGCGCGACCTCGAAGATCATGCGGTGCGGCCCAGCGCGGAGGCGGCCTGCGCGGCAGCCTGAATGGCGTCGAGGTCCGGCGTGCCCTTCTTCACGATCCAGCTGCCGCCGACGCAGAGCACCGCCGGCTCGGCCAGCCATTGCGGCGCCGTCTCCAGCGTGATGCCGCCGGTCGGGCAGAAGCGGACGTCGCCGAACGGCCCGGCCAGCGCCTGCAGCGCCTTGCGGCCGCCCGATGCCTCGGCCGGGAAGAATTTGAAGCGGTCGAGCCCGAGATCGAGCCCGCGCATGATGTCGCCGGCATTGGCGATGCCCGGCAGGAACGGAATGGCGCGGACGATCGCGGCGCGACCGAGCGGCTCGGTCAGCCCGGGCGAGACGATGAACTGGGCGCCGGCGCCGATCGCGGCGTCGAGATCGCGTTCATTGAGCACGGTGCCGGCACCGACGACCGCGCCCGGCACCCGCGCCATCTCGCGGATCACGGCCAATGCGGCGGGCGTGCGCAGCGTGACTTCGAGCACCGGAAGGCCGCCGGTGACGAGCGCCTCGGCGATCGGGCGGGCGCAGGCAGCGTCCTCGATCACCAGCACCGGGATGACCGGCGCCATGCGCATGATGGTTTCGATATTCACTGTCCGAACTCCTCGGCGAAAGCGGCCGCCGCGCCAAACAGGCCCGGCTGGGGGTGCGTTATAAGCTTCACGGGCATCTCGTCCATCCGCCGCTCGAAGCGGCCCTTGGCGACGAAGCGGTCCGGGAAGCCGGATCGGGGCAGGCGGTCGGCGAGCCGCAGGCCGAGGCCGCCGGCGATCACCACCGCCTGCGCGCCCTGGGCGAGGGCGATGTCGCCGGCGACGGCGCCGAGCGCCAGGAAGAAGCGGTCGAGCGCGGCGACGGCGAGGCTGTCCTCGCCGGCGAGAGCCGCCGTCCACAAGGCCTTTTCGTCGCCATGGGCAGCCGGGCGGCCCTCGATCGCGGCAAGCGCCTCGTAGATGTTGGCGAGGCCCATGCCCGACGCGATGCGCTCGACCGAGACGCGGCGGTAGCGGGTGCGTAGGTGCGCCAGGATCCGGTCCTCGAGCGGGTCGAGCGGCGCGAAATCGATATGGCCGCCCTCGGTCTCGATCACATCATAGCGCCCGTCGCGGCGGAGCAATTGGCCCACGCCGAGGCCGGTGCCCGGGCCGACGATCGAGATCACGCCTTTATTGGGGAGGGGGCGGTCCGGACCGCACAGATGCCGGAAATGGCCGGCATCGAGCTGGGCGACGGCGTGGCCAACGGCGCCGAAATCGTTGACCAGCTTGAAACGGGGCGTGCCGAGCTGCTGCGGGATGGACTCCGGGCGGATCACCCAGGGATTGTTGGTGAACTTCAGCACCTCGCCCTGGATGGGGCCCGCTATGGCGATGCCCGCGGCGGGCGGAAGCGGGCGTCCGGCCTGGCGCCCGAATGCCTCCCAGGCGGTTTGCAGGCTGGCATGGTCAGCGGTCTTGAGCGTGCATATTTCGCCCAGCGAAGCGACGCGGCCGCCGGCCAGTCGGGCGATCGCGAAGCGGGCGTGGGTGCCGCCGATATCGACCGCGACGACCTCGGTCACACCACTTGTTCCATCGCGTGCAGCATCGCCGATGCGCCGCGCTCTGCGCCGTCGGCGCCGTGCCGCATCATCGCGAACAGCTCCCGGCCGGTGCCGAGCGGGGCGGGCGGCGGGGCCGCCGGTTCGCGGGCGTCGAGATCGTCGACCAAAGCGGTGAGCTCGCCGGTCTCGGCGGAGAGCCGGACGACATCGCCGTCGCGCAGCAGGGCGAGCGGCCCGCCGCCCAGCGCCTCCGGCGTGACGTGGATCGCCGCCGGCACCTTGCCGGACGCGCCCGACATGCGGCCATCGGTGACGAGCGCGACCTTGAAGCCGCGGTCCTGCAGCACGCCCAGCGGCGGCGTCAGCTTGTGGAGCTCGGGCATGCCGTTGGCGCGCGGGCCCTGGAAGCGGACGACGACGACCACGTCGCGCTCCAGCTCGCCGGCCTTGAACGCGGCCAGCACTTCATCCTGGTCCGAGAAGACGCGCACCGGCGCCTCGATCGTCCAGCGCGCCGGATCGACGGCGCTGGTCTTGAACGTGGCGCGGCCGAGATTGCCCTGGACGAGGCGCATGCCGCCGTCGGGCTGGAACGGGTCGCTGGCGGGACGCAGCATCTCCGCGTCGAGGGGCGCCGCGGGGGAGTCCTGCCAGACGAGCGCGTCGTCGCGCAGGACCGGCTCGCGCGCGTAATCGGCGAGGCTCTCGCCGGCCACGGTCAGGATGTCGCCGTGGAGCAGGCCGTGGTCGAGCAGGGTGCGGATGACGTAGCCGATGCCGCCCGCGGCGTGGAAATGGTTCACGTCGCCCGAACCGTTGGGATAGACGCGCGCGATCAGCGGCACCGCCGACGACAGCCGGTCGAGATCCTCCCAGTCGAAGAGGATCCCGGCCGCGCGGGCGATGGCGGGCAGGTGGATGGCGTGGTTGGTCGAGCCGCCGGTGGCGAGCAGGCCGACCGCGGCGTTGACGATCGCCTTTTCGTCCACGCACAGGCCGAGCGGGCGATAATCATTGCCGTCCCAGCCGATCTCGCCCAGCCGATGGACCGCGGCGCGGGTCAACTCCTGGCGCAGTTTCGTGCCGGGATTGACGAAGGCGGCGCCGGGCATGTGCAGGCCCATCACCTCCATCATCATCTGGTTGGAATTGGCGGTGCCGTAGAAGGTGCAGGTGCCGGCGCTGTGATAGGAAGCGGCCTCGGCGTCGAGCAGCTCCTCGCGCCCGACCTTGCCCTCGGCGTAGAGTTGGCGGACGCGCACCTTCTCCTTGTTGGAGAGGCCGGTCGGCATCGGCCCGGCCGGGATCAGGATCGTCGGCAGGTGGCCGAAGCGCAAAGCGCCGATCAGCAGGCCCGGCACGATCTTGTCGCAGATGCCGAGCAGGGCCGCCGCCTCGAACATGCCGTGCGACAAGGCGATGGCGGTGGACATAGCGATCGTGTCGCGGCTGAACAGCGACAGCTCCATGCCGCTCTGGCCCTGGGTGACGCCATCGCACATGGCCGGGACGCCGCCCGCGACCTGCGCCGTCGCGCCGATCTCGCGCGCGTAAAGCTTCATCTGCTCGGGGTAGCGGCCATAGGGCTGATGCGCCGAGAGCATGTCGTTATAGGCGGTGACGATGCCGATATTGGTCGCCCGGCCGCTGCGGATCGCGGGCTTGTCCTCGCCCGCCGCCGCGAAGCCGTGGGCGAAATTGCCGCAGGAGAGGCGGGGGCGACCGATGCCGGTCTCGCGCTCGCGCCGGATCAGGTCGAGATAGCGGGTCCGCGTGGGCCGCGAACGCTCGGTGACGCGCGCGGTCACCGCCTCGATCGCGGGGTTCAGTTCATTCATGCCAGCTCACTCCGTCGCGCTCGGTCAGGGCGATCGCCGCCGACGGGCCCCACGTTCCGGCGGCATAGGATTTGGGCGTGACGCCGTTGGCGGCCCAGCCGTCGCGGATCGCGTCGACCCACTCCCACTGCGCCTCGACCTCGTCGCGCCGCACGAACAAGGTGGGATCGCCCTCGACAAGGTCAAGCAACAGGCGTTCGTAGGCGATGCGCCGGCGGGTGTCGGCAAAGGCATTGGCGAGGCCGAGATCGAGCGGGACCTCGCGCAGGCGGATGCCGTCGCGGTCGAGCCCGGGCTGCTTGGCCATCATCAGCAGCCGGATATTCTCCTCGGGCTGCAGCCGGATGACGAGCTTGTTGGGCTGCACCACCGCGCCGCGCTTTTCGAAGATCGAATGGGGCACGCCCTTGAACTGGATGAAGATCTCCGAATGGCGGCTGGGCAGGCGTTTGCCGGTGCGCAGGTAGAAGGGCACGCCTTTCCAGCGCCAATTGTCGACATGCGCCTTCAATGCGACGAAGGTCTCGGTGTCCGAAGCCTGGCCGAGTTCCTCGGCATAGCCCGGGACCGGCGCGCCCGCGACCGCGCCGGCCTGATACTGGCCGGTGACGCTTTCGCCAGGGCCCACCTTGCGCAGCGAGCGCAGCACCTTGACCTTCTCGTCGCGCACGGCGGCGGCATCGAACTGGCTCGGCGGCTCCATCGCCACCAGAGCGAGCAATTGCAGCATGTGGTTCTGGACCATGTCGCGCAGCGCGCCCGAGCCGTCATAATAATCGGCGCGGCCCTCGAGCCCGACCGTCTCCGAGACGGTGATCTGGACATGGTCGATGCCGCCCGCGTCCCACAAGGGCTCGAACAGCGAATTGCCGAAGCGCAGCGCGAGCAGGTTCTGCACTGTCTCCTTGCCGAGATAATGATCGATCCGGAAGGTGCGCTCCTCGGGGAAGACGGACGCGACCGCGTCGTTGATCTCGCGGCTGGAGGCGAGATCGGTGCCAAGCGGCTTTTCCAGCGCGAGACGGACATTGGCGCCGGACAGCCCGGCCGCGGCCAGGCCCTCGATCGTGGCGCGGAACAGCGACGGCGCCGTCGACAGGAAGATGGCGAGGCCGCCTTCGGTGGAGCCGACCGCCTCGGCCAGCCGTCCGAATTGCGCGGGATCCGAGGCGTCGAGGGAGACGTAGGACAGGCGGGCGAGGAAGCGGTCGACCTTGTCCTGCCGGCGGAAATCGGGATCGACATATGTGTCGAGCGCGACCGCGGCCGCCTCGCGGAAGCCGGAATCGCCGAGCGGGCTGCGCGCGGTGCCGACGATCCTCAGATCCTCCGGAAGCAGTCCGTCCGCATCCAATGCGTAGAGCGACGGCAGCAGCATACGCTGGGCGAGATCGCCGGTGGCGCCGAACAGCAACAGGGTCTTGGCGGCAGTCACATTCACTCCTTCGGTTCCGCTCCCGGGTGACGAGGCGGGGTTGGGGCGTCCGGCAGGTGGGGTCAATCCTCAAGTGGATAAACGGCGTCGCTGCATTCCGGACCATCTGGCCGCGCCGGACGCGGCGGGAAGGCTGATTCCGCCGAGATTCGGCATCGGGCCGGTGCGGCTGGATTGCCGCGGCGCGTTCCGCGCCTCGCAATGACGCAAAAGGGGCGAACTCGGTATGTCCGCTAAGGGTGGGAAGCTGACATTGCCAGATCACGCCGTTAGGCAGTCCTCTATGGAAGAAGCTTACATCAGACTTCGTGACCGGTGGGAGGCGGGGGCCCGGGGCAGGGAGCACGGGTTGCATCTGCTCTTCCTTGCGTGGATGCATTGGGCCGACCCGCCGTTTGTGACTGGGCTTGCGGAAGACCCCCGCGCCACCAACCTTTGGCACGACGTTTTCGCTTACTTCGGCGGGGAGGGTTCTCCTGACGCGGAGTTTCTCCACGTAGCTGGCCTGATGGCTAAACTCTTCCCTGAGGCGCTTGGAGATGAGCGAGCTTGGGAGGCAGCCGCCGAGCGCATGAAACTACGTTCTCTTCACCTTAGGCCCGAAGGTTTTCCGCCCGAGTTGTTCGAGGGGCGGGGCGAGTTCGGGGATTATTTCGCACACCAAGCTCGCGTTGCCCCAACTCATCGCTGAATGTCCGCAGTGGGTCGCTAGCGGACAGCCGATGGGAGAGTGATCCTTCAATCCTCGAACGGGGCGACCGTGGCGCGGCTGCCGACCAGATAGGCGTCGCCGACCAGGCGGAGCGGGCGGACATCGACGTCCGATGTGCGCGTGTCGACGAGATCGAGGAAATGTTCGTAGATCGCCGGATATTCCCCCGGTCCTTCGACCGCGACCGGCGCGCCGTCGAGCGTCAGGCGCGATCCGCCTTCGCTGAGTTCGATCCGTTTCCCGGACACGGTTCTCACAGTGATCGTCCAGGCTTCGTCGCCGCTGTGCCGCCAGTCGAGGGTGACCGGCATGTCGGCCTCGGCGGCCGGGCTGGCGAAGTGCAGGTCCGCCGCGATCGGCGCCTGGCGGTTTTCCGGGAAATGCAGGACGGCGTCCTTGACGAACAATGGGCCCGGGAAGATCCGGGTCGCGATCGAGAAAGCGTTGATGCCGGGATCGAACACGCCGAAGCCGCCCGGCTCCCAGATCCATTGCTGGCCCGGGTGCCATTTGCGCACGTCCTCGCGCCAGACGATCTCCATCGCCGCGATCCGTTCGCCGGCCAGCTCCCGGGCCGCGGCTTCGACACCGGCGTTGAACCGGGCGTGCCAGGTGGCGAACAGGGTCACGCCCTTCGCCTCCGCCAGGCAGGCCAGATCCTCGATCTCGCTGAGCGTGACGGCGGGCGGCTTTTCGAGCAGCACTTGCAGCCCGGCCTCGATGCAATCGCGGGCGATCGCGTAGCGCGCGCCGGGCGGCGTGCAGATCGCAACGGCGTCGAGGCCGCCGGCGGCGAGCATCTCGGTATGCGTGGTATAAGAGGGAACGCCCTCGGCCCCGGTCCCGCTCCGGCTGACCGACGCCGCCAGTGCGAACCGATCGAGGCCGGCGATGGCGGGCGCATGCTGGTCGCGGGCGATCTTGCCGTAGCCGATGATGCCGATCCGAAGCGGCTTCATGGGCGTCCCTCGAGGCCGTCCACATAGGCGCGCGCCTGTCCGGCGACCGCTTCGGCCGACTGGCCGGGGCGGTAGAGACCGGAGCCGAGGCCGAATCCGTTCGCGCCAGCCTCGAGCCAGGGCTTCATCGCGCCGGGGGTGACGCCGCCCACGACCAGCAAGGGCAGGTCCTTCGGCAGCACCGCGCGATGCGCCTTCACGACCGCGGGGGCGGCGCCCTCGGCCGGGAACAGCTTCAGTCCGGTCGCCCCGGACTGGATCGCGGTGAAGGCGTCGGACGGGGTGAAATAGCCCGGCATCGACACGAGCCCGGCGCGGGCCGTCGCCTCGATGACGCCAGCATTGGTGTTGGGCGAGACGATCAACCTGCCGCCCGCTTCGGCCACCGCCCCGACCTCGGCCGGATCGAGCACCGTGCCGGCGCCGATCAGGGCCCGGCCCCCGAAGCGCGCGGCGAGGCGGCGGATGCTCTCCAGCGGATCGGGCGAATTGAGCGGAACTTCGATCATGCGGAGGCCGGCCGCGAACAAGGCGTCGCCGATCGCCTCGACCTCATCGGGCGTCACGCCGCGGATGATCGCCACCAGGGGGCACTGCGCCATCCACGCCTGAAGCTCGCTTTTCGCGCTCATAGTGTCAGCTCCGCCAGATGCCTGATTCCGGCCAGGAACGCTTCCTCGCCATCGATTTCGCGCGCCGTGCGGCCGGCTATGGCCAAAGCGGCGGCGACCAGCCCGGTCAGCTCGGGCCGGCCCATCACGACCACTTCGCCCGGCGCGGCCCCGTCCAACCCGATGCGGACGTCGCAGCCGATCAGCAGGCCGCTCGTATAATCGGCCGCGTCCTCGCGCGGCGCCTTGCCGAGCAGATAGCGGGCGCGGACCGAGAACAATTCCGCCGGGAGGTCGTCATGGGCAAGGCCGTGGCGGACGCCGGCCTCGAAGGCGGGGCCGGCTTCCACCGGCCCGGCCATCAAATCGGCGAGGATGCTGTGCTCGCTTAAAAGGCTGAACAGCTCGCCGGTCATGACCGTGCGGAAGGAGGCGATGCGGCCATCGGCGATGCGGGCCCATTTGTTGTGCGTGCCGGGGTGGCAGCAGAGCGCGTCGGCCGGGATCATCCCGTCGCCATAGGCGCCGAGCAGCTGCACTTCCTCGCCGCGCATGACGTCGGCGTGGCCATCGTCCGACTGGCAGACGCCGGGCACGATCGCGGTCCGGCCCGGCTCCACCCAGAGCAGGTTCGCGACGAGATCGGGGAGGCCGGCGGGGCAGGGGACGTAGGGCGCCTCGCGCCAGCCGCGGTTGGAGCCGATCATGCCCGCCATCAGCAGCGGCCGGTCGCCCAGCCGCGCGCGGATTTCGGCGATCGCGGCGGGGAAACCGTCGGCGGGGACCGACGTCACCCCGCGGTCGTCCTCCATCTCGTCGGCCAGCCGCCCGTCAGGGCCGATCAAATAGGCGCGGCGGTTGGTGGTGCCCCAATCGACCGCAATGAAGCCTTCTGCCCAGCGCATCCCGTTCCTCTCGTCCTGCGGCTCCAACGCCCAAACGGGCATTGGGTCCCAAACGTCTTGATCGGCGACCGGCGCGCGCTATCCAAGGACGATGAGCGCCGACACCCCCAAATGCGTGGCCGACTGCCAGGCCGTGCTCGGCGAGGGACCGGTGTGGGTCGCGGCGGAGCAGGCGCTCTACTGGCTCGACATCAAGGGCTATCGCATCCTCAGGCGATCGAACGAGGGGGCGATCACGGCCTGGGAAACGCCCTTCCGCATCTGCTCGCTGGCCCCGCGCGCGGTCGGCGGGTTCGTGGCGGGGACCGAGAACGGCTTCGCGCTCGTCGACCCGGCCGAGGATATTTACGAACTGATCGGCGACCCCGAACCCGAGCGGTCGACCAACCGCTTCAACGACGGCAAGGTCGACCGCGAGGGCCGATTCTGGGCGGGCACGATGGACGATGCCGAGGAACAGGCATCGGGCGCGCTCTACCGGCTCGACCAGGACCGCGGCTGGAGCCGCCTCGACGACGGCTACGAGGTCACCAACGGCCCCGCCTTCAGCCCCGACGGCCGCATCCTCTATCATAATGACAGCGGGCGCAGGACGACTTTCGCCTTCGATGTCGCCGAAGACGGGAGCCTAGCCGACAAGCGCATCTTCGCCCATTTCGAGGTCGCGGACGGCTATCCCGACGGGATGACGGTCGACGCCGAGGGCTGTCTCTGGATCGCTTTCTGGGACGGCTGGTGCGTCCGCCGCCTTTCGCGGGACGGAGAGGTGCTGCGCGTCATCGAGCTGCCGGTCGAGCGGCCGACCAGCTGCGCGTTCGGCGGGCCGGAGCTGGATCAGCTCTTCATCACTTCGGCGCGCGTCGGCCTCAATGCCGAGGCGCTGGCGGCGCAGCCGCATGCCGGCGGACTGTTCCTGGCGCGGCCGGGCGTCGCCGGGATCGAGGAGCGGCCGTTCGCGGGCTAGCGGGCCTATTCGTCCTCAGGCGAAACGCCGATCTCCACGACGTCGGTGAACGGCACGGTGCGCAAGACGCCGCCCGCTTCGTCCGCGATGTCGATCCGCTCGTGGAGCGGCAGCGAACCTTTGAGCACTTCCTGGCTGAGGATGCCGCGCGCGCCATCGATCGCCTCGCGCCACGCGGCGTCGAGGTCGGGAAATTCGCTTCCCTCGTCGTCCAGAATTTCAACGTCGTCGCTGCGGATGTGGAAGTAAAAACGCGGCACTTACGCTTCCTGTCAGGCTCTCGGGGTCCGGCCACCTGTCCGGTCGGTCTTTCAGCAGGGTGTTCGCCGTGCCGCTACGTCGGAATCCAAGGCGCGAGGCGCCATTGCCCGGACCGCTGCGACGTTCTTTGCACGGCAAAGCGCATGGCCGAGGGCGCCAGTTCCGCGCCCGCCGGCTTTTTGTCGGTCCCTGCATTCGGTCCGGCGCGGCCCCGGTGCGGCCGGCGCCTTCCATGCAACTTTATCGGGCGCTGCTCTTTGTGAAGAGGGCGAGCGCTTTGCGCCGCCACGAACGACGCGCGTACCCAAGGGAGGGCCCCATCGCTAATTTCATGTTCGCGACCGGGATCGAGAACAGCATTCCGACGATCAACAACGGCCGCACCCGAGTCGACCAGATGGACGTCTGCGGCCATTACGAGCGCTGGCGCGAGGATTTCGACTGCGTCGAGGAAATCGGCATCACCTATCTGCGCTACGGGCCGCCGATCCACCGCACCTTCCTCGCGCCCGGACGCTACGACTGGGAATTCGCCGACATCACGTTCGCCGAACTCAAGCGGCGCGACATCACTCCGATCGTCGATCTCTGCCATTTCGGCGTGCCCGACTGGATCGGCAACTTCCAGAACCCGGATTTCCCGCAATTGTTCGCGGGCTATGCGGGGGCGTTCGCCGAGCGTTTCCCATGGGTGCAGCTCTACACGCCGGTGAACGAGATGTTCATCTGCGCCGTCTTCTCGGCCAAATATGGCTGGTGGAACGAGCAGATGCGCACCGACCGCGCGTTCGTGACTGCATTGAAGCATATCGTGAAGGCCAATGTGCTGGCGATGATGGAGATATTGAAGCGGCGCCCCGACGCCATCTTCATCCAGAGCGAATCCTCCGAATATTTCCATGCCGACAGCCCCAAGGCGATCGGCCCCGCCGAGATCATGAACTCGAAGCGCTTCCTCAGCCTCGATCTCAATTACGGCCGCCGCGTCGACAGCGAGATGTACGAGTATCTGATGGATAACGGCATGACCAAGGACGAATATCATTTCTTCCTCGGCAACCGCCTCAAGCAGCACTGCATCCTCGGCAACGACTATTACTGGACCAACGAGCATCGGGTCCACGCCAACGGGCTGACCGAGGCGTCGGGCGAGGTGTTCGGCTATTCGGAGATCACGCGGCAATATTATAACCGCTACCGCCTGCCGGTGATGCACACCGAGACCAATTTGCGCGAGGGCCCCAACGGCAACGAGGCGGTCCAGTGGCTGTGGAAGGAATGGGCCAACGTACTGCGGCTGCGCAACGTCGGCATTCCGACCGTCGGCTTCACCTGGTATTCGCTGACCGACCAGGTCGACTGGGACACCGCGCTGCGCGAGCAGAACGGCAACGTCAATCCGCTTGGCCTCTTCGATCTCGACCGCAAGATCCGCAATGTCGGCAAGGCCTATAAGCAGCTGATCGCCGACTGGCGCGACGTGCTTCCGGCGCAAAGCGTGTGCCTGGTGGTGCCGATCGTGCCGCCTTCGGCCTCCGGCGGCGCCCATGCCCGCGAGCAGATCGAGGAAGCCGAGGAGAGGTTGCACGAAGCGCCGACCGAGGCTGCGGTTCCGGAGGTCGGGCCATGAAGATCGGGCGGATCGAGACCTTCTTCGTGCCGCCGCGCTGGCTGTTCGTCCGCGTCGAGAGCGACGACGGCGCGGTCGGCTGGGGCGAGGCCAGCCTGGAAGGCTATGCCGAGGCCGTGGACGGCGCGTTCGAGCCGCTCCGCGACCGCTTCATCGGCCACGACCCGTTCCGGATCGAGGATATCTGGCAGGTCGCCTATCGCGGCGGCTTCTATCGCGGCGGACCGGTGCTGATGTCGGCGCTGGCCGGGCTCGAGCAGGCCTTGTGGGACCTCAAGGGCAAGGCGGTGAACCTGCCGGCCTGGCAGATGCTCGGCGGCCAGGTCCGCGACAAGATCCGCGCTTATGCCTGGATCGGCGGCGATCGCCCGCACGAGATCGGCGAGGCGGCGCGGGCGCGCCGCGAACAAGGCTTCTCGGCGGTCAAGATGAACGCGACGTCGGAGCTCGACTGGCTCGATACGCCCAAGGCGTTCGACGAGGTCGTGGCGCGGGTCGAGGCGGTGCAGGCCGAAGGGATGGATGTCGGCCTCGATTTCCACGGCCGCGTCCATCGGCCGATGGCCAAGCAGCTCGCCAAGACGCTGGAGCCGTTCGGCCTGCTCTTCATCGAGGAACCGCTTCTGTCGGAGAACCCGGAAGGGCTGGCGCAGATCGCGCAGTTGGTCTCAACGCCGATCGCGCTGGGCGAGCGGCTCTATTCGCGCTGGGATTTCAAGCCGTTCTTCGAGAAGGGCGCGGTCGACATCATCCAGCCGGACCTCAGCCATGCCGGCGGCCTGCTCGAATGCCGCAAGATCGCCGCCATGGCCGAAGCCTATGACGTGGCGGTGGCGCCGCATTGCCCGCTGGGGCCGCTGGCGCTCGCCGCCTGCCTGCAGCTTGCCGCCTGCACGCCCAACGTGGCCATCCAGGAGATGTCGCTCGGCATCCACTACAATGTCGGTCACGACCTGCTGAGCTTCGTCACCGACAAGAGCGTGCTGACGCCGCAGGACGGCTATCTGCCGATCCCGCAGGGGCCGGGCCTCGGTGTCGGCATCGACGAGGCGGCCGTGCGCGACGCGCACAAGGACCGCCATCGCTGGCGCAACCCGATCTGGCGCCATCCCGACGGCAGCTTCGCCGAATGGTGACCGCGCCGCGCATAGGCAAAGAGCGGGCGCGCCCGACGGCGCACCCGCTCTTCAAATCCTTGCCCGATCGGGAAAGGAGCTTAGGCGACCGCCCGCAGACCGCCGCGACGGCGATTCGGAACGGCGCACTGGACGCCGAGCTCGGCCTCGAGCCGCGAGAGCTCGCGCTCGCGCGATTCCCGATAGGCCGCGGCGTAGCGCGCGTCGCACTCCGCTTCTTCCTGCGTCTGGGGGCGGTAATAAGCGACCGCCAGCTGGCGGCCGAAAATATCGTCGCCCCGCATCTTCACTTCCGCTTCCGCGTCGCTCGGCAGGTTCTCGCGTACCTCGATCAGGCGCTCAATCAGCGCATCGAGCGAAGTCGTATCGCGGATTTCGATAAAATCTTTGACAAGTCTACTCATCACACACCCCGTCCCACTCTGTCCCTGGGATTCAAGATACCTTGCGCGCGAATCACTGCACAAGGGTTAACTTCGATTTACCCACAAGAGAGTTACGCAAGGCTGTCGACTTGCAACAGCTAGGGTTAATACTGAAAAGGCGGCCATGCTGATCAGGCTCGCCTCCGCGCCGCTGCAGGTGGACCTGGCGCCCGCGGTCGGCGGCAGCATCGCCCGCTTCGACCATGTCGCCGACGGGCGCGTGACGCCGGTGCTGCGCGGCGCCGACGGCGTCCCCGCGGGAGCGCTCGATGCCGGCTCCTTCCCGCTCGTCCCTTATTGCAACCGCATCCGCGGCGGCCTTTTCCGCTTCCGCGGGCGCGAGGTGCGGCTGTCCCGCAACATGCCGACCGACGCCAGCCCGCTGCACGGCCATGGCTGGCTCGCGCCCTGGGATGTGGTCGCGCGATCGGACGACACGGCGGAGCTTCTCTTCCGGCACGAGCCGGGGGAATGGCCGTGGCGCTACGAGGCCCGCCAGCATTTCCGGCTGCGGCCGGACGGGCTCGAGATCGCCCTCGCGTGCCGCAACCTCTCCGATGAGCCGATGCCGTGCGGGCTCGGCCAGCATCCCTATTTCCCCTGCACGGCCGAGACGATGCTCGACACCGAGGTCGCGACGGCCTGGACGATCGACGCGCAGGTGCTGCCGGTCGATGAAGTGCCCGCGGCCGGCCGCTACGACCTGCGCAAGCGCCGGATTTGCGGCCAGCACCTCGACAACGGCTTCGGCGGCTGGGGCGGCACTGCACGCATGGACACGCCAGGCGTGCCGTTCGCCACCAAATTGTCCTCTCCGGACGCGCGCTTCTTCCAGCTTTATTCGCCGGCCGAGGGCGGGCTCTACGTCGCCGAGCCGGTCACCCATGCCAATGCGGCCCTGAACGCGCCCGAGCAGGTTTGGCGGGAGCTGGGCATACGCGTGCTCGCGCCGGGCGAGGAGATGCGGCTGGGCGCCACGATCGGCGTCATTTCCGGCCGTTGATTACCGGCGGCGTGGCCCGCCAGCGCCCTGTGCGGGACGGATGTTCAGACTGTTCCAAATGACATAGGCTGCGCGCATGGTGGGGGTATGATCCAGCGCGCGTTCCAGCACCGCTCCGGGCGGGTGATCAGCACGTGCCGGCTGCTCCTCGCCTTGCTGTTCGCGGTCGGCGTCTCACTGGAGCCGAGCCGGCCGCTCGCTTTCGCGCCGGCCGCGCAATATCTGCTGCTCGGCTATGCCGCCCTGGCCGCGGCCCTGCTCGCCGCCACCTGGGACAATTGGTGGCTCGAGACGCGGCTCGGGGCGCCGGCGCATGTCTTCGACCTGGCTGCCTTCACTGTTCTGACGGCGCTCACCGGCGGCTATGCCAGCCCGTTCTTCGGCATCTTCATCTTCCTGGTCCTGTCGGCAGCGATGCGGTGGGGCTGGCGGGAGGCGACGCTCACCGTGCTGCTGATCGTGCTGGTGTTCTTCGCGGCCGGACTGGCGGCGGCGAGCGGGCCGCAGGCGCCGTTCGACCTCCAGCGCTTCTTCCTGCGCGCCAGCAATCTCGTCGTCCTGTCGCTGATGATCATCTGGTTCGGGGTCAATCAGTTCGGCGTGATGCGCGGCCGCCGCGGCCGTTCCCTGTTCGCCGAGATCGCCGACAGCATCGAGCCGCCCGTCCTCCCTTCGCTCGACCATGCCGCCAGCCAGCTTTCCGCCGGCAAGGTGCTGCTGGTCTGGTCGGACAGCGAGGAGCCGTGGCTCAACGTGGCGACGCTTGAACAGGGCGTCTTTCGCGAGGAGCGGCTCGGACCCGAGGCGTTTCCCTGCACGGTGGCGGACGACCTCGCCGAAACGCCGTTCCTGTTCGATCTCGGCCGCAGCCGCATCCTGGTGCGCAACGGCCATTCCCGCACGCTGGCGCGGCGCAGCGACGCCATCGACCGCGGCTTCGCCGCCGCGATGGGGATCGACGAGGGGCTGATCGTGCCGATCCGCGCCGAGGGCTATCAGGGCTATATCTTCGCCAGCGCCATTCCGGGGCTGTGCTCCGAGGACCTGATCATCGCCGGCCGGGTCGGCGAGAAAGTCTCGGCCGCGTTCGAGCGAACAGCCTTGTTCGCCGCGACCCGGGAGGCGGCTTCCGCGCGCGCGCGCCTGCTGCTCGCCCGCGACCTTCACGACAGCGTCGTCCAGTTCCAGGCCGGGATGGCGCTGAAGCTGCAGGGGCTGCGGCTCGCGGCCGCTCAGGGCGTCGCGATCGAAGAGGATCTCGAGGAGCTCCAGCTCCAGCTCGCGCAGGACCAGCGCGACCTGCGCAACGTCATCGGGGGGCTGCGCCAACTGCACGGCGACGGGCGCGGCGTCGATCTCGGCCAGCGCATCGCCACCCTGTGCCGGCGGCTCGAGAGCCAGTGGGGCGTCCAGTGCGAAATCCGCGTCGAGCCTGCGGCCATCGCCGTGCTGCCCGAGCTCCAGCACAACATCGACCAGCTCATCCGCGAAGCCGTCGCCAATGCCGTGCGCCACGGCAGCGCCCGCAACATCCTCATCCGCGCCGCGCTGCGCGACAGCCGCCTGCATCTCCATGTCGAGGATGACGGCGGCGGCTTCCCCACCGAAGGCGAGTTCGGCGACGAGGAACTCGCGCAACGCGGCCTCGGGCCGCGTTCGCTGAAGGAGCGGGTCCACAATCTCGGCGGCCAGCTGAAGCTCGCCACCGACCGCACCGGATCCCGCCTCGCCATCGCCCTGCCATTCAAAGGAGCCAGCGCATGACCCAGATCATGATTGCCGACGACCATCCGATCGTCGTTTCCGGCCTCGAAATGCTGCTCCGCAAGAGCGGCTACGACATCGCCGCGTCGGTGGCCGACGGCAATGCCGCGCTCGAGGAACTGGCCGGCGCCAACCCCGACATATTGATCCTCGACGTGCAGATGCCGGGACGCAACGGGCTCGAGGTCCTGCGCGCGCTTCGCGCCGAGGGCGACGAGCGGCCGGTTGTGCTGCTCACCGCCGCGATCGACGGCCGGCAGATCGCCGAGGCGCTCAGCCTGCGGGTCCAGGGTCTCGTGCTGAAGGACAGCCCGCCCGACACTCTGCTGCGCTGCCTGGAGGAGGTCCGCGCCGGCGGACGCTGGATCGACCCGGCCATGGAAGAACGTGGCCTCGCGGCCGGCAATGGGGGCGGCATGGGACAGCTCAGCGCCCGCGAGCGCGCCGTCGTCGATCACGTCGTCCAGGGCCTGCGCAACCGCGACATCGCCAACCTGCTCGGCATCGCCGAGGGCACGGTCAAGGTCCATCTCCACAAGGTTTACGAGAAATTGGGGGTCGGCAGCCGCACCGAACTGGTCATCTACGCTCGCGACCTCGCCGAGCGCTGAGGCTTGTCAGCTTCTCGCAGGCCACTTAGCCTCGGTTGAAAAAGGGAGAGGATGATGCGGATCGCGTGCCTGGGCGGGGGACCGGCCGGGCTCTATTTCGCGATATCGATGAAGCTGCGCGATCCGGCGCACCGCATCGACCTGTTCGAGCGCAATCGCGCCGACGACACGTTCGGCTGGGGGGTCGTCTTCTCCGACCAGACGGTCGAGAATCTGATGGCCAACGATCCGGTGAGCGGCGCCGCCATCCGCGACGAATTCGCCCATTGGGACGATATCGACGTTCACATCCACGGCGAGGTCGTGCGCTCGTCCGGCCACGGCTTCATCGGCATCGGCCGCAAGCGGTTGCTCGCGATCCTGCAGGATCGGGCCCGGGAACTCGGCGTCGCCCTGCACTTCGAGCATGAGGCGAGCCCGGACCTCGCCGACTGGGCCGATTACGACCTCATCATCGCCGCCGACGGCGCGAACAGCCGCATCCGGACCCGCTACCAGGAGCATTTCGGGATCGACGTGCAGGTGCGGAAGAACAAGTTCTTCTGGTTCGGCACGCGCAAGACGTTCGACGCCTTCACCTTCGCCTTCGAGCAGACCGAGGCGGGGTGGGTGTGGGCGCACGCCTACCGGTTCGACGATGACCTCTCGACCTTCATCGTCGAGATGGATCCGGAGACTTGGGAAGGGCTCGGCCTCGACCGCATGGACCAGGCGCAGGCGATCGCCTTGTGCGAGCGCATCTTCGCCAAATATCTGGGCGGCCATGACCTTATGTCGAACGGGGCCCACCTCAGGGGCCCGGAGGCGTGGCTCAATTTCCGCCGCATCATCTGCGACCAGTGGCATTACGAGAATCTGATCCTGCTCGGCGACGCCGCCCACACTGCCCATTTCTCGATCGGATCTGGCACCAAGCTGGCGCTGGAGGATGCGATCAAGCTGGCCGAGGTGCTGAACCGGCCGGGGCTCGGCCGCGATGCGGCGCTCGAGGAATATCGCGCCGAGCGGAATCTGGAGGTGCTGAAGCTCCAGAACAGCGCCCGCAATTCAACCGAATGGTTCGAGACCGTGGACCGCTACCTCCATTTCGAGCCGATCCAGTTCGCTTATTCGCTGCTGACGCGCAGCCAGCGGGTCAGTCACGAAAATCTGCGGCTGCGCGACAAGCCCTGGCTGGAGAGCGTCGAGCGCTGGTTCCAGTCCAAGGCGCTGGGCACGCCGGTCAACGATCCCGCGCCGCCGATGTTCGCGCCCTACCGCCTGCGCGAGATGCGCCTCGAGAACCGCGTCGTCGTCTCGCCGATGGCGATGTATTCGGCGCGCGAGGGGACGCCGAACGACTTCCATCTCGTCCATTACGGCACCCGCGCCCAGGGCGGGGCGGGGCTCGTCTATACCGAGATGACCTGCGTTTCGCCCGAGGCGCGGATCACGCCCGGCTGCGCGGGCCTGTATGCACCCGGACATATCGCGGCGTGGAAGAGGATCGTCGATTTCGTCCACGCCAATTCCAAGGCGAAATTCTGCCTCCAGCTCGGCCATTCGGGGCCGAAGGGCAGCACCAGGGTCGGCTGGGAGGGCTATGACGTCCCGCTCGAGCGCGACAACTGGCCGGTGATGGCGGCGTCGGATGTGCCTTGGTCGCCGCAGAACCAAGTACCGCGGCCGATGACCCGGGCCGACATGGACGAAGTGCGCGATCAGTTCGTCGCGGCGGTCCGCATGGGCGCCGAGGCCGGGTTCGACATGGTCGAGCTCCATGCCGCCCACGGCTATCTGCTTTCGAGCTTCATCACGCCGCTCACCAACAAGCGCGAAGACGAATATGGCGGCAGCCTTGAGAACAGGCTGCGCCTCCCGCTCGAAGTCTTTGCCGCCATGCGCGCCGCCTGGCCGGCGGAAAAGCCGATGTCGGTCCGCATCTCGGCCAATGACTGGATGGGCGAAGAGGGCGTAACCCCGGACGAGGCGGTCGCGATCGGCCGCGCGTTTTGGGAGGCGGGTGCCGATCTAATCGACGTTTCGGCCGGGCAGACCTGGGCCGACTGCCAGCCCGTCTATGGCCGCATGTTCCAGACGCCGTTCGCCGACCAGATCCGCAACGAGGCGCGCGTCTCGACCATGGCGGTCGGCAACATTTACGAGCCCGATCACGTCAACTCGATCCTCGCCGCCGGCCGCGCCGACCTCGTCGCGCTCGCGCGGCCGCACCTCGTCGATCCGATGTGGACTTTGCGCGCGGCCGCGAGCCAGGATTATCGCGGCGTCGCGGTGCCCCCGCCCTATCTCGGCGGGATGGCCCAGCTCGCCCGCAACCTGCAGCGCGAAGCGGAATTGAAGGCATGAAACTGGTGGGCCACCACGCTGTCGTCACCGGCGGCGGCACCGGCATCGGCGCGGCGATTGCGCGCGCGCTTGCCGCGGAAGGCGCGAAGCTGACCCTGGTGGGCAGGCGCCGCGACAAGCTCGAAGAGGTCGCGAGCGGCGATTTCGACGCGCTCGTCGCGCCAGCCGACGTGACCGTGCGCGACGAGGTCGAGCGCGCCTTCGCCATGGCCCGCGACACGCAGGGGCCGATCACGATCCTCGTCAACAATGCCGGCGCGGCAGCGGGAATGCCGTTCGCCAAGGTGAGCGAGGCGCTGTGGCGCGACATGCTCGCGGTCAATCTCGACGGCATGTTCCATTGCTGCCAAGCCGCGCTGCCCGATTTGCTCGCCGCCGAGGCCGGCCGGATCGTGACCGTAGCATCGATGGCGGGGCTGCACGGCTTTGCTTATGCGGCGCCCTATATCGCGGCCAAGCATGGCGCGATCGGCCTCACCCGCGCGCTCGCCGCCGAATATGCGCACACCGCTTTGCGGGTGAACGCGGTCTGCCCCGGCTTCGTCGACAGCGACATGACGGTCCAGTCGGTCGCGACCATCACCGCCAAGACCGGCCGGGCCGCCGAGGAGGCGCGCGCCGAGCTCGCCCGTTTGAACCCGTCCGGCCGGCTGATCGCTCCGCAAGAGGTCGCGGCGCTTGTTCTTGACCTCGTCCTTTCCGAGCGGAATGGCGAGGCCGTGGAGATTGCATGAACCCTGAAACCTTTGCTCCGTCCCATTTCAAATGGGCCTATGCGGACGGCGTCGCCACGATCACGCTGAACCGCCCGGAGCGGAAGAACCCGCTGACGTTCGAAAGCTATGCCGAGCTGCGCGACACATTCCGCGCGCTCGTTTACGCGCGCAGCGTGAAGGCGGTCGTGATCGCCGGCGCGGGCGGCAATTTCAGCTCGGGCGGCGACGTCCACGAGATTATCGGCCCGCTGACCGAGATGGAAATGCCGGGCCTGCTCGATTTCACGCGGATGACCGGCGATCTGGTGAAGGCGATGCGGGCGTGCCCGCAGCCGATCGTCGCGGCGCTGGACGGGGTCTGCGTCGGCGCGGGCGCGATCGTCGCGATGGCCTCGGACATCAGGATCGCGACGCCCGCGACCAAGACCGCCTTCCTGTTTACCCGCGTCGGCCTCGCCGGCTGCGACATGGGCGCCTGCGCGATCCTGCCCCGTCTGATCGGCCAGGGTCGCGCGGCGGAACTGCTCTTCACCGGCCGGGTGATGACGGCGGAAGAGGGCGAGCGCTGGGGCTTCCACAATCGTATCGTCGAGCCGGTCGCGCTGCTCGACGAGGCCGAGGCATTGGCGCGCGGCCTCGCCGCCGGCCCCACCTTTGCCCACGGCATCACCAAGACCCAGCTCAACACCGAATGGGCAGTGAGCCTCGACGTGGCGATCGAGATGGAGGCGCAGGCTCAGGCCATCTGCATGGCCACCAACGACTTTCGCCGCGCCTTCGACGCCTTCGCGGCCAAGCAGACGCCGGAATTCCAGGGTGATTGAGCGCGCACATGTCACCCCTCCCCTTGAGGGGAGGGGATCAAGGGGTGGGGGCGAGGCGGAGCCTCGCGCGCCGCGAATCGGCGCCACCACCCCAACCCCTCCTCTGAAGAGGAGGGGTTTGTGAGCGATCGTTCCTTTCTTGAGTGGCCTTTCTTCGACGACAGCCATCGGCAGTTGGCGGACGATCTCGAACGCTGGTGTGAAGCGGAGCTGGGTGACGCCCATGACGAGGAGGACGTCGACGCGGCCTGTCGCGATCTCGTGCGCAGGCTGGGAGAGGGCGGGTGGCTGCGTTACTGTGTCCCGGCCGCATATGGCGGCGTCCACGATCAGCTCGACGTCCGCGCGCTGGCGCTGATCCGCGAAACGCTCGCCCGCCATTCGGGGCTCGCCGATTTCGCCTTCGCCATGCAGGGGCTCGGCTCGGGCACGATCACCCTGTTCGGCTCGGAGGCGAAGAAGCAGGCCTATCTGCCCGCCGTCGCGCGCGGCAAAAGGATCGCCGCCTTCGCGCTGACCGAGCCCGCTTCCGGATCCGACGTCGCGTCGATCGAGACGAGCGCCGTCCAAGCCGGCGGCGGATATGTCGTCGACGGCGCGAAGACCTACATCTCCAACGGCGGCATCGCCGACCATTATGTGCTGTTCGCGCGCACCGGCGAGGCGCCGGGGGCCAAGGGCATCTCCGCGTTCATCGTTGATGCCGATACGCCGGGCCTCATTATCTCCGAACGCATCCGCGTGATCGCGCCGCATCCGTTGGCGACCTTGCGCTTCGATGCGATGAAGCTCGGCGCCGACGCCTTGCTCGGCGAACGCGGCAAAGGCTTCGCGCAGGCGATGGCGACGCTCGACGTTTTCCGCACGACGGTCGGCGCGGCGGCGCTTGGCTTTGCCCGTCGCGCGCTCGACGAAGCGACCCGGCGCGCCCTTAGCCGCCGCCTCGGGGCCGGCCTGCTCGCCGACAATCCGATCACTCAGTCGAAGCTCGCCGAGATGGTGCTCGACACCGAGACTTCGGCCTTGCTCATCTACCGCGCCGCCTGGCTGCGCGACGTGAAGGGCCAGCGCAACAGCCGCGAGGCCGCGCTCGCCAAGCTCCACGCCACCGACAGCGCGCAGGCCGTGATCGACAAGGCTGTGCAGATGTTCGGCGGGCTCGGCGTCACCCACGGCGTGCCGGTCGAGAGTCTCTACCGCGAAATCCGCGCGCTGCGCATCTACGAGGGCGCATCGGAGGTCCAGAAAGTGGTGATCGCGCGGGCGCACCTGGCAGGATATACGGCATGAAGAGCTTGCTTCCCCCCGGCTGGCCGCGGCCCAAGGGCTATTCCAACGGCATTTCCGCGCGCGGACGCATGATCTTCACCGCCGGCGTGATCGGCTGGGACGAAGAGGAGAAACTGGTCGCCGACGATCTGGTCGGGCAGTTTCGCCAGGTCCTCGCCAACACGCTCGCCATCCTCGCCGAGGACGGCGCCGGGCCGGAGCATATCGTGCGGATGACCTGGTACGTCACGGACCGCGACGATTATGTCGCGAACCTTGCCGGGATCGGCGCCGCCTGGCGCGAACTGATCGGCCGCAACTACCCCACGATGGCGGTGGTGCAGGTGGCGGGGCTGGTCGAGCCTGGGGCGCTCATCGAGATCGAGACGACAGCCGTGGTGCCCGAATGATGAGGGAAGGCCGTCATTGCGAGCGAAGCGAAGCAATCCAGCCTCGCGCCAGTCGGAGAGGCAGCGCTGGATTGCTTCGTCGCTTCGCTCCTCGCAATGACGGGGCAGGAGAGGGGTGATGGCCACGGCGCATCTCGACACATTCGTCCGCGACCGCCTCCCGCCGGAGGAGGCGCAGCCCGAATTTTTGTTCGACCTGCCCGCGCTTCGCTATCCGGACCGTCTGAATGCGGCGGTCGAACTGATCGACCGGGCCCCGGCCGAGGCGCTGGCCGTGCTCAACGACCAGGGCACCTGGACCTATGGCCAGATGCGCGACCTTTCCGACCGGATCGCGCGGCTGCTGGTCGAGGAGGAGCGGCTTGTGCCGGGCAACCGCGTGCTGCTGCGGGGTCCTAACACGGCGACCATGTTCGCCGCCTGGCTCGGCATCCTCAAGGCGGGCGGGATCGTGGTGGCGACCATGCCGCTGCTGCGGCCCGCCGAGATCGCGACGATCCTGGAGCGCGCGCAGGTCAGCCACGCCATCGTCGACAGCCGCTTTATCGGCGACTTCCGTCAGGGCGCCGAGCAGGCGGGCACCTTGCGCTCGCTGCTGCGCTACGACGGCGACCACGGCAAGGGTGAGCTCGAAACGCGCCTGCTCGGCGTTGCGCCCGCCTTCGCGCCCGTTGCCACCCATCGCGACGATGTCGCCCTGATCGCCTTCACCTCGGGCACGACCGGCCAGCCCAAGGGCTGCGTCCATTATCACCGCGACATCCTCGCCTCCGCCGATGCCTTCGCCGCCAATATCCTGAAGCCGCGGCCGGGCGACCGCTGGGCCTGTTCGGCGCCGATCGCCTTCACCTTCGGGCTGGGCCAGCTCCTGATCTTCCCGTTCCGTTTCGGCGGCACGGCGGTGACGATCGAGCAGCCCAGCCCCGCCGCCCTGCTCGAAGCGGTCGAGCGCCACCGGGTGACCACCCTCGCCACCGCCCCGACCGCCTACAAGGCGATGATCGGCCCAGGGCAGGGGCGGGACCTCTCCAGCCTGCGCACCTGCGTTTCGGCCGGGGAGCATCTGCCCGCTGCCACCTGGCAGGCGTGGAAGGATGCGACCGGAATCGCGATCGTCGACGGCATCGGCGCCACCGAGATGATGCACATCTTCATCTCGGCGAGCGGGGAGGACATCCGCCCCGGCGCGACCGGCAAGGCGGTGCCGGGCTATCGCGCCTGCGTGCTGGACGAGGAGGGCGCGGTCCTGCCGCCGGGCAGCACGGGCCGCCTCGCCGTCAAGGGGCCGACCGGCTGCCGCTATTTCGACGACCCGCGCCAGGCGGCTTACGTCCAGAATGGATGGAACGTCACCGGCGACACCTATCGCTGCGATGCGGACGGCTATTTCTGGTACCTCGCCCGATCGGACGACATGATCGTCTCCTCGGGCTACAATATCGCGGCGCCGGAGGTGGAGAATGCCTTGCTCTCCCACCCGGCGGTGCAGGAGTGCGCGGTGATCGGGGCTCCCTGCGAGGAGCGCGGCCAGAAGGTGAAGGCGTTCGTCGTGCTCGCGCCCGGCCAGGTTGCCGATCCCGGCACCGCCGCGGCGCTTCAGGACCATGTGAAGGTGGCGATCGCGCCCTACAAATATCCGCGCGAAATCGCGTTCGTCGAGGCCCTGCCCAAGACGGCGACCGGCAAGCTCCAGCGTTATGCGCTCAAGGAGGCTGTCCCGCCCCGCGGCTGAGCGCAGTGTCGGTATGGTTTACAAATCGTTACCGGGGTTAGATCGAGTCCGACGCGTTTCCGCCATTGGCCCGTCTCTTGCTTCGTTTCGGGAATGTGGAGAAAGCTTACCCGCCTGTTCGTCGTGAAGACCCGCCTCGAAGCCTATGCCGTCATCTACGCGCTCGCCGTGGGCGCGGTGACGCGGGGCGAAATCTATCTCGGCCAGTATCCGGGCGTTACCGGCTGGATCTTCTTCGCGGCATGCACCGGCGCGGTATTCCTCGCCGGCGCCAAGATCCTGGATGCGACCCCGCCAAAATGGAAAGGCCGCGAACGCCGCGGCACAGACAGGCGCGACGGTCGACTATCGGCGGCCCAGTCCCGCGCGGCGTAAAGCGCTCCGCCCGCCACGCCGTTGTTTTTGGATGACGGGTTGCGACTACAGCGTCTTCCGCATCGGAAGCGTCCTGACTATAGGCGCCACGGGACCGATCGGCGCGTGGGGCGCTTTCGCATTTCGGGGATGGCACGGCTTTCAGCCGGTCGGTGTTGGCGACATGGCATCCCCGCAGCCCGTAAGATTGTAGCGTATTTGCGTATATTGTTTCTGTTTGTGGGCGAGCCGCACCAGCTCTTCCATGCTTTGCCCCTGGCGGCCGAATTGAAGGTGTCCGGGCCGGATGTAGATCTCGAAGTGGCGGTGGCGAGCGAAGGCCATTTGCCGATGGTCGAGCAGGTGCTCGCGGCCTATCCCGGGTTCGATCCGCCTGTGCGCCGGCTGGTGGCGCCGCGTGCGGAGCATGGCCTGCGCCGGCTCGGCATCAGGGGCCAGTTGCGGATCCCGACTTTGCTGGCCGCGCTTCCCTATTTGCGCAGCTTCGACGCCATCGTCGTTCCGGAGCGCACGACGACGATGATGCGGCACTTTCTCGGTCGGACGAAGCTGGTTTTCACGCCGCACGGCGCCGGCGACCGCGCGATCATGCTCGACCGGCGCGACCGCCATTTCGATTTCGTGCTCGTCGCCGGCGAGAAGAGCGAAAGACGGCTGCTGGAGGCGGGCACGATTCGTCCGGGCGCCTATGCGGTGAACGGCTATGTGAAGATGGATTTCATGCGGCGCCTGGCGGCGCAGCGCCCGCGCCTGTTCGACAACGACCGGCCGACCGTCCTCTACGCGCCCCATTTCCGGCAGCCGCTCTCGTCCTGGGAGCGGTTCGGCCGAGAGGTCATCGCCGCCTTCGCCGCGCAGGAGCGCTACAACCTCGTCGTCGCGCCACACGTCCGCCTGTTCCACGGCGCGTCCGCGAAGGCCAAGCGCGCGTTCGAGCAGTTGGCGGTGCCGGGCAAGATCATCGTCGATCTCGGCTCCGATCGCCTGGTGGACATGACCTATACCAGCGCGGCGGACATCTATCTCGGCGACGTCAGCAGCCAAGTCTACGAATTCCTGGCGACGCCCAAGCCCTGCGTGTTCCTCAACGCCCACGGCGTCGACTGGGAAAGCGATTCCAACTACCGCTTCTGGACATTGGGCGAAGTCGTCGAGGATCCCGCCTCGATCCTCCCCGCCATCGATGCCGCGCCTGCCCGGCACGGCCACTATGCCGGGCTGCAGCGTTGCGCGCTGGCCGAATCCGTGGGCGGAGACCCGGCCGGCGCTGCCCGGCGCGGCGCGGAGGCGATCGCCGCCTTCCTGGCAGGCCAGAGAGCGCCGTTCGACCATGCGATTCGGGAGGCCGTCCGCGCGCCTTCTGCATTCGGATCGCTGGCAGGCGAGAACGACGCGTCCGGAGAAGCGCACGCAGCATAATCGGCCGGGCGGCCCGGATGTGCAGCCCTTGCATGCATCCGCCCCGGCCGGATTTGCACGCCGCATAGCCGCGCCCGCGCTTTGCTTGGGGCCGACGAGCGGCTAGTCTCCCTCCATGTCCACTTACACGATCGACACGTCGACCAGCCGCGCCCATCCGACCCCCGCACCGATGCGGCGCCTTACCGTCCCCAAGATCATGAGCATGAAGGGCGGCGAGCCGATCGTCATGCTCACCGCTTATACGGCGCGAATGGCGCAATTGCTCGATCCGCATTGCGACGTGCTGCTGGTCGGCGACAGCCTCGGCCAGGTGATTTACGGTCTGCCTTCGACCGTGCCGGTGACGATGGAGATGATGTGCGCGCATGGCGCCGCCGTGGTCCGCGGATCCTATCACAGCCTCGTCGCGATCGACCTGCCGTTCGGCGCCTATGAGGCAAGCCCGCAGCAGGCCTTCGAAACTTCGGCGCGCATCCTCAAGGAAACCGGCGCGGCAGCAGTGAAGCTGGAAGGCGGCGAGGCGATGGCCGAGACCGTCGCCTTCCTGGTCGCGCGCGGCATCCCCGTCATCGGCCATGTCGGCCTGACGCCGCAGGCGGTGAACGCGCTGGGCGGCTATCGCGCCCGCGGCCGCGACGATGCCGAGGCCGCCAAGATTCTCGCCGACGCCAAGGCGGTGGCCGAGGCCGGCGCCTTCGCCGTCGTGCTCGAAGGCGTGATGGAGGAGATTGCCGTCGAGGCCACGAAGGCCGTGGCCTGCCCGACGATCGGCATCGGCGCGTCCGCGGCGTGCGACGGGCAGGTGCTCGTCACCGAGGACATGCTGGGCCTGTTCGAGCGCACGCCGCGCTTCGTGAAGCGCTATTACGACATGGCGGAGCGGGTGAGCGAGGCGGCGTCCAGCTATGCCGGCGAGGTCCGCTCGCGCGCCTTCCCGACCGAAGAGCAGATATACCGCGCCAAGTGAGGGGACTTTCCACGTCGCGGTTCAGCCGGTAGAGGTTCGGCGGACGGCATCCCGCCGCGCTCCAGCCTTCGTTCATCTTCGATCCTGTTTGACGGACGCGAGGCTGTTTGGGCAGAAGAGCGCCAGCGCGGACGCTAGCGGCGACACTGGAGAGTAATTTGGCGATCAAGCCCACTGACAACGAAGCCTTCTATCGCGAGGTCGACGAGGAGCTTCGCCGCGAGCAGATCAGCAGTGTCTGGCAGCGCTACGCCTGGCTGATCATCGGCGGCGTGATCCTGCTGCTCGCCGCGATTGGCGGCGCCATTTACTGGCAGCACCGCCAGGAGGTCGCCGCGGGCGAGCAGGGCGAGGCTCTGGTCAAGACTTTCGAGGAGATCCAGGCGGGCCGCGGCAAGCAGGCCGTGCCGGAGCTCGACCGCCTCGCGAAGGAAGGCAATGAGGGCTACCAGGCCGCCGCCTTGCTGACCAAGGCCGATCTCGCGGTCCAAGCCGGCGACGACGCTGCTGCTGCCGCGACCTACAAATCGGTCGCCGAGAATGACGATTTCGCCAAGCCCTATCGCGATCTCGCGCTGATCCGCCAGACCGCCGTCGAGTTCGACAAGCTCCAGCCCTCGGTCATCGTGCAGCGGCTCCAGCCGCTCGCCCAGCCCGGCAATCCCTGGTTCGGCAGCGCCGGCGAGATGGTCGCGCTTGCGTACCTGAAGCAGGGCAAGCCCGAACAGGCCACCCCGATTTTCGCCGCGATGGCCAAGGACCAGCAGCTTCCGGCCAGCCTCCGCTCCCGCGCGGTCCAGATGGCCGGTTCGCTCGGCGTCGACGCCATCCAGCCCTCCGAGGGCACCGGCGAGGCCGCCGCAAACAAGGAAGTCACCGAATGAAGCGCCTGATCCTCGCCCTGACCGCTGCGAGCCTCGTCACTGGCTGCGGCGTCTTCAACAAGGACAACAAGCCCAAGACGCCGACGATCGGCGAGCGCATTCCGGTCCTGTCCGCGGAGACGGCCATCGAGATCGATCCGGCGCTTGCCGGCATCGCCGTCATCCTGCCACCGGCGGTGACCAACGCGGATTGGGCTCAGCCGGGCGGCAACGCCGCCAAGTCGGTCGGCCATCTCGCTCTTGGCTCCGCGCTGGGCCAGGCCTGGCGGGCCAGCATCGGTGAGGGCAGCGGCCCGCGCGCGCGCCTCGCCGCTGCGCCCGTCGTCGCCAATGGCCGCGTCTACACGATCGACACCACCGCCACCGTCCGTGCCTTCAGCGCCGAGAATGGCAGTCCGGTGTGGCAGACGCAGGTGCGCGGGAAGGATGCGCCGAGCAACGTCCTGTTCGGCGGCGGCGTCAGCTACGACAATGGCCGCCTCTATGCGACCAACGGAGCCGGCTGGGCCTTCGCGCTCGACGCCGGCACCGGCGCGATCGTCTGGGAGGTCCGTCCGGGCGGCCCGCTGCGCGGCGCGCCCACGATCGCCAACGACAACGTCTATGTGACCAGCCAGGACAACCAGCTGTTCGCGCTCAACCCGGCCGATGGAACGACCCGCTGGACCGAAGCCGGCACGGTCGAGCTGGCCGGCGTGTTCGGCACCGCGGCTCCGGCCGCCGCGCAGGGCACCGTGGTCGCCGGCTTCTCGTCGGGCGAGCTCAACGCCTATCGTTACGAGAATGGCCGCGTCGTGTGGCAAGACGCCCTCGCACGCACCAGCATCTCGACGTCGGTCGCCTCGCTGTCGGACATCGACGCCGAGCCGGTGATCGACAATGGCCGCGTCTACGCGATCGGCCAGGGCGGCCGCATGGTCGCGCTCGAGCTCAACACCGGCCAGCGCATCTGGGAGATCAATATCGCCGGCACCGCCACGCCGGCCGTCGCAGGCGAATGGATCTTCGTCGTCACCGATCAGGGCCGCCTGCTCGCCGTCGCGCGCGCCACCGGGCGCGTGAAGTGGATGACGCAGTTGCCGCGCTACCGCGACGAGAAGGACAAGAAGGGTCCGATCTCCTGGGTCGGCCCGGTCCTCGCCGGCGACCGCCTGATCCTCGCCAATTCCGAGGGCCATCTGGTCAACGTGTCGCCGCTCGACGGCACGGTCCAGTCGACCGTGGAGACGAAGATGTCGGCGTCGCTGTCGCTGGTCGTCGCGAACGGCACGCTTTACGTCCTGCACGACAACGGCCAGCTCACCGCCTGGCGGTAATGCGTGACCGGTCCCCGCTGCGCGGGGATCGGCCGCCCGTGGCCGGGCGACGTCTCCGGTTGACCCGCTGTCGCTAAGGCGGCAGGGCGACGCGCATGGCCAAGCTTCCCACCGTCGCGATCGTCGGCCGACCCAATGTCGGCAAGTCGACCCTGTTCAACCGGCTCGTCGGCAAGCGGCTGGCGCTGGTCGACGACCGGCCGGGGGTGACGCGTGACCGTCGCGAGGGCGACGCGACCCTGCTCGGCCTGGATTTCCGGGTGATCGATACGGCCGGCTACGAGGACGAGGATCCGAACACGCTTCCGGGTCGGATGCGCGCCCAGACGACCGCCGCCGTGCGCGAGGCCGACGTCGCCCTGTTCCTGATCGACGCCCGGGCCGGGCTGACCCCGCTCGACGAGGAAATCGGCCGCTGGCTGCGCAGCGAGACCACGCCGGTCGTTCTCGCCGCCAACAAGGCCGAGGGCCGCGCCGGCGAGGCCGGGATCATGGAAGCCTATGCTCTGGGGCTCGGCGAACCGATCCCGATGAGCGCCGAACATGGCGAGGGCGTGGTCGATTTGTTCGAACATCTTCGCCCCTATGTCGAGCGCGACGAGGATGAGGTGGAGGAAGACGAGGAGGGCGATCCGACGCTCAAGCTCGCCATCGTCGGCCGCCCCAATGCCGGCAAGTCGACCCTGATCAACCGCATCCTGCAGCAGGAGCGGCTGATCACCGGGCCCGAGGCGGGGATCACCCGCGATTCGATTGCGATCGACTGGGAATGGAACGCGCCTGACGGCCAGGTCCGGCCAGTGCGGCTGATCGACACGGCCGGCATGCGCAAGAAGGCCAAGGTCGACGACAAGCTCGAGAAGCTGTCCGTGGCCGACGCCCGCCGCGCGGTCGATTTCGCCGAGGTCGTGGTGCTGCTGCTCGACGGCACCCGCGGCCTAGAATCGCAGGATCTGCGCATCGCCGACAACGTCCTGCAGGAAGGGCGCGCGCTGATCATCGCGATCAATAAATGGGACGTGGCCGAAAATGCCAGCTCGCTGTTCAACGGCATCAAGGCCGCGCTCGAGGAAGGGCTGAGCCAGGCGCGCGGCATACCTTTGCTCACGGTCTCGGGCATGACCGGCAAGGGCATCGACCAATTGCTTGGCGCCGCGTTCGAGACCCGCGAAATCTGGTCCAAGCGCGTCTCGACCGGCCAGCTCAACCGCTGGTTCGAGGATGCGGTCGAGAAGAATCCGCCGCCGGCGCCGGGCGGCAAGCGCATCAAATTGCGCTACATCACCCAGGTCAACACGCGCCCGCCGAGCTTCGTCCTGTTCGGCACCCGCGTGGACCAACTGCCCGATTCCTATATGCGCTACCTGATCAACGGGCTGCGCAAGGAACTGGGCTTCGGGGCGGTGCCGGTGCGGCTGCACGCGCGCGCCTCCAAGAACCCGTTCGACAAGGACAAATGAGCGAGACGCGCCTGATCGATGCGCGCGGCATGCTGTGCCCCTGGCCGGTGCTGCGGCTCAGCCGGACGGCGCGGGAAATGGGCGGACGCGGCGACGTCCGCATCCTCGTCGACGATCCGATCGCGCCCGCGGAGCTGGCCAAGCTCTGCGCCGAGCGCGGCTGGGCGATCCACCCCGACGGCCAAGAAAAATCGGCGTTCGACGTGCATTTCGGCTGAGCGCGTCAACGGCCTGTTTACCTCAACCCTTATAGAGACGGGTGGATCAGGGGGCTGAGAGGACCGCGTGTTGGACGAAGAATTCGGCGCAATTGTAGACTGGGCGATCTTTTCGCGCACCCGGACCGAGCTCGGACCGGGCTTCGTTCGCATTCTCGGCTATTTTCGCGAGGACGGCGAAAAGTCCGTGGCGCGGATCGAGGACGCGATGCAGCGCCGCGATTCGACCGGGCTCGTCATTCCCGCCCACACGCTCAAATCGGAAGCGCGCCAGTTCGGCGCCGAGCCGCTCGGTGAGCTGGCCGAGGAAATCGAGTTCGCCGCCCGCCGCGCGGTCGAATCGCGCATCTTCCCGGACGAATTGATCCCCCGCGTCACGCGGCTGCGTGCGCTCTACCAGCGGACGATGGAACTGTTCGACAAGGAGATCAATCCGCTCGCCCAGCGCCGCCCCGCCTTCGGCCGCGCCGGCGCCAACAACCAGGATTTCGGCCGGATCTGAGCCTGACGCTCAGGCCGCCGCCGGCTCCCGCCGCATCGGCTGGAGCGCCCCGCGGGCGAGGCTGCGCCAGAGCCATTCGAACGGTCCGTAGCGATAGCGGTCGAGCCACGGCTTCGACCACAGCAGCATCAACGCCCACATCGCGATCACGACCGGCCACAGTCCGACGCGGCTGAGCGCGCCGAACCAGCCGAGGCCGTAGCCGTAGAACAAGGTCGTCATGACCAGGCTGGTGCCAAGATAGTTGGTGAAGGCCGCGCGACCGGCAGCGGCGACGCGGTCGACCAGCGCGCCGCCGCGCCGGGTCAGCAGGACGATCAGCGCCGCGGTTGCGGCGATCATCACCGGGCGGAGCAGGATCGTCGCCGTGTTCGACAAGGCGAAAAGTAAAGCCAGCCCGAAGCCGTCGCGGATCAGCAACCAGACCAGAAGCGCATAAGCGGGGATGCCCATGGCGAAGCCGGCGACGGCGACGCGGCGATAGGCTCGGTCGCTCCACGCGCCGGTCAGGAATCCGGTCTTGAGCGCGGCCATGCCGAACAGCATGTAGCCGAGCGTCTCCCAGCCGGTCAGAAAGAGCGAGACGAGCGGTGTCGTCAGCTCCTCGGTCAGGCGATGGGCGAGGATGCCGCCATAGCCGCCGCGATAGGTTGCAAGCGTTTCGGCCAGGGCGTCCGCGGAGGGCGCCGCGAGGTCGGCCTTCACGCTCGCCCAGGCCTGGATCGCCTCCGCGCTCGCCCCCGGCGCCGCCGCAGCCGCGCCGGCCTGGAAGAGCGTCGTGCTGATCAGGGCGTAGAGGAGGAACTGGAAGGCGACTAAGCCCAGGCCCAGGCCAATAAGGGTGCGCGGCGCAGCCTGGTGGAAGAACCAGGCGAGCATCCCGACGACCGCATAAAGCGCGAGAATGTCGCCCGACCAGATCAGGTAGAAATGAATGAGCCCGAAGGCGAGCAGCCAAACCATGCGCCGGAAATGGATGGCGTCGCCGCGCTCGCCGGCCCGCTCCAGCACCAGCAAGGTGCTCGCGCCGAACAGGAAGGAGAAGAGTCCGCGCATCTTGCCGTCGATCAGCACGAAGCTGAAGATCCACGAGCCAAGGTCGGCGCCGCTCTCCATGCCGTAGGCGAGCGGGTTCGTGTAGGCCTGGAAGGGCATCGCGAACATCACGACGTTCATCGCGAGGATGCCCATCACCGCGACGCCGCGCACGATGTCGAGCGTCGCGATGCGCGGGGCAGGGGCCGCGCTGTTCATCGCGCGGTCTCGCTCGAACGGAACTCCTGCGCGGGAGGATATCGCCGGCAGGAGGACCGCAAGGGGCGGATCAGCCCTCGATCGGCTGGGACTGGAGCTGGATGTAGTTCTGCAGGCCCATCAACTGGATCATCTCGAGTTGCTTCTCGAGATTGTCGACATGCTCCTCCTCGTTGGCGAGGATCTCGGCGAACAGGTCGCGGCTGACATAGTCCCGTTTGCTCTCGCAATATTCGATCGCGTTGCGCAGCTGGATGCAGGCCTCGCGCTCGAGCTCGAGGTCGGAGCGGAGCACCTCTTCGACATTCTCGCCGACGCGCAGCCGGCCGAGCATCTGGAAGTTGGGCAGGCCTTCGAGGAAGAGAATGCGCTCCGACAGCCGGTCGGCATGCTTCATCTCGTCGATCGATTCCTCGCGCTCATAGGCGGCGAGACGGCTCACCCCCCAATTGTCGAGCATGCGATAGTGCAGCCAATATTGATTGACTGCGGTGAGCTCGTTCTTGAGCGCCTCGTTGAGAAATTCGAGGACCTTGTCGTCGCCCTTCATTGGGACCTCCTATTTTGGAGATACCTACAAGTTCCGGGCGGGAATTTCACCCTAAAAAATGGCGGAAAACCGGGAAAAATTCGCAAATGAGAATGCTAAGCGGTCGCACGCTCGGCGGCTATGATCTGCCGCGCGAACGGAAAACACTGGCCGCACTTGGCGCGACGGCCGAGCGTCGCATAGGCGCTGGACGGGCAGCCCGCGCCATCGCGGCAGGCCTTCCGCACGTCATTTTCCCGGATCGCATTGCAAACGCAGACAATCATGCCGCTCGTCTCCCTGACGAATCGTCAATAGCGCTAATGCGAACCACTCGCAATACACTATCGACGGTCCTTGCGGATGACGAGCTTCAGGCCGGACCATGTGGCATCAACGGCACACACTTTGACGTCGACCAGGCCGAGCGGGAGGGCCACGTTGCGAATCACATCCTCGGTCATGTCGGTCGGCATCCTGGCCGCTTTCTTAGGCCAGGAGATCCAGAGGAAGCCGGGAGGCGCGAGCAAGGGCAGCAGGCGGGAGATCGCGTCCTCGAGCGCGGCGCGGCTCGTCACGAAGACGTGCGCCGCGTCGATCGGCGCGACCGGCGTCGGCAGCAGATCGAGCACGAAGCCTTCGCGTTCGATCTCGGCCCGCACGGTCGCGGGAATGCCTTCCCACCATGTCCGCAGGCCGTCCTTCAGCGACAGCTTGCGCGCCAGGGGAGTCCCGGAATAGCCGGCGGAAGGAGCTTCATCCATGCTCCCTCCTTATTCCCCGGCGGGTTCCTTCGCCAGTTCAGCCGACTGCGGGTTCGCCGCGCATCAGGTTCGGGAAGAAGCCTTCATGGGCGGCGCGCAGCTCGTCCAGCGGCACAGTGCGGCCGGCGCCCGTGATGGCCTTGCCGCCGGTGGTGCCGATGCGGGTCATCGGGAAGCCCGCGGCCTGGATCGTCTCGGCGTTGCGGCTGGTGACGACGTAGCGACCCTGGTCCTCGCCGAAGGCGGTGGCGTGGTCGCCAAGCTGCTCCAGCGTGGCGCCGATATCGCCGGCGAGCGCCATCTCCGCAACCGCGACCAGCAGGCCGCCGTCGGACACGTCGTGCACCGCCGTCACCTTGCCCTCGGCAATGAGCGTGCGCACGAACTCGGCAGCTTTGCGCTCCCTGGCCAGATCGACTGGCGGCGGCGGGCCTTCCTCGCGGCCGGCAATCTCGCGCAGCCACAGCGACTGGCCGAGATGGCCGCGGGTCTCGCCGATCACGAAGATCGCCTCGCCTTCGTCCTTGAAGGCGATGGTGGCGGAGCTGCTCCAGTCGGCAAGCAGGCCGATGCCGCCGATCGCGGGCGTGGGCAGGATCGCGCTGCCGCCGCCGGTCGCCTTGGATTCGTTGTAGAGGCTGACGTTGCCCGACACGATCGGGAAGTCGAGCGCCAGGCAGGCTTCGCTCATGCCGTCGAGGCAGCCGACGATCTGACCCATGATCTCGGGCCGCTGCGGGTTGGCGAAGTTGAGGCAGTTGGTGATCGCGAGCGGCGTCGCGCCGACCGCGCTCAGGTTGCGATAGCATTCGGCCACCGCCTGCTTGCCGCCCTCATAGGGGTCGGCATAGCAATAACGCGGCGTACAGTCGGTGCTGATTGCGATCGCCTTGTCGGTCTCGTGGACGCGGACCACGGCGGCGTCGCCGCCCGGGCGCTGGACCGTGTCGGCGCCGACCATGTGGTCATATTGCTCCCAGATCCAGCGGCGGCTGGCGAGATCGGGCGAGCCCATCAGGGCGACGAGATTGTCGCCGATGTCGCCCTGCGGCGCGACCGGGCCGAGCGGCGCCGGTTTGGGCGTCGGCACGTGCGGCCGGTCGTAGAGCGGCGCGTCGTCGGCGAGCGGGGCGAGCGGAATGTCGCAGACCGTCTCGCCGTTATACTTCAGCACCATATGGCCGGTGTCGGTGACCGTGCCGATCACGGCGAAATCGAGTTCCCACTTGCGGAAGATCGCCTCGGCGAAATCCTCGCGGCCGGGCTTCAGCACCATGAGCATGCGCTCCTGGCTCTCCGACAGCATCATCTCGTAGGGCGTCATGCCCTCTTCGCGGCAGGGGACGGCGTTCATGTCGAGCTCGATGCCGACGCCGCCCTTGGAGGCCATTTCCACCGAGGAGGAGGTGAGGCCGGCCGCGCCCATGTCCTGGATGGCGACGATCGCGTCCGAGGCCATCAGCTCAAGGCAGGCCTCGATGAGAAGCTTCTCGGTGAACGGATCGCCGACCTGCACGGTCGGGCGCTTCTCCTCCGAATCCTCGGAGAAGTCGGCCGAGGCCATGGTCGCGCCGTGGATGCCGTCGCGGCCGGTCTTGGAGCCGACATAGACGATCGAGTTGCCGAGACCCGAGGCGGCCGAATAGAAAATCTTGTCGGTGTTGGCCAAGCCGACCGTCATCGCGTTGACGAGGATGTTGCCGTCATAGGCGCGGTGGAAATTGACCTCGCCGCCGACCGTCGGCACGCCGACGCAATTGCCGTAGCCGCCGATGCCCGAGACGACGCCCGCGATCAGGTGGCGCATCTTCGGGTGGTCGGGCCGGCCGAAGCGCAACGCGTTCATGTTGGCGATCGGGCGCGCGCCCATGGTGAAGACGTCGCGCAGGATGCCGCCGACGCCGGTCGCGGCGCCCTGGTACGGCTCGATGTAGGAGGGGTGGTTGTGGCTCTCCATCTTGAAAATGGCGGCCTGACCGTCGCCGATATCGACCACGCCGGCATTCTCGCCGGGGCCGCAGATCACCTGCGGACCGGTCGTCGGCAGCTTCTTCAGGTGGAGGCGCGAGCTCTTGTACGAGCAATGCTCGGACCACATGACCGAGAAGATGCCGAGCTCCGTGAGGTTCGGCTCACGCCCCATGGCGTGGAGCACGCGCTCATATTCTTCCGGGGACAGGCCGTGTTCGGCGACGATTTCGGGCGTGATCTTGGATTCGGTCATGGCGCGCTCCCTAGCGGGGCAGATCGAGCTTGTCCAAACTGGCTTTCGCGGTTGCGCGACTCCGCGACGAGGCAGAGGATGCGGCAGTCCGAAAAGCGAGGGAGGATCCGATGAGCGTGAACCCGATTCCGCACGGCTATCACAGCGTGACGCCCTATCTCATCGTCGACGGGGCGGCGAAGGCGATCGATTTCTATTGCGAGGCGTTCGGCGCGACCGAGGTGCTGCGGCTGCCGATGGGCCCCGACAAGCTGGCCCATGCCGAGATCAAGATCGGCGATTCCCATGTCATGCTGTCGGACGAATGGCCGCACATGAACATGCTCGGGCCGCAGAAGCGCGGCGGGACCACGGCGAGCCTGATGATCTATGTGACCGACGTCGACCTTGCTTATGCCCGTGCTCTGCGGGCCGGCGCGACTGAGGAGCGGCCGGTGGAGGACCAGTTCTGGGGCGACCGGATGGGGACCCTGATCGATCCGTTCGGCCACCGCTGGACGCTCGCCACCCATATCGAGGACGTGTCGGAGGACGAGATGCAGCGTCGCATGGCGGCGATGCCGGAGATGGCCGAGGCCTGATCGGCGCCGCCATCAAAAAGGCCGGCGGGAGAAGCTCCGGCCGGCCTTTGAAAAGGTTGTGGTGAGAAGGATCAGGCCTTGCAGCTCTGGGTACCCTTGCCCGGCGCGGTGTAGGTCACCTCGGTGCCGTTGCCGCTGAGCGAATAGCCCTCGGCGACATAGGCTTCGCCGGCCGCCGGGGCGGTCAGCGTGGTCTTCGGACCGGCGCGCTCGGCGCCGACATGGACCGTGTTGTTGGTGTAGAAGTCCGCATAGAACAGGCTGTTGTCCTTGCAGCGGTAGGTGCGGCTCGCCTGGATCGCGGGCGGCAGCTCGACCGGCTTGGCCTTGGCGAGCGCTTTCGCCTGCGGATCCGAGGCGTTCCCGGTAATCGTTTCAGGCTCGCTGCCGCAGGCGGCGAGGGAGAGAAGAGCCGCGACCGAGGCGGCTGCGAGGATACGATTCTTGTGCATGATGGCCCCCCTTCGCGAGCGCAGCATCTCGCGTCAAGAATTTTGTTAACGGTTTTCAGGATCCCAAACCAGCCCGTTTCGACCAGGGGCGGCGGGGGTTCGACAAGCGCCCACGCCTGGTTTAAGGTCCGCGCCGCTTATGGGACGTATCGAAGATAGCCTGCGCGGATCCCAACGGGTCCGTATCGGCCTTACCGGACTGGCGTTTGTCTTCGTCCTCGTGCTGCTGGGCGCAGTGTTCAGCAGCCCCAGCGAGGAGCAGCCGATCACCGCCAATATGATCGAGATGGGCGGCGACGGCATCGCTGCACAGCAGGCCGAGCCCAAGGAACCGTTGGCCGAGCTGGGCGTAGCGCCCGGCAATGCGGACACCAACATGGCCGGCAACGCCGGGGCCGATTCCAACAATCGATAGGGCGCACGTCGCGAAGGCGATGGTCGGCGCGGCCTGCTTTGCCGCGGCCGAGCTGCTCGTCACGCTCGCCCTCGGCCGCTTCTTCGACTGGGGGCGGGCCGAAGCGCTTCTCTTCTTCGCCTTCCGGCCGTGGCTGCTGCTGATGGCCGCGGCGGCGGTTGGCGGCTGGCCCTGGCGCCGCCGCTTGTTTTTCTACACGCTGGCGCTGGTGCTTGCGGCGGCGGGCGAAAGCCTGTTCCTGCTGAGTCTCGGGGCAACCGAGCCGTGGGCGGAGATGCTGCGCGGGCTCGCCGGCGGCGCCTTGCTCGCGCTGGCGTTCGACCTGGTCATTCAAGCGCTCCTGCGGCTGTCGCGCTGGGGCCGGTGGCTCGGCGCGGCGACGATCGGGGCGCTGCTGCTCGTTCCCGGAAGCCTCCGGCCCTACGAGTCTCTTGTCCTGGCCGAGACCGCGCGCCGGCCCGATCCGGCCCGGCCCGAACTGATGCTGATGACGGCGCTGCCGATCGTCTGGGGGGAAGGCGGCGCCTTCGATCCGTCCTCGCGCCCCGCTCTGGCCTATCGGATGCTGGAGGAAGAATTCAGGGTCCGTCCGCTCGACCTGCTCGACGACAAGGAACTGGCCAGGGGGCGCCTGCTGCTGCTCGCTCAGCCGCGGGTGCTGGCGCCGCAGGAACTGGTCGCGCTCGACGCGTGGATCCGCGGCGGCGGACGGGCGCTCATCCTCGCCGATCCCCTGTTGGTCTGGCCGTCCGACCTGCCGCTGGGCGACAGCCGGCGGCCGCCGCCGACGTCGTGGCTCGGGCCGCTGCTCGGCCATTGGGGGCTGCGGCTCGATCGACCCTCGGCTCGGGACCTCGTCGTGCGCGACCTGGCGAGCGGGCGTCGGCTCACTCTGGCAGCGCCGGGTAGCTTCGTGCGCGAGCGCGGCGACTGCATTGTGGCTCCCGACCGACTCACGGCGCGCTGCCCGCTCGGGCGAGGTGCGGCGTGGCTGGTCGCCGACGCGGACCTGCTGCGGGACGCGCTCTGGGCGGGGCCGGGGCAGGGGCAGCGCCACGAACGCCTTGCCGACAACCCGCTCGTCCTTGCCGACTGGCTCGACGGACTGGCCGGCCTGAAGCGCGAGCGCCTTGCCGGGGACGTTCAATGGCTTCGCGCCGACCCCGGCCAAGTCCCGACTCTGCTTCTCGGTCTGCTTCCGGCCGTGCTGGCCCTGATTGCGGCGTTCTTAGCGGCGCGACTCCGGCACGGTTAATTCGCCTTAACTTTGAACAGACTTATCCACAGGCTTGTCCCGCGTGAACTTCTTGCGAACATCGTGTAGAACAAACCATGAATACACAGGTATTTTCCACAGTTGGGCATGAAATCCCCACGTACGGCATGAAAACCCCTTCCATCCCTAACTCCATGCTGTTATCCACTGGCCTGTAAAGATCGGGGCAAATTCCTGTTGGCCAGGTGAGTCACGCGGCAACGCAACTGCGTTTCCGTGAACGGGGGAGCTCCGACCTTTCGAGGGCGGATGAGCGTGGAACTGGAACATCTCTTCAACGGAAGCGCATTGAGCGCGGTGGACGCCAAGGGGCGTCTGTCGGTGCCGGCGTTCATCCGTGGGGTGGTGGAGCGCCGCTCGGACGCCAAGGCGATCGTGATCGGCATGCACGAGGTGTCGCCCTGCCTCAACGCCTACGATCGCGGCTACGCCAAGATCCTCTACGCCGAAAATGAGCGCCGCCGCCTCGCCGAAGAGGCCGCCGGCGCCGATCTGGCCGCGCACCACGCCCGCGCGCGCCGCACCTTCGGCCTTACCGAGGACGTTCCTTACGACACCAGCGGCCGGATCATCCTGCCGCCGATGATGCGCCGCAAGGGGCAGATCGAGGATCTGGCCTTGTTCGTCGGTATCGGCGGCACCTTCGAGATCTGGAATCCAAAGCTCGCGCTCGAGAGCGCCGACGAGGATCTGCGCGATCTCGCCGCCTACCGGCTCGAAGAAAAGGGGATCGCGCTGTGAGTGCGGCCCAGGCTTCCGCCCCGCACGTCCCCGTCCTGCTCGACGAGGTGATTGCCGGCCTCGCGCCGGGCGAAGGCGAGATTCATGTCGACGGCACCTTCGGGGCCGGCGGCTACACCAAGGCTATACTGGACACCGGTGCGCGAGTGTTTGCGTTCGATCGCGACCCGGATGCCATCCGCGAGGGTAGTGGGCTCGTGGATGAGAGCGGGGGCCGCCTGACGCTTGTTCCGGAGCGTTTTTCCCGGATGCGTCAGGCGCTCGCTGCCCGCGGCGTGAGTGAAGTCGACGGCGTCACGCTCGACATCGGCGTATCTTCGATGCAGCTCGACAGGGCAGAGCGCGGCTTTTCCTTCCAGTCCGACGGTCCGCTCGACATGCGGATGAGCCGGGAAGGACAGAGCGCCGCCGACTTCGTCAACCAGGCCGACGAAGAAGAGATTGCCGACATCCTCTACCATTATGGCGAGGAGCCGAAGTCGCGCCGCGTCGCCCGCGCGATCGTGGCCGCGCGCCCGATCGAGCGCACCGGCCAGCTTGCGGACGTGGTGCGAAAGGCGCTCGGCCATCATGCCGGCATGAAGAAGGACCCGGCGACCCGGACCTTCCAGGCGATCCGCATCCATTTGAACGAAGAAATGCAGGAGCTCGAGGGCGGGCTCGAGGCGGCCGAACAGGTGCTGAAGCCCGGCGGCCGCCTCGCAGTCGTCACCTTCCACAGCCTCGAGGACCGCATTGTGAAGCGCTTCCTGCGCGCGCGCAGCGGCTCGGTCCCGGCCGGATCGCGCCATCTCCCCGTGCAGCAGGACAAGGGTCCGGCGCCGACGTTCGATGCGGTCGCGAAGGCCGTCCGCGCGGGCGACGCCGAGTTGAAGGCCAACCCCCGCGCCCGCTCCGCCACTTTGCGGGTCGCCCGCCGCACACCTGCCCCCGCCTGGTCCGAAGGAACGACGTCATGATTACCCAGGGTTTCAAGCCGGTCGGATGGGTCGCCGCCGTCGCCAGCGCCGCCCTTGGTTGCTACATGCTGTCGCTCAACGTCGCTTCGGAGCGCGCCGAGCTGGCGAGCCTCGAGCGCCGCATCATCGCGACCAAGCGGGAAATCCGGACGCTGCAGACCGAGCTCGGCACGCGCGGCCGCCTCGCACAGCTCGACCAGTGGAATGCGGACGTGCTGGCTCTGTCGGCGCCGACGTCGTCGCAGTTCCTCGAGGACGAGTTCATGCTCGCCCGCTTCGACCGCCACGACAAGACTGTCGCCGAGCGCGCCCCGGTGCAGATGGCGGCGATGGAAGCGCCCAAGCCCGCCGAGCGGCCGGCCGTGAAGATGGCCGCGGCCGAGATCGAGGATAGCCGGGAAGCGCGTCCGATGATCCAGCGCGCCGCCTACGTTCCGACCGATGACCGGCCGTTCAAGCCGATCAAGGCCGCCGCGTCGGCGCCAACGCCGGCGCCGGTCAAGCTCGCTGCCGCCAAGCCGGCCAAGGCCGCGCCTGTGGCCGAAAAGAAGTCGGGGCTGCTCGACGACCGGCTGATCGCGGAGATCGGCGTCGCCGCGCGCAGCGAGAGGAAATCGGCGGGTACCGGCGGACAATGACCGCGATCGCAGCGCAGGCACGAACGGCGAAGCAGGGAGGCCAGCGGCAGGAGTCGCTGGCCCTTACCTATCAGCGCCTGATGCTCGTCATGCTGGTGTTCGCCGGCGTCACTTTCATGATCGCCTCGCGGCTCATCTATCTCCAGATCTTCACCGAGCGCAGCGTCGCCTCGATCGGCAATCCGCTGCTGCCCGCGCGCGGCGACATGGTCGACCGCAACGGCGTGCCTCTGGCGCGGACCATCGACGCCTGGTCGATCGCCGTCCATCCGTCCAAGCTGCTCGGCGATCCGGATGAGCTGGCAGTGAAGCTCCACGAGCTGATGGATGAGCGGAGCGTCGCCGAATATAAAGCGATCCTGACCTCGGGTAAGAATTTCGTTTATCTCAACCGCCGCGCCATGCCGGACCTCGTCGCCGCCGCCAACGCGCTCGGCGAGCCGGCGATCGTCTTCGACCGCGAGCCCGAACGCCTCTATCCGCAGACCGGCATGGCCGGGCACATTCTCGGCTGGACCGATTTCGACGGCCAGGGCGTCAGCGGCATGGAGAAGGTGCTGAACGACCGGCTGACCGACCCGAACACGCGCGGCACGCCGATCGCGCTTTCGATCGACAGCCGCGTCCAGGCCGCGATGGAGAGCGAGCTTGGCGCGGCAATGGTCAAGCACAGCGCGGAGGGCGCCACCGGGATCGTGCTCGACGTCAAGACCGGCGAGGTGATCGCGCTCTCCTCCTTTCCGACTTTCAATCCCAACGCGACCGGCAAGGCCTCCCCCGACGCCCTGTTCAACCGCGCGACGATGGGCGTCTACGAGCTCGGCTCGACGTTCAAGCCGATCACCGTCGCCGCGGCGATGGAGGCCGGCGTGGTTAAGTCGCCCGCCCAACGCTACCAGTCGGGCGCGCCGATCCAGATCGGACGCTTCCGCATCCGTGACGACCATCCGATTCCGGGCTCGGCCAATATCGTCCAGACTTTGGTCAAATCGTCGAACATCGTCACCGCCCGGATCGCCGACCAGATGGGCGCCGAGCGGATGCAGGCGGCGTTCCGTGCGCTTGGGTTCCACGAGGCCGCCCATATCGAGCTCGAAAAAGGCCGCCCGATCTTCCCGCGCGAATGGAGCCGCGCCACCGTTCTCACCAGCGGCTACGGCCACGGCCTCGCCGTCACCCCGCTCCACCTCGCCACCGCTTATGCGGCGCTGGTCAACGGCGGCATCTGGCGTCCCGCGACCCTGCTCAAGGTCAACAAGGCGCCCGAAGGCCGCCGCGTCTATTCGGAGGCGACCAGCCGTCAGCTGCGCCAGATGCTGCGCATGATCGTGGTGGAAGGCACCGGCCGGAAAGGCGAAGCGCCCGGTTTCCGCGTTGGAGGCAAGACCGGCACGGCTGAAAAGACGTCGTCGGGCGGCTATTCGAGAAAGGTGAACGTCTCGACTTTCGCCGCCGCATTCCCGATGGACGACCCGCGCTATGTCGTGATCACCATGCTCGACGCGCCCAAGGGCACGGCCGACACGTTCGGCTTCACAACCGCTGCCTGGACGGCTGCCCCTGTCGTCTCGAAGGTGATCTCGCGCACCGGGCCCTTGCTCGGCGTGATCCCGAGCGACACGCGCGACATCGACCTCTCCAGCATAATGGCCCTGGTGGGCAAGTCCAAGGCACCCTGATGCGGCTTGGGGCACTGATCGGCGGCAACGACGAATCCATTGTAACCGGCTTTGCCATCGATCACCGCAAGGTGGCGCCCGGCACCGTGTTCGGCGCCTTTGCCGGCGCCCGCTTCAACGGCGAGGATTTCATCGCCGACGCGGTGGAGGCCGGCGCCGTGGCCGTGGTCGCTCGGCCCGAGGCGTCCGTCACGGGTGCGGCCCATGTCGCGGCGGCCGAGCCGCGCCAGGCCTTCGCCCAGCTCGCGGCGCGCTTTTTCAAGCCGTTTCCGGAGACGGTGATCGCGGTCACCGGCACCAACGGCAAGACCTCTAATGTCGAGATGACCCGCCAATTGTGGCGCATGGCCGGCCACCCGTCCGCCTCGATCGGCACGCTCGGAGTCACCACCGCCGACGAGCAGGTCACGACCGGCCTCACCACGCCGGACATCGTCACCTTCCTCTCCAACATGGCCGGGCTCGAGCGGATGGGAATCACCCATGCCGCCTTCGAAGCATCGAGCCACGGCCTCGCCCAGTATCGCACCGAAGGCCTCCCGGTGCAGGCGGCCGCCTTTACCAATTTCACCCGCGACCATCTCGACTATCACGGCACGATGGAGGCCTATTTCGAGGCCAAGATGCGGCTCTTCACCGAAGTGGTGGAGGGGGACGGCACCGCCGTGATCTGGATGGACGATCCCAAGTCCGCCAAAGTGCTGGCGATCTGCGAGCTGCGCGGCCTGCGCGTCCTCACCGTCGGCGCGAACGGCGAGACGCTGAAGCTGGTTGGCCGCGAGACCAGCCAGCTCGGCCAGACGCTGACGGTCGAGGCCGAGGGCAAGACCCACAAGGTCAAGATCCCGCTGATCGGCGCCTATCAGGCCGCCAACACGCTGACTGCGGCGGGCCTCGTCCTCGCGACCGGCGGCGAACTTGGCCAGACGCTCGCCAATCTCGGTCGTGTCCAGCCGGTCCGTGGCCGTCTCGAGCGTGCGGTCATCACCCGCGCCGGCGCCCCCGTCTATGTCGATTACGCCCATACGGCCGATGCCTTGGTCTCGGCGATCGAGGCGCTGCGCCCGCATGCGCGCGGCCGCCTGATCACCGTGTTCGGCGCGGGCGGCGACCGCGACGTCGGCAAGCGCCCTGAAATGGGCGAAGTCGCCGCGCGCATGTCCGATCTCGCCATCGTCACCGACGACAATCCGCGCAGCGAGGATCCGGCCGCAATCCGCCGCGACATCTTGGCCGGCGCGCCGGCCGCGATCGAAGTGCCGGGGCGGCGCGAGGCGATCGCTTACGCGGTCGCCGAGGCCGGCAGCGACGACATCATCCTGCTCGCCGGCAAGGGCCACGAGCAGGGCCAGATCATCGGCGACCGCGTGCTGCCGTTCGACGACGTCAGCGTCGCCCGCGAGTGCGCCGCATGAGCCCGCTCTGGACCGCGCAGGAAATCGCCGACGCGACCGGCGGCGAAGTCCAGGGCGATTTCGTCGCGAACGGAGTCGCCTTCGATTCCCGCGAGATCGTGGAGGGCGACCTTTTCGTCGCGATGAAGGGCGAGGCCACCGACGGCCATCTCTTCCTCGACAAGGCGTACGGCCAGGGCGCTGCCGGCGCGCTCGTCAGCGAAGCGGCCGGGCGTCCGCATGTCCGTGTGGCCGATACCACCAAGGCGCTCGACGATCTCGGCCGCGGCGCGCGCGCGCGCAGCGAGGCGCGCATCGCGGGCGTAACCGGTTCGGTCGGCAAGACCGGCACCAAGGAAGCCCTGTTCGCCGCGCTAGACCGCTGCGCACCGGGCCGTGCGCACCGCTCGGTCAAGAGCTACAACAACCATACCGGCGTGCCGCTGTCGCTCGCGCGCATGCCGCGCGAAGCGCGCTTCGGCATCTTCGAAATGGGCATGAATCATGCCGGCGAGCTCGCGGCGCTGACGCAACTGGTTCGGCCCCATGTCGCGATCGTCACCGCGATCGCACCGGCCCACCGCGCCTTCTTCAAGTCCGACGAGGACATTGCCGACGCCAAGGGCGAAATCTTCCAGGGGCTGGAAGAAGGGGGCAGCGCGCTGATCCCGTTCGACAGTCCCCATCGCGACCGGCTACTCGCGGCGGCGCGCCCTTATGCGGCCAATGTCCTGACCTTTGGCCTCGGCGAGGGCGCCGACATCTGTGCCCGCGACGTCGTCGCCCGGCGCGAGGGCGGCACGATCATGACGGCGCTGCTTCCGGGCGGCGTCGATCTCACCTTCACTTTGTCGCAGCCCGGCGAGCATTGGGTCTCCAACGCGCTCGCCGTGATGGGCGCGGTCCAGGCCATGGGCGGCGATCTTGCGGCCGCCGGGCTCGCTCTGGCCGACATGGCCGGGCTCAAGGGCCGCGGCGAACGCCACCGCATCGCGGCAGGCGAGGGCGAAGCGCTGCTGATCGACGAAAGCTACAACGCCAACCCATCGTCGATGCGCGCGACGCTGAAGACGCTCGGCGGCGAAATGGTGTCCGGCCGGCGCATCGCCGTCCTTGGCGCGATGCGCGAGCTCGGCGACACGTCCGACGATTTCCACGCCGGCCTGGCCGAGCCGATCGAAGCGGCCGGCGTCGCGCATGTGGTGCTGGTCGGCGACGAGATGGCGCCGCTGGCGAAAGCGCTTGGAAACAGGGTGGAAATAAAGCATGTGGCGGACGCGTCCGCGGCTCTTGAGTCCGTCCGGGGCTTGATCGGAGCCGGCGACGCGATACTCGTCAAGGGTTCGAATTCTGTAGGACTTGCCGCCGTCGTCGAGGCGCTGGCGGGCAGGAAAAGCTGATGTTTCTATTCATTGCCGAGCAGCTGGATTTCGCAGGGATTCTCAATCTCTTCCGCTACATCACGTTCCGCGCCGGCGGCGCCGTCGCCACGGCGCTGATCCTCGGCCTGCTGATCGGTCCGAAATTCATCGGCTGGCTGCGCATCCGCCAGGGCAAGGGACAGCCGATCCGCGAGGACGGCCCGCAGACCCACCTCGCCAAGCGCGGCACGCCGACCATGGGCGGGCTTATGATCCTGACCTCGGTCGCGGTCGCGATGATTCTGTGGATGGACTTCGGCAATCCCTATCTGTGGGCCTGCCTGTTCATCACGGTCGGCTTCGGCCTGATCGGTTTCCTCGACGATTACGACAAGGTCACCAAGCGCAGCCACAAGGGCGTCTCCGGCAAGGTTCGCCTGCTCGCCGAATTCCTGGTCGCGGGCGTCGGTTGCTGGGTCATCCTCCAGGGCACTGGCACCGATCTCTACATCCCCTTCTTCCAGGGTCCGGTCGTCGATATCGGGCCGGTCGCCTATCTGATCTTCGCCTCGTTCGTGGTCGTCGGGGCGGGTAACGCCGTCAATCTCACCGACGGGCTCGACGGCCTCGCGACCATGCCCGTGGCGATCGCCAGCATCGCCTTCCTGATCATCTCCTATCTGGTCGGCAACGCGGTCTTCGCCGAATATCTCGGCATCCCGCACGTGCTCGGCGTCGGCGACCTCGCCGTTTTGTGCATGGCGATCGTGGGCGCCTGCCTCGCCTTCCTCTGGTTCAACGCGCCCCCGGCCGCGGTCTTCATGGGCGATACCGGCAGCCTCGCTTTGGGCGGCGCGCTCGGCGCGATCGCGGTCGCGACCCAGCATGAGATCGTGCTCGCCATCATCGGCGGCCTGTTCGTGCTGGAGGCGGCCTCGGTGATCATCCAGGTCTTCTTCTACAAGCGCACCGGCAAGCGCGTCTTCAAGATGGCGCCGATCCACCACCATTTCGAGCAGATGGGCTGGTCCGAGCCGACCGTCGTCATCCGCTTCTGGATCATCAGCTTCGTGCTCGCGCTGGCGGGCCTTGCCACGCTCAAGCTGAGATGATCGCGAGCGACGCCTTCAGAGACAAAAGCTACGCGGTCCTTGGCCTTGCCCGATCGGGCCTTGCGACGGTGGAAGCGCTCGCCGCCAGCGGCGCCAGCATCATGGCCTGGGACACGCGCGCGGACGCGCGGGCGGCGGTGGAAGGCAAGGCGCGCATCGCCGATCCGCTGACAACCGCGCTCTACGGCTTTGCCGGCGTGGTCGTCTCGCCCGGCGTGCCTTTGAATCGCCACCCGATCGCCGAGCGCGCGCGGCAGGCGAAGGTGCCGGTGATCGGCGACATCGAACTGTTCGCGCAGGCGCGCCCGTCGCTGCCGCCGCACAAGGTGGTCGGCATTACGGGCACGAACGGGAAATCGACGACGACCGCGCTCATTCATCACATCGTGAAGAGCGCCGGCCTGCCGACGACGATGGGCGGCAATATCGGCGCGCCGATCCTGGGACAGGACCCGTTGCCGGAAGGTGGCGTCTACGTGCTCGAGCTTTCCTCCTACCAGATCGACCTCACCCGGAGCCTCGACTGCGACGTCTCGGTGCTGCTCAACGTCAGCCCGGATCATCTCGACCGTTACGACGGCATCGATGATTATGCCGCGTCCAAGGCGCGGCTGTTCGCGATGCAGTCGCCCGACCATGTCGCGGTCGTCGCCACCGAGGACGATTACACGCGGGCCATTGCCGGCCAGCTGACCGGCGAGCGCATCCTGGTCTCGTCCGAGGACGTCCGCGACCAGTCGCAATGGCCTTCGCTGCAAGGGCCGCACAACGCGCAGAACGTGGCCGCCGCCGTGGCCGCCGCGCAGGCACTGGGCGTGGCGACCGAGGTGATTGCCGAGGCGCTGCGCACCTATCCCGGCCTGCCGCACCGCATGGAGCGGGTCGCCGAGCGGGAGGGCGTGCTGTTCGTCAACGACAGCAAGGCGACCAACCCGACCTCGACCGCGCCGGCCCTGGGCGCCTATCCGGCGGTCCACTGGATTCTCGGCGGCCTGCCCAAGTCCGACGATCTCGACGCCTGCGAGCCGTTCCTCGGCCATGTGAAGGCGGCCTACACGATCGGCGAGGCCGGCCCGCTGTTCGCGCGCCTGCTGGAAGGGAAGGTCCCGGTCAGCGAGAGCGGCAATCTGGCCGATGCCGTCGCGGCCGCTGCGCGCGCCGCCGCGCCGGGCGAGGTCGTATTGCTTTCGCCTGCCTGTGCATCGTTCGACCAGTTCAAGGATTATGAAGCGCGAGGCGACGCGTTTCGCGCCGCGGTGGAGGCCCTGGCATGAGCCTTGTCGACGGCGCAAAATCGACCCGCAAGGCGATGGCCAACCGCCTCGGCCGTTCCGACCGCAGCGCGCTCGGCCGCTGGTTCTGGGAAATCGACCGCGTCCTTTTGCTGCTCGTGGCGGTGCTGATCTCGATCGGCCTGATCGCGGTCGCCGCGGCCTCGCCGGCGGCAGCGCAGCGTTATTCGGGCGGCGACTTCAGTTACGCCCCGCTCCATTATTTCTATCGGCAGCTCGTCTGGATCATCGCCGCGGTGCCGGTGATGATCGGCGTCTCGATGCTGCCCAAGGCGACCGCCCGGCGGCTGTGCCTGGTGGGGGCGGTTGTCTTCACTGGCTTCCTGGTGCTGGTGCCGTTCGTCGGCAACGAGGTGAACGGCGCCCGGCGTTGGCTCGGCTTCGGCTTCGCCCAGTTCCAGCCGTCCGAATTTCTGAAGCCGATGTTTATCGTCTCGATCGCGTGGATCCTGTCGCTGCGGCAGCAGGACCTCAACCTGCCGGTCGTGCCGCTCACGGCGGTGCTGACCGGCCTTGTCGCCCTGCTCCTGATGCAGCAGCCCAATTTCGGCGAGACCGTGATCTTCGCGGCGGCCTGGGTGATGCTGCTGACGCTGGCCGGCGTGCCGATGCGCTTCCTGATCCTCCTCGGCCTCGCTGCAGTGGTCGGGGTCGTACTGGCCTATTTCTTCTATCCGGTGGCGAATGACCGCATCAACGCCTTCCTGTTCGGCGGAGGCGGGGATACCGACACCTACCAGACCGACAGCGCATTGCGCACATTGACCTCGGGCGGCCTGTTCGGGACCGGTCCCGGCGGCGGCACCCGCAAGTTCAATCTGCCCGAGCCGCATACCGACTACATCTTCTCGGTGATCGGCGAGGAGTTCGGCATGGTCGCCTGCATGGCGATCGCGATCCTCTATCTGGTCATCGTCGCGCGCGTGCTGATCCGGCTGCTGCACGAGGAGGACATGTTCCTGGTGCTGGCGACCGCCGGCTTGGTGTGCCAATTCGGGCTGCAGGCGCTGATCAACATGGCGGTCAACGTCCAGCTCGCCCCGTCCAAGGGCATGACTTTGCCGTTCATTTCCTACGGCGGCTCGTCGATGGTGGCGCTGTCGATCGGCATGGGATTGCTGCTCGCCTTCACGCGGCGAAACCCCTATCTGCACCGCTCTCCCTATGTCGTGAAATGGAGCGGGCGCTCATGAGCAGTTTCCGGGTATCGCGCCACTATGTCCTCGCTGCCGGCGGTACCGGCGGCCATATGATCCCCGCCCATGCGCTGGCGGAGGAGCTGACCGCGCGCGGCCATCGCGTCGCGCTCATCACCGACGATCGCGGCGCCCGCATCCCGGGCCTGTTCGAAGGCACCCAGGTCCATATCCTGCCGGCCGGGCGCCTCGCCGGCGGCCCGATCGGCTGGCTGAAGGCGGCGCGCGCCATCCTCACCGGCCGGGCGATGGCCTCGCGCCTCTACGAGACCTTCCGGCCCTCGGCCGTGATCGGCTTCGGCGGCTATCCGGCGCTGCCGGCTTTGCTCGCCGCCCGGCGCGATGGCATCCCGACCCTGGTCCACGAGCAGAATGCCGTGCTCGGCCGCGTCAACCGCCTCGTCGCCACGAAGGTCGATGCGATCGCGACCGCTTATCCCGAGATCCAGCGGCTGCCGGCGGCGCAGAAGGGCAAGGTCCATCTCGTCGGCAATCCGGTCCGCGACGAGGTGCTGGCGCTGCGCGACCAGCCCTTCCCCAAGCTCGCCGAGGACGGCGTGTTCCGCGTGCTCGTCACCGGCGGCAGCCAGGGCGCGACGATCCTCTCCAGCGTGGTGCCCGACGGGCTCGCTTTGCTGCCCGAGCATTTCCGACGCCGCTTGCAGGTGACGCAGCAATGCCGGGCCGAGGATATCGAGGAAGTGCGCGCCCGCTATGCCGCGCTCGGCATACCGGCCGATCTCGCAACTTATATGCCAGATTTGCCCGAGCGGCTCGCCTGGTCGCACCTCGTCATCGCCCGCGCCGGCGCCTCGACCATCGCCGAGCTCACCGCTGCCGGGCGACCGGCGATCCTGATCCCGCTGCCGAGCGCGACCGACGACCACCAGACCTACAATGCGCGCGAGATGGCCAAGGCCGGCGGCGCGCGGATGATCGCGCAGAAGGATTTCACGCCGGTGGAGCTGGCCAAGCAGATGCAGAAACTGGGCCTGGAGCCCGCCGCCTTGGCCAATGCCGCCGAGCGCGCCCGCGCCGTCGGCCGGCCTGACGCCGCGAAGGACCTTGCCGATCTCGTCGAGCGCTCGGGCCGGCAGTCCGGCGCTGGGCTCGAGGAAATCAGCGGCGCGGCGCTCCGGGGCGCGCGCGCATGAGGGGCGTCGGCACCGACATCGGCACCATCCATTTCGTCGGCATCGGCGGCATCGGCATGTCCGGCATCGCCGAAGTGATGCACATATTGGGCTACAAGGTGCAGGGCTCGGACGTCACCGAGGGCTATGTCGTCGAGGGCCTGCGCAAGCAGGGCATTGCCGTGATGATCGGCCACCGGCCCGAGAACGTCGCCGAAGCCGCGGTCGTCGTCACCTCGAGCGCGATCAAGCGCGACAATCCCGAGGTCGAATATGCGCTAGAGCGCCGCATCCCCGTGGTGCGGCGGGCCGAGATGCTGGCCGAGCTGATGCGGCTCAAATCGACCGTCGCCATCGCCGGCACGCACGGCAAGACCACGACGACGTCGATGGTCGCGGCGCTACTCGATGCGGGAGGGATCGATCCCACCGTCATCAACGGCGGCATCATCAACGCCTACGGGTCGAACGCCCGGCTCGGCAAATCCGACTGGATGGTGGTCGAGGCCGACGAGAGCGACGGCAGCTTCCTGCGCCTCGACGGCACGATCGCGGTCGTGACCAATATCGATCCCGAGCATCTCGACCATTACGGCAATTTCGACAAGGCCAAGGACGCCTATGTCGAGTTCGTCGAGAACGTGCCTTTTTACGGCGCGGCTCTGCTCTGCGTCGACCATCCCGAGGTGCAGGCGATCATCCCGCGCCTGCAAGACCGCCGCGTCGTCACCTACGGCTTTGCGGCTCTCGCCGATCTGCGCGCCGACAATGTGACGCCGATAGCCGGCGGCAACCGCTTCGACGTTTCGGTCCGCAACCGCGCCGGCGACATCCGCACGATCGCCGACGTCGAACTGCCCATGCCGGGCCGCCACAATGTCCAGAACGCGCTCGCCGCGATCGGGGTCGCGATCGAGCTTGGCATCCCTGACGACGTCATCGCCAAGGGCTTCGAGAAGTTCCACGGCGTCAAACGCCGCTTCACCAATGTCGGCGTGATCGAAGGCGTCACCATCATCGACGATTACGGCCACCATCCGGTCGAGATCAAAGCCGTCCTCGCCGCCGCCCGCGAAGGCGCGCAGGGCAGGGTGATCGCCGTCGTCCAGCCGCACCGCTTCACGCGCCTCCGCGACTTGATGGAGGAGTTTCAGGGCGCCTTCAACGACGCCGACATCGTCTATGTCGCCCCGGTCTACACCGCCGGCGAGGAGCCGATCGACGGCGTCGACGCCGAGGCGCTTGTCAGCGGCCTCAAGCAGCGCGGCCACCGCGCGGTCAGCAAGGTCGAGGGGCCGGACGATCTCGCCCGGCAATTGCGCGACGTCGCCGGCCGCGGCGACATGGTGATCTGCCTCGGCGCTGGCGACATCACCAAATGGGCGGCCGGCCTCGCCGAAGGCATCAAGCAGTCGAGGCTCGCCAAATGAGCGTCGCCACTTTGCCCCGCGTCCGCGGCCGTCTGACGCCCGATGCGCCGCTCGCGCCTTTGGTGTGGTTCAAGGCGGGCGGCACCGCGCAATGGCTGTTCGAGCCCGCCGATGTCGAGGATCTTGCGGCCTTCCTCGCCGATCTCGATCCGGCGCTGCCGGTGCTCGGCCTCGGTCTTGGTTCGAACCTGATCGTCCGCGACGGCGGCGTCCCGGGCGTCGTGGTCCGCCTCGGCAAGCCTTTCGCCAAGGTCGAGCGCGTCGATCCCACGACGGTCCGGTGCGGCGGCGGCGCCAGCGGCATCCTCGTCTCGTCGACCGCCCGCGACGCCGGCATTGCCGGGCTCGAATTCCTGCGCTCCATTCCTGGCACGGTCGGCGGGTTCGTGCGCATGAACGGCGGCGCCTATGGCCGCGAGGTGAAGGACATCCTCGTCGAGTGCGACGTCGTCCTGCGCTCCGGCGAGCGCAAGACGCTGCCGCTTGGCGACCTCGGCTACATCTATCGCCACAGCGAGTTGCCCGAAGGCAGCATCGTCGTCGCCGCGACCTTCCGCGGCCATGCCGGCGATCCCGCCGCGATCCAGGCCGAGATGGACCGGATCGCCGCCGAGCGCGAGGCGAGCCAGCCTTTGCGGAGCCGCACCGGCGGCTCGACCTTCAAGAACCCGCCGGGCACCAAGGCCTGGAAGCTGGTCGACGAAGCCGGCTGTCGCGGGCTGACCGTCGGCGACGCGCAGGTCTCGGAGAAGCATTGCAACTTCCTCCTCAACCTCGGCAGCGCGAGCGCTGCGGACATCGAGGGGCTGGGCGAGGAAGTGCGGCGCCGGGTGCGCGAGCATGCCGGGATCGAGCTCGAATGGGAAATCCAGCGGGTGGGCACGAAGGTGAGGAATGAGCGTGGTTGAGAAGCTTCATGTCGCGGTCCTGATGGGCGGTCTTTCGGCCGAGCGGGACGTGTCGCTGTCCAGCGGCGCTGGCGTCGCCGATGCGCTCGAGAGCCTCGGCCACCGCGTCACCCGCATCGACATGGGCCGCGACGTCGCCCAGAAGCTCACCGAGGCCAATCCCGACGTGGTGTTCAACGCGCTCCACGGCACGCCCGGCGAGGACGGCACCGTCCAGGGCATGATGGACCTGATGGGCCTGAAATATACCCATAGCGGCCTCGTCACATCGGTGATCGCGATCGACAAGGAACTCACCAAGCAGGCGCTGGTGCCGCACGGCATCCGCATGCCCGGCGGCCATATCGTCGAGAGCGAGAGCCTTTATGCCAGCGACCCGATGGCGCGTCCCTATGTTCTGAAGCCGGTCAACGAAGGGTCGTCGGTCGGCGTCGCCATCGTCACGGACGAAGGCAATTACGGCAACCCGATCGGCCGCGATGTCGAGGGGCCGTGGCAGCATTTCGACCGCTTGCTCGCCGAGCCCTTCATCCGCGGCCGCGAGCTTACCGCCGCGGTGCTGGGAGACGAGGCATTGGCGGTCACCGAGCTGCGTCCCAAGTCCGGCTTCTACGATTACGATTCCAAATATACCGACGGCATGACCGAGCATGTCTGCCCGGCCGAGATTCCCGACGATGTGCGCGACGCGGCGCTGGCGATGGCGCTGGAGGCGCATCGTTTGCTCGGCTGCAAGGGCACCTCGCGCTCCGACTTCCGCTGGGACGACGAGAAGGGCGTAGAAGGCCTCTTCCTGCTCGAAGTGAACACGCAGCCCGGCATGACGCCGCTCAGCCTAGTGCCGGAGCAGGCCAAATATCGCGGCATGAGCTATGCCGAGCTGGTCCAGCGGATCGTCGAGGAGGCCCTATGAGCGCACGCATCGCGCGCGGCTCGTCCGCGGCGAAGTCCAGGCCCAAGGCCAAGCCGACCGCCCGCGGCAAGAGCCGCAAGAAGCAGCCGGGCATGTTCGACGCGCTTCCCGTGGCGCCCGAGACGATCCGGCGCATCAGCCTGTGGATTTTCGGCGGCATGATCGTCGCGCTCACTTTGGCGATCGGCGTCGCAATGCAGGTCCCGCAGATGATCGGCACGGCGATCGGCCAGAGCGTCGGCGACGCGGGCTTCGAGGTGAAGCGCGTCGAGATCAAGGGCCTCAACCGGATGGAGCGTCTGCCCGTCTATGCGGTCGCGCTCGATCAGGATTCGATGGCGATGCCGCTCGTCGATCTGGACGGCACGCGCGAGAAGTTGCTGCGCTTCGGCTGGGTGCGCGACGCGCGCGTCTCGCGCCGCTGGCCCGATACCCTGGTCGTCGACGTGGTCGAGCGCCAGCCCGCTGCGATCTGGCAGAACAACCAGCAACTGGCATTGATCGACCGCGAAGGCGTGCTGCTGGAGCAGGTTCGGCTGGAGGCGATGCCCGATCTGCCGCTGGTCATCGGCCCGGCCGCCAACCGACATGTCAACGAGTTCGAGGCCCTGTTCGAGGCCACGCCGCAACTGAAGCCGATGCTGGCCGGCGCGACCTGGATCGGCGGCCGCCGCTGGGACATCCGCTTCCAATCGGGCGAAGTGCTTGCGCTGCCCGAAGGGCCGGCGGCGGCGCAGAAGGCGCTCGCCCATTTCGCTCGGATGGACAAGGCGACGCAATTGCTCGGCCGCGGCCTCGTGCGCTTCGACATGCGCATCCCCGGCAAGATCATCGTGCGCGTCTCCGACGAGCCCGGCAGCACCGTGCCGAAATTCGACCCCGCGGCGGAAGCTCCGGGCAGCGCCGGCGTCGATCCGGCGACGACGATATGAGGACCCGCATGCCGCCGCCCGCAACCCGCAAGCTCGTCACCGCACTCGATATCGGCTCGTCGAAAGTCTCGGCGCTGATCGCCGAGCCGACCGACGACGGCGAACTCAAGATACTGGGCACCGGCCAGCGCGAGAGCCGCGGGGTCAAGCGCGGCTTCATCGCCGACATGGAGCGGACCGAAGCGGCGATCCGCGAGGCGGTCGAGCAGGCCGAGCGCATCGCCGGCACCAATATCGACGACGTGTTCGTCGGCTTCTCGGCGGGCGGGCTGGTCAGCACCGTCGCCAGCGTGGAAGTCGAGATCGGCGGCCGCCGCGTCGAGCAGGCCGACATCCACAATCTCCTCTCCGCCGGCCGCAACTCGATCGACCCGGAAGGCCGCATGCTGCTGCACGCGCTGCCGGCCATGTACACGGTCGACGGGCTGCAGGGCGTCAAGAAGCCGCTCGGTCTCCACGCCGACAAGCTCGCGGTCGACATCCACGTCATCGCCGGCGAGCCCTCGCCGGTCCGCAATCTCGACCTGTGCGTCCGCTCGGCGCATCTCGGGGTCGAGGCGATCGTCGCCTCGCCCGTCGCTGCGGGCAAGGCCTGCCTCAGCGAGGAGGAACGGGAACTGGGCGTGGCTTTGGTCGAGATGGGCGCGGGCGTCACCAACGTCTCGGTTTTCGCCGGCGGCATGCTGGTCGGGCTGAAGGCGCTCGGCATCGGCGGCATCGACATCACCGACGACATCGCCTCGGCCTTCGGCACGCGCCGCGTCGAGGCCGAGCGGCTGAAATGCTTCTACGGATCGGCGACGACCAGCCCGCGCGACAATCACGACATGATCGACATCGCGCCGCTCGCCGGGTCCGAGGAAGGGACCGAGGCGACCCGCATTACCCGCGCCCAATTGATCGCGGTCATCCGTCAGCGGCTGGAGCAGTTGATGGACGAGATTGCGGCCGCGCTGAAGGAGCTCGGCTTCTCCGGGCCGTTCGGCCGCCAGGTCGTCCTCACCGGCGGAGGATCGGAGCTGAAGGGCATGGCCGATTACGCGCAGGGCGTGCTCGGCCGCGCGGTCCGCATCGGCCGTCCGAAGATGCCCGGCCTGCCCGAAGCGCACAGCGGACCCGCCTTCACCACCCTCGCGGGTTTGGCACAGTTCGCCGCTTCAAAGGAACTGGACCTGCGCCAGATCGCTGGAACCGAAACGACCGTCCGGAAATCGGACGGCGGGAACCTTGTTCAGCGCCTGATCTCGGTCTTTCGGAGCAATTATTAGGGTTAATTTTCCAACATGTTAACTTTTCGCTTCCGTCCGCGAATCGGGTCGTGCAAAAGAATCTTCAAGGGCGCGTTGTCGCGTAATGTTTCGAGCAGGGGAGAAGGCCAGTGAGCATCGATTTCATCCGACCTGAGGTGGACGAACTGCGGCCTCGGATCAGCGTCATCGGCGTCGGCGGAGCGGGCGGCAACGCCATCGCCAACATGATCAACAGCGACGTCCAGGGCGTCGACTTCATCGTCGCCAACACCGACGCGCAGGCATTGAACGCCTCCCAGGCGGATCAGCGCATCCAGCTCGGCCTCAAGATTACGCAGGGTCTCGGCGCGGGTTCGCGGCCGGAGATCGGCAAGGCCGCCGCCGAAGAGACGATCATGGAGATCGAGAAGGCGCTCGAAGGCGCGCATATGTGCTTCATCGCCGCCGGCATGGGCGGCGGCACCGGCACCGGCGCCGCCCCGGTCATCGCCAAGGCGGCGCGCGACCGCGGCATCCTGACCGTAGGCGTCGTTACCAAGCCGTTCGCGTTCGAGGGCAACCGTCGCGGCCGCTCGGCCGATGCCGGCATCGCCGAGCTGCAGCAGCACGTCGACACGCTGATCGTCATCCCGAACCAAAACCTGTTCCGCATCGCCAATCCGAACACGACCTTCAAGGAAGCGTTCCAGATGGCCGACGAGGTGCTGCAGCAGGGTGTGCGGGGCATCACCGACCTGATGGTCATGCCGGGCCTCATCAACCTCGACTTCGCCGACGTCCGCTCGGTGATGGGCGAGATGGGCAAGGCGATGATGGGCACCGGCGAGGCTTCCGGCGACAATCGCGCCATCGAAGCGGCCGAACAGGCGATCGCCAACCCGCTGCTCGACGGCGTGAGCATGCAGGGCGCCAAGGGCGTGATCATCTCGATCACCGGCGGCGAGGACATGCGCCTGATGGAGGTCGACGAGGCCGCCAACCACATCCGCGAGTTGGTCGATCCCGACGCCAACATCATCTGGGGCTCGGCGTTCAACAACGACCTCGAGGGCAAGATCCGCGTCTCTGTCGTCGCCACCGGCATCGATGCCGACGCGCAGGCGCAGCAGCCGGCGGCTCCGGCCAAAGTTTTCGCTTTCCCGACCGGATCGCGCACCGGCGACGCCCGCCCGGCCCCGCAGCCGGTGCCCGAGCCCGAGATCGTTTCGGAAATGGACGCCGAGCCGGCGCTCGAAACCCCGACCGAACTCAGCCTGGAAACGCCTGCGCCGGCCGATGAGCTGTCGCTCGACGCCCCAGCCGCCGAGACCGAGGAAGAGGAATTGCTGCTCGGCAGCGGCGACATGCTCGCCGACGAAGAGCCGGCCGAGACCGCCGAAGAGCCGCGTCCGGGCACCCGCTCGTGGCTCGCCGCCCAGGAGAGCGCGCCGGCCCCGGCCGCGCGTTCGGGCGGCACTCTGTTCGAGCGCATGTCGAACATCGCCCGCGGCGCCGCCAAGGCGCAGGTCGAGGAAGAAGCGGCCCCGGTGGCGCGCGGCAACCGCGATCCGCTCGACATCCCGCGCTTCCTCAATCGGCAGAACAACCAATAGGGTTGGTTCCCTCAGGGTGCCCCCGGTTCATCGCCGCGGGGCACCCATTGGGCGCAGAATCAGCGCCTTAGACATTGCCGATACAGGTTCGGGGGGGCTTATCGGCCGCATGATGGCTTTCAGGAAGTACAGGTTTGGACTGGCGCTCACGCTGAGCGCGGGGGTCCTGCCGCTGGCCGGCGCAGCCGATGCGCAGCAGGTCGAGTTCAAATACGGCATGCAGCCGCGCGAAGATGCCGGCGCTGCGCTCAACCGCCATTTGAAGACGCTCTCCGATGCGCCGCGCAGCCTGACCGCGCTAAAGGGCGCCGGCGAAGCCGCGCTCGAGCTCGGCGATCCCCAGGCGGCGCTGACCTTCTTCGCGCGGGCCGAGGAAGTCGCCCCCCGCGACGCCCAGGTGAAGGCCGGCCTGGGCTCCTGCTTCGTGCGCATGGAGCAGGGCGCGGCCGCCCTCAAATATTTTGGCGAGGCGGTGAGCCTCGGCGGGCGCGAGACCGGCTTCCTCGCCGATCGCGCTCTGGCCTATGATCTGGTCGGCGATCCGGTCCGCGCCCAGACCGACTATGTCGCGGCGCTGCGCCACCAGGAGGATGCCGAGGTGCGGCGCAATTATGCGCTTTCGCAGGCGATCGCCGGCAATCGCGAGCCGGCGCTGCAGGCGATCGACGCCCAGCTGCGCCGTCAGGACCGTGCCGCCTGGCGCACGCGCGCCTTCATCCTGGCCCTGACCGGCGACACCGCCGGCGCGACCGAGGCGACCCGCGCGGTGATGCCCGCCCAGGCCGCGGCCCTGGCGCCCTTTTTCGCACGTCTCCCGGCGCTGACCCCGGCCCAGCGGGCGATGGCCGTGCATTTCGGCCGCTTCCCGGGCGATGTCGCGGTTGCCGCCCACGCCGACAATTCGGCGCCGACCCAATATGCCCGGACCGAGACCAGCGCCGGCCGGCCCGACGCCGCACAGGCAGCGCTCGGCCAGCGCAATCCGCCCGCCGCTCCGCCCTCGACGGCACCGCGCCGGCGTCCGGGAACCGGCGAGGCGCCGCCGAAGCAGGCGCCCAAGCAGACCAGCGCGCGCATGGCCAGGCTCGCCCCCGCCCGCCAGCAGCAGGCGGCCGCCAAGCCACCCGTAGAGACCGCCGCAGCCGTCCCGGCGCCCGCCAAGGCCGCGTCCGATCCGGCTCCGGTTCGGGTTACCCGGTCGGAGGCGGCCCAGACCGCGCCCGCCAAGGCAGCGCCTGATCCGGCTCCGATGCAGGTCACCCGGTCCGAGCCCGTGCAGACGGCGCCCGCCCAGACCGCGGCGCCTCAGCCGCGGCCGGGCTTTGCCGATCTCGCCACGCTCATCCAGTCGCTCCCCGAGACGCCGTCGCCGCAGATCCAGGCCAAGGCCGCCCCGGCGCAGCCTCCACAGGCCCAGCCCGCACAAGCCCAGCCCGCACAGGTCCAGCCCCAGCCTGCAGCACCAGCGCCGGTGAAGGTGGCCCGCGCCGAGCCACTGCCGTTCGGCCCGCCGACGGCGGGAACGCCGCCGACCATGGAGGATCTCAAGGAAGATTCGACGATCGCGCCCGCGGTCGAGCTGGCCCAGGCCGCGCCGGCCAAGGCTGCGCCGCCTAAGGCCCCTCCGGCCAAGGAGGCGAAGGCCACCGAGACCAAGGCCCCGGAGTCCAAGGCCCCCGAGGCCAAGGCGAAGGAGACCAAGGCGGTCGCCGCCAAGAAGAAGCCCGAGCCCGTCGCGCCCAAAGAGCCGAGCCGAGTCTGGGTGCAGGTTGCCGGCGGCGCCAACAAGGCGGCTTTGCCCAAGGAGTTCGACCGCCTGAAGGACAAGGCGCCCAAGCTGCTTTCCGGCAAAACGGCATGGACGGCCCCGCTGCGCGCGACTAACCGCCTTCTCGTCGGACCGTTCAAGACCGAGAAGGAAGCGCAGTCATTCGTGAACGAGCTCACCAAGTCGGGCCTGACGGGCTTCGCCTGGACCAGCCCGGAGGGGCAGGCGGTCGTGAAGCTCGCCTCGCGCTGAAGCCCTACGCGTCCGATCCGGCGCGCTCGCGCGGCCGGCTCCACGGCGGGGGAGGGGGCGAGGTTCGCGGCCCCCGCGACGCTTTCCAGCGCGACCGCGACCGGATCATCCACTCGATCCCGTTCCGCCGGCTGCGGCAGAAGACGCAGGTGTTCATCGCGCCCGACGGCGACCATTTCCGCGTCCGCCTGACCCACAGCCTCGAAGTAGCCCAGATCGGCCGGACGATGGCGCGGGCGCTCGGCCTCAACGAGGATCTGACCGAGGCTTTGTGCCTCGCCCACGATATCGGCCACCCGCCGTTCGGCCATGCCGGCGAGGATGCGCTCCAGGAGGCGATGGCGGACGCCGGCGGGTTCGATCACAATGCCCATACTCTGCGCCTGCTGACGCGGCTGGAGACGCCTTATCCCCACCATGACGGGTTGAACCTCAGCTGGGAGACGCTGGAAGGCCTCGCCAAGCATAATGGCCCCGTTGCGCGATCGCCCTGGGCGCTCGCCGAAGCGGATTCCGAATTTCCGCTGGACCTGTCGACCTGGCCGAGTCTCGAGGCGCAGGTCGCCGCGATCGCCGACGACATCGCCTACGACAATCACGATATCGACGACGGCCTGCGCGCCGGCCTCATCACGCTCGAGGATCTGCTCGATGTGCCGTGTGTCCGCCGGAACTGGGCGGCCGTCGAGGCCCGCTTCACCGGCATGGAGCGGAGCCGGCTGCTGCCGGAAATGGTGCGCGACCAGATCGGGGCGATGGTCAACGACGTGATCGGCGAGACGGAGCGCCGCATCGCGGCGTCGGGCATCGCGAGCGCCGACGATGCTCGCGGGTACGGTCGGGCGTTGGTCGGCTTCTCGGATGCGGGGGCGGGCGAGGAACGTCAGCTTAAGACATTCCTCTACGCCCGCATCTACCGCTCGCCGCGCGTGGATGCCGTGGCGCGCGAGGCGCAGAGGGTGCTGGCGCGGCTGTTCGCGGCCTATCGCGACGATCCCGGTCTGCTGCCCCCCGAATGGCGGGTCGAGGGCGACGAAGCGGCCGTGCTGCGCCGGATCGGCGACTTCATTGCCGGAATGACCGACCGTTATGCGATCGCGCGCCACCAAGAGCTGGTCGGGCCGGTCGAGCTGCCCGAGGGCTTCTGACGATGCGCATCGCGCTGATCGGCGCCACCGGGCTGGTCGGTTCGGCGCTTCTCGATCAGCTGCTCGCCACGGGGGATGTCGAGGTTCATTCCATCTCGCGTCGGCCCAGCGGCCGAGCCCACCGACGCCTGCAGGAGCACGTGGCGCTGCCGGAGCGATGGCCGGAGATTGCGGGCGGGATCGGCGCGAACGCCGCTGTCTCGACGCTCGGGACTACGATGCGCGCGGCCGGCTCGCAGGCCGCGTTCCGCGCGGTCGATCTGGAGATGGTCGTGGCGTTCGCCGCTGCCGCTCGCGCGGCCGGTGTGGGTCGCATGGTCGCCGTCTCATCGGTCGGCGCCGATGCGGGTTCGCGCAATTTCTACCTGCGCACCAAAGGCGAGATGGAGCAGTCCCTCGAAGCCCTGGACTTCGCCCGGCTCGACATTCTCCAGCCCGGACTGCTGCGCGGCGAAAGGGCAGCCGAGCCCCGGCCTGCCGAGCGCCTCGGCACCTTGCTCAGCCCGCTGACCAATCTCCTCCTGCGCGGACGGCTCGACCGTTTCGCCGCGATCGACGCGAATATCGTGGCAGCAGCCGCCGCCTCGGCGCTACAACAAGGGCCGCCCGGCCTCTACACGCACGACAATCGCGCGATCCGGCATCTGGCCGGGCGATAGGCGCCGCTTCAAATCGCCGCGCGCATCGTCTAAGGCCCCGCCTTTCCAGCTTACGGATGTGACCATTGACCCTTTACGCACGCTTCGCCGCGCATATCGACGCCATCCTCGACCAGCTCGAAGCGGAAGGGCAACTGCCCGCCGGTCTTTCGCGCAAGGCGGTGGCGGTGGAGCCGCCGCGCGACGCCGCGCATGGCGATCTCGCGACCAATGCGGCGATGGTCCTGGCCAAGCCGGCCGGCAGCAATCCGCGCGCGGTCGCCGGCCTGATCGCGCCTAAGCTCGAACTGCTGGACGAGGTCGCAGGCGTCGAAGTCGCCGGCCCCGGCTTCATCAACATCCGGTTGAAAGGCGACGTCTGGCGGGAAGAGCTCGGCACCATCCTGTCCGACGGTGCGCAATATGGCGCCTCCACGATGGGCCGGGACCAGCGCGTCAATGTCGAATATGTCTCGGCCAACCCGACCGGTCCGATGCACATGGGCCATTGCCGCGGCGCGGTCGTCGGCGATGCGCTCGCCAGCTTGCTCGAATATGCCGGTTACAAGGTCACCCGCGAATATTATGTCAACGATGCCGGCGGCCAGGTCGACGTGCTCGCTCGCTCGGCGCACCTCCGCTACCGCGAGGCGCTGGGCGAGGATATCGGGGACATCCCGGAAGGCCTCTATCCGGGCGACTATCTGAAGCCGGTCGGCGCCAAGCTCGCGGCCGAGCATGGCGACCGCTTCGTCGGCAAGCCCGAGGGCGAATGGCTGGTGCTGTTCCGCAAGGAAGCCGTCGCGGCGATGCTGGTGATGATCAAGGACGATCTCGCCCTGCTCGGCATCCACCACGACCTGTTCTCGTCCGAGGCCGAGCTTCAGGCGGAAGGCAAGCCTGCCGCTGCCGAGGCATGGCTGCGCGAGCGCGGCTTCGTCTATGACGGCGTGCTCGAGGCGCCCAAGGGCGAGACGCCCGACGATTGGGAGCCGGTCGAGCTCCCCCTGTTCCGCGCCACCCAGTTCGGCGACGACCAGGACCGAGCGATCAGGAAGTCGGACGGCAGCTGGACCTATTTCGGGGCCGACCTCGCTTACCATTTCCAGAAGGCGCAGAATGCCGACCAGTTGATCGACATCTGGGGCGCGGATCATGCCGGCACGGTCAAGCGGATCAAGGCCGCGGTCGCGGCGCTGACCGAAGGCAAGACGCCGTTCGACGTGAAGCTGGTGCAGATGGTGCGGCTGCTGCGCGGCGGCGAGCCGGTCAAGATGTCGAAGCGCGCGGGCAATTTCGTGACGCTCGCCGACGTCGTCAACGAGGTCGGCAAGGACGTGGTGCGGTTCACGATGCTGACCCGCAAGGCCGACGCGCAGATGGACTTCGACTTCGCCAAGGTGGTCGAGGCCTCGCGCGACAACCCGGTATTCTACGTCCAATATGCCCATGCTCGCATCTCGTCGCTCCATCGCCGCGCCAAGGAAGAAGGCGTCGATATCTCGGCGCCAGCCGATCTTTCGCTGCTCGACGAGGATGAGCTGAGCCTGATCAAGCTTGCCGCCCAGCTCCCCCGCATCGTCGAGAGCGCGGCCTCGGCGCACGACCCGCACCGCATCGCTTTTTATCTCAATGACCTGGCTGCCGCGTTCCACGCCCAGTGGAACAAAGGTAACGACGATCCCGCCAGGCGTTTCCTCGTGGCACAGAATCCCGATCTGACACGGGCCCGGCTGGAATTGGCGTCGGCAATCGGGCAAGTTGTTCGCAACGGCCTGGCCATCATGGGAGTGGCCGCTGCCGAGGAGATGCAGTGATGACCGACATTCGCTCCGATGAAACGACGCCGCTGGACGACGGCGATCGTCTGCCCTGGCTCGAGGCCGTTGAGGAAGACGAGAAGGCCGAGGGTCCCTCCGCCGCCAAGCTGATCGCCTTTGTCGTCATCGGCCTGGCCGCGATCGGCCTGATCGTGGGCGGCCTGTTCTGGATGAGCAACCGCTCGGCGCCGGGCCCCGAAGGGGAGGCCGAACTGATCGCGGCGCCCGAGGGCGACTATAAGGTGAAGCCACAGGATCCGGGCGGCATGGAAGTCGAGGGCAAGGGCGATACCTCCTTCGCCGCGAGCGTGGGCGGCGAGCCGTCGGGCGCGATCGACGTGAACGCCGTGCCCGAAGCCCCGGTCCAGAAGGCAGCGCCGGCGCCGGCTCCGAAGGCAGCGGCTCCGGCCCCTGCGCCTGCTCCGGTTCGCGCACCCGCTCCAGCGCCCGCACCGGCCCCGGCCCCGGCGGCATCGGCCGGCGGCGCGACCATTCAGCTCGGCGCCTTTTCGAGCCAGAGCGGCGCGAACAATGCCTGGAAGGCGCTGTCCGGCCGCTTCAAATATCTTGCGCCGCTCACTTACTCGGTTACGCCCGTCGAGCGCGGCGGCCGGACGCTCTACCGCCTGCGGGCGAGCGGCCCCAATGCCGTGAACCTCTGCGGACGTCTTCGCGTTGCCGGCGAGACCTGCGAGCGCGTGAACTGAGTACGGCCCGGCGCGCACCGCCGCGCCGGGTCTTATGGAGAGAAGATGCAGTCCGCTATCTATGGTTTTTCGGGCCCGCGCCTGACGGCGGATGAGCGGGATTTCTTTCGCGACGCCAATCCCGCCGGCTACATCCTGTTTCGGCGCAACGTCGAGGATCGCGAACAACTGCGGGCGCTGACCGACGAACTGCGGGCCCTCCACGGCCGCGACGACGTGCCAGTCCTAATCGACCAGGAGGGCGGCCGCGTCGCGCGGATGCAGCCCCCGGTTTGGCCCGCGTTCCCGCCGGGCGGGCGCTTCGCCGACCTCTACCGGGTCGCTCCGGCGAGCGCGATCGAGGCGATGCAGGCCAATGCGCAGGCGCTGGCCGTCATGCTGCGCGAGGTCGGGATCAACGTCGATTGCCTGCCCCTGCTCGACGTGCGCCAGCCCGGCGCCCACGACATCATCGGCGACCGCGCCCTGGGCTCGGAGCCGATGCAGGTGGCAGCACTCGGCCGCGCGACGATCGAGGGGCTGCGCGCCGGCGGCGTGGTCGGCGTCGTCAAGCATATGCCCGGCCACGGCCGCTCGATGAGCGACAGCCATGTCGAGCTTCCCGTCGTCAACGCGTCGGCCGAGGAATTGGAGAGCGACATCGAGCCGTTCCGCACGCTGGCGAACGCGCCGATGGGAATGACCGCGCACGTCGTCTACACCGCGTGGGACGCGGAACGCCCGGGCAGCCTGTCGCCGGTGGTGATCGGCGAGATCATCCGCGGCCGCATCGGCTTCGACGGTCTCCTGATGTCCGACGATCTCGGCATGCATGCGCTGAGCGGCGGATTCGACACGCGCGCCCGCGGCGTCCTCGCGGCGGGCTGCGATCTCGCCCTCCATTGCTCTGGCGTCATGGACGAGATGGTGGCGGTTGCCGAGGGCGTCGGCGCCATGCCGGAAATTGCGCGGCAGCGGCTCGCCCGGGCGATGACAACGATCGCCGACGCCGCCGATGCCGCCCCCTTTGAGGAACTCGCGGCCAAGCGCGATTCGCTGCTCGCTTACGCCTGAGGCGGAAGTTATCGCGCCGAGCCTACAGTTCAGGAGTGTGTGTTGAACATTGCCGACCGTTATGCCGCCGTGAAGACGGCCATGTCCGACATTACGGGCGCGCAGGAAGACCTGCTCCACGTCCATTTCGGCCTCTTGATCTTCGTCGTCGCCGCCGTGGCGCTCGGCAAGCGGCTGCATTCGCCGCTGCCGGTGCTGGTCGTCTGGGTCTTCGCGGTGACGAACGAGATCGTCGACCGATTCGCCGCTGGCTGGGTGCTCGAAGGCTCGACCCTCGACATCCTCAACACGGTGATCTGGCCGACCGTGATCTATTTCGTCGCGCGCTACCGCAGCGCCCGCGCTGCCGCCCAGCCCGGGGCCGCAGTCGCCGCCGAATAGGCTCGTGGCGGCCCGCAGGCGCCCGCTCATCTCCGGTTAACGGGGGATCGGCATAAGTCGCCGCCGTCCCTTGAAGGGGCCTGTATGCGTCAGGAGCGCGGCATCTCGGTCCTTCTGGTTCGGGTTGCCGCGCTCCGCTCGTACCCTGGCGCCGCCCGGCCCCGACCCGGTTGCGTAACGAGCCTTCGAAACCTACGTCCCGCTCTCATCCGATGACGAGGGACTCATGGCCGACCTTTCCCAATTCCCGATCACGCGCCGCTGGCCGGCGCAGCATCCCGACCGGATCCAGCTTTATTCGCTGCCGACTCCCAACGGCGTGAAAGTCTCGATCGCGCTCGAGGAGATGGAGTTGCCCTACGAGCCCCACATGATCGACATCGGCGCGAACGAGACCTGGACCGACGAATATCTCTCGCTCAATCCGAACGGCAAGATCCCCTCGATCATCGATCCTAACGGTCCGGGCGGGAAGCCGTTCGGCCTGTTCGAATCCGGCGCGATCCTGCTCTATCTCGCCGAGAAGAGCGGCCGCTTCCTCGCCGCCGATCCGGCGCTGCGCTACGAGACGATACAGTGGGTCTTCTTCCAGATGGCGGCGATCGGCCCGATGTTTGGGCAGGTCGGCTATTTCCACAAGTTCGCGGGCCGCGAGCTGGAGGACAAGCGCCCGCTGGAGCGCTACGTCGCGGAATCGAAACGCCTGCTCGGCGTCCTCGAGACTAGGCTCGAGGGCGGCACCTGGCTGATGGGCGAGGAATACAGCATCGCCGACATCGCGACATTGGGCTGGGTGCGCAACCTCAACGGCTTCTACGAAGCGGGCGAGCTGGTCGAGTTCGACCGGCTGAAGAACGTCCCGGCGTGGCTCGAACGCGGCCTCGCGCGGCCGGCGGTGCAGCGCGGCCTGGAGATACCGGCCAGGCCGCAGGGGTGAAGCCGGCGCTGCGTCTGCCTTTGCGGGTAGCGGCCTGCTATGCAGGCGGGATCGCGGCGGCAGTGTTGCTGACGGCGCCGCTGCGGACGGCCGACCCGCTCGCGCCACGCCTGCTTTTCACCAGCCTGCTGCTCGGCCTGCCGCTGCTGCTGGCCGCGGTCGCGGGCGCCATTGTCTGGCGGCGCAGCGTGACGGCTTATCCCGCGCGCTGGGCGGTGCTGGCGCTGTGCGCAGCGACCGTGATCGTGGCGCTGGCTTTCGTCCTGCTCGGGCACCGCGCCGACGGCATCGCGCGCTTTGCCGCTTTGTGGTCGGGGCTGTGCGCCGCCTGCGCTTCATTGCTCTTCGTGGCGTGGAGCCGCTTCAGCCCAATCGAGTGAGGATCAGGCCGAGAGCGCGCACACCACCGACGACTTGGTCACGACCTCGACGATCTCGGGATCGTCGAGCTGGCGCACGCGGCTGATGAACCGGCCGGCGGTGAGCTTGCCCTTCTCGTCCTTGAGGCTGTCGGCAAGGTCGGAGATTTTCTGCAGCTGGAGCAGGCTGAGCCTGTCGACCCACCTTTCGGCCATGCACTCGGCCATCTGCCGCGACAGGCCCGCTTCGGCGAGGCGCGAGGCGACCCGGCCCTCGAACGGCTGGGCGCAGGCGGCGAGCGCGGCGAGCGGAAGAAGCAGGGTGGCGGTGCGCATATGGGGATCCTTGGTCAGGACCCGGCGCTAGCCCGGAACGCCGCGCTTTCCAACCCGCCTGGCAATTGGGGCTTGGATCGAAGTGCGCGTCGTGCTGTTGAGGCGGGAAGAGGGAGAGCGGAACTGTGAGAATGAGATGTTTGCGTATCCTGTCGCTGGCCGGCCTGGTCGCCGTTGCCGGCTGCGTGCCCCGGGCCGAGCCGCCGCCACCGCCCCAGCCCCAGCCGCGCCCGGCCCAGCCGGTGGCGCCGCCGCCGGCCGCGGTGGACTGGAGCCTGCTGCCGCTGACGCCCGGCGGCTGGGTCTACAGCAATCAGGGCGCGAACTCGCAGGCGCTGTTCGGCCCCGCCAACAGCGAAGCGCATTTCGCGGTCCGCTGCGATCGCGCCAGCCGTCAGGTCGTCCTGTCCCGCGCGGGCGAGGGCAATGCCCTGACGATCCGGACGTCGTTCGGCGCGCGCGCATTCCCCGCTGTCGCCCAGCGCGCGCCGCTGCCCACGGTTGCGGCAAGCCTTCCCGCGGACGATCGATTCCTCGATTCGATGGCGTTCAGCCGCGGCCGGTTCACGGTCGAAACGCCGGGCGCGCCGATGCTGGTGATTCCGGCCTGGCCCGAGCCGGCGCGAGTCATCGAGGACTGCCGCGGCTGAGCCAATAAAAAAGCCGGCGAAGGGGCCGGCGCGAAGCATGGAATCCTACTCTGAAATGAGTTGAGATCAAGACTTGATCGGAGATTCGTCCCGAATCATAGTCGTCCTGCCAACAACAGCGAAAGGAGGTGATCCGATGTCTCATGGTTCAGCAGAGGGGTCGGTCCAGTACGTTCGGGAGATGAAGGCTTGAGCCTTCTTTAGGTCTCCCGGGCTGGAAACTTCCGGCCGCTGACCATGTTCGGAGGGTCGTCGCGCTGCGGTGCGGCGGCCCTTCAACGCATTCAATCTTTGTCTTTTCGGAAATGTTGATCGTCATGGGCACCAGCAGCGGCCAGCCGCGTTTGACGACGATGCGAAGCCTTCTTCTCGCAGGCGTGATGGCTCTGGCCGGCTGTGGCGACCAGTCGCGACCGGTGGGCGAAGCGCGCGCGGCAGAGCCGCCGCCTGCCAAGCTGAAGGCCAGCGAGCCGCCGCTGAGCGAGGGGAAATGGCGCCGCCGCGAGATGGCGAGCGGCGATACCTTGCTGTTCGGGGTGGACCGCGACCGGCCCGTGGCCGCGATACGGTGCGACCAGCATGCCGAGAAACTGCTCATCGAACGCATGACCGAGGCGCCCGCCGCGGGCATCGAGACGATGAAGGTCACCGCCGACGGCCGCACGCGGCGCCTGCCGGTCGTATGGGACGGCGCGAGCCTCCCCATCGCCAGCGCCGCCGTCGACCTGGGCGACCGGCTGATCGACAGCCTCAACCGACCGAGCGGCCGTATCGAGATCCTGCTTGGGCGCGAGCCGCCGCTGGCGCTGCCGATGGACCGGCAGATCGGCGTGCTGATCGAGGAATGCCGCCGCGCCCCGATGAGCTGAGCCTAGTGCCGGCGGCCGGCCCTGCGGCGCATCATGAACTTCTCGTCGACCCGGACGAAACGGGTGGCGATCGTCACTTCGAGCAGGAACAGCAGCAGGCCGAAGGTCAGGCTGGCCATGGCCGCGATGAACAGCAAAGAGACTGGGATCGCGAAGTTGAGCACGACCAGATCGGCCACGAACAGGATCACCACGACCAGCGATATGAGCAGGGCCGACGTCGTGCACAGCCCGACCGACCAGTGGCAGAGCCCCATGCGGCGGTCGAGGATCACCAGTTCCTTGCGGGCGATTTCTTCGAGCTCGGGATCGGCGTCCTCCAGCAGGCGCGTTTCGAGCGTGCGCACCCGGTCCACCACGCGCGACAGCCGCGTCGCGACGACGTTGAGGATGCCGCCGAGGCCGGCGAGCAGGAAGACCGGAGCGATGGCCAGCTGGATGATATGGGCGATGCTGGATACGCTGGCTTCGGTCATGCCGACTGCTTGGCGCGATCGGCCGCGCCCCGTCAACCAGGGATCCAGGAACCCGGCCGTCCGCGCCGGGTTGGACCTGCATGACTGACAGCCGATCAAGCCTTGTAGCCGCGTTGCTGCTCCTTGCAGCCTGCGGGCCCGCCGCCAACGACACCAATGTATCCGGAGCAGTGCAGCCCCCCGAGCCGTCCGGCGCGCCTGCTCCGGCGGCCCCGGCCGAGCCGAAGGCGGGCTGGGAGGGCACCGGCGACGCGCAAGGCGCGAGCCTGCGCCTGGTCGGCGCCGACGGCCGGACGATGATGAGCGTTCGCTGCGAGAGCGACCCTGCGCGGCTAACCGTGTCCGTCCCGAGCTTCACGCCGATCGGAAGCGAGGATCGCTTCGCCTTCGGTGTCGGCGACGAGCCGGTGACGCTGGTTGCCGATCCGACCCGCCAGCAGGCGGGCGGGGTGACCGCCGAGGGGCAGGTTCCGGACGGCTTTGCCGATCTGCTGGCCCGTGCGCGGACGATGAGCGCGCTCTACGGCACGCAGCGCGTCGGCCCGGAACCGATACCGGCCGACCGCCTCGAGGCGTTCGCCCGGGGATGCGTCAAGCGCTGACGGAACGGCGGTCGCGACGGATCGTTTTCGCCTGATGACAAAGACCAAGATCCCGAAAGACCAAGGGCGCGCGCCCGGCCTCTACGACGAGCAACTCCAGCGGCAGCAGCAGGAGAAGTTGCTGGCTAAAAAGCCGCGGGTCGCGAGCGGGGCCAAGGCGGCCGCGCCATTCGTCCTCGCCCGCTAGCGGGTTCATTCGTCCATGCGGCAAGGCGCGCCCCGAAGGGCGCGCCCGCCAGGTTCAATATTCCGAACCGCTCGTTTCCATGCTGCGGTTGATCGCTTCCCATTTCTGGCGGCCCGAATGGACCGACTGATGATGGCTGCTGATCACGGCGCGCACTTCGGGCGACAGCTTGTCGTCGTTGAGCGCCGCGTGCCATTTTTCGTCGAGATAGGTTTCGCCGCGATCGACCTCGTCGAGCACCGACTTGTCGTCGCTGCCGGTGACGCGATCACGGAGCGTCAGGAACATGCGATGCGCGGCGGCGAGCACGCTGCCGTCGTCCTCGGGATCACCGCCGAGCCGGCGGACTTCCTGCTGGAGCGCGCGCACGACCTGCTCGCGTTCCTGGGCGCTGGCGCGGAATTCGGAAGCGAAGCGATGATCGGTGGCCTCATCGGCGGAACGGCGATAGCCATCGACGCTGTCGAGGGTGGTGGCGATCAGGCTGTTGAGCACGCTGATGTCGTGCCGGTTCTTGTCGGTATCGAGCATTGAAATCTCCTCCTGGCTGATGGCGGCCCAACGCATCGGAAGGACAAAGGGTGCAGCGGAACGGCACGGCGCGGCGGGGCGTTCTAGGCTTACGTTTCAATGCTTTGAGGAGGCTCGCAATGGCGGATCCGACCACAGGGGGTGAAGGCCCCGACGAGCGGGAGCGGGGCAAGCGCGCTTCGTTCGACCATGCAACGGGCGAGGTCCATGGCAGCGGCTCGGGCGCGGGTGGCAGCGGCAATCCGCGCGAGGATTATGACAGCGATCCGATGGCCGGCGCCGGCGCCATCCCCGTCGGCGGACCGGTCCCGGCCGACGAGGCGCGGCGGGGGCCGAAAGATCGGGACGGGGAGACCTACGGATGAACGCTCGCCGGTCCGGCCACCCATTGCCGGCGAGCGACGAAGCCCGCCGCGGCGAGATCCCGGAGGGTGCGGAACGCCAGAAAGGGCGGGGCGACGACGACGAAGCGGCCGTGACGCCTGGTTCGGAGGCGGCCAATCCGGACGGCTCGCCTTATCGCACCGACGACCTCGGCCGCTGACCGGCTTTAGCGCGCTCGCCGCAGCCTTCATTCTCCAGGGCCCGCCCCGCTCTCGGTCCGTCGAATTCGCGGGAACGGCCGCGACGACGGAGCCGTTTCAAGCTTCTCTCACCAAGGAGGATGTAAATGGCCATTCAAAGCGATAGCGACCGCGGTAAGGAAGACGAAGGTCTCAGCGGCAGCGAACTCCAGCAATCCCAGTCCGGCGGCGGCAGCGGCGAGTTCGGCGGCAACCGCGACCAGCAGCAGCGTGGCCAAAGCACCGGCGACGAGCAGATGGGCGGCGGTGCGACGGGCAGCGGTTCCGCGGGCAGCGACATGAACCAGAGCCGCGGCGAACGCTATGACGAGGAGCAGGGCGGCGGTCGCGACAGCGAAAGCGTCAGCAGTGAGGACGGCAACTGGGACCAGCAGCAGGGCAATATGGACCGCGAGGGCCCGATGGGCGGCCGCCAGTCCGAAGACAGCGAATGGGACCGGGAGCAGGGCAACATGGATCGCGACCGCCAGCAGGGTGGCGACCAGAGCGGCGCGGATCGCGAGCAGCAGCAGGGCGGCAGCGGCATGGATCGCCAGCAAGGCGGCGGCTCCGACCTCGAGCGCGACCAGCGTGCTCATCAGGATCGCGGCCAGAGCGAGATCGACCGCGACTGATCGCTGGATTGGCGGATGGCAGGAGGCCCGTCTCTCTCTCTCGAGGCGGGCCTTTCCGTATCGGCAAAAGGAACTGTTCGCCGGCGCGCACGTCTGTTACGCATAAGTTATGACGGCTGGAGATTGCGAATGGCAAAGAACAAGTCGAACGATGCGGGTGGAAAGAAGGACGCAGGTTCTGCGGCATCGGACAAATATGCGAAGGCGCTTCGGGACGCCGGCCAAAAGGCCGCCGAACTCGCCCAGAATCCGGTAGCGCGCAGCATGCTGGCGGCAGGTCTTGTCGCCGCTGCGGCAGCGCTGACCGCCAACCAGAAGGTGCGTTCCAACACGCGCAAGGCGATGCAGGACGCCGCCGACAATGCCGAGGCGGCTGCCGATACGGCCAGCAAGGTCGGCGCCGCGATCGTGACTGCGGCGACCGACGCGGTTCGCAAGATGATGGGCAGCGAGCGCCGCGATCCGGCCAGCACGCCCGGTCCCGATACACCGCTCCGTCGCAGCAGCGATGCGTCGGCGGCAAAGACGGCCAAGCCCAAAACCAAGCCTGCCGCTGCCAAGAGCCGCAGCACCAAGGCTGGGACCGCCAAGCCCGCCGCGAAGAAAGCGTCGGCTCCGCGTGCAAAGGCGGCTTCGACCGGTTCGACTGCGGCCGCGCCCAAGGCGAAGAGCGGGACCAAGGCCCGCAAGAGCCCGGCCAAGAAAGCTGGTGCGCCTGCCACGAGCTGAGACGGTCGGCTTTCTTACCGGCATGTAAGGCCATAAAAAACGGGGCGCCCAATGGGCGCCCCGTTCTCATTTACGGCTGATTGCTCAGCTTAGCGGCAGCGACGGCTGCCGCTGTTGCGGTCGACCTCGCGGCCGATCAGCGCGCCTGCGGCGGCGCCGAGGATGGTACCGGTGGCGCGCTCGCCGCGGGTGTCGATCGCCCGGCCGGCGAGGGCGCCGGCTGCACCGCCGACGATCAGGCCGGTCGTGCCGTTCTTCTTCTTGCAATAGACGCGCCCGTCGCTGCCGCGCCAGGTCTTGCCCTTGTAATAGCCGTCGCGGGCCATCGCAGGCGTGGAGACCACCATTGTGGGCATCACGAGGGACGCAGCGGCGAGGGCGAGGGTGACTTTACGCATGACACAGTCCTTCAATCATTAACGCAGTGGAACAACGCCGCCATGATTGCAGGGGTTTCATTAACCTAAAACAACGAGCGCGCCCTTCCGCGACGAACGGCCGCCGAAGCAGGGCAAGGCCGTGCGACTGTGGTTTTCGGGCAACATGGTTAACGGCTCGGCGCCTAGTCGATGCGCATCGCCACTTCGGCCAGCGCCCCGGCCTCGAGCAGCAGGCTGTCGTCGACACTGCCGGTGGCGGTGCGCTCGCGGCCGACGATGACGAGGACGGGGACCGCCATCGGCGACACGCGTTCGAGCATGACGTGCAGCATCGTGTCGGCGGCGCGGTCGAGAAGGCGGGCGAGGCGGCCGACGTCGGTCATGCGCGTGCGGGCATCATCCCAGGCGGCTTTCAGCAGCAAATGGTCGGGCTCGTATCGGCGCAGCACGTCGTAGATGAGGTCGGTCGAAAAGGTGACCTGACGGCCGGACTTGCGCTTGCCGGGATGGTGGCGCTCGACGAGGCCGCCGATCACCGCCACCTCGCGGAAGGCGCGCTTCAACAGGCTCGATCCTTCGACCCATTCGACGAATTCCTGCTCGAGGATGTCGGCGGAGAAGAGCGCGGCCGGATCGGTGATCGGCTCGAGCCCGTAGCAGGCGAGGGCGTAATCGTTGGAGACGAAGCCGAGCGGCTTCAGCCCGGCCTTCTCCATGCGCTTGGTGATCAGCATGCCGAGCGACTGGTGCGCGTTCCAGCCCTCGAAGCTGTAGGCGACCATGTAATGCCGGCCTTCGTGCGGGAAGGTCTCAACCAGCAGTTCGTCCGGCGCGGGCAATGCGGAGCGATAAGCCTGGACCTGGAGCCAGTCGCGCACGTCGTCCGGGAAGCGCGGCCATTGCTCGCGGTCGTGGAGGAAGTGGCGGACGCGGTCGGCGAGGTTGGTGCTCATCGCCATGCGCGCGCCCATATAGGTCGGGATGCGGGCCGATTTGCTGCTCGCCTTCACCATCAGATCGGTGCCGTCGATCTTCTCGACCTCCAGCACCAGCCCGGCGAAATAGAAGGTGTCGCCGGGGCTGAGCGTCGCACCGAAGCCTTCCTCGACCGTGCCGAGCCGGCGGCCGTTGCGGAAGCGGACGTCGAGCAAGGGCGCGTCGACGATGATGCCGGCATTCATCCGGTGCTGCTGGATGAAGCGCGGGTGCGAGACGCGCCACGTGCCGTCCGGATCGCGCGTCAGTCGCTTGAACCGGTCATAGGCGCGCAGGCTGTAGCCGCCATTCTCGATGTAGGCGAGGACGCTGCGGAACAGCTCCTCGGTGAGGCCGGCATAAGGCGCGGCGGAGCGTATCTCGGCCAGCATCTCGTCCTCGTGGAACGGGGCGGCGCAGGCGGCGGCCATGACGTGCTGGGCCAGCACGTCGAGCGTGCCGGGGCGGAAGATCTCGGGGTCGAGCTCCCGGTTCTCGATCGCGTCCAGCGCCGCGCGCGCCTCGAGATATTCGAAGCGGTTGCCGGGGACGAGGATCGCCTCGCTCGGCTCGTCGAGCCGGTGGTTGGCGCGGCCGATGCGCTGCAGCAGGCGCGACGAGCCCTTGGGCGCGCCCATCTGGATGACGAGGTCGACATTGCCCCAGTCGACTCCGAGATCGAGGCTGGCGGTGCAGACCAGGCCGCGCAGGCGGCCCTCGGCCATCGCATTCTCGACCTTGCGTCGCGCCTCGAGCGAGAGCGAGCCGTGGTGGACGCCGATCGGCAGATGCTGGTCGTTCACCGTCCACAGATCCTGGAAGATGAGTTCGGCGAGGCTGCGCGTGTTGCAGAACACCAAAGTGGTCTTGTGCGCCTCGATCTCCTTCATCACCTGCTGCGCCGCCCAGCGGCCGCTATGGCCGGACCAGGGGATGCGCTCGTCCTCGGGCAGCAGGATGGCGATGTCGGCGTCGGCCCCGGGGTCGCCGACGACGAGATCGACTGTCTCGATATCGGCGTGCGGCGCGAGCCAGCCCTGATAGGCTTCGGGATCGGATACGGTGGCCGAGAGCGCGACGCGGCGCAGGGCAGGGGCCAGCGTCTGCAGCCGCGCCATGGCGAGGTTGAGCAGGTCGCCCCGCTTGCCGTTGGCGAAGGCGTGGACCTCGTCGACGACGATCGTCTTGAGGTTGGCGAACAGGAAGCGGCTGTCCTCGTGGCTCAGCAGCAGGCTCAGCGATTCCGGCGTCGTGAGCAGCATCTGCGGCGGCCGCACGCGCTGCCGCGCCTTGCGGTCGGCGGGCGTATCGCCGGTGCGGGTCTCGACGCGGATGTCGAGGCCCATCTCCTCGATCGGCGTCAACAGATTGCGCTGCACGTCCACCGCCAGCGCCTTGAGCGGCGAGACGTAGAGCGTGTGGAGTGTGTCGACCGGCGCCTCGACCAGATCGGCCAGCGAAGCGAGGAAGCCGGCCAAAGTCTTGCCGGCGCCGGTGGGCGCGACCAGCAAGGCGTTACGCCCGGCACGGGCGGCGACCAGCATCTCCATTTGGTGACGGCGCGGCGCCCACCCCTTGGCCGCGAACCATTGCGTGATGACGGGGGGAAGCGCGCCCGGCTCCGTCATCAGCATGGGCGCGCCGGGTCAGGGCACACGGTCGTCCTCGCCGCGATGGGCGGCATTTTCCTGACGGTAAAGCTCGTGCGTCGCGTCTTCGGTGCGCTCGATGTCGCGCGGCTTGGCCTTGCGGTTCCTGAGCAAGGCCCAGAGCAGAACCGCGGCCAGGACCAGCGGCCCGACGATGTTCATGATGGCCCAAAGGCCTCCGGAGGGGCTGTCCATGCTGTCTTCTCTCCTTCCTGGCTCGGCGGCTCCGTGGAACCGACGCGCATGTTCGCCCATATAGTGATTGATGGCCCGTCTCGGTTCCTGGATCGAGCCTTTTCCCGAAGGCATTTATGTGAAGCCGGCCGATGCGTGGGTCGATCCTTCGCAGCCCAAGGCGCGTGCGCTCGTCACCCACGGCCATGCCGATCACGCCCGCGGCGGGCATGAGACGGTATGGGCGACCCCCGAGACGCTGGCGATCATGGAGTGCCGCTACGGGCCGCAGAACGGCCGCCCCGTCGCTTATGGCGAATCCATGCAGATGGGTCCGGTGACGGTGAGTTACGTGCCCGCCGGCCATGTGCTCGGCTCGGCCCAGATCGTGCTGGAACACGCCGGGGAGCGCGTCGTCGTCTCGGGCGACTATAAAAGGCGACCCGATCCGACCTGCGCGCCGTTCGAGCCGGTGCCGTGTGACATCTTCATCACCGAGGCGACCTTCGGCCTGCCCGTCTTCCGCCATCCCGACACCGGCAGCGAAATGGACCGGCTGCTCGCGCGCCTCCACGCCAATCCCGAAAGGTGCGTGCTGGTCGGCGCCTATGCGCTCGGCAAGGCGCAAAGGGTCATCACCGAGTTGCGCGGCCGCGGCCACCACGATCCGATCTACATGCACGGCGCGCTGCAGCGGCTGTGCGATCTCTACGAGGAGCATGGCGTCGCGCTCGGCGACATCCGGCCCGCGACCGAGGCGAAGAAGGACGAATTGCGCGGCAGGATCGTGCTGGCCCCGCCCGGCGCGCTCAACGACCGCTGGTCGCGGCGCCTGCCCGATCCGATCACGGCGATGGCGTCGGGCTGGATGCGGGTCCGTCAGCGCGCCCGCCAGCGCAATGTCGAGCTGCCGCTGATCATCTCCGACCATGCAGATTGGGACGAACTCACCGAGACTTTGCGCGAGGTGGCGCCGCAGGAAGTGTGGGTCACCCATGGCCGCGAGGAGGCGCTGATCCACTGGTGCCGGATGCACCAGATAAGGGCCCGCGAGCTCAACCTCGTCGGCTACGAGGACGAGGACGACTGACGCTCTTTCCGGCGGTGCCCCGTGGGGCCGCGGGGGCCCCTTTTTCCTTTGGTTTCCCGGGGGGCGTCGCTATATGATTGCTATGGCAACTTCCCCTACTGAAAACAGCTACGGCGCCGATTCCATCAAGGTGCTGAAAGGCCTCGACGCGGTCCGCAAGCGGCCCGGCATGTACATTGGCGACACCGACGACGGCTCGGGCCTCCACCACATGGTGTTCGAGGTCTCGGACAACGCGATCGACGAGGCCCTCGCCGGCCATTGCGACCACATCCAGATCACCTTGAACGCCGATGGCTCGGTGAGCGTCGAGGACAATGGCCGCGGCATCCCGACCGGGATCCATGCCGAGGAAGGCGTGTCGGCGGCCGAGGTCATCATGACCCAGCTTCACGCCGGTGGTAAGTTCGAGAATGCGTCGGACGACAATGCCTACAAGGTGTCGGGCGGCCTCCACGGCGTCGGCGTATCGGTCGTGAACGCGCTCTCCGAGTGGCTGGAGCTGACCATCTGGCGCGACGGCCAGGAGCATTGGATGCGCTTCCGCCACGGCGATGCCGAGGCGCCGCTAAAGCTCATGGGCCCCGCTCCCGAGGGCCGAAAGGGGACGCGCGTCACCTTCCTGCCGTCGCCGACCACGTTCAAGATCACCGACTTCGATTTCGAGAAGCTCGAGCATCGCTATCGCGAGCTCGCCTTCCTCAATTCCGGCGTGCGCCTGTTCCTCAACGATGCGCGCCACGAGGAGGAGAAGACGGTCGAACTGTTCTACGAAGGCGGCATCGCGGCCTTCGTGCGCTATCTCGACCGCACCAAGACCGCTCTCATTCCCGATCCGATCTCGGTCACCGGTCAGCGCGACAATGTCAGCATCGAGGTCGCGCTCGAATGGAACGACAGCTATTACGAGCAGGTCCTCTGCTTCACCAACAACATCCCGCAGCGCGACGGCGGCACCCATCTCGCCGCGTTCCGCGCGGCGCTGACCCGCACGCTCAACAATTATGCCGAGAAGTCGGGGGCGCTCAAGAAGGAGAAGGTGAGCCTCACCGGCGACGACATGCGCGAGGGCCTCACCGCCATCGTCTCGGTCAAGCTGCCCGATCCCAAGTTCAGCTCGCAGACCAAGGACAAGCTCGTCTCGTCCGAGGTGCGCCAGCCGCTCGAAAGCCTGATGGCCGACAAGATGGCTGAGTGGCTCGAGGAGAATCCGCAGCACGCCCGCACGATCATCCAGAAGATCATCGATGCCGCCGCGGCGCGCGAAGCGGCCCGCAAGGCGCGCGAGCTCACCCGGCGCAAGGGCGTGATGGACATCGCGTCGCTGCCCGGCAAGCTCGCCGACTGCCAGGAGCGCGACCCCTCCAAGTGTGAACTGTTCCTGGTCGAGGGTGACTCGGCCGGCGGCTCGGCCAAGCAGGGCCGCAACCGCGAGGTCCAGGCGATCCTGCCGCTGAAGGGCAAGATCCTCAACGTCGAGCGCGCGCGCTTCGATCGCATGCTCTCGTCCAAGGAAGTCGGTACGCTCATCCAGGCGATGGGCACCGGCATCGGCCGCGACGACTTCAACATCGAGAAATTGCGCTACCACAAGATCGTGATCATGACCGACGCCGACGTCGACGGCGCCCATATCCGTACCTTGCTGCTCACCTTCTTCTACCGGCAGATGCCGGAGATCATCGAGCGCGGCCATCTCTATATCGCGCAGCCGCCGCTCTACAAAGTCGCGAAGGGCCGGTCCGAAGTCTATCTGAAGGACGACGCCAAGCTCGACGATTACCTCGTCGACGCGGGCATCGGCTCGATGGTGCTGGAGACGCAGGAAGGCCCGCGTTCGGGCGAGGATCTGCGCGCGCTCGCCGAGCATGCCCGGCGCATGCGCACCTTGATGCGCTACGTGCCCAAGCGCTACGATCCGGCCATCATCGAGGCGCTCGCCCTCACCGGCGCGCTCGATCCCGAGCTGCAGTCCGCCCGGCGCAACGAAACCATCACCCGCGCCGCCGCCTGGCTGCAGGCGGGCGACGAGGACGCCACCTGGACGGGCGAGGCGACCGAGGAGCGCAATTACGTGCTCCGCCGGCTGTGGCGCGGCGTCACCGACCACCATGTCGTCGACCACAAGTTCGTGCACAGCGCCGAGGCCCGCAAGCTTCACACGCTGGCGAGCGAGCAGGCCCCGACCTATGCCCGTTCGGCCCGCCTGGTGACGATCAAGGCCGCCGCTGCCGCGGCCGATGAGCCGGCGCAGGACGACAATGCGGGCGCCGAACTCGACGCCGCGCCCGATCGCACCGTCGACGCGCGCGGCGTCCTCGTGCGCCGTCCGATCGAATTGCTCGACGGCATCCTCGCCGCCGGCCGCAAGGGCCTGTCGGTGCAGCGCTACAAGGGTCTCGGCGAGATGAACGCCGAGCAATTGTGGGAAACGACTCTCGATCCCGAGAATCGTTCGCTGCTCCAGGTCGAGGTCGCCCAGGCCGACGTCGCCGACGAGATCTTCACCCGCCTGATGGGCGACGTGGTCGAACCGCGCCGCGAGTTCATCCAGGAGAATGCGCTAAGCGTCGCCAACCTCGACGTCTAGGACATTGCCGCGGCAGGGCCTCGCCCGGCCGAAAGAACCGACTTGGACCGTCCGAGCCGCCGGACTCGCTCCGAACCCGCCTGCATGAGATAATCCCTTAGCGATCTCGTCGGCAGGGCTCCGGATGGAAGCCAATTGGTACCTCCTCATCGCGTTGGCGCTGGCGGCGATCGTGCCGCTGGCGCTGATCGCCACCCGCCACGAGCTGCGCAGGGTGCGGCTGCGGCTGGTCGAGGAATTGCGATCGAGCCTGTTCAAGAACCAGCCCGACCTGCCGCAGCTCGAACTGGTCGCAGCCCGCTACCGCGCCACCAGCGACGAGGACGGCAAGACGCGGCAGGCTTTGCTGATGGTGTGGACCGGCGCCTTCTTCTTCTTCGCGGTGAGCGCGGTCGGCTTCATGCTTTTGCTCGTGCCGAGTGACTGGTTGCTGGCCGACCGTCCGGACTTCCCCAGGATCACCAACGCCTTCCTGTGGACCGAGGCAGATGCCACGCGCGAGGAACTTGGCCGCGTCGTGACGGTAGCCGGGCTGGCCTTCCTAGGCGGGTTCGTCTTCCAGCTGCGCTATCTGGTGCGCGCGACGCTCAACCAGGAATTGAGTGCGCTCGCATTCGTCCGCGCCGCGCTCCACATCCTCCAGGGCGTGATCGTCGCCTTGGTCACCTACCGGGTGATCGGCTTCGCGGTGAACGAGGGGGAGGCGGGGGCCTGGACCTTCGCCAGCGCGCTCGGCCTCGCCTTCATCGTCGGCTATTGGCCCAATCTCGGCCTAATGAAGCTCGCCAAGGCGCTGCGCGTCCAGATCAAGCGGGTCGACGACCAGGCGATGAAGGATGCGCGGCTGGTGCCGCTGGACGTGATCGACGGGATCGACGCCGAGACCGCTTTCCGGCTCGAGGAAAGCAATCTGTTCGACGTCCAGAATCTGGCCACCGTCAATCCGATCGGCCTCTACGCCGAAACCCCGTTCGCGCTGCTCCAATGTTTCGACTGGGTGCTGCAGGCGCAGCTCTGCTCCAATGTCGGCCCGCGGGCCTTCGCCGAGCTCCGGAAGCACAAGATCCGCACCATCTTCGACCTCGAGCGGGCAGTGCTCGCCGAGGGCGCTCCGGCGCCCTATCTGATCGCGTTGGGCGGGGTGATATTTCACAATGCCAGCGCGGATTTCCGCGCCGGGCTCGGCCTCGTCCACAACGGCGGGGACGAGGCATCGGTCGCCCCCGAGGTCCTGCGCCACGCCGTCGCGATCATGGCCGACGACCTCCATGTCCACCGCCTGCGTACCTTGTGGCGCGCGATGCTGCAGAGCACGGCCGGGATCGCGCCGGGGGAGCCGCCCTGGCTGTACCGGACCGGCCCGCTGCCTGGCGAGGGTGTGCGGCCTAGCGCGCCGGATCGGGACGGTGGGCGCGGTGAAGCCGCTTCACCGCCTCGACCGGAAGCGCCTCGATCCGGCCGCGATGACCTTCCGTCGTCTCCGCCTTGAACAATGAGTTCAGCACCGCTTCCTCGGTCGCCTCGACGACCGCCTGGAAGAGCGGCGACGCCGCTTCGTTGGGAAGGTCGGTGATGGTCGCTGCGGCGTCGCGCCGTTCGCGCGTGCGGCGGACGGCCGGACTGGTCGAGAAGGCGACCGCATAATCGCCCGAGCCGTTGGTCATCGGCGATCCGGTGCGCCCGATGCCGAGGAAGGCGCGCGATGCGAGCCGCTTCAGATTGCGGTCGGAAAGGGGCGCATCGGTGGCGATGACGATGATCACCGAGCCATCGCCCGAGCCCGAGGAGAGCTCGTCTTTCAGATAATATTGGTCGAGGGCTTCGCCGACGCGCGCCCCATCCACGCTCAGCACGCCGCCATAATTGCTCTGCACGAGGACACCGATTGTATAGCCGCCGAGCCGGGCGGGGAGACGGCGCGAGCTGGTGCCGATGCCGCCCTTCCAGCTGAAGGCGACGGTGCCGGTGCCGGCGCCGACCGCGCCCTCCGCGACCGGGCCCTCGCGCGCTGCGGCGATCGCCTTCAGGCCATGCTCCTTGGCGACGCGACGGGCGCGGATGTCGTTGAGATAGCCGTCATTGGTCTCGCCCACGACCGCATTCACCGACCGCACTTCCCCGTTGCCCGGCTGGCGCAGGGTCCAGTCGATGGCGGCGGCGGCCGCTTCGGGAACCGACAGAGTGTTGGTGAGCAGGATCGGGCTCTCGATCTCGCCCAGTTCCTCGATCTGGGTCGAGCCCATGAACTTGCCATAGCCGTTGCCGACCGCGAAGCCAGCCGGGACCTTGTCCTGGTAGAGGTTGCCGCCATGGGGAAGCACCGCGGTGACTCCGGTGCGCACAGTCTTACCCTCGCGCAACGTGACCTGACCGACGCGGACGCCGGGCACGTCGGTGATGGCGTTGAGCGGGCCGGTCGGCAGGATGCCGACGGCGATCCCCGCCTCGCGGGCGCGCGGACGGGTCTCGGCCGGCGTGGCGACGGCCGCTCCCGCCATGGCAAGCATCATCAACAGCAACGATTGATCCTCCCGGCTCCTCCGCCGAAACGACGGTCGGTCGCGGCGCGATAGAATTGGTCTCGGTCCATCACCGGCTCGCCCGGATGATCGGCGGCGCGGTGCGCGCGATAGGTGTCGTAATCGGGCACGCCGACCATCAGGTGCACGGTCCGCACCACCTGCTTCCACGCTTCACGCCAAGGCATCAGCGGTCTCCCGGGTGGTTGGGAAGGCGGAGCGCCGCGCTTCGAGGATCGCCTTGATCCCGTACAGCACCATCGCCAGCACGACCGCGATGAACAGGGCGCAGAGACTCGCATTCACATAATCGTTGAAGATGATCCGGCTCATCTCGCCGGCGTCGGCCGCGGGCGCGAGGATCTCGCCGCGCTCGAACGCGTCGGAATAGAGGCCGGCGTGCGAGAGGAAGCCGATCTTAGGATCGGCGTGGAACATCTTCTGCCAGCCCGCCGTGAGCGTGCAGATCAGCAGCCACGCGGTCGGCACGATCGTCACCCAGGCGTAGCGCTCCTTCTTCATCCGGAACAGGATGACGGTGCACAGCGTGAGCGCCATCGCCGCCAGCATCTGGTTGGAAATGCCGAACAAAGGCCAGAGCGTGTTGATGCCGCCGAGCGGGTCGGTGACGCCCTGGTAGAGGAAATAGCCCCAGCCGGTGACGGCGAGGCCGGTGGCGATCAGATTGGCCGTCCAGCTGCGCGTGTCCTTCAACGGTGCGACGAACGTGCCGAGCAGGTCCTGGATCATGAAGCGGCAGACGCGGGTGCCGGCATCGACCGTGGTGAGGATAAACAAAGCTTCGAACAGGATCGCGAAATGATACCAGAAGGCCATCATCGCCTGGCCGCCGATCACGTTGGACAGGATGTGGGCCATGCCGACTGCCAGTGTGGGGGCGCCGCCGGTGCGCGACAGGATCGAGGCCTCGCCGACGTCGCGCGCCACCTGGTCAAGCATCGCCGGCGTGATCGCGAAGCCCCACCCCGACAGGACCTGGGCCGCCTCGGCCGTGGTCGTGCCGATCAAGGCGGTCGGGCTGTTGAGCGCGAAATAGAGGCCGGGATCGAGCACGCAGGCCGCGACCAGCGCCATGATCGCGACGAAGCTCTCCATCAGCATGCCGCCATAGCCGATCATCGGCAGATGGGCCTCGCTCTCGATCATCTTGGGCGTCGTTCCCGAGGCGACCAGGGAGTGGAAGCCCGAGACGGCGCCGCAGGCGATGGTGATGAACAGGAACGGGAACAGGCTGCCGGCGAAGACCGGACCGGTGCCGTCGATGAACCGGGTCAGCGCCGGCATCTCGAGGTTCGGGCGGACGATGAGGATGCCGACGGCGAGGCCGACGATGGTGCCGATCTTGAGGAAGGTCGACAAATAGTCGCGCGGGGCGAGCAGCAGCCACACCGGGATCACCGAGGCGACGAAGCCGTAGCCGATCAGCATCAGCGCCATGGTCTCGCCGGAAAAGGTGAAGGCGGGGCCCAAGCTCGGGCTGGCGGCGACGCTCTCGCCGAACACGATGGCGAGCATCAGCAGCACGAAGCCGATAATCGAGATTTCGCCGATCCGGCCCGGCCGTAGATAGCGGCTGTAGAGCCCCATGAAGATAGCGATCGGCATCGTCGCGAAGACGGTGAACGTGCCCCAGGGGCTGTCGGCCAGCGCCTTGACCACGACGAGCGCGAGCACCGCCAGCAGGATGATCATGATGGCGAGAATGCCGATCATTGCGATCACGCCGGGAACCATGCCCATCTCGCCGCGGATGATCTCGCCGAGCGAGCGGCCATCGCGCCGGGTCGAGATGAACAGCATGACGAAGTCCTGCACCGCGCCGGCAAAGACGACGCCGACGAGGATCCAGAGCGTGCCGGGCAGGTAGCCCATTTGCGCGGCCAGCACGGGCCCCACCAGCGGGCCGGCGCCGGCGATCGCCGCGAAATGATGGCCGAACAGCACGAAGCGGTTGGTCGGCACGTAATCGAGGCCGTCATTGTGGCGCACCGCAGGCGTGCGCCGGCCGGGATCGATGCCGAGCACGTCGCGGGCGATGAACAAAGCGTAGAAGCGATAGGCGATCAGATAGGTGCAGACCGCCGCGACGACGATCCAGAGCGCATTGATGGTCTCGCCCCGGTGGAGCGCGACCACGCCCAGCGCCGCTGCGCCCAATGCGGCCAGCAGGGCCCACGGCACCCACCACAAAGCCGAACGTGCCTGCGCCTGCGTCGCCATCATGCCTCTCCCTTACCGGCTGCGCTTCGCGGCGCCTGCTTCGTTTGCGCAGATGCTAGAGCCGCGCGGGGGCCAGGAGCAAGCCTGTCGCGGCTCGTGATTTCCGCGCGGCTGGCCTCCCGGTTGCACAGGTGGCTTCGCCGGTTGCTGTCGACGTCCGATAAATTATTGAGAAGGCTGCTTTAAATGCCGCAATCGGGGCCTATATCGCGCACTCGTTGCAACAATCGAAAGGAGGTGGTCGAATGTCTCATTGTCTCACGCCGCTGGCGGCAAACCAATCGTGCGTGGCCACCCTCTCCGGAGGGTTCAGCGCCTGACGCGCATTGTCCACTCGGCTTAAGCCGGGCACCGGCAATGCAGCTTCGCAAGCGGCTGACAATGGAAAGGCCGTCCCGAAAGGGGCGGCCTTTCGCTATTCCGGAACATTGCAGAGCAGCCCTTCATTATCTGGCCGGTGCATCTAAGGTGGCTGGCCACAGCGGCGGCGAGGACGAACTTCTCTTGATCAGGCAATATGGCGTTCTGGCCTATCGCGAGGCGGACAATGGGGACCCACGCCTGCTGCTGATCACTTCGCGGGAGACGCGGCGCTGGGTTGTCCCGCGCGGCAATCCGATCTTCGGCCTCCCGCCCCATCTCTCCGCCGCGCGCGAAGCGTGGGAGGAAGCGGGCATCGTCGGCGTCGTCGCGCCGAAGCCGCTGGGCACCTATCGCTACATCAAGCGGCGCAACGACGGTTCGGAGGTGCGCGCCAAGGTCTATGTCTTCCCGCTCGAGGTGGACGTGGAGGAAGAGGAGTGGCCGGAGCGCATGGAACGCGAGCGCCGCTGGTTCAGCCTCGAGGAGGCCGAGGCGCTGGTCCAGGAGCCCGAGCTCAAGACGCTGATCCGCAAATTCCGCCTCGACTAGGCTGCCCCTAGGCCGCGGCAACCGTGCCAGGCGCCTGGTTGCGCGCGAGAATTTCCTCGGCGACGCGGAGGGTGCGCTCGTTGTCGACGTCGATGGCAAGCCGGCCGTCGTCCATCAGCATCGGCCGGATGCGGACCCCGAAGCGGCGCGATATGCGCCGGCACAGGCCGTCCAGCGTGGCGAGCCGGAAGCGGAATGCGATCAGGTTGGCGACGCCGAACGCCTTGACAATCCGCCCCGGATGCTTGGCGAACTGGCCGCCGCCGCGGAAGGTCTCGGCCGCCTTGAGCGCGCGGTCGTTGCCCAGCCAAAAGAGGTTGCAGTTGGAAATGGCGACGTCCTTGAACTCGTAGAAGCGTCGCTGCCCGTCGGGATGGGCGGCTTGTATGTCCTCGCGGCGCGCGACGACCACGATCGCATCGTCCTCCCGTTTCGCCCCCTGGGCGGCAAGCGCGTGCAGCGCGTCCGTGGTCAGCAAGACGTTGTCGGCGGTGGTGACAACAAGCGGAAAGCCGCTCGCTCGGGCCGCTTCGACGACGCTATCCGCGATCGTGGATTGGGCGGTGACCGGCGACAGCCGTCCCGCGGCGTGCAGGCGGGCGACCGTGGGTTCGCTCGCCACCGCATCGAAATCCTCGATCGACACGAAGAGGTGCGCATCGGACCAGGCCGCGGCTGCGGTCTCCAGCACGCGCCCGAGCATCGCCTGCCCGGCGACCGGAACGAGGCATTTGTGGCCGACGCCGGCCGCCGCCGCGAGCGGGTCTGGCACGGCCGAGCGGCGTCCGGCAAGGATGAGGATGGCGGGCGGGCGCATCATGCGGCCCGCGACAGCGCCAGCGGGCGCTCGATCACGTTTTGCCGCAGCAGGCTGTGGGTGAGGATCGTTTCCACCAGCGCGACATGGTCGAAGCCCACGCTCCGGGCCGAGCGCGAGATCGTCTTCTTGGACCACAGGTTGCAGCTCAGATTGACCTCCATGAACCAGAGTTCGCAGGTGCGGCTGTCGTAACGGAACTCGAAGCGGCCATAATCGAACGGCCAGAGCTCCGGCAGCAGGCGCCGCACCATGTCGTCGAGGCGGGCGGCGAGATGCGCATCGGTCAGCGGCAGCAGTTCGTCCTCGGCCGCATGGACGAGATTGCGCTTCTCCTCGTAGCTGCGCAGGCCGCCGCTGTTGGCGGGCGCGTAGCCGAGCGCGGGCAGGAGCAAGGCGTCGGTGGTGCCGATCACGGGAACGGCGATGTCCATCGTGCCCACCCACGGCTCGGCGATCGCGTCGTGGCCGCGCGAGTTGAGCGCGGCGGCATGGGCCTCGACCTCGCACCAGCTGGCGCAGCGCTGGATCCCCCAGCTCGCCGAGGAGGCGTTGGGCTTCACGATGAAGGCATTGCCGGCGAGCGGCGCGGGCGGGTCGAGACGGCCGGCGCGGAAGAGCGCCCAGTCGCTGCAGGGCACGCCGCGCGCCAGCGCCGCGGTCTTCATCAGATGCTTGTCGTCGCTGAGGCCGCGGATGATCGGGCTCGCGCCGAGGAAGGGGATGCCGGCCCGGGCGAGCAGCAGCGGCGCCAGCATCTCGCTATTCTGGAAACCGCCACGGTTGAGCAACGGGATGACGAAGTCGGCGTCGACCGGCCCGAACAGGTCCTCGTAGCAATCCGCAGCGACCACGTTGAGGCCGATCGCGCGCAGCGTCTCCAGCATCTCGTGATGGTAGATTGCGTGGCTCCCGTCCTCGGGATGCGGGCGACCGCCCCTCTTCGCATGCTTGGCGAGAAACAGGATGCGCAGCCGCGCCTTGTCGGCGGGCTGCAGCCGCAGGATGTCACGATGCATGGCAAACTCCTCGCCCGGCAGGTCGGGCTCGTCGTTGCCATCACTTCAAGTCGTGCGTCTTACGGTCTCGTTGCAGACGCGTGACGGTCAGGCCGCGTGGGCGCCGATCGCCTTCTGGCGGCGGCGCTGGACCGACGAGCCGATGCCGATCGCCTCGCGATATTTGGCGACGGTGCGGCGGGCGATGTCGAAACCCTTGGCGCGCAGCATCTCGACGAGCTGGTCGTCCGACAGGATCGCCTTTGGGTCCTCGGCGGCGATCAACGTTTTGATGTGGCTCTTCACCGCCTCGGCCGAGACGGCGCCGCCGCCATCGGAGCTCTGGATGCCGCTGGTGAAGAAATATTTGAGCTCGAACAGGCCGCGGTCGCAGGACAGATATTTGTTGGAGGTGACGCGGCTCACCGTCGATTCATGCATCCCGATCGCCTCGGCGACCGAACGCAACGTGAGCGGCCGGAGCGAGGCGACGCCGTTGCGGAAGAAGCCGTCCTGCTGCTTGACGATCTCGGTCGAGACCTTGACGATCGTGCGGGCGCGCTGGTCGAGCGCCTTCATCAGCCAGTTGGCGCTGGCGAGGCAATCGGACAGCCATGCCTTGCTCTGCTTGTTCTGCGGCCCGCTCGAAAGCTCGGCATAGTAGCTGCGATTGACCAGCAGGCGCGGCAGCGTAGCGCTGTTGAGCTCGATCACCCAGCCGCTGCCGCGGCGGCCGACGAATACATCGGGCACGACGGCATCGACGCGCTCGCCCTGGCTAAAACGGCAGCCCGGCTTGGGATCGTAGGCGCGCAGCTCGCGGATCATGTCGCCGATATCCTCGTCGTCGACGCCGCAGATGCGCTTCAGTGCCCCGACATTGCCCTTGGCGAGATAGTCGAGATTGTCGATCAGCCGCGCCATGGCCGGGTCGTAGCGGTCCGCCTCCCTGGCCTGGATGGCGAGGCACTCGGACAGTGAGCGGGCGCCGACGCCGGACGGATCGAAGGCCTGGATCACGCCCAGCACGCGCTCGACGTCGTAGAGCGGGGCGCCGAGGCGATGGGCGAGGTCGAGCAGGGATCCGGTCAAATAGCCGGTCTCGTCGATCTGCTCGATGATCTGCCCGGCGATGACCAGATCGGGGCCGGACAGGCATTCGCCGGCCTGCGCAAGGAGATGGTCGTGGAGCGAGACGCCGGCCGCGGCGAAGCTGTCATAGTCGGTGCCTTCGCCCCCGGCGCCGCCCGTCGCGATCCCGTCCAGGCCAAGGGCGCCGTCCATCCCCCGCATCGAATCCGCGGCGCTGTCCTGGTGGAAATCCTCGCTGTCATAGTCGACGTCGAGCGGCGCATCCTGGACGGCGTCGCCGGACTGGACCAGCACGTCGGCGGTGGCGGGCTCGTCGCTCTCGCTCAGGACCACGGCGTCCGGCGCGGGCGCTTCGGCGTTCGAATCCTCGTCGCCGCCGCCCGTGTCGAGCAGCGGATTCTTCTCCAGTTCCTCGGCGATGAAGCTTTCGATCTCGAGGTTTGACAGCGCCAGCAGGCGGATCGCCTGCTGCAGCTGGGGTGTCATCACCAGCGACTGGCTCTGGCGCAGATCGAGGCGAGGACCGAGCCCCATCACATCGTCCCGTCATTGCGAGGCGCGCAGCGGCGCGGCAATCCAACGGCGCAGGCATCGGTCCGGATTGCTTCGCTTTGCTCGCAATGACGACCAGCCTGGACCATCTCTACAGCTCGAAGCTCTCGCCGAGATAGAGGCGGCGGACATTCTCGTCCGCAACCAGCGCCTGCGGACTGCCCTGGAACAGCACTTCGCCGCCATAGATGATCGCGGCGCGATCGACGATGTCGAGCGTCTCGCGGACATTGTGGTCGGTGATGAGCACGCCGATGTCGCGCTTCTTCAATTCGATGACGAGGTCGCGGATGTCGGCGATCGAGATCGGGTCGATGCCTGCGAACGGCTCGTCGAGCAGCATGATCGAGGGGTTCGCGGCCAGTGCGCGCGCGATCTCGCAGCGCCGCCGCTCGCCGCCCGAAAGCGCCATCGCAGGCGCGTCGCGCAGCCGCTCGATGTGGAATTCCTCGAGCAATTGCTCGAGGCGCTGATGGCGGACCTGCTTGTCGGGCTCGGCGACCTCGAGCACAGCCATGATGTTCTGGCTGACCGTCATGCCGCGGAAGATCGACGTCTCCTGCGGCAGATAGCCGAGGCCGAGCATCGCGCGGCGGTACATGGGAAGGCCGGTAATGTCTTCGCCGTCGAGCAGGATGCGGCCGCTGTCCGGCTTCACCAGGCCCATGATCGAATAGAAGCAGGTCGTCTTGCCGGCGCCGTTGGGGCCGAGCAGGCCGAACACCTCGCCGCGCTCGACGTGCACCGACACGTCGGTCAGCACCACCTTCTTGTCGTAGGACTTGGCGATCGAGACGACCGAGAGGCCGCGCGAGATGTGGCTGACCGCCGCGTCGAGAGGCCTGTCGAGAAGGGCAGTGTCGTTCATCGTCGCTCCGGTTCGTCCGTTCAGCATGTAGGCGAACGGAGAATCCGCCTCAACTGGCAAGATTTGTGCATGCGTTGGTTGCGTGCTGTGCGCGGCACAAGAGCCACACTCAAGCCCGCTGCGGCGAATCGCCCTGGATCAACCGGTTAGTTGCCGCGCTGGGGCACCGTGAAGGTGCCGGTGACGCGTCCGCCCTGGGCCGACGTGCCGGCCGGAGCGCCGCCGTCCATCACGGCGCGGCCGCTGTCGAGATCGATCACCAGCCGGCCGCCATTGACGTTGGAGGCGCCGCGCGTGAGCGTGACGCCGCCGATCAAAGTGATGATCCGGCTGTTGAGGTCGTAGATCGCATATTGGCCGCGCGCGGTTTCGGATGGGCTGCGGACGGTGACTCCGCCGCTGGCGTCGAGCCGCTCGATCTGGATGCCGCCGGCATTGCTGTAGGCGACGGTGAGGCGGGCCGCGTTGAGCGCGAGGTCGCCCTGCTTCACCTGGACGTTGCCGGAGAAGACGGCGCGGTCGGCGCGGTCCTGCACTTCGATGCGGTCGGCCGCGACGTCGACCGGCGCATCGGTATTGTGGCCGCGTAGCGCCGAGGCCGCGTCCTGGCCGATGGCCGGCTGGGCGAGGATCAGGCCCGCGGTGAGCGCAGCCGCGCCGGCTGCTATTCCGATGCTTTTCATGACGCTCATCTGATGCCGCCTTGGACGATATGCAAGCGGGCGTTGCCGGCGAGCGTGACTTGGCGTGCCGGCAGATCGGCAAGCAGGCGGTCGGCCGAGAAGCGGCCGAGCGGCATCTTTCCGTCGACGCGGCCTCTGCTCGCCATTGTGCGGCTGTTGAGATCGACGGTGACGTCGCGCGTCTCCAGCCGGTAGCCGTCGGCGGCGGTGAGCAGGATCGGGCCGACAACATCGATCGTCTCGGTCTCGAGATTGTAGCGGCCGCGATTCGCCTGGAAGGTGGCCGGGCCGCTCTCCAGGCCGATCTGCGCGCTCATGCCGAGTACGTCGACGATCGGGTCACTCGAAGTCGCCTGCACCGCCGAGCGTGCGTCGATCGTGAACGGCCGGCCCTTATTGTCCTGGCCGCGATAGCGTGCCGCCTGGACGCGCATCCGTTCCCTGGCGACGTCGACCTTGGTCTTGTCGAGGATGAAGCTGATCTCGCGCGTCTTGGAGAGGGGCACCAGCGCCAGATAGGCCAGCAGCATGCCGATCACCGCCGGCAACACCAGCTTCAGCACGCGCACCATGACATCGTGCGAGCCGCCGGGCGCCGCCCAGCTCTGCTTGCGCAGGCGCTCCCGGACGGCGAGTTCAGACATGGGCGAAGATGTCGATCTCGGGCCAGCCAGCGAGATCGAGCAGGGCCCGGTGCGGTAGGAAATCAAAGCAGGCCTGGGCGAGCGCCGTCCGGCCTTCGCGCTGCAGCCGCTCGTCGAGCTTGTCCTTCAGCTGGTGCAGGTAGCGCACGTCGGACGCGGCATAGTCCTTCTGGGCGTCGCTGAGCTCGGGAGCGCCCCAATCGGACGTTTGCTGCTGCTTGGAAATCTCCTGGCCGAGCAGTTCGCGGACGAGTTCCTTGAGCCCGTGCCGATCCGTATAAGTCCGGATCAGCCGCGAGGCGGTCTTGGTGCAGTAGACCGGCGCCGCCACCACGCCGAGATAGGCCTGGATCGAGGCGATGTCGAACCGCGCGAAATGATAGAGTTTCAGTCGCGCCGGGTCGGCCAGCACCGCCTTGAGGTTGGGCGCGGCATAATCGCTTCCCGGGCCGAAGCGGACGAGATGCTCGTCGCCCTGGCCGTCGGAAATCTGGACGACGCAGAGGCGGTCGCGGCCAAGCTGGAGCCCCATCGTCTCGGTGTCGACGGCGACGGGGCCGGGCGCGAGCACGCCTTCGGGAAGGTCTTCTTCGTGGAAATGAACAGTCATGCGCTCCGCATAGGACGAAGCGCATGACTCCTCAATGGCTTCGCCTATGCGGCGTTTTCGGCCGCGACGGCGGCGGCGCGTTCCCTGCGCCGGCGCGACCAGATGTTGAGCGCCTCCACGCCGGCCGAGAAGGCCATGGCGGTGTAGATATAGCCCTTGGGCACATGGACGCCGAACCCGTCGGCGATCAGCACCGCGCCGATCATCAGCAGGAAGCCCAGCGCCAGCATCACGACGGTCGGGTTCCGGTTTATGAAATTGGCAAGCGGGTCGGCCGCGAGCAGCATCACCAGCACGGCCGTGATCACCGCGATGACCATCACCGGCAGATGCTCGGTCATGCCGACCGCCGTCAGGATCGAATCGATCGAGAAGACGAGATCGAGCAGCAGGATCTGGACGATCGCCGCGCCGAAGCCGAGCGTGGCCTTGGCGGTGTCGAAGACGTCGTCGTTCGGCGCCGGATCGACGCTGTGGTGGATCTCCTTGGTCGCCTTCCAGAGCAGGAACAGGCCGCCGACGATCAGGATCAGGTCGCGCCACGAAAATTGGGTCTCGAAGGTCGGCTCGCCATGCGCGCCCGGCCCGCCCTGTATGCCGAGATCGAAAACCGGGGCGGTGAGGCCGACGAGCCAGGCGATCATAGAGAGCAATGCCAGCCGCATGATGAGCGCGAGGCCGATGCCGATGCGCCGCGCTTTCTGGCGCTGCGCCTCGGGCAGCTTGTTGGAGAGAATCGAAATGAAGATCAAGTTGTCGATACCGAGAACCACCTCCATGACGATGAGTGTGGCCAGCGCGGCCCAGACCGCCGGATCGGCGAAGATTGCGAACATTCCGTCCATGAAAGCCTCTGCTTCGGTGTCAGCGCCCCTGACAAACCGCCCATTGCCGCTTTTTTTGAGGCAAAGGAAGACCAACGCGCGCGTCGTGGGCCCTCTGCTGCGAGAATTAAAGAGAGGTTATCTAAAGCCTCTCGCCCGATGCGGGAATTTACGTTATAGAAACCGGTGGTGCGCCAATTCTGCGCCCAAACCGTTTGCGCGTTAAGCCCAGCGCGGTGGTTATCAACAGGGATGTGGGCGCGGGAAAGTTATAGACGGCATGAGTTTCGATAGAGGGCGCCGCGGCGAGCGCGGCGGGCGCGGCAGAGACAAGCGCGACGGTTTCGGAGAGGATAATTACAGCGGCGGCTTTGGCGGCGATCGTGGCGGCTTCGGCGGCGGCGGCGACCGCTTCGGCGGCGGCGGTGATCGCTTCGGTGGCGGCGGCGGCGGCGGTTATGCCGGCGGTCCGGCCGGCGGCGGCGGCGGCGGTGGTTATCGCGGCGGCGGTGGCGGCTTCGGCGGCGGCGGCGGCGGTGGCTTCGGTGGTGGTGGCGGCGGCGGCTTTGGCGGCGGCCGTGGCGGCGGCATGCCCCCCCAGGTTATCGGCGAAGGCAAGGGCGTCGTAAAATTCTTCAACGGCCAGAAGGGCTTCGGCTTCATCGTCCGTGACGATGGCGGCGAGGACGTGTTCGTGCACATCAGCGCAGTCGAGCAAGCGGGCCTTACCGGCCTCGCCGAAGGCCAGCCGCTCGAGTTCACGCTCGTCGATCGCGGCGGCCGGATCTCGGCGACCGATCTCAAGATCGAAGGCGAGCCGCTCCCGGTCCAGGAGCGGGCTCCGCGCGACGACAATGGCGGCGGCGGCGGCGACCGGGGCGGTCCCCAGCGCCAGCTGACCGGCGAGAAGGCTTCGGGCACGGTCAAGTTCTTCAACGCCATGAAGGGCTTCGGCTTCATCAGCCGCGACGACGGCCAGCCGGATGCATTCGTGCATATCTCGGCGGTCGAGCGTGCCGGCATGGTGTCCTTGAACGAGGGCGACCGGCTCGAGTTCGAGCTGGAAGTGGATCGTCGCGGCAAGACCGCCGCGGTGAACCTGCAGCCGATCCAGTAAGAGGCTTCGGTCCTTCGGGGCCGGCAGCATCTGCCAAAAGAGCCCGGCCGCTCACTGAGCGTGCCGGGCTTTTTTCGGTTCAGGCCGCGCGGGCGATCCCCAGCGGCGGATGGGAGCGGAAGAGACCGCCGATCCCGGTCGTGCTCGCACCCGCGAGCGGCAGCGCCGTCCCGCAGAAGCCGCATTCGGCCGACATCCGGCCGACATACCAATGCGAGCGCCCGCAGCCGGGGCAATGGTTGACCTGATTCTCGCGATAGGCGGCGTGATAGCCGCGGAGGGCGGGATCGTGCGCGAACGGCGCACCGCGCTGGCTGATGGTCCTCAACATGGTCGCTGCCCCTTTTTATGGCCGAACAAGCGTTCGGTGATTCGACCCGATGTCAGAGTGCATGTCGTCTAAGTCTCTGTCACTGCAGCAAAAATAGCTGTATCGGAAAGGGACGGGGCCTGCCGCCGCCGTTAACCGGTTAGCGGCCCGCTTACCATTGGCCTCAGGACGCGCGGATCCGCCCGCCCGCGACGTCGAGCCAGGTGGTGCCCGCGGGCACATGCTCGAACAAGGACCGCTCGGTCCCCGTCATCCACACCTGGCCCCCGGGCGAGGCCAGCCGCTCGAACAAGGCGGTGCGGCGCGATGGGTCGAGGTGCGCCGCAACCTCGTCCAGCAGCAGGATCGGGCGCCGCCCGGCGCGCTCGGCGACCAGATCGGCATGGGCGAGCACGAGGCCGAGCAGCAGCGCCTTCTGCTCGCCGGTCGAGCATAAGGCCGCCGGCTGGCCCTTGCCGAGGTGGGTCACGAGCAATTCGGTGCGGTGCGGACCGACCAAGGTGCGGCCGGCGGCGGCATCGCGCGACCGCCCCTGGCCGAGGCGGTGGGTGAAGTTCTCGTCCACGCCGCCGCCTTCGAGCGCGAGCCCGGCGCGGGCGAAGGGTCCTTCGGGAGCGGCGGCGAGGCGCTCGCCCAGAGCTCCGACGGTGTCCGCGCGGGCCGCGGCGAGCGCGGTACCGTGCTCGACCATCCGCGCCTCGAGAGCGGCCAACCAGTCGGCATCGGGCCGCGCCTCGCCCAGCAACTTGTTGCGGGCGCGCATCGCGGCTTCGTAGCGCGCCGCGTGGACGGCGTGCCCAGGGGCGAGGGCCAGCACCAGCCGGTCAAGGAAGCGTCGCCGCCCGCCCGCGCTTTCGGTGAACAGCCGGTCCATGGCCGGCGTCAGCCACAGCACGGACAGCCATTCGGCGAGCGTCGTGGCGGACGCGGCGGCGCCGTTGATCCGCACCTGGCGCCGCTCCGGCGCGGTCGCGATGGTGCCGGTGCCGAGTTCGACGTCATCGAGGCGAGCGGCGACGGCGAAGCCGCCGGGCCCGTCGCTGCGCGCCATCTGCGACAGGCTCGCGCCGCGCAGCCCGCGCCCCGGAGAGAGCAGGGATACGGCCTCCAGCACATTGGTCTTGCCCGCGCCATTCTCGCCGGTCAGCACGACGAACCCGGTGCCGGGGGCAATCACGGCATCGGCATAGGACCGGAAATTGGAGAGGCTGAGGCGGGTGAGCACGGTCATCCCGCGTCGAACTAGCAGTTCGACGCGAAATTTATACCCGCATCGGCATCAGGACGTAGAGCGCGGGTGCCTTGTCATTCTCGCGCAGCAGGGTCGGAGCGGCGGCGTCGGCGAGGTGGACTTCGACCGTGTCGCCCTCGATCTGGCCGAGGATGTCCATCAGGTAGCGCGCGTTGAAGCCGATCTCGAAGCTGTCCGCGGCATAGTCGCCGGGCACTTCTTCGGCCGCCGTGCCGTTCTCCGGGCTGGTGACCGACAGCGTGATCTTGTCGCGATCGAGCGCCATCTTGACCGCGCGGGTCTTCTCGCTGGCGATGGTGGCGACGCGGTCGACGCCTTCCATGAAGCTCTTCGGGTCGATCTTCAGCAGCTTGTCGTTGGCGGTCGGGATGACGCGGCTGTAATCGGGGAAGGTGCCGTCGATCAGCTTTGAGGTCAGGATGGCGTTGCCGAGGCCGAAGCGGATCTTGGATTCGCTCAACGAGATCTGGACGGTGCCGTCGACCTCGTCGAGCAGCTTCCTGAGCTCGGCGACGCATTTGCGCGGGATGATCACGTCGGGCATGCCCTGCGCGCCCTCCGGCCGCGGCACGGTGACGCGGGCGAGGCGGTGGCCGTCGGTCGCGGCCGCCTTCAACACCGGCTGCGCTTCGTCGGACACGTGCAGGAAGATGCCGTTCAGATAGTAACGCGTCTCTTCGGTCGAGATCGCGAAGCGGGTCTTGTCGATGATCTGGCGCAGCGTCGCGGCCGGGAGTTCGAACCGGGTCGGCAGCTCGCCCTCGGCGATGACCGGAAAATCGTCGCGGGGCAGGGTCGAGAGGTTGAAACGGGCGCGCCCCGCATTGATCTGCATCTTGCCTTCGGCGGCCGAAATCTCGACCTGGCTGCCCTCGGGCAGCTTGCGCGCGATGTCGAACAAAGTGTGCGCCGAGACCGTGGTCGCGCCGGACTGCTGCACCTGCGCCTCGACCGTCTCGTTGACCTGCAAGTCGAGATCGGTCGCCATCAGGCGGATGCCGCCATCCTCGCTGGCTTCGATCAGCACGTTGGACAGGATCGGAATCGTGTTCCTGCGCTCCACCACGGACTGGACGTGGCCCAGGCTCTTGAGGAGCGTAGCCCGTTCGATCGTCGCCTTCATTTATTACCCCTGCCGCATGTTCGGTTTGGACCCCGGTTATAACGAGACTTGCGTCGCCTGCCAGTGGGTAGCGGAGGAAAAAAGAAGGGCCGGGGCAGATGCCCCGACCCTTCCCTTTGGTCGCTTGAACCGATCAGGTCAGAAGCGGAAGCCGAAGCCGGCGACCACCTGGTGCTTCTCGATGTCCTGCTCATAGTTCGAGTAGCGATACTCAGCCTTGATGAAGCTGTTGGTGCCGATCGCATGCTCGCCGCCGGCGCCGATGCGGACGCCGTCGAGATTGCGGCCACCGCCGAAATCGGCCGAGCCGTCGCCGCCATCATCATAGTCGTAGCCGAAGCGGCCGTTGGTGTAGCCGGCCTTGGCGTAGAGCAAGGTGTTGGGGGTGACGGCGGTGCCGAGACGGCCGCCGACATAGAGGTCGCGCTTGGCGCCGACACACAGGCGGTCGCCGAGGACGGTCACGTCGTTCGAGCAAGCGTCGGCGCTGGAATCGGTGGCTTCGGCTTCCACGCCGGCGACCATGCCGCCCATCTGGATGTCGTAGCCGATGCCGGCGCCGTAGGTGACGCCGTCTTCCTTGCCGGCGTCCTCGACCTGATTACGGTCCCAGCCGACGATGCCTTCGACGCGCGGGCCGGTGAACGGCGCGGCATTCTGGGCCATCGCCGGAGCGGCGACGGTGCCTGCGAGAAGCGCGGCGAAAATATACTTACGCATGAGGTACTCCAATGGTTAACGGGTCCCTTCAGGGAGCGGGGAGCCCAGCGAATGCGGCTGGAGGAAGTTGCATGAACCGCAGATAAACGCGGTTTTCTGTTGCCTTAACGCCACAGACCGTTGATCAGGACGGGGCGATGCGGGCGGCGCTTTTCCTTGTTGTTTCTCTGTGCCTTGCGGCCCCGGCTGCGGCACAACGGCAACCCCTCGGGATTTTTTCGCAATGGGGCGCGTTTCGCGAAAAGGAGCGCTGTTTCGCCATCGCCGAGCCGGACCGCGGGCCTAAGCCGCAGGGATGGAAGCCGTTCGCGTCGATCGGATACTGGCCGGGGCGGGGCGTGAAGGGTCAGCTCCATGTGCGCCTAAGCCGCGCCAAGCGATCGGGATCAGCGGTGCTGCTCCGCATCGACGACCGCACTTTCCAGCTGATCGGCGGCGGCGCCAATGCTTGGGCGACCGATCGCCGCGCCGATGCCGAGATCATCGCGGCGATGCGCGGCGGCATCAACATGACCGTCGAGACGCGGTCGGAGCGCGGTGCCTTGGTGCGCGATTTCTACCGGTTGCGCGGCGCCGCGACCGCGATCGATGCCGCCGCGATCGGCTGCGCCCGGCGCTGACGCCACGCCACTGGAAAAATGGCGGCATTGCCGCTACATGGGCGGCATATGACAGCTGGCATGCAGATTGCCGGGCACTTTGACCCGGTCACCGTCCCGCGCGCGCTTCCCGCGGGCGACGAAGCGCGCGTCGACCTCGTCGGCCTGACGCGCGACCAGATTCGCGCCGAACTGGAGAAGGCCGGGCTCGATGCGAGGCAGGCCAAGCTGCGCGCCAAGCAGATCTGGCACCAGATCTACAATCGCGGCGCCACCGAATTCAGCGCGATGAGCGACATCGCCAAGGCGCACCAGCCCTGGCTCGCCGAGCACTTCGTGATCGAGCGGCCCGAAGTGGTCGAGCACCTGCTCTCGACCGACGGCACGCGCAAATGGCTGCTGCGCACGCGCGACGGCAACGACTACGAGATGGTGTTCATCCCCGACGCGGACCGCGGCACGCTCTGCGTGTCCAGCCAGGTCGGCTGCACATTGAACTGCCGCTTCTGCCACACCGGCACGATGCGGCTGGTGCGCAACCTTACCGCCGGCGAGATCGTCGGGCAGGTGATGCTCGCCCGCGACACGCTCGGCGAATGGCCGTCGCAGCCCGAGGGGCGCATGCTCTCCAACATCGTCATGATGGGCATGGGTGAGCCGCTCTACAATTTCGACAATGTCCGCGACGCGCTGAAGATCGTGATGGACGGCGACGGCCTCGGCCTTTCGCGACGCCGCATCACGCTCTCCACCTCGGGCGTCGTGCCGATGATGGAGCGCGCTGGCGAGGAGATCGGCGTCAACCTCGCCGTTTCGCTGCACGCGGTGACGAAGGAAGTGCGCGACGAGATCGTGCCGCTGAACCGCAAATACGGCATCGAGGAACTGCTCCAGGCCTGCGCCGACTATCCGGGCGCCAACAATGCGCGCCGCATCACGTTCGAATATGTGATGCTGAAGGACAAGAACGACAGCGACGAGGACGCGCGCGAACTGGTCCGCCTGATCCGCAAGTATAAGCTGCCCGCCAAGGTGAACCTGATCCCGTTCAATCCGTGGCCGGGGGCGCCCTACGAATGCTCGACGCCCGAGCGTGTCGCACGCTTCTCGGACGTCGTGTTCGAGGCGGGGATCAGCGCGCCGATCCGGCGCCCGCGCGGCCGCGACATCATGGCCGCCTGCGGACAATTGAAGTCGGCGGCCGAAAAGAAGAGCCGGGCCGAGCTCGACCGGCTCGCGGCCGAGAAGCAGGCGGCGCTGGAGGCCGTATCCGCCTGAGCGCGGACCCGCGCAATTTCAAGGCTTTGTGAAGCGATAGGTTGACGCTATCAGTTCGTTACGGGCGGAGAGCTTCCAGTCTATGGCGTCGACTTCACTGCAGCGGCCGCACAGCGACGACGAAATGGGTATGAGCGCGCGGATTCGCGCGTTCGACTGGGCTGCGACCCCGGTCGGCCCCATGCGGGACTGGCCGCAGAGCCTGCGCTTCGCCTTCGATCTGTGTGAACATTCCAGTTTCCCGACCGCGATCTACTGGGGCCCGGACCTGCGCCTCCTTTATAACGATGCGTGGGCGCCGATCCCGGGCGAACGCCATCCGGCGGCCCTGGGCCAGCCGGCGCGCGAAGTCTGGGCCGACATCTGGCCGATCATCGAGCCGCAGTTCCGCCAGGTGATCGAGAGCAAGAGCGGCTTCGCCGGCTATCAGCAGATGCTGCCGATGGTCCGCGACGGGGTCGAGCAGGAAACCTACTGGAATTATAGCTTCACGCCGCTCTTCGGGGACGATGGCGAGGTGGCGGGCGTGCTCAACCAGGGCAACGAGATCACCTCGACCGTGCTCGCCGAGCGGCGCATGGCCTTCCAGATCGCATTGGCCGACCGGCTGCGCGGCTTCGGCGACCCGGAATCGATCAAGGCGACGGCGACCGCGATGCTCGGCGAATATCTCGGCGCGGCGCGGGTCGGCTATGCCGAGATCGACGCCGAGCAGGGCCTTGTTTCCGTGCGTAGCGACTGGACGCGCGACACCGGCGTTCGCAGCCTCGCCGGCGGCAATACCGCGATCCAGGCGTTCGGCCCGGCGGCCAGCCAATATCTGCGCTCCGGCGAGACCCTGATGGTCCCGGATTTCCGCGCACTCGGCGACGCGAGCGAGGCGGCGGATATTTGGGAGCGGATCGGCTCGCGTGCCGCCATCATCGTGCCGCTGGTCCGCGAGGGCGAGCTGAAGGCTGTCCTCTACGTCCATGACGAGCAGCCCCGAGAGTGGAAGCGATCGGACGCGGCGATGGCGCGCGACGTTGCCGAGCGGACCTGGGAGGCGGTCGAGCGTGCTCAGGTCGAGCAGTCGCTGCGCGCGAGCGAGGATCATTACCGTCACGCCGTCGAGCTCCATCCCCAGGTGTCGTGGACCGCGGACGCCTCGGGCCGCACGACCCTGATGTCGTGGCATTGGGAGGAGTGGACCGGGACGTCGGGCGTCAGCGACGACTGGCACGACGGCATCCACCCGGACGACAAGGCGCGCCAGGAGGAGGCGTGGCGCCGCGCGGTCGAGACGGGCGAGGCTTATGACGTCGAATATCGGCTGCGGCGGCGCGATGCTGGCCATCGCTGGGTCCGGTCGCGCGCCAACCCGCGCCGCGATGCCGCCGGCAACATCATGCTCTGGTATGGGGTGATCGAGGACATTCACGATCGCAAGGTCGCCGAGGAGCATCAGCGGCTGCTGATCAACGAATTGAACCATCGCGTGAAGAACACGCTCGCGACGGTGCAGGCGATCGCCTTCCAGACGCTGAGGGGGGACATTTCGCTCGTTGATGCGCGGCGCCGCTTCGAGGCGCGGCTGATGGCGCTGTCGCGCGCGCACAATCTGCTCACCGAACAGAATTGGGAGGGTGCGCTCCTCGAAAAGGTTGTGCGCGATGCGACGGAGTATCTGGCGCAGGACCGGTTCGAAATTTCCGGCGACTCGCTCTGGCTCGCCCCGCGCGCGGCCCTCGCGCTGGCGCTGGCGCTCCACGAACTGGGGACCAATGCCGCTAAATATGGCGCGCTCAGCAACGAGACCGGCCGCGTGGCGATCCGCTGGACCATGGACGCCGGCGGCCTTCGGATCGACTGGAAGGAGCAGGGCGGGCCGCGCGTGGCGGAACCGGCCGGCCGTGGATTCGGCTCGCGGCTGATCGAGCGAGGCCTGGCCGCCGATCTGGGCGGACCCGCAAGGCTCCTGTTCGAGCCGGACGGCCTGCGCTGCATCATCGAGGCCTCCTTGCAGGAAATCCAGGTCCGCGAGGACAATCTTGGCTGAGCGGCGGCTGCGAATTCTCGTCATCGAGGACGAGATGCTGGTCGCCATGAACATCGAGGATATGCTGCTCGAGCTTGGCCATGAGGTGGCGGGCCTCGCCGGCCGGTTGGAGCACGCCCTTGCCCTGGCCCGCGACAGTGCCTTCGATCTTGCCATGCTCGACGTCAATCTGGCGGGCGAGCCGAGCTTTCCTGTCGCGCAGGTGCTGGCCGAGCGCGGCATCCCGTTCCTGTTCGCGACCGGCTACGGCACGAAGGGCATCTCGGAGCCCTACCGCGATCGGCCGGTGCTGCAGAAGCCGTTTCGCGCGACCGATCTCAGCGACATATTGCGGAGCATGACCGTCTGACGCTTAAAGGGAGATGTTGGCCTTGCTTGAAAGACTGCTCAACGCGCTGGTCCGCCACGGTCGCCTGACCGTTGTCCAGCCCGATGGGACGAGCGCCGATTACGGCCCGGGCGGAGGGCCCGAGATCCGGGTGCGCCTCGCCGACAAGGGCGTGATCGGCGACATCGCCCGCAACCCGCGGCTCGGCTTCGGCGAAGCCTATATGGACGGGCGGCTTACGATCGAAAATGGCGACATCTACGATCTCATGGACTTCGTCGTCGGCAACAATCGGTGGGAGAACGGCGGGAGCGGACGCAAGGCGCTGAAGCGCGGCACCGGCAAATTGCTGAACCGCTGGAAGCGCTTCAACTGGGAGGCGCGCTCGAAGCGCAATGTCGCCCATCACTACGATCTGTCGGACCGGCTCTACGATCTCTTCCTCGACCGCGACCGCCAATATAGCTGCGCTTATTTCACCGACCCCGCCAACAGCCTCGAACAAGCGCAGGTCGACAAGAAGGCGCATATCGCCGCCAAGCTGCATCTGAAGCCGGGCCAGCGCGTGCTCGACATCGGCTGCGGCTGGGGCGGGATGGCGCTCTATCTCAACCGCGTCGCCGACGTCGACGTGCTGGGCGTCACGCTGTCGGAGGAGCAGCTCAAGGTCGCCCGCCGCCGCGCTGAGGAGGCGGGCGTCGCCGACCGGGTGAAATTCGAATTGCGCGACTATCGCAAGCTCGAGGGCCGCTTCGACCGCATCGTCTCGGTCGGCATGTTCGAGCATGTCGGCCCGATCCATTATGCCGCTTTCTTCCGCAAATGCCGCGAACTGCTCGTCGATGACGGGGTGATGCTGCTCCACACGATCGGCAAACTGGGATCGGCCGGCTCAGGCTCGGGCGACCCCTTCACCCACAAATATATCTTCCCGGGCTATTATCTGCCGCCCTTGTCCGAAATGTGCGCGGCCAGCGAGCCCGCCAAGATGATCGTGGCCGACGTCGAGACGCTCCGACTCCACTACGCCCACACTTTGCGCCACTGGCTCGAGCGGACGCGCGCCGCGCGGGACGAGATCGTCGCGCTCTACGACGAGCGCTTCTTCCGCCTCTGGGAATATTATCTGGCCGGCGGCATCGCCATGTTCGAAAATGGCAGCGCGTGCGTCTACCAGGTCCAATATATCCGCGAACGCCGGGCTTTGCCGATCACCCGCGACTATATGGCCGAAGCCGAAGCGCGTTACCGCCAGATGTGAAAAGGGCCGGAGCGTCGCCGCCCCGGCCCTTGGTCAGCAGCGATCGAGGTCAGCCGCGCCGGCGGGCCTGGAATGCCGCGCGGCGCTCGTCGGCGCTGATCGTGCCGTCGCGGTTCGCGTCGATCCGGTCGAAGCGAGCCAGCGCCTGCGCGGTCGCCTCCTGCAGCGAAACACGACCGTCCTTATTGCCGTCGAACCGCTCGAAGGCCTTGCCGCCGAAGCGAACGAAGCCCTGGCCGCCGCGATGCGCCCTGCGCTCGCCACGCGCCTCACGGCGCTCGCCCCGCTTTTCCGCGCGGTCGCCGCGCGGAGCGTCGAATTCGGCGCGGCTGATCGAGCCGTCCTTGTTGGCGTCCAGCCTCGCGAAGAGCGCGTCGCGTCGCTCGCTGCGCTGCTCCTGGCGGCCCGCGCGCGCCACTGCGCGCGACGCTTCCCCCTCCGGCTGCGTGACGAAGCCGTCGCGATTGGTGTCGACGCGCGCGAACGCGTCGCGAACTTGAGCTTCGACTGCGGCGCGGGTCATTTCGCCGGCCGGCCTGGCATCGGACTGGGCAAAGGCCGGGATCGCGGCCAGCATCAGTGTCGCACTGCCTATCATCGCATATCGATTCATGAAGATTTCCTCGGAAAAAGAGCGGTGTCGCTATGGGAGGGCCTAGGCAAATGCGACTGTATCCTGCTTGAATGCCCGTGTCAGCTTATAGAAAGGCTGGAATTCGAGTGTCTTAGCGTCGATATCGTCCGTTAGTGCTTCGGCCTCGTCCACGATTACCGGTTGAATTTTGATGCGATTGCGGGAAGGCACCGGGCGGAACTGCCTTAAGAGCAACGCGCCTTGAAAGCCTCGCATTCAGCACCGCCGGGTCACGCCGACCAGCCGATAGGGTTCTGGCAGAGCCCTGCCGTGCTGATCGCGCTGATGCTGCTGTCGGCGCTGCCGATGCTGATCGTGGACATCGCCCCGCTGACCGATCTTCCCGGCCATATGGCGCGCTACAAGGTCGCGCTCGCTCTCGATCATTCGGAGGCGCTGCAGCGCTTCTTCCGCTTCGAATGGGCGGTGCTCGGCAATCTCGGCGTCGATCTGCTGGTCATGCCGCTGGCGAAGCTGGTCGGGCTCGAGCTGGCGGTGAAGCTGATCGTGGGCGCCATCCCGCCGCTCACCGTCTGGGGCTTCCTGCTGGTCGCGCGCGAGGTCCACGGCCGCATCCCGCCGACCGCCTTCTTCGCGCTGCCCTTCGTCTACGGCTATCCCTTGATGTTCGGCTTCGTGAACTTCGCCTTGTCGATGGCTTTCGCCTTCCTCGCATTCGGTTTCTGGCTGCATCTGGCGCGGCTGGGCCGGCTGCGGCTGCGCGCGATCCTGTTCGTGCCGATCTCGATCCTGGTCTGGCTCACCCACACGTTCGGCTGGGGGACTTTGGGCGTGATGGCCTTCTCGGCCGAACTGGTCCGCCAGATCGACCATCGCCGCAACTTCGTCCACGCCGCATTCAACGCCGGCCTGCACTGCCTGTCGCTGGCGCCGCCTTTGATGCTGATGCTGCTCTGGCGCAGTGGCGCCTCGGGCGGCCGCACCACCGACTGGTTCAACTGGGACGCCAAATATTACTGGCTGAAATGGGCGCTTCGCGACCGCTGGAAATATTTCGATCTCGGCGCGCTCATCATCGTCATCCTGCTGCTGCTGCGCGCCTTGTGGAGCCCGCGGATCGAATTCTCCCGCAATCTGATCGCGTCCGCCATCTTCCTGGCGATCGTTTTCGTGTGCCTGCCGCGGATCATCTTCGGCTCGGCTTATGCCGACATGCGGCTCGTGCCCTACATGTTCGCCGTCGCGGTGCTGGCCATCCGCCTGAAGGGGCGGGCCAGCCTGCGCTTCGCCAAGATCGCGGCGGTGGCGGCGCTCGCCTTCGCCGGCATCCGCATGGCCGGGACGACCTGGAGCTTCGCGCTCTACGACCGCAATTACGACCGTCACCTCGCCGCGCTAGAGTATGTGCCGCACGGCGCCCGCCTCGTCACCTTCGTCGGACGCAATTGCCGCGAGGGGTGGAGCAGCTCCCGGCTTGAACATCTCTCGGGCATCGCGACCGTGCGCCGCGAAGCCTTCACCAACGACCAGTGGACGATGGCGGGCTCCCAGCTCCTCAGCGTCCATTATCCGCAGGGCGAATGGTTCGTGCGCGATCCGTCCCAGGTGGTGACGCCGGTCAAGTGCCGCCGCCAGAGCTGGCTCACCATTGCCGACTCGTTGAAGCGCCTGCCGCGCGACGCGTTCGACTATGTCTGGCTGATCCAGCCGCCCCGCTACGATCCGCGCCTCACCGAAGGGCTCGAACCCATCTGGCGCAGCGGCACCTCGGTGCTCTATCGGGTGGTCGATCGGGCGCCCCCGTCCGTGGCCCGCGAGGAGAAACCATGAGCGCGCCCGCTTTGTCCGTCGTCATCCCCTGCTACAACGAGGAGGCGTGCCTTGCCGAGCTGCACCGTCGCGTCACGGCTTCGGCGCGCGCGGCGGCCGGGGAATCGTACGAGATCGTGCTGGTCAACGACGGCTCGCTCGACCGCAGTTGGGATTCGATGCAGGATCTGGCGCGCGACGACCCCCGTCTCGTCGCCGTCAATCTCTCGCGCAACCACGGCCACCAGCTCGCGCTGACCGCCGGCCTTGACCTGTGCTCGGGTGACCGCATCCTGATCATCGACGCCGACCTGCAGGATCCGCCCGAACTGCTGCCGGCGATGATGCAGGAGATGGACCGCCAGGGCGCCGACGTCGTCTACGCGGTGCGCCGCGCCCGCGCCGGCGAGACCGCCTTCAAGAAGGCGACGGCCAAGATCTTCTACCGGCTTCTGTCGCGAATGACCGACGTCGACATCCCTGTCGACACCGGCGACTTCCGCCTGATGAGCCGCCGAGCGCTCGATGCCCTGCTGAGCCTGCCGGAGCAGGCGCGCTTCATCCGCGGCATGGTCGCCTGGGTCGGCTTCCGCCAGGTGCCCTTCGCCTACGACCGCCAGGAACGTTTCTCGGGCGTCACCAAATATCCGCTCGCCAAGATGCTGAGCTTCGCGTTCGACGCCGTCACCGGCTTCTCGACCGCCCCGCTTCGCATGGCGAGCCACATCGGCCTGTGGCTGGTGGCGGCGTCGCTGCTGCTGCTCGCCTATATCGCGATCAGCTGGCTGTCGGGCAGCACGATCCAGGGCTGGACGTCGCTGATGCTGGTCGTGGTCGTGCTCGGCGCCGTGCAGATGTTCGTGCTCGGCATGATCGGCGAATATCTCGGCCGGCTCTACATCGAGTCCAAGCGCCGCCCGCTCTACATCGTGTCGGATATTGCCGGGCACGCGCAGGGCCGGCCGCATCTCGGCCACGTTGCTCACGAAGCGGAAACAGTTGGAGTCGAGCAGGCCAAGGGCGGGGACAATAGCCGCTCGGTCGTTTAAGGCCGGACCGGCCGACCTCTTGTCAGGTCGGGATTCCTAGCCCGCCCGTTAACCATTATTTCAGCCGGCTCGCTCACTCTCCCGTGCAGGATGGGAGGATTCATGGATATCTCTTTGGCGGGAACGCGCGGGAAGCCCGAGGCCGACAGTCAGATCGCGCGCGAGCGGGAATGGCTCGAGCCCAGCATCGCCCTTACGGTCCTGTCCGGCGCCTTCGGCATCCTGATGATCCCGAGCTACGAAGGCATCCTCCCTGCGCTCGGCCTGCTTCCCGTGTGGATGATCGCCGCTTTGCTGCTGGGCAGCATTTACGGTCTTTTCGCCATGATGGTCGCCCGGGTCGAACGTCCGCTGGCGTGCGTCGCCGATTTGTTCGGTCGGCGCCGGCAGACGGCGGCTTTCCTGATCGTCGCCTTGTTCCTGGCCGGCCTCAACATGACGACTTTCATGTGGGTGAAGCCGTTGCTCAACTATCTGGTGCCGTTCTGGGCCGATTCCCTTCTTGCCGACCTGGATTGGGCGTTGTTCCTCGGCCGTGACCCCTGGGCCCTGCTCACCGGCCTCAATTCCGCCCCCGGCGCGATCTTCTATCATCGCGGCTGGTTCGCACTGATGATCCTGACGCTGATCATGGTGCTGACGAGACCGCCGTCGCCTGAAAAATCCGCGGTCATGCTGACCTATTTCGTGCTGTGGTCGATCGTCGGGCCCGTGGTCCACGCGCTCGTGCCGGCGGCGGGACCGATCTTCTTCGCTCAGCTGGGATATGGGGACCGTTTTTCGGGCCTTGCGAGCGTCTCGGAGACCCGAGAGGTCGCAACCTATCTCTGGACCCTCTATTCCGGTGCGGGTTTCGGCCCCGGCAGCGGCATTTCGGCCATGCCATCCCTCCACATCGCGACCACCGCCTGGATGCTCATCGCGGTTCACAGTTTCGCGCGGCGCTGGACTACAGTGATGGCGGCCATCGGGCTGCTGATCTTCCTGCTCTCGGTCGCGCTGGGATGGCATTACGCGTCGGACGGGCTGGTCGGCGGCGCGTGCGCGCTGCTCTGCTACCGCGTTCTGCGCGCTTATTTTCGCAAGGCGGACGTAGGCCGCGAAGCCGCTTTCGCCGGCTGATCCAATTCCCGTTCCCTCAGGAAGCGGAGACGATGGCGACGATCGAAACGCCGGGCGGGAAGGGGATACGCCCGATCGCGTGACGCTCGAGCCCGAACAGGGTCTCGAACAAGGCGTTGACCGGCTTGGGCGGAAGGGCGTCGTCGCTGTCCTCCTTGCCGGTGATCCGCCCCGCCAGCCGCGCCGCCGCAGCGAGCGGGAAGAGCAGGCTGTTGAAGTAGCTCATCAAGTGGAGCTTCAGTCCGGCCTCGCCGACCACAGCCTTCAGGCTCTTCTTGGTGTAGCGCCGGTGATGGTGGTTCACCACGTCGTGGGCGCTCCACATCCAGGGAAAGGCCGGGACGGTGATCAGGATCCGGCCGCCGGGCTTGAGCTTGTGCGCGATGCTGCGCAGCGCCTCGCAATCGCCTTCGACATGTTCGAGCACGTCGAGGATCGCGACCAGATCATATTGGCGGTCGGCGATGCCGGGCAGATCGGGCAGGGGGGCGTCGCTCACGGCGTGGCCGAGGCGGCGGCTGGCGATGGCGCGGGCGGCGCCGTCGATCTCGATCGCGTCGACCCGGCCGAAGCGCTGCAGCATCGCAATATTGTGGCCGGTGCCGCAGCCGATCTCGAGGATGCGCGCGTCTTGGGGAAGCTTGATCTCGCGCGCGATCAGGTCGGATAATATGTCGCGGCGGGCGCGATACCACCAATGCTGGCTGTCCAGCTCGGCCATGCGGTCATAGACAACACGTTCCATCAGGCGAACACCCAGCGGCGGTTGAGCGCGAAGGTAACGAGCGGCGTCACGAACAACATCGGTAGCACGGGCCACCAGGTCGGGCCATCCAGCAGCGGCCCGGTCAGGACCCAGACGAACAGGCTGTTGAGCGCGAAGCTGATCAGCGACACCAGGAAGAAGCGGCTGGTGCGCTTGGCGGGATTGTCGCGGCTGCCATGGTCGCGGAAGCTCCATCGGCTGTGCAGCACGTAGCCGATCGCCACGCACAGGGCATAAGCCAGGACGTTGGCCAGCAGCGGATGGACGCCCATGAAGGTCGCGGTCACCCAGTACAGGGCGGCGCCGAGCGCGGTGATGAAGCCGCCGGTGAGGGCAAAGCGGATAAGCTGCCCGAACAAGGCGGAGGAGCCGGCATTGGTCATTAGGATGGCTGCGCTCCCCGGCTTGCCCTTTGAGGTGCAGCGACTAATGCCGGTGCAACAGATTGAAAAGGGGCGATGATGGCGGGGGGCGAAAGCGACGTATTTACCAGGCACTGGCGCCTGTGGGTGGCGCTCTTCTGGGTCGCGGCCGCCGTCTTGCTCCTGTACACGCGCTGGGACGCCATCGGCTGGTTCGCGCTCAGCGACACCGACGACAATATGCGAATGATGCAGGTGAGGGGCCTGCTCGGCGGCCAGGATTGGTACGACCTCCGCCAACACCGGCTCGATCCACCCGCCGGCGCCAACATCCATTGGTCGCGCCTGGTCGATCTGCCCATCGCCGCTCTCATCCTGCTGCTGAAGCCGTTCGTCGGCGGCGCGATGGCAGAGAAGGTTGCCGTCGCGCTCGCACCGATGCTGCCGATGGCGGTGGCGATGGGCGCGGTCGCCGTGGCTTGCCGCCGCCTGATCTCGCCCAAGGCCTTCGCGCTCGGCATCGGCCTGCTGCTCTGCGCCCACTCGGCGCGGGGCATGTGGTCGCCGCTCCGCATCGACCACCATGGGTGGCAGCTCGCGATGCTGAGCCTCGTTCTCGTCTCGCTGACCGATCCCAAAAGGGCACGGGGTGGCGCGCTCGCCGGAATCGCCACGGCGTTGTCGCTCGCGATCGGGCTCGAATTGCTGATCTATTTGGCGGCGGCGGGCGCCATCATCGCCCTGATGTGGGTGCGCGACCAGCGGCAGGCGCGGCGGCTGGCCGCCTATGGCGCCAGCCTCGCCGGTGGTTGCGGCCTATTCTATTTGCTGTTCACGTCCGAGGCAAACAGCTTGCCGGTCTGCGACGCGCTGTCGCCGGTGTGGCTTTCGGTGATGGTCACCGCCGGGGCGTTGGCGGTGCTGCTCTCCTTCCTGAAGGCGCAACATTGGGCGGCGCGCCTCGGCGCCGGCGCCGTGGCGGGCGCAATGCTCGTCGGCGGCTATGCGCTGGCCTGGCCCCATTGTCTGACGCGGCTGGAGGGAGTCTCGCCGGAACTCGACGCGATGTGGCTCGGCAATGTCCGCGAGGCGCGCCCGATCTACCGGCATAGCTGGGGCGTAATGGCCAGCGTGGTGTCGCTGCCTGTGGCCGGACTGGTCGGTTATGCGGTCATGCTATGGCGCTCGCGCGGCGACAGGGCCGCCTTGGCATCCTGGGCGGCCGTCGCCGCCCTGGCCGTATTGCCGGTGGCGCTGCTGCTCTGGCAGACCCGGGCCGGCGCTGCGTCGCAGCTTCTGGCGATCCCCGGCGCGACCGCGCTGGCGTGGATCGCGATCCAATGGGCCCAGTCGCTCAAACCCTTGTTGCCGAGGGTCGGAGCCACCGTCGGCGCTTTCGCGGTCATCTCGGGCCTAGTCGTCCAGAACGGCGTCGGCCAGATCCCGCAATCGGAAAATGCGAGGATGAAGGCCGTCAACGAGGCCAATGCCAAATGCCCGACGCTGGCCGCGCTGCGATCCGTGGCGCTGGTGCCGAAAGGCTATGTCCTCACTTTCGTCGATCTCTCGCCCCGCCTGATCACGGTCACCCATCATAATGCGGTCGCCGGACCCTATCATCGCAACGGCGAGGCCATTCTCGACGTGATGAAAAGCTTCCGCGGGACGCCCGACTATGCGCGCAACGTGATCGAGCGCCGCGGCATCGATTATGTGCTGATCTGCCCGAACCTGTCGGAATCCACCGTCTACGCGAAAGAAGCGCCGGACGGCTTCTACGCCCAGCTAGCTAAGGACAAGGTGCCGGCCTGGCTGACCGCGGTGCCGCTTCCCGAAAATTCGCCTTACAAGATGTGGCGGGTCGTCAGACGTTGATCTGGAAGCTGACGTTGATGCCGTCGATCACGAACTGAGCGGCCAGCGCGGCGAGGATCACGCCGAGGATGCGCGTGATCATCGCCTCGATCTTGTGGCCGACGAGGCGCATCAGCGGTCCGGCGGCGAGCAACGCGAGCAGGGTGAGGAGCAGCACGGCGGCGAGCGCCCCGGCGACGACCAGCGAGCCCTGCAGGCCTTCCGCGCGCGCCATCAGCAGCATGACGGACGCGATCGAGCCGGGCCCGGCGATCATCGGGATCGCCATCGGGAAGACCGATATGTCCTCGATCTCTGGCGTGGCGTTGATTTCGTTGGCCCGGTTCTCGCGGCGCTCCTGGCGCTTCTCGAACACCATCTCGAGCGCGATCAGGAACAGCATGATCCCGCCCGCGATCCTGAAGGCGGCGAGGCTGACGCCGAGGAACTTCAGCAATTTCTCGCCGAACAGGGCGAAGAAGACCAGGATGCAGGCGGCGATCGCGACCGAGCGGATCGCCATCGCCCGGCGCTGCGCAAGGGCGGCGCCGTGGCTGAGGCTGGCGAAGATCGGCGCGCAGCCGGGCGGGTCGATGATCACGAAAAGCGTGACGAAAGCCGACAGGAACAGTTCAATCACGGGCGGCCCTCCTACGCATTCGGAGCGCCTAGCCGCCAACCGCCCCCGTAATCAACACCCCGCGATCAGAGACCTTCGGGTGCGGGCAGCCCTTTGCGCGCATGCGCGGCCACCAAGGTGTTGCGTAGCAGCACGGCGATGGTCATCGGCCCGACGCCGCCGGGGACGGGCGTGATGGCGCCCGCCACCGCTTGCGCGCTGGCGAAATCGACGTCGCCGACCAGGCGGGTCTTGCCCTCGTCCGCCGGGACGCGGTTGATGCCGACGTCGATCACGGTCGCTCCGGGCTTCAGCCAGTCGCCCTTGATCATCTCGGGCCGGCCGACCGCTGCGACGACGATGTCGGCGCGCCGGACCACGTCGGCGAGGTCGCGCGTGCGGCTGTGGGCGATCGTAACGGTGCAATTTTCCTGCAGGAGCAATTGCGCCATCGGCTTGCCGACGATGTTCGAGCGGCCGATCACGACCGCGTCGAGGCCCGAAAGGTCGCCGAGCTTGTCCTTGAGCAGCATCAGCGAGCCGAGCGGCGTGCAGGGCACCATCGCCTCCTCGCCCACGGCAAGCCGGCCGGCATTGGCGACGTGGAAGCCGTCGACGTCCTTGGCCGGGTCGATCGCCGCGATCACGGCCTTGTCGTCAACGCCGCGGGGCAAGGGGAGCTGGACCAGGATGCCGTCCACCGCCTCGTCGGCGTTGAGCCGCTCGACGAGCGCGATCAGTTCGTCCTGGCCGGTGGTGTCGGGCAGCTTGTGCTCGAAGCTCTCCATGCCGGCCGCGAGCGTGGCCTTGCCCTTGGAGCGGACATAGACCTGGCTCGCGGGATCCTCGCCGACCAGCACGACGGCGAGGCCGGGCTTGCGGCCGGCTTGGGCGACGAAGGCCGGGACGGCGTCGGCGATGCGGGTGCGGAGGCCTTCGGCGAAGGCCTTTCCGTCGATGATGGCAGCGGTCATTGCGATCCTAGTACGCGACATCCGCGGCGAGGCCGCTGAGCAGCATCCGTGCGACCACGATCAGGAGCAGCACCACGAGCGGCGAGAAATCGATGCCGCCGAAATCGGGGAGGATGCGGCGGATCGGCCGATAGAGCGGCTCGGTGATGCGGTCGAGCGCGTAGAGGAACGAGCGGACGAAATCGTTCGTCGTGTTGATCACATTGAACGCGACTAGCCAGCTGATGATGGCCTGGGCGATGATGATATAGCTCAGCACCCGCAGCAGCAGGTCGATGACGCCGAAAAGGGCAAGCAGCATTAAAGTCTCCCCGCGAGCACAAGGCTCCCATGAGCCTCGCCATGTAGGGGAGCATGGCGGATCGGGCAATGGAGACGCTGAAATCGGCGGGGCGATTGAGAGGTGGTCAGGGAACGCAGGGCCGGTCCGCCGGGTTGGAGGGATCGAGCACCAACGGGAGCATTTTCATGAAGGGTTATGTCGACAACATCGAGCGGGTGACGGTCGCCAACGAGGATTTCCGCCGCGTCCTTTATACCGGCAAGAATCTGCAGCTTGTCCTGATGACGCTCCCCGCCGGCTGCGACATCGGCGAGGAGGTGCACGAGGACCGCGACCAGTTCTTCCGCATCGAGGAGGGAAGCGGCACCATCCATATCGACGGCACGGCGCACAAGGTGGAGGACGATTTCGCGGTGATCGTGCCGGCCGGTGCCCGCCACAATGTCGTCAACGACAGCGACGCTCCGCTTCGCCTCTACACCATTTACGGCCCGCCCGAGCATAAGGACGGCGTGGTCCACAAGGATAAGGCGCAGGCCGAGCGCGACCACGACAATGACGAGTGGGACGGCAAGACGACCGAATGACGCGGCCCGCGCCTGGCCATCGCGCCATAGCCGCCGACTTCCACCAGGCCGTGAACATGTCGGCCGACGAGCTCGAGGCATGGCTGGCCACGCCGGAGAGCCACGCCGTCGGGCAGAAGGTGGACGGCGGCGAATCCGTCGGCCACGCATCCGGCCGGCGGATCGTCGCCATCCTGCGCGCTGGCGGGCAGGGGCTTGATGAGGACGACTGGCGCCATATGCTCAAGGTGGTCGGATTCGTGCGCCGGCATCGCGCGCAGGAGCCCGCGAACATGGTGACATCGCGCTGGCGATATGCGTTGATGAACTGGGGCCACGATCCCTTGAAATGAGCCATCCTGGGCACGACTTCCCCCGTTGACCCAAAGGGACTCGGTCGCTATAGGCCGCCCCTGCCCGGGGCTGGTGGTGGTTCCCTCAAAGAACCAAACGCTGCTTGTGACGGTGCAAGAGCTTGAACATTGCTGCGCGTTCGCGAAGGCCTGGGGGGCCGTTTTGGCCGCCGGGGCATTTGTGCATTTTGCGTTGCAGTAAAGTAACTTAAAGGTGAAGGGCTTCATGCCGACGATTAACCAGCTGATCCGCAAGGGTCGCGAGCCGCAGAAAGAGCGCTCGAAAGTCCCCGCGATGGAGGCGAATCCGCAGAAGCGCGGCGTCTGCACTCGCGTCTATACGACGACCCCGAAGAAGCCGAACTCGGCGCTGCGCAAGGTTGCCAAGGTCCGCCTGACCAACCAGCGCGAAGTGATCAGCTACATTCCCGGTGAAGGCCACAACCTTCAGGAGCATAGCGTCGTCCTCATCCGCGGCGGCCGTGTGCGCGACCTTCCGGGCGTGCGCTACCACGTGCTGCGCGGCGTGCTCGACACCCAGGGTGTCAAGGACCGTCGCCAGAGCCGTTCGAAGTACGGCGCCAAGCGTCCGAAGTAAGGGAATTTAGAGATGTCTCGTCGTCGTCGCCCAGAAAAGCGCGAAATCCTTCCCGATCCGAAGTTCGGGGATATCGTCCTTTCCAAATTCATGAACTCCGTCATGCTCGACGGCAAGAAGTCGACTGCCGAAGGTATCGTCTACGGTGCCTTCGACACGGTTGAGGCCCGCGCCAAGCGCGAGCCGATCGGCGTGTTCCATGACGCGCTCAACAATATCAAGCCGGGCATCGAGGTCCGCAGCCGCCGCGTCGGCGGTGCGACCTACCAGGTCCCGGTGGAAGTCCGTCCGGAGCGTGCTCAGGCGCTTGCCATCCGTTGGCTGATCTCCGCCGCCCGCGCGCGCTCGGAGAACACCATGGCGGCCCGCCTCTCGGGCGAGCTGATGGACGCCGCGAACAACCGCGGTAACGCCGTCAAGAAGCGCGAAGATACGCACCGTATGGCCGAGGCCAACCGCGCCTTCTCGCACTACCGCTGGTAAGCAATCCTTATATCGTGGGGGACGGGCCCGGCCTGATCCCCCACATCGGAGTTTAAGATCATGGCCCGCAGCCATCCGCTCGAGAAATATCGCAACATCGGCATCATGGCGCACATCGACGCCGGTAAGACGACGACCACCGAGCGCATCCTTTTCTATACCGGCAAGAACTACAAGATCGGCGAGACCCATGAGGGCACCGCCACCATGGACTGGATGGAGCAGGAGCAGGAGCGCGGGATCACGATCACGTCGGCCGCGACGACCTGTTTCTGGAACGACCACCGGATCAACATCATCGACACGCCGGGCCACGTCGACTTCACCATCGAGGTGGAGCGCTCGCTGCGCGTGCTCGACGGCGCGATCACCGCGTTCGACGGCGTTGCCGGCGTTGAGCCGCAGTCCGAGACGGTGTGGCGCCAGGCCGACAAGTACAAAGTGCCGCGCATGTGCTACATCAACAAGCTTGATCGCACCGGCGCGAACTTCGATCGCTGCGTGCAGATGATCAAGGACCGCCTCGGCTCGCGCCCGGCCGTCCTCTATCTTCCGATCGGCATCGAGAGCAGCTTCATCGGCCTCGTCGACCTCGTCGAGAACCGCGCCATCGTGTGGCTCGACGACGCGCTCGGCGCGAAGTTCGAATATCGCGAGATTCCGGACGACATGAAGGATTCGGCCGCCCTTGCCCGCAGCGAGCTCATCGAGCTTGCCGTCGAGCAGGACGATGCGGCGATGGAAGCCTATCTCGAAGGCACCGAGCCCGACGTCGCGACGCTGAAGAAGCTGCTCCGCAAGGGCACGCTTGCATTCGACTTCGTGCCGGTCCTGTGCGGCTCGTCGTTCAAGAATAAGGGCGTGCAGCCGCTTCTCGACGCGGTCGTCGACTATCTGCCGTCCCCGCTCGACATCCCGCCGGTCGAAGGCCTCAAGCTCGACGGCGAGACCGTCGAGACCCGTCCGCCGGCCGACGACGCGCCCTTCTCCGCGCTGGCCTTCAAGATCATGAACGATCCGTTCGTCGGAACGCTCACCTTCGCACGCATCTATTCGGGCAAGCTCGAAACCGCGTCGCAGGTCATGAACTCGGTCAAGGACAAGAAGGAAAAGGTCGGCCGCATGCTGCTCATGCATGCCAATGACCGCGAGGACATCCAGGTGGCATATGCCGGCGATATCGTCGCGCTTGCCGGCCTCAAGGATACCACGACCGGCGACACGCTTTGCGCGTCGGCCGCTCCGATCATCCTCGAGCGCATGGAATTCCCGGAGCCGGTGATCGAGGTCGCGGTCGAGCCGAAGACCAAGGCCGACCAGGAGAAGATGGGCGTCGCGCTCAATCGTCTCGCCCGCGAGGATCCGTCATTCCGCGTGTCCTCGGACAACGAGAGCGGCCAGACCATCATCAAGGGCATGGGCGAGCTCCATCTCGAGATCCTGGTCGATCGCATGAAGCGCGAGTTCAAGGTCGAAGCGAACGTCGGCGCGCCGCAGGTGGCGTACCGCGAGAGCTTGGCCAAGAAGGTCGACGTCGACTACACCCACAAGAAGCAGTCGGGCGGCTCCGGCCAGTTCGGCCGCATCAAGTTCACCGTCGAGCCGGGCGAGCGCGGCCAGGGCATCATCTTCAACGATGAGGTCAAGGGCGGCAACATTCCGAAGGAATATATCCCGTCGGTCGAAAAGGGCATTCGCGAGATCGCAGCGTCGGGTTCGCTGATCGGCTTCCCGATCATCGATTTCACCGCGACCCTGTATGACGGCGCCTACCACGACGTCGACTCGTCGGCTCTCGCCTTCGAAATCACGGGTCGTGGCGGCATGCGCGAAGCCGCGCAGAAAGCCGGCATCAAGCTGCTCGAGCCGATCATGAAGGTCGAAGTCGTCACTCCCGAGGACTATCTCGGCGACGTCATCGGCGACTTGAACAGCCGCCGTGGCCAGATTCAGGGCACGGACAGCCGGGGCAATGCACAGGTCGTCGAAGCGATGGTGCCGCTTGCCAATATGTTCGGTTACGTTAATGAGCTGCGATCCTTCTCGCAGGGCCGCGCTCAATATTCGATGCAGTTCTCGCATTACGAAGAAGTGCCAGCGAACGTCGCCGAAGAGGTCAAGGCGAAGCTCGCCTGATCGGTTACGAACAAGTTTGAAGTTGAACACAGAGACGAGGGTTTTGGAAAATGGCGAAAGCTAAGTTTGAGCGGACGAAGCCGCACTGCAACATCGGCACCATCGGTCACGTCGACCACGGCAAGACCTCGCTGACGGCAGCGATCACGAAGGTGCTCGCCGAGACCGGCGGCGCGACGTTCACCAGCTACGACAACATCGACAAGGCGCCGGAAGAGCGCGAGCGCGGCATCACGATCTCGACCAGCCACGTCGAGTATGAGACCGAAGCGCGCCACTATGCGCACGTCGATTGCCCGGGCCACGCCGACTATGTGAAGAACATGATCACCGGCGCCGCGCAGATGGACGGCGGCATCCTGGTGGTTTCGGCCGCCGACGGCCCGATGCCGCAGACCCGCGAGCACATCCTGCTCGCCCGTCAGGTCGGCGTTCCGGCGCTCGTCGTGTTCATGAACAAGGTCGACCAGGTCGACGACGAGGAGCTGCTCGAGCTCGTCGAGCTCGAGATCCGCGAGCTGCTGTCGTCCTACGACTTCCCGGGCGACGACATTCCCGTCATCAAGGGTTCGGCTCTGGCCGCCCTCGAGGACAGCAACACCACGATCGGCCGTGACGCCGTTCTGGAGCTGATGAAGGCCGTCGACGACTACATCCCGCAGCCGGAGCGTCCGCTCGACAAGGCGTTCCTGATGCCGATCGAGGACGTGTTCTCGATCTCCGGCCGCGGCACCGTCGTGACCGGCCGCGTCGAGACCGGTATCGTCAAGGTTGGTGAGGAAGTCGAGATCGTCGGCATCAAGGACACCAAGAAGACCGTCGTGACCGGCGTCGAAATGTTCCGCAAGCTGCTCGACCAGGGCCAGGCCGGCGACAACATCGGTGCGCTGATCCGTGGCGTGGGCCGTGAAGAAGTCGAGCGTGGCCAGGTTCTGGCCAAGCCGGGTTCGATCACCCCGCACACCGACTTCTCGGCCGAGGTCTATGTCCTCTCGAAGGACGAAGGTGGCCGTCACACGCCGTTCTTCGCCAACTACCGTCCGCAGTTCTACTTCCGCACGACCGACGTGACGGGCGAAGTGGTTCTTCCGGAAGGCACCGAGATGGTCATGCCCGGCGACAACGTCACGCTCGGCGTGAAGCTGATCGCCCCGATCGCCATGGACCAGGGCCTGCGCTTCGCGATCCGCGAAGGCGGTCGTACCGTCGGCGCAGGGGTTGTCGGAACGATCTCGAAGTAATATAGGGCCGTCAGCCGCCCGGATCGGAGAGATTCGGGCGGCTCGCCTTTAGTACGAGTTTTTGGCCGAACCGGGGCCCCGCGGCTCCGGTAAGCCTTGTTTGATCGCCCTCGCTGAAGAGGGTTGGCTCTTTCGCATCGGTATGGACATGGAAACGCAGAATATCCGCATTCGCCTGAAGGCGTTCGATCATCGTGTGCTCGATCAGGCTACTGGCGACATTGCCGACACGGCGCGTCGCACCGGCGCCCTGATCCGCGGTCCCATTCCTCTTCCGACGCGCATCGAGAAGTTCACCGTCAACCGTTCGCCCCACGTCGACAAGAAGTCGCGCGAACAGTTCGAGGTGCGCACCTACAAGCGGCTGCTGGACATCGTGCAGCCCACCCCGCAGACGGTCGACGCTTTGATGAAGCTCGATCTCGCAGCGGGTGTTGATGTCGAGATCAAGCTCGCCTAAGAGGCGGGCGCGCGTCGCCTTTTAGGGCCGACGCAAGGATTCGGGATACCGCACGGATTTATCCGTGGTCTGCGTCCCCCGCATCCCGCGAGTGGGTTTTCGTCGCAATGACGCGACGAAATCTTTGGCGGGAATAGCCCAGCGGGGCACGCTTCTTTTTTGGGCTAGCACGCCCGTGGAAATGGTTCCGCGGGCCTCTGTGTAAGGAGTTTGGTCATGCGCACTGGCGTGATCGCGAAGAAATTGGGGATGACCCGCATATTCCAGGACGACGGGCGGCACGTGCCGGTTACCGTCCTGTCTCTCGACAATCTTCAGGTCGTCGCGCGCCGCGAAGCCGAGCGTGACGGCTATGTGGCGGTTCAGCTCGGCGCCGGTTCGGCGAAGGCGAAGAACCTGACCAAGCCGGAGCGCGGCCATTTCGGCAAGGCCGAGGTGGAGCCGAAGGCCCGCGTCGTCGAGTTCCGTGTCGCCGAGGATGCGCTCCTTGACGTCGGCGCCGAAATCTCCGCCGATCACTTCATTGCCGGCCAGCTGGTCGACATCCAGGGTGTCACGCAGGGCAAGGGCTTCGCCGGCGTCATGAAGCGCTGGGGCTTCGGCGGCATGCACGCCACCCACGGCGTCTCGGTCTCCCACCGTGCGCACGGCTCGACCGGCCAGCGTCAGGATCCGGGCCGCGTCTTCAAGAACAAGAAGATGGCTGGCCACATGGGCGCCAAGAACCGCACGCAGCAGAATCTCGAGGTCGTTCGCACCGACGTCGAGCGCGGCCTGATCTTCGTGAAGGGCTCCGTGCCCGGTCACAAGGGCGGCTGGCTGATCGTCAAGGACGCCGTGAAGGTCGCCCGTCCGGCTGACGTTCCCTATCCGGCCGGCCTCAAGCAGGCTGCCAGCAACAACAACGCTCCCGCTGAAACCCCGGCCGAGGCCGAGGCACCGGTGGCAGCGACCGAAGGCCAGGAAGGCTAAGCAATGAAGGTCAAGGTTCAAACCCTCGACGCCAAGGCCAGCGGCGACATCGAGCTCAACGACGAAGTCTTCGCCGTCGAGCCGCGTGCCGACATCCTGCACCGCGTCGTCACCTGGCAGCTCGAGAAGCGCCGCGGTACTGCCCGCGCCGCCCGCGAGCGTTCGGATGTCGCCCGCACGGGCAAGAAGTTCGGTCGCCAGAAGGGCGGCGGTACGGCTCGTCACGGCGATCGCCGCGCCCCGATCTTCATCGGCGGCGGCAAGGCCCACGGTCCCCGCGTTCGCGACTTCAATCCGTCGCTGAACAAGAAGGTTCGTGCGCTCGGTCTGAAGATGGCGCTCTCGTCCAAGGCTCGCGACGGCAAGCTCGTCGTCATGGACAGCCTCGACGTCAGCGAAGCCAAGACCAAGGTCCTGGCCGAGAAGCTGACCAAGCTTGGCTTCGGCAAGACCCTGGTGATCGACGGCGACGCACTGAACGTCGGCTTCGCTCTGGCTTCGTCCAACCTCCACCAGGTCAATCTGCTCCCGGCGGTCGGCGCGAACGTCTACGATATTCTGAAGCATGAGACTCTGGTGCTGACGCGCGCCGCGGTCGAGAAGCTGGAGGCGCGTTTCAATGGCTAAGAAGCCTGCCAAGACGGCGGTCGACATCAATCATTATGATGTCGTTCTCGCCCCGCACATCACCGAGAAGACGACCCTGCTCTCCGAGCAGAATGCGGTCGTGTTCAAGGTCGCGAACGACGCCACGAAGCCGCAGATCAAGGCGGCCGTCGAGGCCTTGTTCAGCGTCAAGGTAATGGGCGTGAACACGCTGACCCAGAAGGGCAAGCGGAAGCTGTGGAAGGGTCGTCCCTACACGCGCTCCGACGTCAAGAAGGCGATCGTGACGCTGGCCGAAGGCCAGTCGATCGACGTCACCACCGGTATCTGAGGCGCGTAAGAGATGGCACTCAAATCCTATAATCCGACCACCTCGTCGCAGCGCGGCCTGATCCTGGTCGACAAGTCGGCGCTCTGGAAGGGCAAGCCGGTCAAGGCGCTTACCGAAGGCAAGCGCAAGACCGGCGGCCGCAACAACCAGGGCCATGTGACCTCGCGCGGCATCGCCGGCGGTCACAAGCAGCGTTACCGCTACATCGACTTCAAGCGTCGCAAGTGGGACATGGCGGCTACCGTCGAGCGGCTCGAATACGATCCCAACCGCACCGCGTTCATCGCGCTGGTGAAGTATGAGGACGGTGAGCTCGCCTACATCATCGCTCCGCAGCGCCTCGGCGTCGGCGACACCATCGTCGCCGGCAAGAAGACCGACGTGAAGCCGGGCAACGCCATGGAGCTGGGCCAGATGCCGGTCGGCACCATCGTCCACAACGTGGAGATGAAGCCGGGCAAGGGCGGTCAGATCGCCCGCTCCGCCGGCACCTATGTCCAGGTCGTCGGTCGCGATCGCGGCATGGTCATCGTCCGCCTGAACTCGGGCGAGCAGCGTTACCTGCGGTCGGATTGCATGGGCACGGTTGGCGCGGTCTCGAACCCCGACAACCAGAACCAGAATTTCGCCAAGGCCGGTCGTACCCGCTGGATGGGCCGTCGCCCGCTGACCCGCGGCGTCGCCAAGAACCCGGTCGATCACCCGCATGGCGGCGGTGAAGGCCGCACCTCGGGCGGCCGTCATCCGGTCACCCCGTGGGGCAAGCCGACCAAGGGTGCGCGCACCCGTTCGAACAAGGCGACGGACAAGATGATCATCCGTTCGCGTCACGCGAAGAAGAAGAGGTAAGTAATGGCCCGCTCCATCTGGAAAGGTCCGTTCGTCGAGCTGTCGCTGCTGAAGAAGGCAGAGACGGCGCAGGAGGCCGGTGGCCGCGCTCCGATCAAGACCTGGTCGCGCCGCTCCACCATTCTTCCGCAGTTCGTCGGGCTCACGTTCAACGTCTACAATGGCCGCAAGTTCGTTCCCGTTTCGGTGAGCGAAGAGATGGTCGGCATGAAGCTGGGCGAGTTCGCTCCCACCCGCTTCTTCCCGGGCCACGCTGCCGACAAGAAGGGCAAGAGGTAAGCCATGGGCAAGCAGAAGAGCCCCCGCAAGGTTGCGGACAACGAGGCGCTGTCGGTCGGCACGCAGATCCGCGGTTCGGCCCAGAAGCTGAACCTGGTGGCGGCGCTGATCCGCGGCCGCAAGGCTGAGGACGCGCTCAACATCCTCCAGTTCTCGCCCAAGGCGATGGCCGTGGACGTGCGCAAGGTTCTGGCCTCGGCCATTGCCAATGCCGAGAACAATCACAATCTGGATGTCGACAGCCTCGTCGTCGCTGAGGCTTCGGTCGGCAAGAGCATCTCGATGAAGCGTTGGACGGCGCGTGCACGCGGCCGTTCGAGCCGGATCGTCAAGCCGTTCAGCCGCGTGCGCATCGTCGTCCGCGAGCAGCAGGAAGCAGAATAATGGGTCAGAAGAGCAATCCTATCGGTCTGCGCCTGCAGATCAACCGGACCTGGGACAGCCGTTGGTACGCCGAAGGCGCCGACTATAGCCGTCTCCTGGTCGAGGATCTGAAGATCCGCGAGTTCGTCATGAAGACGCTGCCGCAGGCGGCGATCTCCAAGGTCGTGATCGAGCGCCCTGCCAAGCTCTGCCGCGTCAGCATCTATGCCGCGCGTCCGGGCGTGATCATCGGCAAGAAGGGCGCCGACATCGAGAAGCTGCGTAAGCAACTCGGTGCGATGACCTCCAGCGACGTCTCGCTGAACATCGTCGAGATCCGCAAGCCCGAGATCGACGCCAAGCTCGTCGCTCAGGGCGTTGCCGACCAGCTCGAGCGTCGTATCGCTTTCCGTCGTGCCATGAAGCGCGCGGTGCAGTCTGCCCTGCGTCTCGGCGCAGAGGGCATCCGGATCACCTGCGGCGGCCGCCTCGGCGGCGCCGAGATCGCGCGTACCGAATGGTATCGCGAGGGCCGGGTTCCGCTGCACACCTTGCGCGGCAACGTCGATTATGCTGAGGCGCAGGCCCACACCGCTTATGGCGTGTGCGGCGTCAAAGTCTGGATCTTCAAGGGTGAGATCCTGGGCCACGATCCGATGGCTCAGGACCGGCTCATGATGGAAGCGCAAACCTCGGGGGTTCGGCCGGCGCGCTAAGGGAGTTCTCCCTTAGCAGCGTCGCTTGATCGACCGACAATCGGTGTCAGAAAGCGAATAGAAGATGCTGCAACCCAAACGGACTAAGTTCCGCAAGGCCTTCAAGGGCCGCATTCACGGCAATGCCAAGGGCGGCACCGAGCTCAATTTCGGTGCGTTCGGCCTGAAGGCAATGGAGCCGGAGCGTATCACGGCTCGCCAGATCGAGGCGGCCCGCCGCGCGATCACCCGCCACATCCGCCGTCAGGGCCGTCTCTGGATCCGCGTGTTCCCGGACGTGCCGGTCTCGAAGAAGCCGGCCGAAGTCCGCCAGGGCAAGGGCAAGGGCTCGAACGAATATTGGGCGGCGCGCGTGAAGCCCGGCCGTATCCTGTTCGAGCTGGACGGCGTTCCCGGTCCGCTCGCCCGCGTGGCTTTCGAGCGCGCCATGGAAAAACTGCCGATCAAGACGAAGGTGGTCGCCCGCCTCGGTGAATCGGTGATCGAGGAAGCTTAAGAGATGGCCAAGATCGACGATCTCAAGACCAGGACAGACGACCAGCTTCAGGAGCAGCTGGGCGAACTGAAGCGCGAGGCCTTCAACCTCCGCTTCCAGGCCGCCACCAACCAGCTCGAGAAGCCGTCGCGCGTCCGCGAGGTTCGCCGCGATATCGCGCGGATCAAGACGCTGCAGAGCGAGCGCGTGCGTGCCGCTCAGGCCAAGGCCTAAGGAGTTACCATGCCGAAGCGCATTCTGACCGGGACGATCGTTTCCGATAAGACCGACAAGACTGTCGTGGTGAAGGTCGAACGGCGGGTGAAGCACCCGCTCTACGGCAAGATCATCAAGCGGTCTAAGAAGTATCATGCCCATGACGAGGGCAATGAGTATCACGAGGGCGAGACCGTCCGCATCGAAGAGACGCGGCCGATCTCCAAGCTGAAGACCTGGAAGGTGATCGAGCGTGTCGACACGCACGCCACCCCGGCCAAGGCTGACGTCGCCTAACATTTGAAGCTGATCGCCGGGCTGGTCCCGGTTGAAGTGAGAGAAGGAATGGATCGATGATCCAGATGCAGTCAAACCTTGATGTCGCTGACAATTCCGGCGCCAAGCGCGTCCAGTGCATCAAGGTGCTTGGCGGTTCTAAGCGCCGCTTTGCCGGCGTGGGCGACATCATCGTCGTCTCCGTCAAGGAAGCGGCCCCGCGCGGCCGCGTGAAGAAGGGTGACGTTCACAAGGCCGTCATCGTGCGTACGGCAAAGGACATTCACCGCGCCGACGGGTCGACCATCCGGTTCGATTCCAACGCGGCGGTGCTCGTCAACAACAACCAGGAGCCGATCGGTACCCGTATCTTCGGCCCGGTCGTCCGCGAATTGCGCGCGAAGAAGCACATGAAGATCATCTCGCTCGCGCCGGAGGTTTTGTAAGATCATGGCTGCTGCGAAGATCAAGAAGGGCGACAAGGTCGTCATCCTGTCCGGCAAGGACAAGGGCAAGCACGGCGAAGTCACCAAGTCGCTCCCCAAGGACGGCAAGGTGATCGTGGCGGGCGTGAACATCATCACGCGCCACAAGAAGCCGACGCAGGCGAACCCGCAGGGCGGGCTCGAGCGCGCCGAGGCTCCGCTGCACGTATCCAAGGTTGCGCTCGAAGACCCGAAGACCGGCAAGCCGACGCGGGTCCGCTTCGAAGTGCGCGACGGCAACAAGGTCCGCGTCGCTGCGCGGTCCGGGGAGACGATCAATGGCTGAAGCCAAGAAGGACGGCTACACGCCGCGCCTCAAGAAGGATTATGACGACCGCATCGTCAAGGCGATGACGGAGAAGTTCGGCTACAAGAACCGCCTCGAGGTTCCGCGGGTCGAAAAGATCGTCATCAACATGGGCGTTGGCGAAGCCACCCAGGACAAGAAGAAGGTCGACGTCGCAGCTGCCGAAATGGAGCTGATCGCCGGCCAGAAGCCTGTCATCACCAAGGCGAAGAAGTCGATCGCGCAGTTCAAGCTGCGTGAAGGCATGCCGATCGGTGTCAAGGTGACGCTGCGCCGCGAGCGTATGTACGAGTTCCTGGACCGGCTGATCACGATCGCGCTTCCGCGCGTTCGCGACTTCCGCGGCCTCAACCCGAAGTCGTTCGACGGCCGTGGCAACTATGCCATGGGTCTCAAGGAACAGATCATTTTCCCTGAGATCAGCTATGACCGCATCGACAAGGTGCGCGGCATGGATGTCATCGTCACCACCACCGCGAAGACGGACGAGGAAGCGCGCGAGCTGCTGCGCCTCTTCAATTTCCCGTTCCCGCGCACCGAAGAAGATCAGAAGCAGGCCGCGTAAGCGCCCGCTTCGGACTAGAGAAGGAAGAGAACTTAAGTCATGGCGAAACTGAGTTCGATCAACAAGAATGAGCGTCGCAAGAAGCTGGTGAAGAAATATGCCGGCCAGTATGCGAAGCTGAGGGCGATTGCGGACGACGAGTCCAAGGACGAGACCGAGCGCCTGATCGCGCGTCTCAAGATGGCCGAGATCCCGCGCAACGCGAACCCCACCCGGGTCCGCAACCGTTGCCAGATCACGGGCCGTCCGCGCGCCAACTATCGCAAATTCGGGCTTTCGCGAATCATGCTGCGGGAACTGGGCAACAAGGGCCTGATCCCCGGTCTGACGAAGTCCAGCTGGTAAGGTATATAAGATGCCATTGACCGATCCTCTGGGTGATATGCTCACCCGCATCCGTAACGGCCAGCAGGCGCGCAAGGACAGCGTGGTTTCCCCCGCGTCCAAGCTCCGCGTGCGCGTTCTCGAAGTGCTCCAGCGCGAAGGCTACATTCGTGGCTACAGCGAAGAAGCGCTGGGCGCCCACAAGGGCCTCCGCATCGAGCTGAAATATTTCGAAGGCCAGCCCGCGATCCAGCATGTGTCGCGCATTTCGAAGCCCGGCCGCCGCGTCTACTCGGGAAGCCAGGAGCTGCCCCGGGTCCGCAACGGCCTCGGCATCACCATCGTCTCGACGCCGAAGGGTGTTCTGTCCGACGCGGAAGCGCGCGACCAGAATGTCGGCGGCGAAGTGCTGGCGGAGGTGTTCTGATGAGCCGCATTGGTAAAGTTCCCGTCACGCTGCCCGGCAACGTCACGGCCACGATCGAAGGCTCGATCCTGTCGGTGAAGGGACCCAAGGGCACCCTCACGATGCCGATGCTCGACGACATCAGCTACGGCATCGAAGAAGGCCGTATCGTGGTGAAGCCGGCCAACGAGACCAAGCGCGCACGCTCCTTCTGGGGCATGCACCGCACGCTGGTTCAGAACCTGGTCACCGGTGTGACCGACGGTTTCAGCAAGGTCCTCGAGATCACCGGCGTCGGCTACCGCGCCGCGGCCCAGGGCAAGAACCTGCGCCTGCAGCTCGGCTACAGCCACGACGTCAACATCGCGGTGCCGGAAGGCCTCGAGGTGAAGACCCCGGATCAGACCACGGTCGAGATCAGCGGCATCGATCGGCAGAAGGTCGGCCAGCTGGCCGCCGAGATCCGCCGTTGGCGCAAGCCGGAGCCCTATAAGGGCAAGGGCATCAAGTATCGCGGCGAGTTCATCTTCCGCAAAGAAGGCAAGAAGAAGTAAGCCATGGCCAAAATGTCTCTCTTCGATCGGCGCCGTCAACGCGTCCGCACCGCGCTTCGCAAGCGCGCTGGTGATCGCCTGCGCCTGTCGATCCATCGCTCGGGCAAGCACATCTACGCCCAGGTCATCGACGATGCCGCCGGCCGCACGGTCGCTTCGGCTTCGACGATCGACAAGGACGTCAAGGGCAAGGGCGGTGCGACCACCAGCTCTGCCCAGGATGTCGGGCGTCGTGTCGCCGAGCGCGCCAAGGCTGCGGGCGTGACCCGTGTTATCTTTGATCGTGGCGGTTTTCTGTTCCACGGCCGCGTGAAGGCTCTCGCCGATGCCGCGCGCGAAGGCGGATTGGAGTTCTAATCGATGGCTGACGAAAACAATCAGGCCCCTGAGGGCCAGGCTCCGGAGGCAGTTGCCGCCGAGGGTCAGCCGACCGAGGCCCGCCGCGAACGCGGCGCCCGCGGTGGCCGTGGTCGCGACGGCGGCCGTGACAATCGCGGTGGCGGCCGTGGCCGTCGCGACGATCGTCGCGGTGGCAATCGCGAGGATGAGGGCGAGGAGCTCGTCGAGAAGCTCGTCCACATCAACCGCGTCTCGAAGACGGTGAAGGGCGGTAAGCGCTTCGGTTTCGCCGCGCTCGTCGTCGTTGGCGACGGCAAGGGCCGGGCCGGCTTCGGCCATGGCAAGGCGCGCGAAGTGCCGGAAGCCATCTCCAAGGCGACTGCCGCCGCGAAGAAGGCGATGGTCCGCGTTCCGCTGCGCGAAGGCCGCACGCTGCACCATGATGGCAAGGGCCATTTCGGTGCGGGTCGCGTCTACGTCCGCTCGGCGCCGCAGGGCACCGGCATCATCGCCGGCGGTCCGATGCGCGCGGTGTTCGAGAGTCTCGGCGTTGCCGACGTGGTGACCAAGTCGGTCGGCACCTCGAACCCCTACAACATGATCCGGGCGACTTTCGAGGCGCTCAAGGATCAGAGCAGCCCCAAGGCGGTGGCGCAGCGTCGCGGCAAGAAGATTGCCGATCTGATGGCGCGTCGTGCCGGCCTGTCGGGCGCGGAAGCTTCGGCGGAAGCCGAAGCCGTGACGGAGTAAGCGTCTCATGGCGACGATCAAGATCACCCAGACCGGTTCGCCGATCCGGCGCACCCCCGATCAGCGCAAGACGCTGATCGGCCTGGGCCTCAACAAGATGCATCGCACGGTCGAGCTCGGCGACACCCCCGAGGTGCGCGGCATGATCAAGAAGGTGCAGCACATGGTGAAGGTCGAAGGCTGAAGCCTTCGACCGGGCGGCTTGCCAAAACGAGCCGCCTCACTATGAGAACGGAGCCCCGGCCCTCGTGCCGGGGTAACGTGTTTCAAATTCCAGCGCGAACATAGCGAAAGCGAGTGCAAATCATGAATCTCAACGATCTCCGCGACAACAAAGGTGCCCGTAAGTCCCGCGTCCGCGTCGGCCGCGGCATCGGTTCGGGCGTCGGCAAGACCGGCGGTCGCGGCCAGAAGGGCCAGAAGAGCCGCTCGGGCGTCTCGATCTGGGGCTTCGAGGGCGGTCAGATGCCGCTCCACATGCGGATCCCGAAGCGCGGCTTCAACAATCCGTTCGGCAAGGACTATGCCGAGGTGAACCTGGGCCAGATCCAGAAGCTGGTCGAAGCCGGCAAGCTGGACGCCAAGGGCACGATCGATCACGCCGCGCTCAAGGCCGCTGGCGTTGCTCGTGGCGGCAAGGACGGCGTCCGCATCCTCGCCAAGGGCACTTTCAGCACCAAGCTCGCCTTCCGCGTCGCCGGCCTCTCGGCCAGCGCCCGCCAGGCGATCGAAGCTGCCGGTGGTTCGGTCGATGTGATCGAGGTCATTCCGGCCGCCGAGAAGGCCGCGGCGAAGAAGGGCACGACCCGCGCCGCCGCCAAGAAGGCTGCCAAGGCGAAGGCCTGAACGGTTAGCGGCTGACAAGCCGGAACCGATCACTATATGAGGCGGCGGGGGGCGAACATTCTCCCGCCGCCGCATCTTTTTCCGGGGTCGAATACATTATGGCATCGCAAGCCGAACAACTGGCCGCGAATATCAGCCTGGCGAACTTCGCCAAGGCCACCGATCTCAAAAAGCGTCTCTGGTTCACCCTCGGCGCCCTGATCGTTTTCCGTCTGCTGAGCTTCATCCCGCTGCCGGGCATCGATCCGCGCGCGCTGGCGAGCCTGTTCGATACGACCCGCGGCACGGTCCTCGATTTCTTCAACACCTTCTCGGGCGGCAGCCTTGAGCGCATGAGCCTCATCGCGCTCGGCGTCATGCCCTACATCACCGCCTCGATCGTCGTGCAGCTCGCCAGCTCGATGTCGCCGACGCTCGCCGCCCTCAAGAAAGAGGGCGAGAGCGGCCGCAAGAAGATCAACCAGTACACGCGCTACGGCACGGTTTTCCTGGCTGCGATCCAAGGCTATTTCATCGCCGTCGGCCTCGAGGGCTGGGGCTCGGGGCAGGGCGGCTCGGCCGTCGTCGATCCGGGCATGATGTTCCGCGTCACCACCGTGATCAGCCTGGTCGGCGGCACGATGTTCCTGATGTGGCTCGGTGAGCAGATCACCAGCCGCGGCATCGGCAACGGCGTCAGCCTGATCATCATGGCCGGCATCGTCGCCCAGCTGCCGACTGCGCTCGCGCAGGTCTTCGAGGGCGGCCGGACCGGCACTTTGTCGCCGATCCTGATCATCGGCGTCCTCGTGCTGGCGTTCGGCCTCATTCTCGGCATCTGCTTCATGGAGCGCGCCCAGCGCCGCGTCCTGATCCAGTACCCCAAGCGCCAAAGCGCGCGCGGCGCCATGCAGCAGGAGCGCTCGCACCTGCCGCTGAAGATCAACACAGCGGGCGTGATTCCGCCGATCTTCGCCTCGTCGCTGCTGCTGATGCCGCTGACGATCGCGCAGTTCGCGGGCAATCGCGTGCAGGGCGAGAGCACCTGGGGCGACGTCCTGATCACGGTCACCACCGCGCTCCAGCATGGTGCGCCGCTCTACATGGCGCTCTACGCCGCCGGCATCATCTTCTTCTGCTTCTTCTACACCGCCGTGGTGTTCAATCCGGAAGAGACGGCCGATAACCTGAAGCGCCATGGCGGCTTCATTCCCGGCATCCGTCCCGGCAAGCGCACCGAGGAATATCTCGATTATGTACTGACCCGCATCACCGTGATCGGCGCGGCTTACCTGACTTTGATCTGTCTGGTGCCGGAATTCCTGATCGCGCGTGCCGGCATTCCCTTCTATCTCGGCGGCACGAGCCTGCTCATCGTCGTGAACGTGACGATGGACACGGTCACCCAGATCCAGAGCCACCTGATCGCCCACCAATATGGCGACCTCATCAAGAAGGCGAAGCTCAAGGGCGGCCGCACGCGCGGCTGAGTTCCAGGGGGAGTAGGTTTCGATGAACATCATCCTTCTGGGCCCTCCGGGCGCGGGCAAGGGCACGCAGGCCAGTCGGCTCGAGGCTGACCGGGGCATGATCCAGCTTTCAACCGGCGACATGCTGCGCGCGGCGGTCGCCGCCAAGACGCCCGTCGGGCTGCAGGCCAAGGCGGTGATGGATGCCGGCGGACTTGTCTCCGACACGATCGTCACGGGCATCCTGTCCGAACGGCTCGATCAGGAGGATGTCCGCAAGGGGTTCATTCTCGACGGCTATCCGCGCACCGAGGCGCAGGCCGGGTCGCTCGAGACGCTTCTTGCCGAGAAGGGCATGCAACTCGACCAGGTGATCGAGCTTGTCGTCGACGAGGATGCCCTCGTCGACCGCATCACCGGCCGCTTCACCTGCGCAAGCTGCGGCGAGGGCTATCACGATCGCTACAAGGCGCCGAAGGTGCCCGAGACCTGCGACGTCTGCGGCAGCCATCAGTTCAAGCGCCGTCCGGACGACAATGAGGAGACGGTGCGCAACCGCCTCGTCGAATATCGGGCGAAGACGGCGCCGATCCTGCCTTTCTACGAGGCCAAGGGGCTGGTGCGTCGCGTCGACGGCATGGCGCCGATCACCGAAGTGGAAAGCGCGATCGAGGCTATTCTCGACGACCGCTGATCGCGTTACTCTGGCCGCTCACGCAGTGGGGAGCGCGCGCATGAAGAAGCTGGTCCTGTTCGCTGGCGCGCTGGTCGCCTCGCCGGCAGCGGCGGAGGTGAAATCCGCGACGCCCGCCGGCTTCGAGGTGGAAAGCCGGGCGACCGTCCCGGTGCCGCCTGCCGAGGCCTATGCCGCGCTCGGGCGCATCGGCGAATGGTGGAATCCGGCGCACACTTATTCGGGCAAGGCGGCCAATCTCCGTCTCGATCTCAAGGTTGGCGGCTGCTTCTGCGAGACGACCGACGGCGGCGGCGCCATCGAGCATCTGCGCGTGATCTATGCCCAGCCCGGCGCCGTGCTGCGCCTCCAGGGCGGTCTCGGGCCGCTCCAGGCCGAAGGGGTGGCCGGCGCCCTGACCTTGGCCCTGAAGCCCGTCGCGGGCGGCACCGAGATCGTCCAGTCTTATGTCGTGGGCGGCTATGTGAGGGGCGGGGCGGAAGCGCTGGCGCCGCTCGTCGACAAGGTGATGGCCGAGCAGCTGGAGCGGTACCGCAGCCGCCTTGCTGGGGCGCGCTAGCACGGATGGCCGGAACGCACGGAACCGCGTCGTTTTTGGTACGCAGGGGTGCGGTGTCGCGGTTGACATCGACCGGGCGTCCCCCTATCTGCGCTCCATCCCGATCGACCGGCGGCCCGGCGGCGCATCCCGTGCGCGCGTCGGCTTTGGCCGTTTGGCGGGTGTCAAAGCGCTGAGATGGGACGGCCTTGCCCGCCGTCCTGTGGAGCAGGAGAAAGTAAATATGGCACGTATTGCGGGTGTGAATATCCCGACCAACAAGCGCGTGGAGATCGCGCTCACCTACATCCACGGCATTGGTAACACCAAGGCCAAGCAGATCACCGCCAAGCTCGGCATCACGCCCGAGCGTCGCGTTCAGGACCTCACCGATCAGGAAGTGCTCCAGATCCGCGAGGCGATCGACGCCGGTCACACCGTCGAGGGCGACCTTCGCCGCCAGGTGGCGATGAACATCAAGCGCCTGATGGACCTCGCTTGCTACCGCGGCCTGCGTCATCGCAAGGGCCTCCCGGTTCGCGGCCAGCGCACGCACACCAATGCGCGCACCCGCAAGGGCAAGGCCAAGCCGATCGCCGGCAAGAAGAAGTAAGCCTCGCGGCTTCGTGATCTCCTAAGGTAGGATAGAAAAGATATGGCACGCGAACCTCAGCGCCTTCGTCGGCGCGAGCGCAAGAACATCACCGCCGGCGTCGCACACGTGAACGCCAGCTTCAACAACACGATGATCACCATCACCGACGCCCAGGGCAATGCCATCGCATGGTCCTCGGCCGGCATGATGGGCTTCAAGGGCAGCCGCAAGTCGACCCCGTACGCCGCTCAGGTGGCCGCGGAAGACGCCGGCAAGAAGGCCGCCGAACATGGCGTCCGCACCCTCGAAGTCGAGGTCAAGGGCCCCGGTTCGGGCCGCGAATCGGCGCTTCGCGCGCTGCAGGCGGTCGGCTTCCAGATCACCTCGATCCGCGACGTGACGCCGATCCCGCACAACGGCGTCCGCCCGTCGAAGCGTCGCCGCGTCTGATCTCGTCGTACCGCCCGTCCGCACCTGCGGCGGGCGGTACGCCGGTTCGAGTTTCTACATAATCCGGAAGGGCGACCCCCCGTTCTTCCGAAGGATCCAAGGGAAGATCATGGCCGTCAACGCAAAGAACTGGCAGGAAATGAAGAAGCCCAACGCCCTCGAGAAGAAGGCGGGCGGCGACAGCCGGCGCAAGGCCACGTTCGTCGCCGAACCGCTCGAGCGCGGCTTCGGCCTGACGCTCGGCAACTCGCTGCGCCGCGTCCTCCTCTCCTCGCTCCAGGGCGCCGCCGTGACCTCGATGCGCATCGAGGGCGTGCTGCACGAATTCTCGAGCCTCGCCGGCGTGCGCGAGGACGTCACCGACATCGTGCTCAACGTCAAGCAGGTTGCGCTCCGCATGGAGGGCGATCAGCCGAAGCGCCTGCAATTGTCGGCGACCGGACCGGGCGAAGTCACCGCCGGCCAGATCGCCACCACCGGCGACATCGAGGTGATGAACCCCGACCTCGTCATCTGCCACCTCGACGAAGGCGCGACGCTCAACATGGAGCTCACCGCCGAAGTCGGTAAGGGCTACGTCCCGGCGGCCTCGAACCGTCCGGTCGACGCGCCGATCGGCCTCGTGCCGGTCGACGCTTTGTACAGCCCGGTGCGCCAGGTCAGCTACAAGGTCGAGAACACCCGCGTCGGCCAGGAGCTGGACTATGACAAGCTGACGCTGACGGTCGAGACCGACGGCACCATCACCCCGGACGATGCGATCGCTTATGCGGCCCGCATCCTCCAGGACCAGCTGCAGCTGTTCGTCCACTTCGACGACGCGCTCGTCCACGCCGCCGCGCCGACCGGCATGGCTGCCCCGTCCGCGTCCGAGACCGAGGCCGACGCCAACCAGCTCAACCGCTACCTCCTCAAGAAGGTGGACGAGCTGGAGCTTTCGGTGCGCAGCGCCAACTGCCTCAAGAACGACAACATCATCTACATCGGCGACCTCGTTCAGAAGACCGAGGCCGAGATGCTCCGCACGCCGAACTTCGGCCGCAAGTCGCTGAACGAGATCAAGGAAGTGCTCTCGTCCATGGGCCTGCGCCTCGGCATGGACATCCCGGGCTGGCCGCCCGAGAATATCGAGGAAATGGCCAAGAAGCTCGAGCAGGAACTGATGGGCTGATCCTCTTCTCTCGAAGCGGCGCTTCGAGAGGATCACAGGACAGGAAGGGCCGTCCCGCCGGGGCGGCCCTTTTTGTTTGATGGCTCTCGTCGGAGCGACTGATCAAGCCCGCCTCGCTGAGCGCGCCCGCCGCTTCTGTCGCAGAACCGCAACCTTGCCGTATCCAAACAGGCACAGAAGCTTCGCTGCACCGCAACAAAGCTCCGCCAAAGCCGGTCCCGTCGGGCGCTTCCGCCCGGAAGGGGACAAGATTTCATGCGCAACTTCATTCTGCTGGGCAGCGCCGCCGCCGCTGCCCTTTTGCCGAACGCCGCTCTGGCGCAGTCGACCGGTTCGGTCGCGGTCGAGGAGGAGATTGTGGTCACCGGCGCCCGCACTAGCAACGGCGTGGACGGCATCCTCGTGCCCGATTCGACCAAGGCCCGCGCCGTGCTCAGCCAGGAGATCATCGCCCGCCAGACGCCGGGCCAGTCGATCCTCAACACGATCAACCTCATCCCGGGCGTCAACTTCACCAATTCGGACGCCTACGGCTCGTCGGGCGGCAACATCCGCGTCCGCGGCTTCGACGGCGCTCGCATCTCGCTGACCTGGGACGGCCTGCCGCTCAACGACACCGGCAATTACGCCATCTATTCCAACCAGCAGCTCGATCCGGAGATCATCGACCAGGTCAACGTCAATCTCGGCGCGACCGAGGTCGACAGCCCGACCGCGTCGGCCGCCGGCGGCACCGTCAACTACCGCACCCGCATGCCCGGCGATTCGTTCGGGGCGGTCGTCGCTGCGTCCTATGGCGACAGCGATTATCATCGCCTGTTCGGCATGATCGACACCGGCACGCTGACCAGCTTCGGCACCAAGGCGATGGTGGCGGCGAGCTTCGCCCGCAACGACAAGTTCAAGGGTCCGGGCAAGATCGACAAGCAGCAGTATAACGCGCGGATTTATCAGCCGCTCGGCGACGATGGCGATTTCCTGGCGATCGGCGCGCACTACAATGTCAACCGCAACAATTTCTACCGCAACCCGTCGGTGAACGACCTGCGTACCCTGTTCGGCGCGACGACGGTCCCGCTCGCCGCCAACGCCAGCCCGGAAAACCCGATCACCGTCGGAGACTTCACCGGAGCCCAGGAAGAGGCAATCTTCGGCTTCGAGAACAACGCTTTCTGCGTGCTCGACGCGCCGACCGCCGGCGTCGCCGACAATGACGGTCGCGGTTCCAGCGCCAATCCCGCCGACCCCGCCGGCTGCACCAATTATCACGGGCTGCGCATCAATCCGTCGAACACCGGCAACATCCGCGGCCAGTCCCGCTTCACGCTGGCCGACGGCGTGCTGCTGACGGTCGATCCGAGCTATCAGTACACACTCGCCAATGGCGGCGGCACGACGGTCGTGGCCGAGAATTCGGCGATGGTGCGCGGCTCGAACGCCGCGCTGGCCGGGGTCGATCTCAACGGCGACGGCGACGTGCTCGACCAGGTCCGGCTCTACACGCCCAACACCACCAACACGAAGCGGCTGGGCGTGACGGCGTCGTTGATCTGGGACATCACCGAGCAGCACCGCGTCCGCCTCGCCTACACGTTCGACCGCGGCCGCCATCGCCAGACCGGCGAATATGGCTTCCTCGATCCGAACGGGCGTCCCGAGAATGTGTTCAGCGGCCGCAACGGCACCCCGGTGCTGGACGGCGACGGCAATCCGCTCCAGCAGCGCGACCGCCTCTCGATCGCCCTGCTTCACCAGGTCGCCGGCCAATATGTCGGCCGCTTCTTGGACGGCGCGCTGCGCGTCGAGCTCGGCCTTCGCGCGCCCTTCTTCAAGCGCGAGCTCGCCCAATATTGCTACACGCAGACCGGCGGCAGCGGCTTTGCGACCTGCTCCGGCCAGCCCGGCGGTCCGGGCGTGATCGTCGCGCCCGACGCGCAAGGGCCGTTCCCTGCCAATTCCTTCTTCGCCCCGTTCGATGCGACCTACAAGTTCGACGAACTGCTGCCGAATGTCGGTGCGACCTATCGCCTGACCGACGCCGTCAGCGTCTTCGCGAGCTATGCCAAGGGCTTCTCGGCGCCGCGCACCGACAATCTCTACCGCACGCCACAGATGGACACCGAGCCGGAATCGACCGACTCGTTCGATCTCGGCCTGCGCTACACGTCGGGCCGCATCCAGGCGCAGGCGACCGCCTGGCACATCGCCTTCCAGAACCGGATCGTCTCCTCGTTCAATCCGGATCTCGGCATCTCGCTCGACCGCAATATCGGCGCGGTCGACAGCTACGGCGTCGATGCCAGCATCGCGGTCAAGCCGGTCGACGCGTTCACCCTCTACGCTTTCGGTTCCTATATCGACACCGAGATCAAGGAGGATCTGGTGATCAGCGCCACGACGGTGCTGAACACGGCGGGCAAGTTCATGCCCGAGACTCCGAAGTGGCAGTTCGGCGGTCGCGCCCAGGTCAATCTCGGCCCGGTCGAGGTCGGCGCCCAGGTGAAATATGTCGGCGACCGCTTCGCGACCGAGATGAACGACGTGAAGACCAAGGGCTACACGCTCGTCGATCTTGATGCGCGGCTGAGCCTGGCCCGGTTCGGGCTGGCGCAGACCTGGTTCCAGCTCAACGTCCAGAACTTGTTCGGCACCTTCTACTTCGGCAACATCAGCACCCAGTCGCAGGCGTCCAACAACCCTAACTTCTCGGTCGGTGCCCCCCGTACCGTGCTCGGCACCCTGCGCGTCGGTTTCTGACCGCAGGTGACGGGAAACTGCGCCGGCAGCGCATTGCTGCCGGCGCCTTTTCTTTCCGATCCGATGCCCGCCGTACGGCGAGCTCTTTTTTCCCCGCCCACGATGATTGGAAGCGCCATGGTCCGTTCCCCCCTATTTCCGCTGCGCGGGCTGATGCTCGCGCTCTGCGCGTTCGCAACCGGTTGCGCGACCATTCCTCCGCGGTCTGGCGCCGAGGTCGCGCAGGCGCCGGTTTCTGCGCCGGCCGCGCCGGTCATCCTCGTATCGATCGACGGCTTTGCGCCGTCCTATCTGGAGCGAGGGCTCACCCCCAATCTCAGCGGGCTGGCCGACCGCGGCGTGAAGAGCGAAGGCATGCGCCCGTCCTTCCCCTCGGTCACCTTTCCCAATCACTATACGCTGGTGACCGGGCTGCGGCCCGACCGGCACGGCATCGTCGCCAACCGTATGGAGGATCCCGCAATTTCGTCGGCCCCGTTCACGCTGGGCGATCGGAATGCGGTCGGCGACCGGCGCTGGTGGGACGGCGCGGAACCGATTTGGGTGACCGCGGAGAAGCGGGGCCTTCGCACCGCGACCATGTTCTGGCCCGGTTCGGAAGCGGCAATCGGCGGCGTCCGGCCGACCCGCTGGCTGCCGTTCGACGGCAAGATGCCGGCGGAGGCGCGGGTCGACACCTTGCTCGGCTGGCTGGATGCGGATGCCGCCGAGCGGCCGGCCTTCATGACCCTCTATTTCGACGACGTCGACCATGCCGGTCACGAAAGCGGGCCTTATGCGCCTGAAACCGCCCGTGCCGTCGCGCGAGTGGATGCTGCCGTCGGTCGGCTCCTTGCCGGTCTCGAGGCACGTAGCATCGAAGCCAACGTCATCGTCGTTTCGGATCACGGCATGGCCGCGACCAGCGCCGACCGCGTCATAAGGCTGGACCGGATCGCGCCGCAATCCTCGTACCGGACTGTCGCGGTCGGCCCGTTCGCGGCGATCGAGCCGCAGCCGGGGCAGGAGACGGCGCTTGCCCGCGCGCTGCTCCAGCCGCACACGCGCATGGAGTGCTGGCGCAAGCAGGACATTCCCGCCCGCTTCCATTACGGCCGCAACCAGCGCGTGCCCGCCTTTCTCTGCCTTGCCGATGACGGCTGGCTGATCGCGAGCGGCGAGGGCAGGGACTATCGCCCCGGCGGCGCGCACGGCTACGATACGGATTCAGCCGAAATGCGTGCAATCTTCCTCGCGGAGGGGCCCGCGTTCAAGCCGGGATCGACGCTGCCGGCATTCGACAATGTCGACGTCTATCCGCTGGTCATGGGCTTGCTGGGGCTGCGCCCGCTCGCGTCGGACGGCAGTGCGGTGCTGTTCGAAAAGGTGGCTCGGCGCGGATCGCGCCATGGACAGGGCGGCACCGACAAATGAGGGGGCGTGTCAGCCGTGTCGCGGTCTAGGGGCAGGGACGCCCCTCCCTGACGCTACAGGGGAGGGGCGTTTCTGCAGCGGTTCAGGAGCGGCGGCCGCGTTCGTAGGTCTGGAGGCAATTGTCGGTCACGCTGGCCGAGCAAGCCGGGTAGGATTCGTTGGTGTCGTCGATCGTCGCGCCGGTGGCGGGGTCGACGAGCGGACCGCCCATCGCGGTGCCGGCCACGCCGTTCCAGCCGGCGGGAACGACCGCAGCGGCCGAAAGCACGGCAATGCCGCGGGCGTCGCGCTCAGGATTGCTGTTGTCGGCCTGCACCACGGGGCCGCTGGCCATCGGCATGTTCGCGGCGGTCGTGTGGGCGCTGGTGGTGGCGTGGACGTCCGTATCGACGTCGGCGGCGGCACCGGTATCGGTCTGGACCTGGGCGTTGACGTCCATATTGGTTTCGGCCTCGGTGGTCGTCTGCGCGACGGCCGCGCTGCTCATCAGGAGAGCGATCGCAAAAGCTGCTGTTCTCATCAGATGTTCCTTCCGGTTGAGGTCCGCGGCAACGGCGTCGGCCAGGGGCCGTGCGAGCCTGCCGCGGGGGACTGCCTCTAAACGGGTTGCCGCATCGCCATTTCCGTGCCGTGGGACGGATCGTGCGCGCGACGGGGTCGATGGCAGCGGATTGACGGGCTCGGCCGTTACAGATTGAGTGGCCGCGCCCGATCAGGCGCGCATCCCCCGGAAGACAGGAAACCATGCCCGCCCACGTCATCTTGATCGATCTCGTCGCACTTTTTCTGGCGACGCTGGGGTTCCACATGGCGTTCCGCCAGCGCCTGGTCCGGCGCCTCTGGGGGAGCCTGACGGGCGCGCCTGCCGATGCCGCGGCACCTGCCCGGCCGGACGGCGAGGACCCGGTCCATTATGCGCTGATCATCTTCGGCATCATGATCATGGCCTTCGGCACGATCCTATTCGCCTTCACGACCTTCTACGCTTTCCTGACCGCTCCCTGACGGCAGCAATCAGGCCGCCTGACGACGCATTGCAGCGAGCGGCTCCATGCCGTTGTCGGCGGCGGCGATATAGCTCTTCATCTCGACCACCGGCACCATCGTCTTGAGCACGTTCTCGACGCCATCCTGGCATTTGAGGCGCAGGCTTTCGATGCGCAGGTTGCTGTCTTCCGGCACGCGGATCGTTCCCGCCACGCCGATCCGCCGGCAGTTGAGGCGCCGGCCCTGCACGATTTTGAAGCCGCCCATGTCGGTGGCGCTGTCGAGGCCCGGGGCGATGCCGGTCGCCGCACGGCACTGGTTGCCGATCTCGGTCATGCAATGGCGCTCGAGTCCTGCCAGCGGATAGTCGGCGGGGACGTCGACCGTGGCAATGACGACGATACGCTTCAGGGACATGATGGGCCTTTCCGGGAACTGCACGCGGAGCGCCCTTGTGCCCTTGAACGCGCGCGGCGATCAAGCTCGGTGGCCCACGGCATGGGCTACGGGATCGACAGCGGCCGCGGAGGCTGACATTCCAGACGGAATGAGCGGCGAGCTGACCTTGCGCGACGCGGCGCCCGGCGACGGGGCGGCGGTGGCGGCGATCTATGCGCACCATGTGCTGCACGGCACCGCCTCCTACGACACCGAAGCCCCGAGCCCGGCGGACATGCGCGACAAGATCGCTCACGTGCTGGCGCGGGGCTGGCCGTTTCTCGTCGCGGAGGCGGACGGTGAGGTGGCCGGCTACGCTTATGCCACGCAGTTCCGCGACCGGCCGGCTTATGCCTTTACGTGCGAGAACAGCATCTATGTGCGCGCAGGCGATGGCGGCCGCGGCATCGGCCGGCGCCTGCTCGAAGCCTTGTTGGTTCGCTCCGAAAAAGCGGGCTTCCGGCAGATGGTCGCGGTGATCGGCGGCGCCGAGCCGGCTTCGGTGGCGCTGCATGCGGCCTGCGGATTTCGCGAGACCGGACGGATCGAGGCGGTGGGCTGGAAGAAGGGCCGCTGGCTCGACAATGTCTATATGCAGAAGGCGCTGGGGCCCGGCGCGACGCGGCCGCCGGACGCCTGAGGCTCAGTCGCCGGTCTCGGCCTTGACCCATTCGCCATAGGGCGCGTGCGCAGCGGCGATCGGCCACGCGACGGCGGCGGGCACGTCGTAGCTGTGGAGTTCAGCGATGCGCGCGATCAGTTCATCGGCGCGGTGCGCGCCGGTCTTGAATAGGGCGGGCACCTCCTCGGCTTCCTCGATCGCTCCCTGCCAGCAGTAGATCGAGCGGCAGGGGCCAAGCAAATTGGCGCAGGCGGCGAGCCGTTCCTCGACGAGGATGCGGGCGATGCGGCGGGCTTCGTCGGCATCCGCGAACACCGCGTAGACCGTGACGATGCCCGCCTCGCTCATGTCGGCCGGGCGCCGATGCGGTGCGCCGCGAGGACGATCGCGCCGAGCAGGATCGCAGCCATGCCCTGGTGGGCGACGGCGATCCACAGGTCGACTCCGGTCAGCAGGGTCATGATTCCGATCAGGATCTGGACGAACACTGCGGCGACGGCGACGATCGCCTCGGAACGCAGGCCGCGGCTCCACGCCTCGAAAGCGAGCAGCAGGACCATCACCGCCACCGCGAAGGCGACCCAGCGGTGGATGAACTGCACCACGATCGGATTGTCGACATAATTGCGCAGGAACGGCTCCAGCATCGGCGTGTCGGCCGGGAACCACTCGCTGCCCATCATCGGCCAGGTGTTGAAGGCATAGCCGGCGTCGAGCCCGGCGACATAGGCGCCGAACAGCATCTGCACGCCGAGGATCGACAGCGCCCAGATGCCGACCGTCGGCATCCGCACCGGCTTCGCCGCCGGGTCGCGGTCGAGCAGGCGCAGGTCGAGCGCAGTCCAGACCAGTCCCGCTAGGATCAGGAAGGCGGTGAGCAAATGGATGGCCAGGCGGAGGTGGCTGACGTCGGGCCGGTCGATCAGCCCGGACGCGACCATCCACCAGCCGATGAAGCCCTGCAGCCCGCCCAGGGCGAACAGCGCGCCGAGCCGCCAGCCATAGCCGCGCGGGATCGCCTTCTTCCACGCGAACCAGACGAAGGGGATCGCGAAGGCAAGGCCGATGACGCGGCCGAGCAGTCGGTGGACATATTCCCAGAAGAAGATGTCCTTGAACTCGGCGAGCGTCATGCCGCGGTTGATCTTCTGATATTGCGGGCTCGCCTTATAGGCGTCGAACTCCTCCTGCCACTGCTCGGCGTTGAGCGGCGGCAGCGTGCCCGAAACGGGCTCCCAGCGCGTGATCGAGAGGCCGGATTCGGTGAGCCGCGTGATGCCGCCGACCACGATCATCAGGAAGACCAGGGCCGCCACGACCAGCAGCCAGCGGGAGAGGGCGCGAGGGCGGACACGCGCCGCGCGGACAGACGCTTGAACCTGGGTAGCCATGCCTCGCGCTATGGAGCGAGTCGGCCTCTTTGTCGATAAGCGGTGGCCGCAGGCAGGGTCCGTTCCCGGCGCAACTTTTACGTTCATGTGATGTTGTAACTTCTCGCTTACGCCCTTATACAAGGCCGAGCAGAGGGACCGACGATGTTTGCGAATTCGACGAGTAGTGGAGCGATCGACCGGGCGGCTATCGGCCTGTCGGGCCTTTGCCTCGTCCATTGCCTCGCCAGCGCGGTGTTTCTGGCCGTGCTTGCCTCGGCTGGCGGCCTGCTGCTCAGCCCGGTGATCCACGAAGTGGGCCTGGTCTTGGCGATCCTGCTCGGCATCGTCGCGCTCGGCCGCGGCATCGTCCAGCACGGCTTCATGATGCCGGCCGCGGTCGGCGGCCTCGGCCTCGGCGTGATGGCCGGCGCATTGACCCTCCCGCACAGCGGCATGGAAGTTGTCTACACGATCGTCGGCGTCGCCATCCTCGCGCTCGGCCACGACCTCAACCGACGCGCCACGATCTGACGCTTGTTCCGGGGCCGTCCAGGCCCTATCTGGCCGTTATGGCTCATGTGCATCATTCGCATGCCGGCGCTTCGCTGGCCGCTGCCGCCAAGGCGACGATGGAGCGGTCGGGCGAACAATGGACGGCGATGCGCGCCGCCATCTTCGATGCGCTGGCCAGCTTCGACAAGCCGGCCTCGGCCTATGACATCGCGGACAAGGTCTCCAAGGACCAGGGGCGTCGGGTCGCCGCAAACAGCGTCTATCGCATCCTCGACTTGTTCGTCGGCTCGAACCTTGCGCGCCGCGTCGAGAGCGCGAACGCCTATGTCGCGAACGATCATCCGGACTGCCTGCACGACTGCATCTTCCTGATCTGCGACCATTGCGGACAAACCACCCATATCGACGACGACAGCCTGTCGAGCGGCGTGCGCGCCGCGGCGGTGAAGGCGGGATTCTCGCCCGATCGGCCAGTGATCGAAGTGCGCGGCCGCTGCAGCGATTGCGAAGGTCGCTGAGCGGCACTTACGCCGTTCCTGCATCGTTTCACCATTCGACAGGCACAATCCGCAGCGCTAAGAGCGGCGCGGTAAAGGACCCCCGATGACCGATCGCCCGCTCACGCCCCTTCTCGACACGGTCGACACGCCCGAGCAGCTCCGCCGCCTGCGGCCCGAGCAGCTCCGCCAGTTCGCCGACGAGTTGCGCGCAGAGACGATTTCCGCCGTCTCGGTCACCGGCGGCCATCTCGGCGCCGGTCTCGGCGTGGTCGAGCTCACCGTCGCGCTCCATTACGTGTTCAACACGCCCGACGACCGGCTGATCTGGGACGTCGGCCACCAATGCTATCCGCACAAGATCATCACCGGCCGGCGCGACCGCATCCGCACCTTGCGCATGGGCGGAGGCCTCAGCGGCTTCACCAAGCGCAGCGAGAGCGAGTACGACCCGTTCGGCGCCGCCCACAGCTCGACCTCTATCTCGGCCGCCTTGGGCTTCGCGGTGGCGAACAAGCTCGCCGGAACGCCCGGCAAGGCGATCGCGGTGATCGGCGATGGCGCGATGAGCGCCGGCATGGCCTATGAGGCGATGAACAATGCGCGCGAAGCCGGAAACCGGCTGGTCGTGATCCTCAACGACAACGACATGTCGATCGCGCCGCCGGTGGGCGGGCTCTCGGCCTATCTGGCCCGGCTGGTCAGCTCCGACAGCTATCTCTCGGTCCGCCACCTCGCCCAGCGCTTCGCGCGCAAGCTGCCGACGCCGCTCCACAATGCCGCGCGCAAGGCCGAGGAATTCGCCCGCGGCATGGCGACCGGCGGCACGCTCTTCGAGGAACTCGGTTTCTATTATGTCGGACCGGTCGACGGCCACGACATCGACCGGCTGATCCCGATCCTCGAGAATGTGCGCGACGCCGATCTCGGGCCGATGCTGGTCCATGTGGTGACCAAGAAGGGCAAGGGCTACGGCCCCGCCGAAGCCGCGGCCGACAAATATCACGGCGTCCAGAAGTTCGACGTCGTCTCGGGCGAGCAGGCGAAGGCGCCGGCGGGTCCGCCCAGCTATACCGGCGTCTTCGCCCAGGCGCTGATCGGCGAGGCGGCGCGCGACGACAAGGTGGTCGCGATCACGGCTGCGATGCCCTCGGGCACCGGCCTCGACAAGTTCGAGGCGCGTTTCCCCGACCGCACGTTCGACGTCGGCATCGCCGAGCAGCATGCCGTGACCTTCGCCGCCGGCCTCGCCGCGCAGGGCTATCGGCCGTTCGTGGCGATCTACTCGACCTTCCTGCAGCGCGCTTACGACCAGGTGGTGCATGACGTCGCCATCCAGAATTTGCCGGTGCGCTTCGCGATGGATCGCGCCGGACTGGTCGGCGCCGACGGCTCGACCCATGCCGGCAGCTTCGACCTCGCCTATCTCTGCACCCTGCCCAATTTCGTGGTGATGGCCGCGGCCGACGAAGCCGAACTCACCCACATGGTGCACACGATGGCGCTGCACGACAGCGGCCCGATCGCCGTGCGCTATCCGCGCGGCAACGGCACCGGCATCGGCGCGCCCGCGGTCCCGCAGAAGCTCGAAATCGGCAAGGGCCGGATCGTCCGCGAAGGCAAGAAGGTCGCGATCCTTTCGCTCGGCACCCGCCTCGAGGAAGCGCTGAAGGCTGCCGAGGTGCTGGAAGGGAAGGGGCTGTCGACGACGGTCGCCGACCTGCGCTTCGCCAAGCCGCTCGACGAGGAGCTGATCCGCAAACTGCTCACCACCCACGAAGTGGCAGTCACGGTCGAGGAAGCCGCGATCGGCGGCCTCGGCGCCCACGTCCTTACCATGGCGAGCGACAAGGGGCTGATCGACTGCGGCCTGAAGATCCGCACGATGCGCCTGCCCGACCATTTCCAGGACCAGGACAAGCCCGAAAAGCAATATGCCGACGCCGGCCTCGACGCCGACGCGATCGTCGACACCGTGCTGAAAGCGCTGCGCCACAATAGCAGCGGCGTGATCGAGGGCGCGCGGGCCTAGGGAGGGGTTTCACTCTAAGGCGCGGAGGCGCGAAGGGGGGCAGGTGCGGGACGTCGAGGATCTCGCGAGCATCGCCATCGATTGCGGGATCAGAATCCACAAGGATCTCGGGCCCGGCCTGTTCGAGTCCGTCTATGAAACAGTCTTGGCTGCCAGCCTCCGGCGTCAGGGACTCAACTTTGGCGGTGAGACAATTCGCGAAGGATTGAAGCGCGTCGTGTACAACCACCACCCCTCCGCGCCTTCGCGCCTTCGCGTGACCAATCGACCCCCGACCAAGCAGGCGAGTTAGGCAAGTGAACAAGCTGCGCGTCGACCAGATGCTCGTCGATCGCGGGCTGGCGGAGAGCCGGGCGCGGGCGCAGGCTTTGATCCTTGCCGGCTTGGTCTTCGCGGGGGAGCGCAAGATCGACAAGGCGGGGCAGGCGCTGCCCGAGGATGTGCCCCTCGAGGTCCGCGGCAAGGACCATCCCTGGGTGTCGCGTGGCGGCCTCAAGCTCGCCCGCGCGCTCGAGCATTTCGGCTGGGACGTGACCGGCGCGGTCGCGATCGACGTCGGCTCGTCGACCGGCGGCTTCACCGACGTCCTGCTGCAGAGGGGGGCGGCCAGGGTGTTCGCGGTCGATTCCGGCACCAACCAGCTCGCCTGGAAGCTCCGCCAGGACCCGCGCGTAATAGTCCACGAGAAGACCAACGCCCGCTATCTCACCGACGCTATCATCACGGAGCCGGTTGACCTTGTCGTCTGCGACGCGAGCTTCATCGGCCTCGCCAAGGTGCTCGACACCGCGATCGACTTCGTGAAGCCCGGCGGGCGGCTGGTCGCGCTGATCAAGCCGCAGTTCGAGGCGGAGCGGAGCGAGATCGGCAAGGGCGGCGTTGTCCGCGATCCCATTGTGCACAAACGGGTTTGCGCAGCCGCAGCGGCTTGGATAGAATCGCGCGGGTGGGGCGTTGCAGGCGTGGTCGAAAGTCCGATCACGGGACCCGAAGGGAATAAAGAGTTCCTACTGGCCGCACAGCGCGCTTGATCCCGTTTCGGCCACAGGCTAGCCCCGCCGCCGTGCGCAACTTTCGTTTATCTCTCTCGCTCGCGATTCTTGGCCTGCTCGCTGCCTGCAGCGGCGCGGAAACCAAGGGGCGCGACCGTCCGCCGCCCGTCGTCAGGGTCGAGCCGGCGACCACGATGCGCTTCATCGAGCGGATTGACGCCGTCGGGACTGCGCGCGCGAACGAGCAGGTGACGCTCGCCGCGCCGGTGACCGAACGGATCGTGCGCCTCAATTTCGACGATGGCGGCTACGTCAATCGCGGCCAGGTCGTGGCCGTTCTCGCACAGGGCCAGGAGACCGCCCAATTGTCCGAGGCCCAGGCCCGGGCGCGCGAGGCGGGACAGCAATTGCAGCGCGTGCAGGAGCTGAAGGAACGCGGGTTCGCGACCAACTCCAGCCTCGACACGCAGCAGGCGCTCGCCGCCCAGGCGCGCGCCCAGGCCGCCGGTGCGCGCGCTCAGATTGGCGACCGCGTCGTCACCGCGCCTTTCTCGGGTTGGGTGTCGCTGCGCAACATCTCGCCGGGCGCAATCGTGAGCGCCGGCACCGAGATCGCAACGATCAGCGACCTTTCCTCGATCAAGCTCGACTTCACGGTTCCGGAGACGATGCTCGCCGCGATCAAGCCGGGGCAGACGATCGACGCGCGCTCGGCCGCCTATCCCGATCAGCCATTCCGCGGCCAGATTGCGACGATCGATCCGGTGATCGATCCCAATACCCGCTCGGTCACCGTGCGCGCCCGCCTTCCCAACACCGATCGCAAGCTGAAGCCCGGCATGCTGCTGACCGTCGGCATCGAGACCGCGCCGCGCATGTCGCTGTCGGTGCCCGAACTGTCCGTGGTGGGCGAGGGCGATCGGCGCTTCGTCTATACGATCGCCGAAGGCGGCGAGGCCAAGCGCATCCCGGTCCGCACCGGCGTCCGTTCCGACGGCCGGATCGAGATCGTCGAGGGCCTGCGCCCCGGCCAGAAGGTCGTCTCCGAAGGCGTCGTGAAACTGTCCGACGGGATGAAGGTTCGGCTCGCAGGCGCGGCCAATGCCGAGCGTCCGCCGGCGGCGCGCGAAGCCAAGGGCGACTAGGTCGGGGCGATGAGACTCTCCGACATCTCGGTCAAGCGCCCGGTCTTTGCGGCAGTTCTCGCCATCCTGCTGGCGGTGATCGGCGTCGTCGGTTTCCTTAGCCTCTCCGTCCGCGAATATCCCGATGTCGATCCGCCGGTCGTGTCGGTGGAAACCCAATATATCGGCGCAGCCGCGAGCGTCGTCGAAAGCCGCATCACCCAGGTGCTCGAGGAGAGGCTGTCGGGCATCGAGGGCCTGCAGACGATCACCTCGCGCTCACAGGACGGGCGCTCGGACATCTCGATCGAGTTCGCGCCCGGCCGCGACATCGATTCCGCCGCCAACGACGTGCGCGACCGCGTCGGCGCCGCTGCCCAGGATTTGCCGGAGGAAGCGCTCGCTTCGCAGGTGCGCAAGGTCGATGCCGACGCCTCGCCGATCATGTTCCTGGTCTTTTCGAAGGCGGGCTGGAGCCGGCTCGAACTCAGCGACTATGTCGACCGCAACGTGCTCGACCGCTTCTCGTCGATCGACGGCGTCGCGCGGGTGTTCGTCGGCGGCGAGGCGCGGCCGGCGATGCGGGTGTGGATGCAGCCCGAGCGGCTGGCGGCCTTCCAGCTGACGCCGGCCGATGTCGAGAGCGCGCTGCGCAGCCAGAATGTCGAGCTTCCCGCCGGTCGGCTCGAATCGGCCGACCAGAACGTGACCTTGCGCGTCGAGCGCCCGTTCTCGACGCCGCAGCAATTCGCCCAACTCGTCGTCGGCCGCGGCACCGACGGCTATCTGGTCCGCCTCGGCGACGTCGCGCGGGTCGAGCAGGGACCCGAAAATCCCTATTCCGCCTTCCGCGCCAACGGCGATTCCGCGGTCGGCCTCGGCATCGTCCGCCAGTCGGGCGCCAACACGCTGGCGGTCGCGCAGGCGGCCAAGGACATGGTCGAGCAGATCCGGCCGACCCTGCCCGAGGGCATGACCGTCACAATCGGGTCCGACGAGTCCCTCTTCATCAGCCGCGCGATCGACAAGGTCTGGCAGACGCTGGCCGAGGCCGCGATCCTCGTCGTGCTCGTCATCTTCCTGTTCCTCGGCAGCTGGCGCGCGACCCTGATCCCGGCCGTGACGGTGCCGCTCTGCCTGCTCGGCAGCTTCGCGGTGCTGTGGCTGGCGGGCTACTCGATCAACCTGCTGACTCTGCTCGCCATGGTGCTGTCGATCGGCATCGTCGTCGACGACGCCATCGTCGTGCTCGAAAACGTCTATCACCGCATCGAGGCCGGCGAGCCGCCGCTGAAGGCCGCTTATGAAGGCACGCGCCAGGTCGGCTTCGCGATCATTTCGACCACCCTGGTGGTCTGCGCGGTGTTCGTGCCGATCATGTTCATCACCGGCACCACCGGCCTGCTGTTCCGCGAGCTCGCGGTGGCGATGATCGGCGCCGTGGCCTTCTCGGGCTTCCTGGCGCTCAGCCTGGCGCCGATGCTGTGCTCCAAGATGCTGCGCCACGAGGAGAGGGGGCGCTTCGCGCAATGGATCGAAACCCGTCTCCACCGGCTCGAGCGGGGCTATGGTCGCTTCCTCGACCGCGTGCTGCGCAAGCCTGCGATCCCGCTCGTCTTCGTCGGCCTGTTCCTGGCGGCGGCCGGGTTCCTGTTCACCACGCTCCAGTCCGAGCTCGTGCCGAGCGAGGATGTCGGCATCCTCAGCGCCAACATCACCGCCCCCGAAGGCACCGGCTTCGCGGCGATGGACCGCTATGTGCTCGACGCCCAGGGCAAGATTCTCGAGCTCACCGAGAAAGGCGCTGTCCGCGCGGTCATCGCGCGCACGCCGGGCGGCTTCGGCTCAAGCGACGATTTCAATTCCGGCGCCTTCACGATCTTCCTGAAGCCCTGGGAAGAGCGCGAGCAGACCACCCAGGAGGTCGTCACCGAGGTCAACAAGATCCTGAGCCAGATGCCCGCGGTGCGCGGCAACGCCTCGGTGCGCTCGTCGATCGGACGCGGTCGCGGCCAGCCGGTCAATTTCGTGATCGCCGGATCGACCTATCAGGATCTCGCCCGCGCCCGTGACCGCATCATTGCGGCGGCGGCGAACAATCCGGGCCTAATCAACCTCGATTCCGATTACAAGGAAACCAAGCCGCAGATCCGCATCGACGTCGACACGACGCGCGCCGGGGATCTCGGCGTGTCGGTCGCCGACGTCAGCCAGGCGCTGCAGAGCCTGCTCGGCTCGCGCCGCGTCTCCACCTATGTCGACCGCGGCGAGGAATATCGCGTGGTCGTCCAGGCCGAGGCCGGCGCGCGCGCCACCGAGGCCAATCTCGCGTCGATCTACGTGCGCAGCCGCAGCGGCGACCTCGTTGCCCTCTCCAACCTCGTGACCCTGCGCGAAACGGCCGGCGCCCGCGACCTCGGCCGCTACAACAAGCTGCGCGCGATCACTTTGTCGGGCGGCCTCGCGCCGGGCTATTCGCTCGGCGAGGCGCTTACCTTCCTCGAGCAGCAGGCCGCGGCTTCGCCCGAAGTGACGGCGGTCGGCTATCGCGGCGAAAGCCAGTCGTTCAGGGAAGCGGGCGGCTCGATCTACATCGTCTTCGCGCTCACCATTCTCGTCGTATATCTGCTGCTCGGCGCCCAGTTCGAGAGCTTCGTCCACCCGGCGGTGATCATCACCACGGTGCCGCTCGCGGTCGGCGGCGGCGTGATCGGCCTTGCGGTCATGGGCCAGACCCTGAACCTCTACAGCCAGGTCGGCATCGTCATGCTGGTCGGCCTCGCCGCCAAGAACGGCATCCTGATCGTCGAATTCGCCAACCAGCTGCGCGACGCCGGGCGCGATATCGCCACCGCCATCCGCGAAGCGGCGGCGCGGCGCCTGCGCCCGATCCTGATGACGTCGATCGCCACGGCGGCCGGGGCCGTGCCCTTGATGATCGCCAGCGGCGCCGGCGCGGCCGCGCGCCAGGCGATCGGCGTGGTCGTGGTCTGGGGCGTCTCGATTTCGACTGTCATCACGCTGTTCCTGATTCCATTGCTTTACTCCCGCCTCGCACGCTTTACGGGGTCACCCGAGGCGGTGAGCCGCGAGCTGGACGCACAATTGAAGCGGCCGGTTGCGGGCCACGGCCCGGACCTCGCGGGAGCTCCGCTTCCCGCCGAATAAGGAGTGGGTGATGGCGACGGGACTGGCCTCCAAGGGCGAATTGCGCATGTCGTTTCTGCGCTATGCTTTGATCACGGTCCCCGCGGTGCTGCTGCTCGGCATTCTATCCGGTCGCGTTTCCAACAGCGGCTACGGCAATGCATGGTTCGCGGCGCTCGAAAAGCCGTCGTTCATGCCGCCGTCCTGGGCCTTTCCGGTCGCGTGGACGACGCTCTACATCCTGCTCGGACTCGTGCTGGCGATGATCCTCCACGCTCGCGGCGCGCACGGACGCGGCCCGGTGCTGGGCCTGTTCCTCGCGCAGCTTGTGCTCAATTTCTCCTGGTCGCCGCTCTTTTTCGCCGCGCACCAGGTGCGACTGGCCTTGATGGTGATCGTCGCAATTCTGGTGATTTCGGCTGTCGTCACTTTTCTGGTGCGCCGGATCCGGCCGGTGGCGGCGCTCCTCATGCTCCCCTATCTGGCTTGGCTCGCCTTCGCGAGCCTGCTCAATTATGAGATCGCGGCCAGGAACCCGAATGCCGAAACCCTTGTTCCGGCCGGGCCCAGCGCCGATATCGCGCTCTGACAGTCTAAGGAGACAGACGAAATGCAGTCCGAAAACCGTTTGTTCGACGATTTCGTCAAGGTCCTGAACGGGGCCGCCGGGACCTTCGCCGGCATGACGCGCGAGGCCGAGGCTGGATTCCGCGAGCGCATGCGCGAATGGATCGGCGGGCTCGACATGGTCAGCCGCGACGAGTTCGAGGCGGTGAAGGCGATCGCCGTCGCCGCGCGCGAGGAATCGATGGCGCTCAAGACCCGGCTCGACGCGTTCGAGGCCGCCGGTTCTGCGTCCACCGTTGCCAAGGCACCGCGCGCCGCCAAGAAGAAGGCCGACGACACCCCCGCCCGCGGGGACTAATCCACAACTTATTGACGGCGTGGATTATGTCTCCCTTGCGCTTTGGCGGGGCTCCGTGCAGCCTTTGATACAAGATGTAGTAAAAGGACAGCCGGGGCATGAACGTGGACGAATATGAGATGGAGCGCGAAACCAGCGCCCCGATCGACATGCTCGAACATTATTTCAGCGCTCATGGCTGGGGCTATGAGCGCCAGGGCGACGAGGAGATCGTCGCCACGTTCCAGGGCAGCTGGGCGCAATATGAGCTGCGCGCGATCTGGCGCGACGACGACAATGTCCTCCAGTTTCTCGCCTTGCCCGACATCCGCGTGCCCGCCGACAAGCGCGGCGCGACCTACGAGACGATCGGCCTCATCAACGAGCAGCTCTGGCTCGGCCATTTCGAATTGTGGGCGACCTCCGGCCTCGTCCTGTTCCGCCACGCGGCCTTGCTCGAAGGCGAGGACGGGGGCACGCTGACGCTGCAGCAGGCCGAGACCCTGGTCGAGGCCGCGATCGAGGAGTGCGAGCGCTTCTACCCGGTCTTCCAGTTCGTTTTGTGGGCCGACAAGACGCCGGCCGAGGCCATCGCCGCCGCCCTGATCGAGACCCAGGGCGAGGCCTGATGCCGGTCCGCCTGCCGGGGCCCTTGTGGCTGGTCGGCTGCGGCAACATGGCCGGCGCGATGCTCGAGGGCTGGCTGGCGCGCGGCGTGGACCCGTCCCACGTCACCGTGATCCGCCCGAGCGGCAAGCCGGTCGCCGACGGCGTCCGCGTCCTCACCGCTCTGCCCGAGGACGAGGTGCCGGCGCTGCTGATGCTCGGCGTCAAGCCGCAGATGCTCGATGCGGTCGCGCCCGAGCTGGCGCGCGTCGTCGAGCCGGGGACGGTGCTCATCTCCATCCTCGCCGGCGTCGAGCAGGAATCGCTGCGGCGCCGGTTCGCCTCGGTACGGACGATCGTCCGCGCCATGCCTAATACGCCTGCGCGGCTCAACAAGGCGGCGACCAGCCTCTACAGCGACAGCGACGAGGGGGCCGCGCGCGGGATCGTCGAGCAGTTGATGGAAGCGCTCGGCCAGGTCGAATGGATCGACGACGAAGGCCTGTTCGACGTCGTCTCGGCGTTGACCGCCAGCGGGCCTGCCTTCCTGTTCCGCTTCATCGACGCGCTCGGCGAGGCCGCGGCCGCGCTCGGCCTGCCGCGCGCGCAGGCGCAGCGGCTGGCGCTCGCCACCGTCGAAGGCGCGGGCGCGCTGGCGGCCTCGGCCTCGGAGAGCCCGCACCAGCTCGCCGAGCAGGTCGCCAGCCCCGGCGGCATGACCCGCAAGGGCCTGGATGTGCTCGACGCCGACCAGCGCCTCGACCGTCTCGTCGCGCAGACGATCGAGGCGGCCGTGCGCCGCAGCCGCGAGATGGGCGAGGAAGCGCGGGCCCACGGCTGATGCTGTTGACGGGTCCGCCCGCCGCGGCCTAGGCCCCCCTCATGATGCGGCCCGTCCGGGGCGGCGCTCCATGATGAGGATAGATCGATGCTTTCCGTTTCCGGCAGCTTTGCGTTCGAGCCCAATTCCAGCCCGGTGGCGGACGAGGAACGGGCGCAGCGGCTGATCGATCCGGGCTTCGGCCGCGTCTTCACCGATCATATGGCGATCGTCCGCTATAGCGAGGCCAAGGGCTGGCACGACGCCCGCATCACCGCGCGCCAGCCGGTGGCGATGGATCCGGCCGCGGCCGTGCTCCATTACGCGCAGGAGATCTTCGAGGGCATGAAGGCCTATTACCGCCCCGGCGGCGGCGCGGCTCTGTTTCGCCCTGAGGCCAATGCCCGGCGCTTCAACGATTCGGCGCGGCGGATGGCGATTGCCGAGCTGCCCGAGGAGATATTTCTGGAATCGGTGCGCGCCCTGGTCCGCGTGGACAAGGCCTGGATCCCCGACAGCCCCGACGGCGCGCTCTATCTGCGCCCGTTCATGTTCGCGAGCGAGGTCTTCCTCGGCGTGAAGCCGTCGACCGAATATCTCTACGTCGTCATGGCCTCCTCGGTCGGCGCCTATTTCCGCGGCGGCGCGCCCGCCATCACGCTTTGGGCGACGCGCGAGTTCACCCGCGCCGCGCCGGGCGGGACCGGCGCCGCCAAATGCGGCGGCAATTATGCGGCGAGCCTGATCGCGCAGGCCGAAGCGACGCGGCAGGGCTGCGACCAGGTCGTGTTCCTCGACGCGGTCGAGCGACGCTGGGTCGAAGAGCTGGGCGGCATGAACATCTTCTTCGTGTTCGACGACGGTTCGATCCAGACGCCGCCGCTCACCGGCACGATCCTGCCCGGTATCACCCGCGATTCGATCATCACGCTCGCCCGCGACCAGGGGCTGACGGTGCGCGAGGAGCCCTATGCGATCGACCAGTGGGAGGCGGACGCCAGGAGCGGGCGGCTGACCGAGGCGTTCGCCTGCGGCACGGCGGCGGTGGTGACGCCGATCGGCGCGGTGAAGACGGCCGAGGGCCAGTTCACGATCGGCGGCCAGTCGATCGGCCCGCTCACCCAGCGTCTGCGCTCCACCCTGGTCGCGATCCAGCGCGGCGAGGCGCCCGACAGCCACGGCTGGGTCGAGGAGATCGCCTGAGGCCCGCGCGGCCTTCAAAAAAGCGCGTTCTTCCCCTTTTCCCGCGCGGCTTCCCCGCTATAAGGCGGGCGCGCCGGCCGTGTCGCCGGCCATGCTGGGGCGTCGCCAAGTGGTAAGGCAGCGGCTTTTGGTGCCGCCATTCGCAGGTTCGAATCCTGCCGCCCCAGCCAGTTCTGCCAACTCCATAGAATTCAGCGACTTAGGAGGGGGATGCTAGTCCCTGTGGGGCAGGTGTGTGGGGCAGGTTAGATGCGTTGTGACGAGATTCGGTGAGAATCTAAAGTAGCGCGGTCAGCGCGGGCAGTAGAACCGCCGTCCCAACCACGAAGGCCAAGGTTCGCTTCGATCTTTGCCGTCGCCACTCCGGCCCATACTCAAACTGGCAGCGGGGGAAAGTCCGTCCCATCTGATGGTGTATCAAATTACCGATCATCCCGGTGACTGCGCCGGCACCTAAGGGGAATAAGAAGTCCAACGGCCAGACTTTAAAGGCGTCAATAGGGTCTCTGCTGTACGCAATCATAACCGAGATTAGGAGGCCTAATGAGACAACGGCGCCGGCCGCCAGCCTCGTCGAGAAATCGTGTAGCCAAGCATGGTCTGGTTCTGACGCTTTGAAGAGATTCTCGATTTGACGATGTAAATGATCCACGTCGCGGCGATCCCCGCTGACATCGAAATGGGCCGTTATAAGAGAGTTGTAGAGGCGGATTGTGAAGCTTGCGCTTCTATAGCCGTTCCCGGCGCGGATTGAGAGCCACTCGGGGAGGCCAGGCTCCTTCCCCAATACACCCTTTAGGTCTTTAAGGTCATCTGTCTGAACGCTATAGCCGGTCTTGTAGGTAAGGCTGTAGGCAATCTTGCTGTCAGACTGGATCTGACGAGAAACTTGGGTAATTAGATAATTCTCGTCGCGAGCGCTCTGTCGGCCATATAGTCAAACTGAATAATCGGCACCGCCGGCGCCTCCTGAGGAGCTTCCTGTCGATCAGCGATAGCTCGGACGCGTGCGAGAGGAAGCCCGTGTGCTTCGGCTGCTGCACGAAGTGCAGCTTCTCGGACACTGGCTGCAACGTCATCCAGTCTGTCAAAGAAGTCCTCGTTTACGGCGATAGGCCGTGTAGTACTGCCACTTTGTTCGGATCTCACGCGATGCTCCCCCCGTCCTGCCGCTTTAGCAGGGCGGTTGGGCGTACATAAGGGGTTCGATGATACTCACGGGAGTTGCGTGAACTCTGACGAAACAAAGCAGGGCAGGCGCGGGTGGGCACCTACGCAACGTCCCCGATTCTCGCGAGCAGGTTCCGGACAGAGGAAGGATGCCACTTGCCACCTCTGGGGGTGATTATCCCTCGGCTATTCAGTTCGTGGGCAATAGCGGGGAGAGACTATGCGCCTGAAGCGCGTACATCGGCAACAGTCTCAGCATACTCCTCAGCGCGTAAGGCAGCGTTCTTCCGGACGGTCTCGAGGGCCGCTTCCGTGCCCTTTTCCGGCCCGCCTGATGGCAGCAGTACCATTGGGGTTCCCGAGCTTCACCCCCCCGCGACTTGGCAGCCGTGAGGGCAGCCTTTGTCCGATCCGAAATTAGCTTCCGCTCACGCTGTGCGACGGCAGCCAAGATATGCACGGTAAACTCGTCAGCCTCGGGCATGTCGGCTGCTGTGAACTTCGCCCCGCTTTCCTGGAGTGCAGCGAGGAAGGCCACGTTGCGCGACAGGCGGTCAAGTTTGGCAATTACCAGACGCGCGCCAGTCACCTTCCCGCGCTTCAGTGCAGCGAGGAGTTGGGGCCTGTCGTTTCGCCTACCGCTCTCCACCTCCGTGAACTCAGCGACAATCTCCCAGCCGCGCTGGCGGCAAAGCCCGGCGACGGCCTCCCGCTGAGCTTGCAGGCCAAGGCCTGAGCGGCCCTGAGCCTCGGTGGAGACGCGGTAGTACGCAACGACTCTGCACATGTTCTCATCCTTACAAAACGACCTAACGAGCATCTGCCGGTCTTTGTGAGATGTTCAGCGGAAGCACCGCTGCATAACCGCCAGACCAGCCTGGTATTAGGATGGTCGGTTAAGCGCCAACAGCGGACGCTCACAGTGCCTCCTGAGTCACCCGAAAGCGGACCTTTATCCAGAGGCCGCTACCCCTGCTCTCGGCTCGCGGACGCCACGCAAAAAAGGGGCCAAGGCGGCGAAGCTGGTTGTCGCGCAAGCTGAAACTGCGACCGGCCAGGCCGCTGTTCCGATGTCATTCCGGTTGACAGCATACGAGGCTGGTGTAACGGTACTAGAAATAGATTATAGTTACCGATTTATCGAGAGGCCCGAATGCAGGGGGTTGGATGGAACGACGGGATCATCGCTTGGCGAAATTGGTACTACGCGCCCGACGGAAAGAGCGTCATGGCGGAGGCCGCGAGTGTCTGATCCGGTGGGAGTACCGGCCATGCCCGGCACATATGCGGGCGAGCTGCACCATGGCCCGACCTTCGGCGAGCTGACCGCCAGGGCGATCCGGCGTTATGCCGACCGGCCCGCCATCTGGTACCAGGATAATGTTCTAAGTTACTCGCAGATGGGGGCGATGTGCAGCGGCCTGATGCAGGCGCTGAAGGGCGAGGGCGTCGGTCCGGGCCTCGGCGTCTGCGCCTTGATGTCCAACCGCCCCGAGACAATCTGCCTGCGGCTGGCGGTGCAATTGCTGGGCGCGCGGTTCACCGCGCTCAATCCGCTCGGTACCGACACGGACCATGTCTTCATCGTCCAGGATTCCGAGGCGCGTTTCCTGATCGTCGAGGATCGTTTCTTCGGTCTGGCCGAAGCGATTGCGCGTGGGAGCGCGGTGACGCGGACGCTTTCGGTCGGTTCGGTTGCGGGCGCCGACGATCTGCTCGCGCTCGCCGGCGCTCAGACGCCGGGCCCGGTGGTTTGCGAGGCGGACCCCGGGGGAATCGCGGGGCTGACCTATACCGGTGGCACGACCGGCCGGCCCAAGGGCATCATCCACACGCACCGCACGCTCGTCGCCAACGTGCTGATGTGCCTCGCCGAATGGGACTGGCCCGAGGCGCCCAACATCCTGCTCTCGACGCCGCTCGCCCATGCCTCCGGCCTGCTGACCACGCCGACCTTCGTGAAGGGAGGATGCGTGTTCCTGACCGACGGCTTCGATGCCGGCCAGTTCATCACCTTGGTCGAGCGTGAGCACATATCGGCGACCTTCCTGGTGCCGACCATGGTCTATGCGCTCACCACCCACGAGCGGATCCGGGCGGCCGATCTGTCGAGCCTGAAGCTGATCATCTACGGCGCGGCACCGATCAGCCCTTCCCTGCTCGCCGAGGCGATGGAGATTTTCGGCCCGGTTTTCCTGCAGCTTTACGCTCAGTCGGAGGCGCCGATGACGGTGACGACGCTGGCGCAGGCCGACCACGATCTCGACCGCCCCCAGCAATTGCTGTCGTGCGGTTTCCCGATGGTCGGGGTGCAGGTCAAACTGCTCGACGATGCCGGCACGGTCGTACCGGTTGGCGAGGTCGGCGAGATCTGCGTGCGCGGGCCTTTGGTAATGGACGGCTATTGGCGCCGGCCCGAGGAGACGGCGGCCGCGCTGCGCGACGGCTGGCTGCGCACCGGCGACCTCGCGCGCGAGGACGAGCGCGGCTATCTCTACATCGTCGACCGCAAGAAGGACATGATCATCACCGGCGGGTTCAACGTCTATCCCAAGGAAGTCGAGGACGCGCTGGCATCGCACCCCGACGTCGCCCAGGCGGCGGTGTTCGGCGTGCCCGACGACAAATGGGGCGAGGCGGTGAAGGCGGCGATCGTGCCGTGGCCGGGGAAAGTCCCCAATCTCGACGAGATCATCGCGTTCGTCCGCGCCAGCAAGGGTGCGGTCAACACCCCCAAATCGATCGACGTGATCGCGGCGATGCCGCAGACCGCGCTCGGCAAACCCGACAAGCAGGCGCTGCGCGCGCCTTATTGGCAGGATAAGAGGCGCAATGTCGGATAGAAAAGCGGTCTATATCGTCGGCGCCTATGCGACCGCGGTCGGGCGCTTTCCGGGGCGTTCGCTTAAGGATCTGACGCGCGAGGCCGTCCAAGGCGTGATCGCCGACGCCGGGATCGAGAGCGGCACCGCGATCGAGAGCGCCTGGTTCGCCAATTGCGGCATGTGGGTCGAGGGGCAGGGGAGCATTCGCGGTCAGGTGATGCTGACGCCGCTCATCCGCGACGGTCTGCTCGCCGAGCGGATACCGATCGTCAATGTCGAGGGCGGCTGCGCCAGCGCGGCGATCGCCATGCAGGGCGCGCGCAAGGACATTGCCGCGGGCGACGCCGAACTGAGTTTGGCCGTCGCGGCGGAACGCACCTTCTATCCCGACGCGCCGGAGCGAACGGCGGCGCTCTTCAACGGCGGCATCGACCAATATGATTCCGACGAATGGCACGATTACTATGCTCGCGCCGGCGAGGCCGCCGGCAAGCCGTTCGACACCGGGCCGGACCGCACCCTGTTCATGGACACTTATGCCATGCAGGCGGCGCACCACATGGCGCTTTACGGCACCACGGTCGAGCAACTCGCCATGGTCGCGGCGAAGAACCACACGATCGCCGTCCACAATCCCAAGGCGCAATACCGCTTTCCGATGACGGTGGCGCAGGTTCTCGCCGATCGTCCGGTTAGTTACCCGCTCACCCGCGCGATGTGTGCGCCGATCGGCGACGGGGCGGCGGCGGCGGTTCTGTGCTCGCAGGCCTGGCTCGACCGCGCGCCCGCGGCGGTGCAGGCACGCGCGGTGCGGATCGCGGGAACCGCGCTCACCAGCGGCAAATATCGCCGGCTCGACGAGCCCAGCCTCAGCCAGGTCGCGGCGCAGCGCGCTTATGCGACGGCCGGAATCGGGCCGGAGCAGATCGATCTCGCCGAGGTCCACGACGCGACCGCGTTCAGCGAAATCTACCAGAGCGAAATGCTGGGCTTCTGCGCGCCGGGCGAGGGCGGCGCATTGGCGCAAAGCGGCGCGACTGCGATCGGCGGCCGCATCCCGATCAACCTGTCGGGCGGGCTCGAATCCAAGGGGCATCCGGTCGGCGCGAGCGGGCTGATGATGATCGAGGAGCTGGTGCGCCAGCTCCGCGGCGAGGCCGGCGAGCGCCAGGCGGCGCGGCACCGGATCGGGCTGGCCGAAACCGGCGGCGGCGTCGTCGGCTTCGACGAAGGCGCCTGCGCGGTCACGATCCTGGAGCGATGATGCTTCCGGGCTTCAATTGAACTGAAGCCCGCCGTCCACATTCAATGTCTGGCCGGTGACGTAGCTGCTTTCCGCGCCGGCGAGGAAGAGCGCGGCGTCGGCGATGTCCCCCGCCGTCGCCATGCGACCGAGCGGGATGCCGTCGGCCATAGTTGCGCGCAGCTCGTGAACCGGCTTGCCGACCGTTTGGGCGCGTCGGCGCAGGACGTCCTCCCACATGGCGGTTTCGACCCGGCCCGGCGCGACCGCATTGGCGCGGATGCCGCGATCGGCGAAGGCAATCGCCGCCGACTGGGTGAGGCTGATTACCGCCGCCTTGCTGGCCGCATAGAGCACCGAGTTGGCGTTGCCCATTCGCCCTGCGACCGAGGCGATGTTGGTGATGCTCGAGCCGGGCGGCATGTGCGGCAACGCGGCCTGCGTCATCAGGGTTAGGCCGAGCACGTTGACGTCGAATATCCGGCGATAGTCGGCGCTGTCGATCTCGCCCCAAGGCTGGAGGCCGTAGACGCCGGCGCTGTTGACCAGCAGGTCGATACGGCCGGAGGTGGCGGCGATGCGGGCGACAGCGGCGTCGATTGCGCCGGCGTCCGTGACGTCGAGGGCGATCGTGCGGTCGCCCACGGTTGCTGCGCGGTCCAAGCGCCACACGTTGGCGCCGCTGGCCCCAAGCCGATCGACGATCGCTGCGCCGATGCCGCTCGCCGCGCCGGTGACGACGGCGATCTTCCCTTGAAATTGGGTCATTCCTGTTTCTCTCCATCCGACAGCGCGGCGATCGCGCTCTCGAGCAGTGCGTCTTCCCGGGTCCGGCGCGCGCGCCAGCGCAATGCAGCCACCTCGTCGGGAAACATGAATCGTTCGCGCCAGCCGCCACCGGCGTCGCGCGCCAGCTCCCAGCGGCGGGCGCCGTCGCGGCGCCGGGCGCGGCCGAGTTGGCGCATCAGGGCGAGGAACCTATCCTCATTGTCGGGGGCAGGCCGATGAAGTCGTTCGACCCGGAGCGCCACGGCGTCCTCACGGGCTGGCGGGGCGGGGGTCAGGTCGACCGAATCGTCGGATACGACCGGGAGGGCGTTGCCGAGCGCGAGCGTCGCCAGCATCGCTGCGGCCGAACCAAGCATTGCCGCGGTCAGGCCGTAGCTGTCGGCGACAACGCCCCAGCAGAAGCTGCCAAGCGCGAGGCCGAGGAACAGGGCGACCTGGAGTAACGAGATCGCGCGCGCCGCGACCCAGCGCGCCGAATGGACCTGGATCGCGACATTGAGGCCGCTGAGGCCCGCCACCCAGCCGGCGCCGGTGAGCACCATCGCCAGCGCGGCCGGCACGAGCGACGGAGCAAGGCCAAGCATTGCCGCCGCGAGCGCGTAAAGGAGGGTGCAGGCCGATAGGAAGCGGGCGCGCGGCCAATGCGCGAAGCGAGCACGGGTCATCGCGCCGGCAAAGGCGCCCGCGCCGAACATCGCGACGAGCAGGCCGAGGATCGCGGCGTCGCCGCCGATGCGGTCGTAGGCGAGCACGGGCGTCAATGCCCACACGCTCGCGCCGCTAAAAGTGAACAGGAAAGCGCGAATCGTCAGCGCCGCAAGCGTGGGACGGAGGGCGACGTAGCGCAGGCCGGCACCGATCGCGCTCGCCAGCCGCTCGCGTTGCGGGGCGGCATGGAGCGGCGGCCGCCAGCGCGCGAGCGTCGCCAGCAGCGGCAGGATCGCGGCCGTGCTGGCGGAGAGCGCCGCGATCGGACCGCCCACGGCGAGGATTCCGCCGCCCACCGCCGGGCCGACGCAGCGGGCGAGGTTGAAGCCGACCGCGTTGAGCAGGATGGCGGGCTCGAGCAGTCGGTCGTCGGCAACCTGGAGGCGGATCGAGGCGTGCCAGGCCGGATTGGCCAGCGCGAACCCGGCGCCGCCCGCGAAGGTGAGGGCCAGCAGGGCGGCGGGGCTCATTTGCCCCGACAAGGCGAGCAGCAGCAATCCCGCAGCGGCGGCGAACGTCAGCGTCTGCGCCGCCAGCATCACGCGGCGGCGGTCGTAGAGGTCGGCGAACGCGCCGGCGGGGAGCGACAGCAAAACGAGCGGCAGCGACGCGGCGGTCTGGACCGACGCCACCAGCGTCGGGCTGCCGTCGGTAAGGCTCGTCATCAGCCAAGCGACGGTGACGGCCTGCGCCATGACTCCGATGTTCGCGACGAGATTGGCCGACCAGCAGGCGCGGAATATCGGCACTTTCAACGGAGCGATTGCCGAATCCTGCGCCACGCGACCCCCTTTTCCGCAGACGCGCGGATCGGGGTACTGTAATCAGATCGACGGTACCAGCGTCAAGGGGCCAGGCTCATTGCTTGGCTTGCGACGAACCCGCAGCCTCTCCGTTGCGTGGGAACAGTCCGTTCTGGATCAAGCGGGTGAGTTCGTCCCAAGCGTCGGCGAGCGAGATGCCGACCTCCTGCAGGAAGGCCGGGTCCCGCATCCGACGGAACGAGATCATGATGACCTCGGCGACGAGATGGGGATGGTAGCCGGTGAAATAGCCCTCGCGCACGCCTTCCTCGATCATCGCGCGAATGCCGTCGGCGCGACGGCGCTGGTGCTCGCTGAAGATCTGCGAGGCGGCTGGATCGCGCTCGATGTCCCCGAGCAGCTTGTCGCCCATCTCGACCAGCGCGTTGGTGCCGACCTCGAGAAAGGCCCAGGTCCGGTCGGTGGGGGAAGAATGGAGCCCGGCGGCATCCCAACCTGCCTGGCGGATCTTTGCAAATCGCCGCTTCAGTACCAGTTCGATCAGCGCTTGCTTGCTGGTCGCAAGCTCGTACAGGGACCGTTTGGAACATTGCAGCTTGGCGGCCATGTCCGACACGCTCAGATGGCGAAAGCCTTCGCGACGAAAGACTTGCTCCAGCTTGTCGAGCCGCCGTTCGGCTGCCGACGCCTTGCGGTCGGATGTCCCGCCGTTCGCTACCATTATCGTGTCCCCCGCTTAATGGTTTTCGTTACTGGTCCACCGGTACCCATAAATTGGGAAGCTGTCACGGGGCGATGCTTAGCCCGGACGTGGTCTCGCTACGCGCTGGCGCAGACGAGTTGACACCGGCTTCATTGCCGCTCATTGGTACCAACGCAGAATAATGGTACCATTTCTAGGAGAGCGAGGGATGAGCGGGTCGGGCAGATATACGGTGGCTGGCTTCATGCGGGATGCGCAGAAGGTGCTCGAAACCTCGCTGCCGCTGGTCGAAAAGCAGGCCGACATCGCCGATCGCATGTCGCACCTGTCCCAGCGCGACGACCTCACCCGCTTCGGCATGCCGATTGGCCCCGCCGACGGATCGACGCAAAATTATCTGCTCGCATTCGAGCCGCCCTTCACCCTGCTGGGCCTGTCGCAATTCGACCCGCATTATCTTTCGCCGGTCCACGAACATGGCGATTTCTGGGTGATCGCCTGCGGCTGGCGTGGCGTCGACCGGTGGGACATGTACGAGCGCAAGGACGATGGCTCGGTCCCCGGCTATGCCGATCTGGAGCTGGTCGACCAGATTTTCCTGCCGCGCGGCCGGACGACCTGGATGCCGCCGCCGCCGCGGTCGATCCATTCGCACAATAATGAGACCGGGGCGCTCAACTGCGAGCTGATCTTCACCGCCGCCGAGCCGATGAAGGTCGAGGACCGGCTCTATTACGACGTCGAGGAAAAGACCTGCTGGCCGAGTCTTTTTCCGCCTTCGAACATCTTCCCCGACACGCGCTGGCCGCCCGAGCTGCCCGGCCATCATCGTCACGAGAAGGCTGCGCCTTGCGTCCACGAGACGCCGGGCGCCGCGCCGGCCGCCCGGGGCGACGCGCTCAGCCGCATGATCGCCTCGGCACGCGCGGGCGTGGATTCGCTGCTCGGCCGCGGGAGCTGCCCGAGCTGCAACTTGATCGATGCCGCCGCACGACTGGCGCCGCTGCGCGCCTGAGGAGGGAGCTGTGATTTCCCCGCTTGACAGCGACAACAGCTAATCTACGGTACCACAAAATAAGAAACATTACCGATCGAAACGGCGGATAAGACAGGCCAATTCACACCGTGGTGACGAGACGCCCGGATTCGCGCGATTGAGCGCGATCCGGAGGATCGGTACCGCATGAGCCTATCACGACCCGAATCCTCGATCGCCTACTGGGAGAGAATGGATGAAACGGATTGTGAAGCTTTGCCTCGGTGCGGCGATCGTGCTGCCGGTTCCGGCGCTGGCCCAGGTTGAGGCTGTTGCCGAAGCCGACGCGGCCGCAGCCCAGCCGGCCGAAGGGGACGGCGATATCGTCGTCACCGGTTCGCGCCTCCGCGAGGAGTCGGTCCAGGAGACGCCTATCGCGGTCGCCGTCCTGTCCAGCGCCCAGATCGAGTCGCTCAACGCCTCGAACCTGATCGCGCTCAGCGGCAACGTTCCCAGCCTCACCGTTTCGACCCTCGGCACGGCCCCCGCCAACCCGGTGATCAGCCTGCGCGGCTTCCTAACCCAAGCGGCCGACATTTCGATCGAGCCCGGCGTGCCCGTCTATATCGACGGCGTCTACCAGCCGATCATCTCCGGATCGATGTCCGACCTGTTCGACGTCGAGCGGATCGAGGTGCTGCGCGGACCGCAGGGCACCACCCTCGGCAAGAACGCGTCGGCCGGCGCGGTACTGGTCACGCGTTCGCGCCCGACCGGCGATTTCAGCGGCCGGGTTAACGTCGAATATGGCAGCCACAACCTCTTCCAGGCGCAGGGTCTGGTCAATTTCCCGATCGCCGAGGGCGTACTGGCGGGCAAGGTCTACGCGAACTTCCGCCGTCGCGACGATTGGGTCGAGAACCTCGCCGTGCCCGGCGGCGACATGGGCGGCGAAAAGCGCGGCTCCGTTCGCGGCGCGCTCCTGTTCACGCCCAACGACGATTTCTCTTATTATCTGACCGCCGATTACATCTGGGACCGTTCGTCGCAGATGGGCGGCCGGCCCGTACCGTTGCCGCGCGACCGCATCTGCGCGGTCTATGGCGTTTGTACGCAGGACTTCAATTACGGGACGACGCGGTCGGGCAATACGATCAAGCCCACGGTCGACGACATCAACGTCACCGGCGTCGGCGATTGGACGGTCGGCCCGGTCAAGATCTCCAGCATCACCGGCTATCGCAATTTCGACGAGTTCAACGCGAACGACTTCGACAAGACGCCCTTCCCGGCGCTCGAGCTCTACCGCGCCGACACCACGCTCGAGATGATCTCGCAGGAAGTGCGCATCACCTCCGAGCATATGGGCGGGCTCGACATGGACGGCCGGCTCGCCTGGCTGGTCGCGGGCTATTACAACCATAGCGACGCCTATCAGAATAACGGCCAAAACGTGTTCGGCACGCAGCTCATGGTCGCGCAGCGCTCGGTCCGCGACACGTTCGCCTTGTTCGGCCGCGTCGATTTCGACCTCACCGACAAGCTGACCATTTCCGGCGGCGTCCGCCACAGCTGGGACAAGACGGTCCACTATTTCGCGCCGGCGCAGGTCGGAACGACCCCGCCCGACCCCATCAACCGCGAGTCCGGGCGCTGGGAGAACACCTCGTTCGAGGCGGGCGCCCAGTACAAGATCGACAAGACCAAGATGGTCTACCTGCGCTATGCCGAGGGCTATCGCGGCGGCGGCTTCCTCGGCACGCCGGCATCGGTGGCGGCGGCGCGCTCCTACAATCCCGAAACTTCGCGCTCCTACGAAGCGGGTTTGAAGAGCGAGTGGCTCGATCGCACGCTGCAGTTCAACCTGACGTTGTTCCGCACCGAATTCACCGACCTGCAGAAGCAAGTCGGGCGGACGGGCGCCGGCGGCACGCTGGTGCAGGTGATTGACAATGCCGCGGACGCGATCACCCAGGGCGCCGAGATCGAGGCGGTCCTGCGCCCCACCGACGGCTTCAATATCTCGGTCACGGGGTCTTATCTCGACGCCTACTACAAGAGCTATGTCAGCCGCGACGCCGCCGGCAATCCGGTCGATCTGTCCGGCCTGCCGTTTCAGTTCGCGCCCAAATATGTCGTCGGCATCGCGCCGACCTACGAATGGCTCCTGCCCGAAGCTTTCCTCGGCTTCGAGAAGGCGCGGATCGGCGCGCGGCTCAAGTTCAGCGACGAATATGAGATCTCGTCGGCGGTGCCGCCGAGCCCCGTCGGCCACCAGCCCTCGTTCGAAACGATCGATCTTACCGCGGACCTGTTCAGCAGGAAGGGTTTGAGCTTCGGTCTCTACGCCAACAACCTGCTCGACCAGCGCTTCCTGATCTACGGCAACGAGCCGTCCAACCTCATCGGGTTCCAGGTCGACGATATCGGCCGGGTGTTCGGTGCGAAGCTAGGCTTCAGGTTCTGATCGAAACGGACCGCGCCGTCCCACCGGCGGCGCGGACGGGAGAGCGGGCGGGGCCGGAAGCGGCTGCCGCCCGCTTTGCTATTGAAGGGACCGGGACATCATGACGAATGAGCTTAGCGGCCGCGCCGCGATCGTAACCGGGGGCGCGTCGGGGATCGGTGCTGCGACCGCCCGGCTGCTGGCGGCACGGGGCGCGGCGGTGCTGGTCGTCGATCGCGACGCCGCGGCCGCAGACGCGCTCTGCCGCGATATTGCCGATGCGGGCGGCCGGACGCAGCAGTACCTTGCCGACCTCACCGATACCGGCGCCGCCAATGGCGCAGTCGCAGCGGCGCTCGATGCCTTCGGCCGCCTCGATATCCTCATCAACAATGCCGGCATCGGGGCGCGCGGCCCCAGCCACGAACTGGGCGACACGGAATGGCGGCGCGTGCTCGCGCTCAATCTCGACAGCGTCTTCTACATGGCCCGGGCGGCGCTGCGGCCGATGCTCGCACAGGAGGGCGGGGCGATCGTCAACATCGCTTCGATCTTCGGCCATGTCGGCATCGCCGAACGCGCGGCCTACAGCGCGTCCAAGGCGGGCGTGGTCAATCTCACGCGCGCGCTCGCGCTCGAATATGGCCGCCGAGGGATCCGGGTGAATGCGGTGTGTCCGGGGGTGATCCGCACGCCGCTTATCGCCCATAACGAGCCGCGGCAGTTGGCGGCGCTGGCCGATCTCCACCCGCTCGGCCGCCTGGGCGAGGCCGGGGAGGTGGCGCAGGCCATCGCCTTCCTTGCCAGCGACGCCGCGAGCTTCGTCACCGGGTCCAGCCTGATGGTCGACGGCGGCTACACCGCCGCCTGAATCAGGCCGCTTCGCCGGCCGGGGTCAGCGGAACCGGGACCATGGAGCCTTCGCGGGCGCGCTCGAAATCGGCTCTGATGGTGCGCGACGCGAGCAGGAAGTGGACGGCAGCCCACAACAGGCCGAGCGTGCAGAAGGCGAGGCCGGTGCGGGTCGCCTGATCGATCGCGTTCCGGCATCCCGCCTCGAGCACCGCCGAAGCGCCCTGCGCGGCGACCCCGCCGGGGCACAGAGCCGAGAAGCTGCCGGCCTGGCTCAGCCCGAAATAATAGCCCGACAGCGTGTCGATCAGCGCGCCCGCCGCGACCGTGCCGATGACGAGTGCGGCGAGGCTCGCGACCAGCGAGATCAGGGCCGTCGTCGTCGCCCGCATCCGCGCGTCGACCATGTTGTAGATCGCGGCATAGGTCGGGCTGAAATAGACGAACTGGATGACGCCGCCGACGGTCAGGAGCGCGACCGCGATGCGCCAGTCCGCCTGAAGGAAAGATGCGACCATCAGGGGCGTGGCGATCACCAGGCCAACCAGCGGCACGAAGGCGTAAGCGCGCGCGTCGCTCTTGCCGAAATAATCGGACAGGAAGCCGCCGGCGAAGGTGCCGACCGCGTTCGCCGCGCCGATCGCGAAGCCGATGATCAGGCCGACCTCGGCATAATTGAGCCCGTAGGCGCGGATCAGGAAGGGCGCAGTGAACGCGCCGGCGCCGTAATTGACGAAGGTGAACAGAGTCACGCCCGCGATCATGTGCCGCGCGGTAGGGATGGCGAACACCCGCTTCGCCGTTTCCCAGGTCGACGGGGAGACTTCGGACTTGGCGACCCGACCGGCAAGCGCATCCGAATGGCCGCGCGGCACTTCCCGAATGACCAGCTTGAGCACGAGCGCGAGGACAAGACCGGGCACGCCCAGCACCAGGAAGGCAACGCGCCAGCCATAATATTGGGTGAGGAAGCCGCCCGCGATCGCTCCGAACATGATGCCGAGCGGGAGGCCGATCTGGTAGATGGACAGAGCCGTGGCCCGGCGGCCCGGGCCGAAATAATCGGTGATCAGCGAATAAGCGGGCGGGTTGCCGCAGGCCTCGCCGACGCCGACGCCGATCCGGCACAGCAGCAATTGACCGAAGGTGCGCGCGAAGCCCGAGAGCGAGGTGAACAGCGACCAGACGGCGATGCTGGCGGCGATGATGTTGACGCGGTTGTAGCGTTCCGAGAGTCGCGCGGCCGGCAGCGACAGCGTGACATAGAGGATGCTGAACGCGAAGCCGTGGAGGAAACCGAGCTCGACGTCGCTCAGCTTCAGGTCCACCTTGATCGCCTGGCCGATCGTCGAGAGGACCGACCGATCCGCCCAGCTGAACAGACTGTAGAGCATCAGCAGGAAGAGGATCGTGGCACGATAGCTGCGGCTCATATTGGGCACTGCGCCGGCTTGCGACATTCTGGATCCCTTCCGAAGATTCTGGCCGTTGTGGCAAACGCGCCGAGCCGCCGCAAGCATAATGGTAACGAAATATGGGTTTTGGTTTCCAAATGTCTCAGCGGCTCGAAATGTGCGCGCGGAGAGGGCGGATTCGCCCGGGCCAAGGCTTGACAGCCTCGCGTAAGTGGTACCAGAATGCAAAAAATGGTTTCACAGCGAGTGGCGCGTGCCGAAACTCGTGGGCAGGAGAGATGCGATGGCGTTGCTGATCAAGGAAATTCGTCCGGACGCGGAATGGGCGGTCAATTCGCCGCACCGCTCGCGCGGTATCACCGTGCAGAACGTCTTCCAGCGCGACGTCGAGAATCGCAGCGTCGAATTCAACATCACCGCTTTCAACGGCGACGAGTTCTGGAGTCCCGCACACCGGCACAATTTCGACCAGATCCGCATCGGACTGGACGGCGTGATGAATTACGGCACGCGCAGCAAGCTGAAGCCGCGCACGGTTGCTTATTATCCCGAAGGCACCTGGTACGGCCCGATGGCGTGTGACGGCCCGTCGATCTGTGCGATCATGCAGTTCGATGGCGCCAGCCATGGCGGCTATGTCACGCTCGGACGAATGGACGAGGCGACGGAGGTCCTCCGTCACAAGGGCAAATTCGAGAAAGGCTTCTATTATCCCGATGACGGCAGCCCGCGCATCGATGGCTATCAGGCTTCGTGGGAGCACGTGACCGGCCGCGAGATGGTCTATGTCGATCCGCCGCGCTTCGTCGATGCAATCTACATGAACATCGACTCGTTCAACTGGCTGCCGGTCGAAGGCGGCACGATGCGCAAGACGCTCGGCCGTTTCGGCGAGCGCGACTTCACGATCGAAGCTTTGCTGGTGCCCAAGGGCGCGAGCGTGACGGTCGACAAGCCTGGTCGCCTCGTCGTCGCCTTCGTCCTCACCGGCGAGGTCGAGGTGGAGGGATCGATCCTGCCCAAATGGTCGGGCGCCTTCGCCGAGGAAGAGGACGCAATGCGCTTCGCGGGGCGCGACGAGACGTCGGAGATCCTGATCTTCACTTTGCCAGACCTCGGCTGAGCCGGGCCCGGCATGGCCGCGATCAACCGCCAGCTCGTGCTGCGCGCCCGGCGCGATGGCGTGCCGCACGCCGATGACTTCGCCGTGCAGGAGGCGCCGGTCCCCGAGCCGGGCGAGGGGCAGTTCGTCGTGCGCAACCTCTATGCCTCGCTCGATCCGGCGCTGCGCCAGCGACTGACGCTGACCGACAGCTATGTGCCGCGGATCGAGCTGGGCGAGGTGCTGACTGCGACGACCGTGGGTGTCGTCGTCGCCTCGCGCGATGCCGATTATCCGGCCGGCCAGCACGTGGTCGGCCATCACGGCATCGCCGATTACTGGCTGACCCGGGCCGGCCCGGTGACTCGGGCGGTCGATCCGGCCGCGGTGGACTCGCTCAGCCATTACCTCAGCGTGTGCGGCCCGACCGGGCTGACCGCCTATTTCGGCATCACCCGCATCGCCTGCCCCCGCCCCGGCGAAACCGTCCTCGTCTCGGCCGCGGCCGGCGCGGTCGGATCGGTTGCGGGGCAGATCGCCAAATTGGCAGGCTGCCGCGTCATCGGCATCGCCGGTGGCCCTGAGAAGGTCCGGCGCCTGGCCGAGGATTACGGCTTCGATGCCGGCATCGATTATCGCGGCCAGGATCTCGCCGGTCTGACCGCCGCGATCCGTTCCGCCGCGCCGGAGGGCGTAGACGCCGTGTTCGAGAATGTCGGCGGCATCCAGCTCGATGCCGCGATCGACTGCGTCAACGAGCGCGGCCGCATCGCCGTCTGCGGCCTGATCAGCCAGTATAACGCGACCGAGCCGCCGCCGCCTTTGACCAACCTGTTCAAACTGGTCGCGCGCTCGATCTGCATGGAAGGGTTCATCGTTCGCAACTACAGTGCCCAATATGGCGCAGCCGCGGCGTGCCTGGCGCAATGGGCTCGCGACGGCAAGATCCGCTTCCGCGAAGATATTCACGACGGGCTCGAGGCGGGCCCGGAGGCATTCCTGTCGCTCTTCTCGGGCGCGAACCAGGGCAAGGTGATGCTGCGGCTCGATCCCGCGGCATGAGCAATGAAGTGAGAGAGATGACAAACGACGGCAGGGACATCGCCGCCCGGGTCGAGGCATTCGTGCGCGACCGGGTCTTCGCTTATGAGCGCGACCCGCGTCTCGGCGGCCACGGCCCCAGCGACGAGCTGGTCGCCGAGCTTCGCGCGCTGGCGCGCGCCGCAGGCGTGCTGACGCCGCACGTGCTCGCCGACGGGAGCCACCTGCCGCTGCGGGCCATGGCGCGGGTTTTCCGCGCCGCTGGCCTGTCGCCGCTCGGTCCGGTCGCGCTCAACGTCATGGCGCCCGACGAGGGCAATATGCACCTGCTCAGCCGCGTGGCCACCGACGCGCAGAAGGCGCAGTTCCTGGCGCCGCTGCTTGAAGGGCGGACGCGTTCGGCCTTCCTGATGACCGAACCCGCGGCGGACGGCGGCGCCGGCTCCGATCCGTCGATGCTGCAGACGGTGGCCCGGCGCGACGGCGACGGCTGGGTGATCGACGGCCGCAAGGCCTTCATCACCGGCATAGTGGGCGCATCAACCGGCATCGTCATGGCGCGCACCGGCGAACCGGGGCGCGTCGCCGCGACGATGTTCCTGGTCGAATTGCCCGATCCGGCGGTTCGCGTCGAGCGCGTGCTCGACACGATCGACAGCTCGATGCCCGGCGGCCATTCGATCGTCGCGATCGAGGGGCTGCGCGTCGGCGACAACGCCATCTTGGGCGAGGTCGACGAGGGTTTCCGCTATGCTCAGGTCCGGCTCGCGCCCGCGCGCCTCACCCATTGCATGCGCTGGCTCGGCGGCTGCGACCGCGCACAGGAGATCGCCAGCGCCTACGCGGTGCGTCGCCACGCGTTCGGCAAGCCGCTGATCGACCACGAGGGCGTCGGCTTCATGCTGGCCGAGAATATGATCGAGCTGAAGCAGGCCGAATTGATGATTGACTGGTGTGCCGGCCTACTCGACGGGGGCGCGCCGGGCACGGTCGAATCGTCGATGGCCAAGGTCGCAGTCAGCGAAGGGCTGTTCCGGATCGCCGACCGCTGCGTACAGGTCCTGGGCGGGACCGGCGTTTCGGGCGACACGATCGTCGAGCAGATTTTCCGCGAGGTGCGCGCCTTCCGCATCTATGACGGCCCCACCGAGGTCCACAAATGGAGCCTCGCCAAGCGGATCAAGCGGCAGGCCGCGGAGTGAAGCTGTCGCTCGAAGGCAAGCGTGCCTTGGTCACCGGCGCATCGTCCGGCCTCGGCGCGCATTTTGCGAGGGTCCTGGCCGAGGCGGGGGCCGAAGTCGTGCTGGCAGCGCGCAACGTCGCCAGGCTCGAAGCGCTCGCCGCGACTATCGGGCCGGCCGCCAGCCAAGTCGCGCTCGACGTCCGCGATCCGGCCTCGGTCGCGGACGCCATCGCGCAAGCCGGGCCGATCGACGTGCTGGTCAACAATGCCGGCGTCACCACGACCGCCCCCGCGCTCGACCAGAGCGAGGATGACTGGGCGAGCGTGGTCGGCACCAATCTGGAAGGCGGCTATCGCGTTGCGGTCGCCGCCGCGCGGGCGATGCGCGAAGGCGGTCGCGGCGGATCGATCGTCAACATCGCCTCGATCCTGGGGCTCCGGCAGGGCGGGCAGGTCACGCCCTACGCCGTGTCCAAGGCGGGCGTCATCCAGATGACCAAGCAGCTCGCGCTCGAGCTGGCGCGCTACGACATCCGGGTGAATGCGATCGCGCCGGGCTATATCGAGACCGACCTCAACCGCGATTTTTTCGCCAGTCCGGCCGGGGAGGCGCTGGTAAAGCGTATTCCGCAGCGCCGGCTCGGTCAGCTCGCCGACCTCGACGCGCCCTTGCTCCTACTCGCGTCGTCGGCCTCTGCCTTCATGACCGGCAGCGTGATCGTCGTCGACGGCGGCCACATGGTGAGCTCGCTCTAGGCACGCTTTAGTTCCTACGGCGTGAGCAGGCGGCCGGTCGGCTGATCGCCCGCCAAAGTGGTCCGCTGCACGACCCGCGTCTCGGCATAGGGAAAGCCGAACGCCGCATGCATGGTGCGGCGATTGTCCCACAGCACGAGGTCGTTCACCGCCCAATGGTGCCGGTAGCAGAAACGTGGCTCGACCGCGTGGCGCACCACTTCCTCATAGATTCGATCGCCCTCGGTCCGGTCCATGCCCCAGACCCCGTCATAGCCGAGCGGGCTGAGGAGCAGCGCCTTGGCGCCCGACACCGGATGCTCGATCGCCATCGGCTGGAGGACCGGTGGAAAGGGCTGGTGATCGACGACCGGCATCGGGTCGTCCGTGCTTACGGCGTCCAGGTGGATCTCGGGCCAGCCCCAAAGCCGCTCGGGAAAGTCGCGCCAGACCTGGACCGTCGCATGGCTATCGCAGAACGCCTTCAGGTTGGCGGGCAGGGCCGCATAGGCCGCCTGCGTATCGGTCCACAATGTGTCGCCGCCATGGGCGGGCGGCTGGATCATCCGCAGCATTCCGCCCTGCGAGATGGACGGCGTATAGGCGCCGTCCTGGTGCAGGAAGAGGAAGCCGGCGCGCAATTCGCCGTCGACGCGCATCGGCGGACCCTTCTTGTCGCCCTCGCCGCCGAGCACGATCAGGTCCGGATTGTCGGCGACGCGCAGCGACTCGATCACATGCTCCTGCAATGCGCCGAAGATGCGCGACAGGCGGACGTGGGTCGCGGCGTCGGTGCCGACGCGCCGGAACAACAGCACGCCATGCTCAATCCAGAGCGCGCGCAGCCTGTCCTCGTCCGCCCCGCCAATCCGTGCGGAATCGAGTCCGACGATCTCGACGCCGATATGGGCCAACGGTGCGACCGTGAAAGTGCTCTGCATCATTCCTCCCACGCACGCCTTGCGGTACCATTTATATAATGTAGGTACCGGTCAAATCGGATGAGCGTCAAGGGATCGACTGATCATGGCCAAATGTTGCGGGACGAGGTCGAGGTGACCCTGGGTAGCGATCCCAATAGTGGTACCACGGCGGTGCGGGCTGCGCATGCATTTGACGAGCGTGCGCTGGCCGCGTGGATGGCATGCAACGTCGATGGCTTTGGCGGGCCGATGCGGGTCGAACAGTTCAAGGGGGGGCAGTCCAACCCGACCTACAAGCTCGTGACGCCGGGACGGAGCTACGTCCTGCGCCGCAAGCCGCCCGGTACGTTGCTGAAGGGCGCGCACGCGATCGAGCGCGAGGCGCGGGTGTTGCAGGCGCTGGCCAAGGCGGACTTTCCGGTCGCGCGGGTCCATGCCTTGTGCACCGACGAGGATGTGATCGGCACCTGGTTCTATGTCATGGACATGGTCGAGGGCCGCATCTTCTGGGACGCGACCTTCTCCGCCGTGCCGCGGGACGAGCGCGCAGCCTATTTCGACGCGATGAACGCGACGATCGCCGCGCTGCACGCGATCGAGCCGCAAGCGGTCGGGCTCGGTGATTACGGCCGCCCCGGCAATTATTTCGCGCGCCAGGTGGCGCGCTGGTCGAAGCAATATCTGGAGGACGAGGAAGCGGGCCGCGATCCGGCGATGGACCGGCTGGTCGAATGGCTGCCCACGCACCTCCCGGTCGGAGACGAGGTCGCGATCGTCCATGGCGATTTCCGCTGCGACAACATGATCTTCCACCCGATCGAGCCCAAGGTGCTGGCCGTGCTCGACTGGGAATTGTCGACGCTCGGCCATCCGCTCGCCGATTTCACCTATCACAGCATGATGTACCACATGCCGCCGGACATCGTGGCGGGGCTGTTCGGCGCCGACCTGGCCGAACTGGGGCTGCCGTCGGAAGAGGATTATGTACGGGCTTATTGCGCGCGGACCGGTCGCTCCGAGGTTCCCCGACCGCTCTACCTCTTCTGCATCGTCTTCAACCTGTTTCGGCTTGCCGCCATCTTCCACGGCATCAAGGGCAGGGTGGCGCGCGGCACCGCCGCTTCCGCCCATGCGAAAGAACGGGCCGCCCACTTCCCCCGCCTCGCCGCGCTGGCGTGGGAGCGGGCTGGATGGATTGGCTGCTAATGGCGCGCTCGACATTATGAACATGGGCATTCCGATCATTCGGAAATTTCCATTGAACGCGGTCGTCGAGGTCTGGTTTGCGCCAATTGCAGCCATTCAGGCCGCTGTCGCAGGCGTCGGGAAGCGGACGTTCGTTCAGGCGTGCGAGTTATGTCCGCTTACGACCCTTTGCGGACATTGATGAAATCAGTATCTACCCTCGAAAGGGGGCTGGATGTGGGTTTGTTGCGGAAAATTACGGCGCTCGTAGACAAGGACGTCGCGGCCAACTCCAAGCCCATCTCAATCATCGGCACGGCCATCCCATTCGTGCCGTTCATGATCTTTGTCGATGGCCCACCCGCTGACAGCTACCCCGTGCTAGGTGGGCTGGCGCTGGCTGCCAGCATCTGCTGGGGCTTGTTCGTGATGTGGCGTTATCTTCGCCATCTCCAGCCTAAGCTTGCGGGTCCACGCAAGGCTCTTGGCTCTGCCAGGCTCTGGCTGCTGATCGTCGGCGCCGTGCTGTTTCATCCTTCTGTTGGCGGCAGGCGACATCTGGCTGTCGAACAAGATCGGGTGGCCGGAGGCCTACGGTTTCGATTGCCAAGGGCGCGGCTGCTTCCTCCAAGACCTGGCGCATAGTCCAAGGTTGCTACGGGGCGGGAGCGTTTACGAACTCGGTTTGTTCGCCCTGATGTGGTTGCTCCCTACATTCATAGTTGCTGCGCTCATCTACCGCCTCGTCAAACGTCGCAGTCGTCGACTAAGCTCGATCGCGCAGGCCTTCACTAGGCGCAGTCTGATCCTGCCCTTTTAAGTCGACGGCATGGGCAAAGGTCACGGTGAAGAGGTAATTCCGGTTCTCGTCTTCGACCTCGATGAACGAGCCCAGGTCCAACTCACCTAGCTGGATCTCAGCCGCCATTATGTCCCGCGCGCCCGCTAAGGCCTTCTCGCGTGCGGCCGAGGCATCCGGAAGGTCGGAGCCCTCTTCATCCTCGACGAAGCCGTTACCATTGCAAACGTGAAGATAGAACCGGGGCATTGCACCTCAAAGCGTCAGCCTCAACGGGGTTCCAGCAGCTTATGAAGCAGCTGCGCCGCTGTCCCACAAGGAGAGGAAGGAGTAAGCCGGTCATGGCCCCGCCGCCTTGCCGATAGGAGGTGAAGGAGGTAATATGGGCACCGGCTGAAACGGGTCACGGAGACCGCTGATGCCCCACTTTCTGCTCCCCATCCTCGCGCTAGCGGCCGGCTCTGGGACGGCCGATTCCGCGACGGTCCCGGTCGCGCTTGCCAGCTTCCGCTTCGAGCCGAGCACCATCCACCTCAAAGCGGGTAAGCCGGTGACACTCCGCCTCGTCAACAGCAGCTCTTCCGGGCACGATTTTACCGCGCCGGCCTTCTTCGCGGCAGCCCGCGTTGCCCCGGACGACGCCCGCTTTGTCCACGATGGTTCGGTCACGCTCCGAGGAGGCGAGACGCGAGACGTTCACCTCACGCCGGCAATCGGCCGCTACAAGCTCAAGTGCTCGCATTTCCTGCATAAGACCATGGGGATGGCCGGCACCATCGTTGTCGAATGATGCTAGCCAAGGCGGCGCCTCCACGGTGCTGTCCGGACTGGGGAAGAACGCGCCACGAACGACGAGACGATCGCCGCGGCGTCTATCGCCCTACTGTGCGGGCCGAGTAATGGTTGTTCACCGTCCGTCCAGAGATGTTTCAAAGTTGGGGAAAAGTGGAACAGCAGTCTGGACTCAGCCACCAGCCTTCCCCACGCCCTGTGCCAACGAAGCGATGGTACAGCATGCGATCGAGCGCCGATCGTCGCCGCCGTGCGCATCGCGGAATTGAGCAATCAAGGCGACCACGAGGGTGTCGCGACCTGGAGGCGTATCGCTTTCACGGATCGAAGCGCTGGGCGGGGCGCATTGGAGTCCGCGCACTAGGTCCAACTCCCGGCAATGTAGGTCTTGCCATGGCTATCCGTGGACACCGACCTCCTGCTTTCCCCTGAACTCCAGCTGGACGAGCAAGTCCCTCAGTTTCTCGGCAACCTGGTCAGGCGTGCCGAGAACGTAGCTCGACGTATTTCCATCAGCCTCTACCACGTTGACCAGATATGACCCTCGCTGTCGGGGCCTAGCAACCCAGAGCGCTCGTTCACGATTGATGGCCCCAAGCTCAATACAACTCAATGCGCACAAGCGGTTAAGGCGCTCGGTCTAGGTCTTTAGGGCAATTGACTCCAATTCAAGACAGGGTCTTTTGCTCCCGCCAGCGCGCAATCCGGAGCAGGGTCATGGCAGATCTCAACGGCGGACCGTTCGGCGACTTTCTCTTTGGCACCGATGAGGATGACAACATATTCGGCAACGGGGGCGACGACTTCCTGAACGGCCAGGGCGGCAATGACCGGATCGAAGGTGCCGACGGCGACGACACATTGCAGGGAGACGGGTTCGGCTTCTTCAGCCTGAAGGGCGCCGATACGCTGACCGGCGGCACCGGCAACGACGCCCTTGAATTTTCGGTCTTCGATGGCGACTCGACTGCACTGACGCTGGACGTCGTGACCGATTTCGAGGGGGGCGGAGCTGACGGCGGCGACGTGCTGCAGCTGCGGAATTCGTTCTTCGTCACCGGTCCTCGCCTGAGCATTGGGGGGCTTGGCATCGCTCCGGTGACCGGGACCGCGCTCGGCGTGGCGGGTGACGGCGTGGCCGCGATCTTCTACGCCTTCGACGGCGGCAATACCCTCGTCTTCGGCGACAGCAATGACGACGGCGCCTATGACGAAAACGACTTCACCGTACGCTTGACCGGTACGCACAGCCTGATCGCGTCCGACTTCGGCGACACCGACTTCGTGAGCGCCGGCACCAACGGCGACGACGCTACCAACGGCACCGGGGGCGACGACAATATCTTCGGTGGGGCGGGCAACGACACGATCAACGCCCTCGACGGCTCCGATCGCGTCGATGGCGGCAGTGGCGACGACATCATCAAGGGCGGGGACGGCGACGACGCCGGTGATTTTCCGGGGGATGTTGCGCTGCTCGGTGGCGACGGCAACGACCGCGTCAACGGGAATGCCGGGAACGACACCGCGGAGGGGGGCAATGGCAACGACGTCGTCGTTGGCGGCGATGGTGACGACATTGTTAGCGGGGGCGCGGACGATGATTCAGTATCGGGAGGTTGGGGTAACGACTTCGTCCTAGGCGGCGCTGGCAACGACGCTTTGGCCGGCGGTAACGGCGCCGACGCTCTGAACGGCGGCGACGGCGATGATGTGATCAATGGCGGGGCTGGTGACGACTCGCTGCTGGGCGACGACAGTTTCAATGGCTCGATCGGCGCCGACATTCTCACCGGCGGGGCCGGGAACGACCAGTTCAGCTGGTCGGTCGGCTCCAACCAGGAATCGACCACGCAATTCCAGGATCGGGTCACCGATTTCGAAGGAGCCGGCGTGGGCGGCGGGGACATCCTGTTCCTGCATCTGCCGTTCGATCACAATCGGCGGCTGACATTCCGGGGTCAGCTTGCCGCCATGCCGGCGCTGAACGCGGTCATTCCCAACGGCAATGACGGACTGACCGACATATTCTTCGCCTTCTCAGGCGGCGACACGATCCTGTTTGGCGATTCCAACGATAACGGGCGTTTCGACGCCGACGATTTTACGGTGCGACTGGCCGGCCAGCGGACTCTCGTCCAATCCGACTTCGAGGCGACTGACTTCGTGATCGCCGGCACCAGTGGCAATAACACGCTCAACGGCACCGACGGCCCCGACACGATATTCGGACTGGGCGGCAACGACACGATCAACGGGCTCGGTGGCGCCGATAATCTGGACGGCGGCGCCGGCAACGACGTGATCAATGGGGGCAACGGCAACGACGTCGTCACGGGCGGCACCGGCAACGACCTGCTGAACGGCGATGCCGGCAACGATCGGATCAATGGCGATAACGCGAACGATGAGGTCAATGGCGGCTTCGGACGTGACAACCTGACCGGCGACGCTGGCAACGACGTCGTCGATGGCGGTGGCGACAGCGACAATGTTTCCGGGGGTTCCGGCAATGACATCGTTCGCGGCGGCACCGGCAACGATAATGTCGATGGCGATCGAGGCAGCGACCTTCTGCTCGGCGGCGACGGCCGGGATATCCTCAATGGCGGCGACGATAATGACGACGATGTCCTGCGCGGCGAGGAAGGAGATGACATTCTCGAAGGAGGCGACAGCGATGACAGTCTTGGGGTCGACAGGTTGTTCGGCGGTGCCGGCGACGACGAGCTTACCGGTTATGCGGGTACGGACATCAAGGAAGGTGGGACCGGGAACGACATTTTCCGGTTCTTCCAAGGTTCCTTCAGTCCGGACTCGATCCTCCTGCGACCCGATACCGTCAACGATTTCGAGGGCGCCGGCGTGGCGGGTGGCGATGCGATCGATTACGAACAGGCAGGTCCCATCCTGTGGCGCGGTCAGCAGAATATCGGCCTGACGATCGGGGCGGTTTTGCCGGGAGCCAGGAATGGCCTTCACGATCTCATGTACACGTTCAAGAATGGGAACACGTGGCTGATCGGCGACACCAATGACGATGGACGGCTCGACCATCAGGACAGCGCGATCAAGTTTCTCGGTATCCGGAATTTCAATGAGGCCGACTTCACGCAATCCGCAGGGTTCGTGACCGTCGGCACCGAGGGCGACGATATGATCGACGGCACGGATGGCGATGACAAGATCTTTGCCCTGGGTGGCGAGGACCAGGTCTTCGGCAACGGTGGTGACGACGAATTACACGGAGGCGCCGGCGACGATCTGCTCGACAGCGGCGCCGGTTTTGACGACCTGTTCGGCGAGGCTGGCAAAGACACGCTCGTCATCCGTGAGTTCGGCGGGTTCTTCGCGGGGGGAGCGTCGGGCGGGCTTGGCGACGACGTCATCTTCGGAAGCGAAGTCCCCTTCAGCTTCGTCAGGCTGAACGGCGACGAAGGAAATGACGAGATCCACGCCGGCGCTGGAGGCGCGGTCATGCTCGGCGGGACGGGCGCCGATCGGATCATCGGCGGGATCGGCGACGACGCCATGAACGGCGGGCCTGACGGCTTCACTTTGGATGGGGAGCAGGATCTGTTCGTTTTCGGGGCCACTTGGGGATCGGATAATATCGCCGACTTCGAAGACGGGATCGACCTCATGGATTTCGGCGGAAGCGGTTTTGCCTTCGCCGATCTGAATATCGAGGATGCCTTCGGCGGAGGTGGATTCGCGACTAGGATCACCGTGATCGGTCGCCCCGAGGTCGGAGAGATTGTTTTGTCGGCGGACCCCGCCAACATCGATGCGACGGATTTCCTATTCTGAGTGATGGCTGACCGACCCCGTCGGGTGCCCTCGCAGCAGCGGGCGGTCTATGCGATCGGGACCAGCTTCAGGTGCTCGACCAGTATCTTGAGGCCGAGGCCGAGGAGCATCACGCGTCCCAGCACCTCCGCCCACTTCCCCGCCCGCGAAGCGACGCGGCGGCCCAGAAGAATGCCCGCGAACTTCAGGAGCGTCGTAGTCGCGCCGATGATGAAGCAGGCGACCGGAATCGGCCGACCAGCAGCGGCAGCGTCAGGCCCGCCGCCGCCGCGTCGATGCTCGTCGCCCGCGCCGAAACTAGCAAGGTGAGGAGAAAGAGGCGCTTTGCCTCCTCAATGCCCGGATCCATGCCGCAATCCCTCCCGGATCATGCGCAAGTCGAGGACCGTGAGCAGAGCAAATGCCAGCTGATGGTGGACGCTTTGAAAGATGCCGGCGAAAGCGATGCCCAGTGCCTAACCGGCCAGGGGCATGACGCCCTGAGTCAGTCCGAACGTGACACCGACGCGAGCCCCACCGGCCACGCCAAATCTGCCGGTGGCGCTCTGAATCGGCACAACGGCAAAAGCATCCATCGCAAGAGCGCAGGCCAGCAGGACTATCGCAAACAATCGTCAGACTTTTGTGGAATCTGCTCGGGGATGAAGGTGCCGGGTGGTCGTCCCAAGCTCTCGGTTTCGACGGGATTATGGCATCCCCTATGGCGAACTGCTCGAGCAACGTCGAGACCGCCGGAAGCGCTAGCCGAAAGTGCATGGCAGCCTCCCTATTGGACCATCATAAGCTAAGCTTGGCGTAGCACGGTGCCGCCCGCCTGATCCGCACATTGGGCCATAGAGTGTCGGGATCGCGGCACGTCGGCGAAGGGGTCGTCAGTCAAGCTGCTCGCGAGAGTTTCGAGCGGCTTAACTGCGCATGCCCCGAAGGCTGATCATTTCGATGACCAAGGCAAAGCTCTAGCCGAGCGATCAACGAGCCGCCCAAGGCCTGGTAAGGCCGTGCTATTCCCTATGAGCCGCTTGCGGGAGATAAAGGAGGTGCAGCGGTTTGCGAAGGTGAAGGGGCCGTGGCGGAGCGCCAGGCCCAGAGGATGACCGCTCACCACTTCGCCAATCCATTCGCTGTTTTATCTCGGTCAGGCGCCGCGGGGGCGGCAGGATGATCGGTTCATAGGCAGAGGACGACCGCTTATCCTGTACTTCAAATGGGGAGCCGACGCGCTTGCGAGGGCGCATGGCCTTTAGGCGATATCCACGCTGGCTGGCGGCCACCGATGTCACGCCGCGTGTGAGCGCGTGTGCGCCGGGTCCAAGAAAGCCGTTCTCGCCGTGAGGGGTCTCGAGAATATCCGACTGGCACCGTCCCCCATCTCGCGACGACGAGCCAGCGCCTTAATCGGCGATCCCGCGCCGCATCTCGTCAAGGGCCGCCCAGGAAGCCGCCGAGGCTTGCACGTGCGCCGACGTAGAAGAAGCGTCCGACAGTGCTCACCGGATAACCGAAATTGGCGGCGATCGCCGGCTTCTGATCGGTAAGGTTGTTGACCCCTCCATAGATCGAGAAATCATCGCTCACCGCGTAGGAGATCTGGAGGTCGTGCTCCCAGCGCTCCTTGTAGTGGAGAAATTCCGGAGCCGCCGCGTCCGGGTTGGCCCGCGTGGTTTCGCGAACGAACCTGCGGACCTTGCTCTGCCAGGACAGGCCATAGTTCAAGGTCAGCGAGCCTTTCGTCCAGGTAAGATCGGCCGTCCCCAGATATTTGGGAGCCGAATTGGGGTCGATCTCACCCGCGTCCTGGTCCGGCGCTGCGCCGGCGCTCGGCACGAAAGTGAGGTCGTGAAGATAACCGCCGACCAGCCGTACGTTGAAGGTTCCGGCATTCTCGATCGGCGTGAAGCGATAGTTCAGCACCACGTCCATGCCCGAGGTGGTGAACTGGGCGACGTTCTGCGCCGTCACCCGGAACGAGTTGATGAAGCCGGTGGTCGTGGAGCGGGTGAAAAGCTGGCAGAAAGGGTTGTCGAGCGTCGGGGCATCGACGCAATTCTTGAAGATATCGTTCGCTTCCGGCGTGTTGATCGCATCCTTGATCTTGATGTCGTACCAGTCGGCGCTGAGCGTCAGTCCGGGGATGAACCTCGGCCGCAGGACGACGCCCGCCGTCCAGGTCTTGGCAGTCTCTTCGCTGAGATCGGGGTTGCCGCTCCTGGAGCCCGTCTGGCTGGTGCTCTGCTCCGGATCAGTGGCGGGGCTGAAGTTGGCGATTTCCTCGGGCGTGAGTCCCGCCGCCTGTAGCTGGGCGAGGCAGTTGGCGCGGCGGGTCGCAGTACCCTCATCGATATTGAGAGGATCGCAGGGATCGTCGAGGAATTCGAACGTACCCGAAGCTGGACTGAACAATTCGGTGATGTTCGGCGCGCGGACCGCTTGGGAATAGGTGCCGCGGAAGGTCACGTCGCTGACCGGAGCGTAGGTCCCGTCGACCTTGTAGGTGAGCGTGGAACCGATGGTGCTGTAATCGGAGTAGCGCACCGCGCCACCGAAAGAGAGCGTCTGGGCGAAAGGCACATCGCTTAGGAGCGGAAAGTTGACCTCGCCGAACACCTCCTTGACGCTATATTTGCCGCCGCTGGATGGCGTCTGCGTGCCGCCTTCGAACGCGCCGAGCTGGGCGAAGGCGGAAGATATGTTGCGGGTGCTTTCGCGACGATATTCGGCGCCGAGAGCGAAACCGATCGGCCCGCCGGGAAGGTCGAAGAGGAAGCCCATGTCGCCCGAAAGCGAGGCCGACGCCACATACTGGCGGTTGCGCGCCTTTGTGACATCATCGACGAACACGAAGTCGACGCCGGCCGGGTCGGACACGCCCTGGCCGAGGATGGTGATCGGGCGGCACTCTCCCGGACTGAACGTGAGGGGCGCCCCGCTCACCGGCTCGCCGGTGATTTCCGCAATGCCTGCATAATTGTTGGGATCGATGATCGTCTCGCCGGGAAGGTTGATCCGGCAGGTCACCTGCCCGGTGCTCGGGTCCACCACGGCATCGAGCGCCGCATAATAGCGATCCAGAACGCGGGCATTACGGTCCTCGGTTCGAGACTTCGCCTGTCCGTAAACGAAGGAGACGTCGTATTTGAGATTGCCGCTGCCCTCGCCTTGCGTGAGCCTGCCATCGGCGCCGATGACGCCGCGAACCGTTTCCCGCTCCGCGAACTGGGCGCCGCGGCCAAAGTCGAAATTGTCGCGGTTGACCAGCGCACCGTCCGGCGCGCGATCCTCAAAACGCTGCTGCAGGTAGAAGTTGTCGGGGGCGAGGAAGGTGAAGAAGTCGAACGAAGGCTGGATCTCCGTATAGGCCGTCGAGTCGACATATTTTCCTTCTGCATAGAGGCGGAAAGCCGGGCTGAGCTCTAAGCTCGCCAGCAGGTTGACATTGTGCCGCCGGAGATAAGGCGCGACGTCTCCGAAATATCCGGCCGTCGGCGTGTTGGACGATCCGTTGATCGCCCGTCCGCCGGTGCCCGAAAGGAAGGTGCCCCCATCATAGGGACGTCCATCGCCGTCAAAGTCGGGAACGCCATCGAGGTCGATATCGACCGCGCCATTGGGCGCGCTGTCCGCCCAGCTGACATTGCTGAAGAGGATCCGATCCGGGATGTTGGGATCATCGTCCGGATCGTCGGGATTGCGCAGCAGCTCGAAGCGGCGCGCCTGGTCGCCGGTGTAACGGCGCTGCGTCTCGCTGAAACGGTCGCTTTCGTAAAATTCGTAGGACATGGCGACGTTGCCGCGGCCATCGGCAAAATTCCTGCCCGCAACGATCGCGCCGAACCGGTTGCCGGCGTCCCCGCGAGAGGAGATGCCTATTTGCCCGCGGGCGCGGACGCCTTCGAAATCCCGCTTCAGGACGAAGTTGACGACGCCGGACACGGCGTCCGCGCCGTAGATCGCGGACGCGCCGCCCGTGAGCACGTCGACCCGATCGATCAGGTCCACCGGGATCGTGTTCACATCGACCGAATTCTCGCCCGGATAGGCGTTCACGTGGCGCCGGCCGTTAACCAGCACCAGGGTCCGCTCCGTGCCCAGGTTGCGCAAGTTGAGAAGGTTCAGGCCAACCTCCTGCGCACCTGTGTTCGATCCCGAGCTCAGCGAATTGTTGGTGGAGCCGACCAGTGCCGGGCTATCGGTCAGGAAATCCGTGAGGTTGGTTTCGCCGGACTGCTCAATGCCGGCGGACGTGAACGATTGGACGGGGTTGGGGAAGGCAAATTCCGGACGGGCGATGCGCGAGCCGGTGATCACGATGTCGGCGTTCTCGGCGGTTGGCGAAGCACGGGTTGCGTCCCGCGCAGTCGGCTGAACATCCGTCGCGTTCGGCTGGGCGGCAGCGTCATCAATCTGCGCCGGCGACCCAGGTCCACTGGTTGCCGGTCCGACCTGCGCGAATGCCGCTGAAGGCGCCGCGAGCGCCAGAGCCAGTAGCGACGCGCCGAACGACCGCTTGTGCGAAAACGTACGATCCATTTCCACCTCCTGGACTCAGAGGTGGATTGTAACCTTTTGACTAAAGGCGGAATAGTCCGCGGGCTGGAGCCGGAGCTTTATTCTGCGCTGTGTCGGGAACAACACAGCTCAGCCCGGCGACCAGGTCTCCGAGGAAGTTCGACACTCGGAAAGAGTTACACCCCGAAAGCGGTCCCATTTTGGGATCCTTGACCCTGGCCTCATCGAGGCGCAGCCTCTTCCGCCTGTGCGCATGATTGATCCTCGGGCCTGATGGAGGGGAGGCCGTGCATTTCCGGGCTTTGGATTTTTATCGGTTCGTGGCCGCGATGGGGGTCGTGCTCTTCCACTACAGCCACAAGGTCGACGGCCCCGAATTCCAGTCGCTCCGCTACATGGTCGACTTCTTCTTCGTGCTGAGCGGCTTTGTCATCATGCAGAGCGCCAGCGACATCGGCCGCTCGGACGTCATCCCCTTCTTCATCAAGAGGCTCGCGAGAATCTGGCCTTTGCATGCCCTGACGCTCGCGCTTTTCATCCTCTACGCCGCGATCCAGATCGTCTATCTGGGAAAGACCAGCGATCGCTACGATTGGTCCTCGCTCCCCCAGCAGCTGCTGATGGTCCATGCCTGGGGGACCACCGATGCCGCGACCTGGAACGGACCGTCCTGGTCGATCAGCGCCGAATGGTTCGTCTATCTCCTGTTCCCGCTCTTTCTCGCTTTTTATCGCAGGTGGAGCGTGTGGGCGCTGCTCGCCCTGTCAGCTTCGATCTGGGTCGCCCTGACGATCAACGATTATCTCGACCCGGGGCGGCCGTGGACGTCGGCTACCCACGATTGGGGTGCCATGCGGGCCGTGCCGAGCTTCATCCTGGGGATGGCCTTGAATCGCCTCCCGTCGCTACGTGTCTCCTGGACTGCGATCTGGCTGGCGTTCGCAGCGGTGGTCGCGAGCCTCTTCCTCGACTTGCCGGGGCCGCTCTACGTCCCGATATTCGGAATGCTCATCTATCTTACGGCCTCTGCACCGACGCCCGAGTGGATGAAGACGAGGCTGGTCGGGGAGCTCGGCAACCTGTCTTACGGCGTGTACATGTTCCACGTCCTGGTCTTGCTGGTGAGCTTCAACCTGCTCGGGCGCTGGGTGCCGCACGTGCCGCTTGCCGCGGGCGCGGCTGCTGCGTCGCTGGCCGTTTCCTGGATCGTCTTTCATCGGTTCGAGAAGCCCTGCCGGGATGCGGCCAAGGATTGGCTAAAGGGCAGACGCCTGCTCCTTCCGGCTGAATGACCAGGCAATGGACGGGTCGATATGACGTCCAGACGCATGCTTGCCGGATTGCTTGCGGTCGCCTTGCTGACGATGGCGCTCGCGACTTTAGGCTGGCCGCTGATGAGAAACATATTGTTTGGACTCGCCTATGAGATCGATGGCAATTGAGGGCGGCCCGGAATGTGTCCTGCGCGTCTGCCTGGTCCTCGTGCCGTTCGGCCTGCTTTTCGCGGCGCCGGCGAGCGCCCAGATGCCGCTTTCCGGCAGCGAGCGTTCCTCAGCCTTCAGGGCCGCGGGGTTCCGGCTCGAGGGCGGCAGGTGGCGCGGATGCGGGGACCCAGGCACGCCCACCTATCAAGCTGGGACGCTCGAGAGCGTAGGCGATCTCAATGGCGACGGCCGCCCCGAAGCGCTGATCGCGGAGAGAAGCACATATTGTTTCGGCTCGACGGAGGCGGGCTACGTGCTGGTGAGCAAGCAGGCGGACGGCAGCTGGCGTCGGATCGCCGGAGGACCCGGCGTTCCCACGTTTCTAGCCACCAAAGGGGTGGCGGGCTGGCCCGATATCGAAGTAGGCGGGCCAGGCTTCTGCTTTTCCGTGGAGCGGTGGAACGGCCGTCAATATGTCCTTCACCGTCACCAGTATGAGGGCAGACCCTGTCGCCCCCAACGCTAGCCTGGGAACGCGGAAAGCGGGTCATCGCCCTTTTCTATCAGTGGTCCCGTCGAGACTCTGGGAACGTGACCGTCGGCCGCTCAGGCCGGGCGCTCGAAGTCCCTGTCGCGCGAAGGCACCTGGCCCTCGCCATTGCCCTCTACCGATTTACCGAGTTCGAAGAGTCGGCGACTGAGATCCTTGCGCTCGCGATCGGACAACCCGTCGGCTTCGTAACGTCCGTATAGCTCCTTTATGGACTGTAGCTCGGCACGACGCGCCTTCGCGTCGCCATTAGCATCGGAAGATTGCGCGAGGCGTTCGAGCCGCGCTTCGATCCGAGAGATTTTCGCATCGATCCTCGGATCCCGAGCGAGCGCCGGTTGCCAAGCCAGCAGCGCGCAGGAGGTCACGACTATTCCTCGTGCAATTGTCATGCGCCCGGCCCTTGTCGCGGCGAGCTTTTCGCGCATGCGGTCTGCCGGGTGCCGATCCCTCATCGCCCGGATCCGCGCGGTGTGAAAAGAGTCAAGTCAGCACCTGTCGAGCCTTCGAGGAGCCCCCCCTCCCGGTTTTTTTCGAAGATCACGGTTTCATTGCCCGGCCGTATCTTCAGAGGCCGTCCTCCCCGAAGAATGTTGTTGCTGATCTCCACCTCGGATGAATAAATTCGGTGGACGGCCTTGGGGTTGTTTTCGGCCACGATCGCGACTGGATGCTCTGCCGAGCCTGCCAACAGGTTACCCAACGCGACGCTTCTTTTCGCTCCGAGGAATATCAGGGGAGATTTCCCTACGCGCTCGACGATGTTGCGCGTCACGAGCATGCATGTTGCCTCGCCTTCGTCATAGCCGGCGCGATAATTGAATTGGGGATTGGTCCAGCCGCCGACGCTGATCCCGTTCGCGCCGACGTCGGATATCCGGTTGCCCGAGACAAGGATGGCGTGGGACCCCCCCTTCGCGAAGATGGCGGCGCTGGTCGCGCCTATTCCGGCGATCGTGTTGCGGTCGACAATCCCCCGAACCACGCCGACAAAATCAATCCCCTCCTGGCCGGTCGAGGCGATTTCATTGTGTGCGATGAGTACGTCTTCGGCTCCGTTGATCTTGATCCCGTCCATGAGGGGGCGGCTGATCGTGTTGAACCTGATGACGATGCCGCGCGCAAGGTCGCTCCAGTCGCCGCCGTTCTGGCCGAAATGAACGCCATTGCGGCCGCCGACTATCTCGAATCCTTCGACCGCGATATTCTCGTTTCCACCGCCTTCGATCGCCGACCGGTCGTTCTCGGTCGCTATGATCCTCGCCTTGCCGGCCCCGTCGGCGGACGTGAGGCGGATCGGACAGTCGGGGCGGCCGTCCTGCCCGCGCGCGAAGACGACGTTCTCGCTATAAGTGCCCGCGCGCACCATGATGGCGGTGCAAGGTCGCGCGTTTCGCACGGCGGCCGATATGGTGCGGAAGGGTTGGGCTGCACTGCCAAGGCCATCCGATCGGGCGGACGCGTCGACCCAGAGAATATTGTCAGGCGTCTTCCACCGGCGTGCGCCATCGGCGGCAGTCTGCGCGCGGGGACCATCCGGCTTGACCATGTCCGGACAGGCGCCGCCGGCTACCTCGCCGCGGGCATCCTGTGCGTCGCAATTGGTGACCGCCATGACCGCCAGGAGAAGCGTCAGTCTCAATGCCAGCATCGCCATCAATCCCAATTAACTGCGACCGGGCGTCCACAAAGATCTGCGTGAACGGAAGCGTTGAGCGACGGTACGCGGCCAGTCGGGCTGCATGAATGGCCTTTCCACGCAGACGTAGAAGCCAAGTCCCGCCAGAATAATTGACGGGAGACCGCAAATCAACGTGACAATGAAAGCGACGCCAAATTCGGTGGGTATATAGATCGCCGCGATCAACTGCGTGGTGACGGCCGCCACCGGGAGATGCGTGAGATAGATCGAGTAGCATGCGCCTCCAAGGAGTGCGATCCAGGGCAGCGAGCAGAAACGGCGAAACCGGACGCCGTGAACCGCTCCCAGGAACATGCCGTAGATAGCCAGCAGGCGGCCGAAGAAAAGGACGATTTTCGGCACGTCTAGCCAAAGGGCGACCTTGTTATTGGCGAGTATGAGGAAAGCGAGGGACGCCAAGGCGACGAGGTCGAATCGCCAGTGCAGGGCACCGCTCTGAGTCCGGTCGGAGAGAAGGACGCCCAGCCAGAAATAAGGAAGATAGCGCAGAATGCTGTACCTGTGGGGCGTCGCCCCCAAGGTAGCGTCAGCAGCGACTGAAATTATAGCGGATGCGATCAGGCCCACGATTCCCAACATCAGCCGTCGGGGCAGCCGATAATAGATCCAGAACAAGGCGGGGGCGATGATGTAGAACTGAACTTCTATTTCCAGCGACCATGCCGGCGGCAGGAGTCGAGGAAATGAGTTCAGCGAGAGTCCATGCACGTAAAAAACGCTCGCGATATAGCTCTCGGTGAGCGTCACCGACTCGCGATTGAAGGATCTCGCAAATTCGGGCTTGTAACCGCTGAGCATGATGAAAACGAAGATCGCCGTCAGTATGATGAGGTATGGCGGCTCGATCCGGGTTACGCGGCGCAGGAAATAGGCTTTCAAGCCCGGATTGTGTCTTCGCCATTGCGAAGAGATGATATATCCGCTGATCGTGAAGAACAGGAGAACTCCCTGCGTACCCGAATTGAACGTGTCGAGTAGAAAATGCTCGATCTCCGAAAGTGCATGACCGTGGCCATATAGGCGGCCTGAGCGTTCCCAGAGATGGGCGATCACGACCAGCGCGATAGCGAAAAAACGCAGGCCGTCGATTTCCGGCCGGTAGGTCCCTCCGGACGTGATGCGTCGAAAGCGCTCAGGGAAGGTCGTCAGAAATCTCAGGGCGGGCATCATCCGGATTTCCCCCGTTTTCGATATCTTCCGCCGCGATGGTTTGTCTTGCAATAGCTAGCGGTCGAATCTCAAGCCTGTTTCATTTTGACTACGCGGCCCAAGATTATCCTGGTTTCATTTGTCCACTTCTTGAGCCCGCAACATATGGATTGTAAAAGACGACGATGGCCATGTCGGGAGCCTTGATGAAGAACGCGGCATCAAGCGGACATCATGTGCGCAGGGGCGTGATCCCGTTCGCCGCCCTCATCCAAAGCTGGGCGGCCTTGCTTCTCGTATCAGGTCTCGTCGTAGCATTGATGGCCGCTCCGCACGCAGGCGCGGTCGAGGACCGGGAGAGCGGCACTCCCGTCATGCAGGCCATAAGTCTGGGCGTCTATCTGCCGTCGCTTTTCTTCATTGCTGCGAGGCCGGGCAGCGCGCTCCGCGTCGTCGCGCGGGGATGGGCCTATTCGCTGCTTCTTGCCTTGGCGGTCGCGTCCTTCGCCTGGTCGGTCCAGCCGGACATCTCCATTCGCCGGTCGATCGCGCTGCTCGTCTCAACGCTGTTCGTCATCCATGCCGCGAGCTGGTTCACACCCGAGCAGTTCATTCGTCAGATGGCGCTGATCTTCGGGCTACTGCTCTTCCTGTCGATCGCCGCGGCCGCGGTGCCGGGTTATGGGATCCATTCTTCTGGAGTGCATGCGGGGCGCTGGCGGGGGGTTTTGGCGAGCAAGAACACGTTCGGCCTGCTCTGCGGAGCGGCCGGTCTCTGCTACGCGGTGCTCTATATCAAGGTCAAAGGCCTTCCGCGGCAGCGGCTCGCCTTCGCATCGATGTTCTGCCTCGCGCTCCTGCTCTGCTTCCTGTCAAACGCGCGCACGCCGCTGATCGCGCTCTTCGCCGCTCTCGTTGCAATCTTCTTCGCGCGATTGCTGTTTCTGCCCTCGGCGGCCCAGGCGCGCATGACCATGTCGCTGAGAGTGACCCTCATCGCGGCGGCGATGTCCTCGGTGCTCGTCCTGCTGCCCATGGCCACGGCCCTGATACTGTCCCTGCTCGGCCGAAGCGTCACGCTGACCGGGCGCGGGAAGCTTTGGGAATATGCTTTCAACAAGGGACTCGACCGGCCCATGCTCGGAGCGGGCTACAAGACCTTCTGGGTCGACAGGATCACCTATGATCTGCGCGTTTTCCATCAATATTGGACGGTCGACGGCGAGCCTCTTCAAATGACTTCCAATGCCCATAACGGCTATCTCGACGCGTGGCTGGAGCTCGGGATCCCGGGCCTGGTGCTCGTCATCCTGATGTTCAGCATCGCGGTTTACCGAGCCAACCAGTGTCTCGCCCGGAGCAAGGACCCGATCTTCCTCTGGCATGTGGGAGCGATCACCTTCGTCTCGGTCTATTACGTCACCAACAGCTACATTCTGAAGCACAATGAACTTGCCTGGTTCCTCGCCGCTTATGCCTTTTACTCGTTGAGCGCGTTCAAGCCGCAACGTTCCCCGGCAGCGGCGGGTTTCGTCCTGGAAGCGAGGCGACTCGCCTCATCGCCCTCCCATTATCTCCGTCAGTCTAGCTAGAGTTGGTTGGTCAACGATTAGTAATCCTGGGGACGATATTTTCATGACGTTCAAGGAACGAGTCCCTTCCTGACATCATATCAATCAGCGTTAAACCAACTCTCAATATAAAGACGAAATCCATTAGCGCTCGCTGGGGCTTGTCTCTGCACGCGGTCTCGTATGACTACGGTAGTGACTCGGCTACACCATGGATTTAACTCCCATTAACCAATCTGCTCCATCGGCGGGTAAGCGGATGCCCCTTAGGGGGGCGCCATCCTCTAAGGAATTTATAGCTATGTCTGCGTACCCTTTCCACGATCTGGCGCCGAGCCGCTATCTGTGGGTGGACTCAAAAGCGGCCGCCGGCGGTGACGGCAGCCGGGGGAACCCGCTGAACAGCATCCAGACCGCGCTGGCCAAGGCCAAGCCTGGAACCGCGATCATGGTGAGGGAAGGCGACTATCCAAGCGTCACCATCCCGCGCACAGCGGATGGCACGCCCGACAAGCCCATCTGGCTCATATCGGCCGACGGTCCGCAGGCGGCTCACATCATCGCCAACGACAATTCGCGCGCTGGCATCACGGGGGGCGGGGTCGAGAACTTCATCGTCGACGGCTTCCGGGTGACGGGTGGGAAGAACGGCATCCACTTTGGGCAAAACGGCTTCGACTATAGCGACATGGTTACCAATATCGTCGTCCGCAACAATGTGATCGAGAACCCGCGGGAGGACGGCGTCAAGGCAAATGGCGGCGAGCACGTCTATGTCTACAACAACAAGATTACGGGCGGGGTGGACGAAGGCATCGACTTCGTCGCTATCGTCCATGGGGTGATCGCAGATAACGAGATCAGCGGGAACACTGGATCGAGCGCGGGGATCTTTGCCAAGCTCGGATCGCAGGACATCCTCATCACCGGCAATTATGTCCACGACAATGCCGCCTCGGGTATCTCCGTCGGAGGTTACAACAATCCTGATCGGCTGATGCGCGATGGATATGACACGTTCCAGGCGAAGGACGTGACGGTCGGGAACAATGTGATCGTGCGCAATGGCAAGGCCGCGATGACATTCTACGGAGCGCACGATACCTCGGTGTCCGGCAACTACATCGAGGCCAACCCGAAATATTTCGCGGCCATGGTGGTGGGCAGCAACAGCCCCGACAATTATCGTGGCTTCCTTTCCAAAGGCGTGGTCATCCGCGACAATTTCATCGCGGATCACAAGGCGGCAATCACTATTCTCGACAAAAGCACCGCTGTTGCCTACCGCGGCAACAAGGATGCGGCGGCACGGGAGGCTCTGGAGGAGTGGCGCCTCGAGGTCCCGTCAGGTCAGCTTCCCGGTGCGCCCGAACCCAAGCCGCAACCGAGCCCCGGTCCGGAATCCGACCCTCTTCCCCGTCCCGAACCCTCGCCGGGCATCAAGCTCATCCCGCTCGAGCAATTGTTCGGCAAGGAGTGGAGCGAAGGTGATACTCCCCTGAGGACCGTACGCGACGGGGTGGGCACCGCCGGTGCCGACCGCCTGATGGGGCGCTCCAATCATTATGCCGGCGCGGGAGGCGACGACACCTATGTGATTGGCGAGGCGGCGCTCGCCAAGGTGAAGGAGGCCGCTGGCGGCGGTGTGGATACGATCGAGGCCACGGGGCGCCATCTCGCGCTTCCTGAGCATGTCGAGAATCTCGAACTCGCATCCAACGGAGGTGCGATCCTCGTCGGCAACGCGTCGGACAACCGCCTCCTCGGCAATGCGGGCAGCGATTATCTTATAGGAGGGGGCGGCGACAATTGGCTCCTGGGCGGCGGCGGCGGCGACCATTTCGTGGTGGGCGAGGACGACCGCATCACGCGAATTGCCGATTTCGGGCAGAATGATCGGCTTCATATCTCCGGGAGCACATTTTCCAGTTTCGCGGAGATCAAGGACGCTCTCGTCGAGCGTTCGGGCAGCGTGGTGCTGAGGCTCGATGACGGGCGAGCGGTCATGTTCGATGATTCGAGCATTTCCAGCCTGAGCGCTGAGCAATTCGGATTTGGCCGGAGCACCGACGCCCAGGCCGGCGCAAAGGCCTCGGGCAAGGCGAAAGCCGCCGGTTCGGCGACGCACATTGCGGAGGGCGGAGCCGGCAATGACCAGCTAAAGGGAAGCGGGGACTCGGTGCTCGTCGGCAAGGGCGGCGATGACCGATATACCCTGAGAACCCCGGGCGATCATGTCATCGAGGAAGCCGACGGAGGAATCGATACAGTGGTGCTTCTTCACGGACATTATGTGATCGAATCAGCGGTCGAGAACGTGATCGTGCGCCATGGCGGGCCGACTTTCGTGCTCGGCAACGGCCTTGCGAACCAGATATGGGGCGGCTCCGGAGCGGACTATATCGTCGGGGGCAAGGGCGCGGATCATCTGCGCGGCGGCGATGGCGCAGACCTGTTCGCCTATCGGTCGCTGGACGAGGGGGGCGATACCATTCTCGACTTCGAAGTGGGCCGCGACCATCTGGACGTTTCCGCCCTTCGCGAATTGGGAGCGGCGTTCCATTCGGAGGTGTCGGGTAAGGGAACCGCGATCTATGCGGATATGGGGCAGGAGCACTATCTGCTGGCGGTCCTCGACAATGTCACCGATGCCCTGCCGGTCACCGATTTCCTGGTCTAGGCGCGATTGCTGCCTGCTGTCGCCCGAACCGGGGAGCAAGCTGTGCGCTCCTCTGGCCCGCAAGCTGCGGGCCAGAGGGGCCTTTTGGGCACGAGCCGAAGCTCGACTCAAGCCGCGGCTGGGTAGCCTTCGCTGGAACGCGCGCAACAATTGCTCGTTGAGCAGATCGAATGACAGGGGAACACTTCGGTTCGGCGTCCTCGAAGCACGTCTTGCAGCTTGAGCCGCGCCGGAAGATTGCATCGGGAATGTCTACCGATTAGGTTGGGATATAGCCCGCTGGAGTTTCTATGCACCATACGCACGACAGTATTTTCGAAGAGGCCGCATCGGTCAGTCGATTTCGTGACGGGATCGTCGCGGCAGGCCTGATATCGACTCTTCTCTGGACCATCATTCTGGGTGGCGCTTTCTTCCGCTGAGCATAAGGCATAGCCAGTCTCCTGATACGCAAGTCGCCAGAGTCGGCGTTTTTCAGGTGTATTGGCCGGTCGGGGCGAGTTTCCTGAGCAATCTGATCGCCAGTCCTTCCACCCTATCTGGGCCGATCTCTCGAAGCCGGATCGCTCGCGGGTGTCTCGGTGTTTGCGGGCGGCCCCATCACGGTCCGCGTCGCGACCGGCGCGGGGGTCGCATCGTCCGACCAGTCGGAGGCGCGGCGGCTGACGCGATTGTAGTTGGCGACCGGATCGTAGAGCGCGCCGCCGTCCAAATTGAGGTCCTCGACCTCGGCCTGGCCCATCGCGTTGAGCAAGGCGAAGCCGGCGACATAGGCGTCGCGGCGGGCGGTGACGAGCAACACCTGGCTGTTCAGCAACTCCTGCTCGGCGTTGAGCACGTCGAGCACGTTGCGCGTGCCGACGCTCTGCTCGGCGCGGGTGCCCTCGAGCGCGAGCTGGTTGGCCGAGACCGCCACCTCGTTCGATTCGATGGAGTCCATCGCCGCCTGGTAGCTGGCGAAGGCGGCGCGGGTCTGGGCAACCACGGAGCGCTCGACCGCGACCCCCTGCTCGAGCAGCTGGCTCTGGAAGGCCTGGGCCTGGCGGACGCGGGCACCGACCAGGCCGCCCTGGTAAAGCGGGATACGCGCCTGGACGCCGAGGCCGGTCTGGGTGGTGCTGTCGGCGGCGCCGACGCCGAACTGCTTGTCGGCGGTGCCGAGATAATCGGTGGCGCGGCCCGAGGCGATCGCCGACACGGTCGGCAGGCGATCGGCACGGGCGATCGAGACGTCGCGGCCGGCGGCGCGGATCTGCGCGGCGATCGAGACGAGGTCGGGATTGTTCTGAAGCGCGATCTCGACCGCCTGGTCGGCGGTGGTCGGGAGCGGCGGCAGCGGCGGCGGCGGCTGCAGTTCGTCGGGCATCGCGCCGATCACGCGCCGGTAATTTTCCTCGCTGGAGATCAGGCGTCCCTCGGCCAGCTCGAGGCTGCTGCGGGCGAGCGCCAGCCGCGCTTCGGACTGGGCGACGTCGGTGCGGGTGAGGTCGCCGACTTCGAACCGGTCGCGGCTCGCCTGGAGGTTGGTGTCGAGCACGCGCACCTGGTTGCGGTTGAGCGTCACGATCGAGCGGTCGCGGATCACGTCCATATAGGCGCCGACCGCCTCGGTGAAGATGTCGCCCTCGGTGGCGCGCAGGCCGGCGCGGCCGGCGAGCACGCGCTCGTCAGCGGCGCGGATCGCGTTGCGCACCGCTCCGCCGCTGAACAAAGGGTAGCTGACGTCGACCCCGGCATTGAGGTTGCGGCCGTTGCCGCCGCCGGTGCGGGTGAGATCCTGGTTGATGCCGGCGGTGGCGGACACTTGCGGGCGGCCCAAAGCGCGGGCGATGGCGACGCCCTCGTCGAGCGTCCGCACCTGGGCGCGCTGCCCGGTGATGGTCGGGTTGCTGTTATAGGTCTGGACCAAAGCCTCGCGCAGCGTGTCGGCCTGCGCCACGCCCCCGATCAGCAATGCCCCCACACAAGCCCCGGCCAGCAAACCTCCCCGCATCCTCCAGTATCCCCCATGTTCGGCCTAGCCGAATTCAAAATCCCAGAGATATTCGATAGTCATCATCTTGTATCTGATTGAAGAAGGACGCGCCATATAGTTGACGCCTCAGAACCGATGGTCCCGATGCTGGCGATCGTGAGATGCGGGACGTTGTCGACGCTCACATGAATTGACAAGGCGGATGCCCTTGGGCGCGATGATCAGTAATAAGCTGTCACGAGGCCGATCAATGTCCAGACGAAGAGCGAGACGAGGCCAGCCCAGAAGAGGCCCTTGCCAAGCCGCCGCGCATCGTCGCGATGGGGAGCAGCCGGCCGCCGTGGTTCATGCTTCACGCTTGCTGACCTCAAACGGTTGGCCCGAGACCGGCGCGCGGCGATCTTTACATGACTCCGCGGCGCCCTTTGCGCAGCAGCTTGAAGGAGATGCTCGGAGAGATCAATGACAACGCTGCACGGGGTGTGAGGACAGCAAAGGAGCGACTCCCGGGTGATGCGCGATACGACCTCGCCGCTCAGGCTGGAGCGGGCCCTTCGGTGGCGTAGACCCGGTCCAGATAGAGGTTGGCGAGCTCATAGTGGAATGTGACTTCCTTTTCGCTCCCGGCATTGCAAGCGAGGTTCACTTCCTCGACCGCGCGGCGGTAGAAATAGTCCAGGTCCTGCTCGTTCATGCCGAAGGTCCCGCAATGGTGAATGACCAAAAAGGGCTTATGATTTCTGTACATCAGGCACGCAGGGCGACCGTCGGCACTGGAGCGGAGTGGAGGCGCGACCTCAATAGGTAACGTCCGTCTCACCTCCCGGCCGGGGATCGCCTCCAAAGGCGAGATTGAGTAAGATGGCCGCCTTGAAATAATGGTGCTTGCGTACCGGTTCTGTCGTGGCCTGCTCGGCCCGGACGAGTTCCTCTTCGGCGCGCCGCGCATGTTCCCGGGCATCGCCTTCTAGGCGCGCGGGGCAGGCAACGGGCAGGGACCGGTGGATGACCGCATGGTCGCCGATGCCAGCCTTAAGCCTCATCGCCCGTCCCGAAATGCGTCGCGCGGCGATACGGGCGTCTCGGGGCCGGCCGGAGAACTGCCTGTTCCTCATCGGCGCGTGCGAGGCTCGCAGCCCTCACCGGTCGTCTCCTAATAAGCGTTGCGGTGCATGACGACGCCGAAAGTCCGCAGGAGGATCGACAGGTCCCTTGCGAGCGACCAGGTCGAGACATATTCCAGATCCGCCTCCAGTCGGCGCGTGAGATCCGATCGCGTATGTGTGCTTCCGCGATAACCCCTGATCTGCGCCAAACCGGTGATGCCCGGCTTCAGAGTATGACGGTGCCAGTAAGTCGGATCGATTTGCCAGAACAGGTCGTCGCCCACCGTTGATCCGAGCGCGTGCGGCCGCGGACCGACCAAGCTCATGTCCCCAAGCAATACGTTGAACAGCTGTGGCAGCTCGTCGATGCTCGTGCAGCGTAGGACGTGTCCGAAGCGCGTTACGCGCTCGTCCTGGTGGGAGGTCGAGCGGCAGCCGCTCGGATCGCACATGTCCGCCTTCATCGTGCGGAACTTGTAAACCGAGAACAAGCGGTTGCCACATCCCATGCGTTGCTGCCGGAAAAGGATGGGGCCCGGGGAATCGAGCTTGATCAGCAGCGCCACCAGAATGAGGCAGGGGGCGAGGAAGATCAGGGTTGGCAGGGTGATGCCGATATCGAGGCAGCGTTTCAGGAAGCGGTTCGTGAGGCTGAGCGGGCCGGCATTGACTACTGCGGTAGGCGTGCCTGCATATTTTCCTAGCGCGCAGATACCGGTATATTTGAAGCGCTGCATGCAAACCTCGCCCTGAATGTCCATCCCCTTGAGCAAATTGCCCCAAGCGGCCTCCCGCTCCGAAGGGCATGCGACGATGACCCGGTCGGCAAATTGCAGGAGCCGCGAAAGCCGGTCGAGCATGATCGGGTCGCCCGTGTCCGGCCTTATTCCCGCTGCGGCCGCGTCGATTGCGAACATGCCCGTCGGGACCTCGATCCGGACATCGTCCAGGATTACCGCTTCCTGGACAAAGCGGCCCTGAAACCGACGGTTAAGCTGGCGGCCGACTGCGTACCGTCCGATACAAACCAGGGCGGCGCTCGACGCCAGCCCCACGGTCAGGAGGATCCTCGAATAGTCGTCCGAAGTCTTGAGGAGGAAAGCGGTGAGGAAGATGGCGCAGGCGCTAATGAGCAGCGAACGGAGCGCCCGGAACGCTCCTATCCGCCAATTCTTGAGCACGTCGATCGTGTAGGATTCGCCCGCAAGCGAGAATGCGCCGTAAAGCGGAAGCATGACGGCTGCCACCTCGATGGCTCGCGGCGAACTGAAACTCCCGAAGCGGATCTGGCCGGCTAGTGAAAAGCCGGCGAGAATCGACAGCAAGTCGATAAAGGCCAATATGCAGTAGAGACTTATTCGAACGCTTCGGCCGGATCGAACCTTGGGTCCCGTTATCGGGATCTCAGGCACGGCAAAGGCTTGCGCCGACCGCATGTTCATAGCGTCACCCGCTAGTTCGGTCCTGCGGCAGGAACGCCCCACAGCGACGATTTGTATTCAAACTATGATGGTTACACTATGGACCACGCCGTCAAAGTCAACACGCGTCCCGATATAAGACAAGGCATGGATCAGGACGGGATTCTTCAGTCTAGGGCAAGTCGCCTCACAGACAACGGGCTCACTTCGCGGGCGGAAGTCACTTCGGGTGAGGGCCCCAAGATCGGGTCCGATCCGCCACGCCCACAGCGATAGCTTAGTCGAGGGGACCCCGAGCCACCTGCCGCTGTGGAATCCGGCGCTCCTGCCTGGGCGCCGGTGCCGCGACAGGCCTTACGGCAGTGATTCACGCCCCGGCTCGCACGCGCGCGTGCGAGCCGGGGGGACGACGTCGTCGGGTGGCGCTCCTGCCGTTTCGGCGAGGCCCGGCCTAGAATGTCGCGAGAATACCCGCTCGCAGATAAGCGGCGGAAAAACCGCTGTCCGGCGGGCCTCCAGTGCGGCCCGCGACCCCAGCGCCCCCGAATACGCGGTAACGCCTAGTCAGAAAATAAGTGAGCTCGCCTGCCACGTCATATTCGGTGCGGCTCTCGCCCCCGCCGATCGGATTGAGCCTGCGCAGCCTCGCGTCTCCGACGAGCAGCAGGGCACGCGAGAGCGAGCGCTGCGCCGTCAGTTCAAGCTCGGCCGTTCGAAAACCGGCAATAACGGGGGAAGCGCTTTCGATGAAGTCGCTCCGTGCCTCTAGCCTGAAGGAAGTCGCCGGATTGGGAAGCCATAGCAGCTCCGATGAGAAGGAAATGCCGCCAGAATTTCGCGGGGGGTTGGGTTGGGACACGAAAGTGCGCCTTGAATAGCCGACCGTGGCGCTTCCCTGAAGACGGCCAGTGATCGCAATGCCTGCGCCTCCTTCGATCCGCCAGAGATCGGAATCGCGATCGGAGTCGCGCGCTAGGTCGAAGCCGGCGCTTCGCTCTCCGAAGTCATAGTCGTATCGGCTGAACGCTCCTCGGACGAGAAGCATGACGGGCGGGCTGAGCTCGTAGCCGCCTTGGGCGCGGACGGTCACGCGCGTGAAGTCGCGCCGATCCTGGTCGATGATATCGCCCGAGCGGCCTTGAGCGTCGTGATAATCGAGTCGTCGCACGGAAAGGGCGCCTTGGAGCGCGAGCCGGTTCAGCCGGTGCGTGTAACCAAGGTCGCTGCTCAGGAAATCGAAGCGGATCGGAGAGCGCGCCTCCTTGACGTCGTTGACGTCGCGACGCTCCACGAACCGCCGGGCCACCGAGGCCGAAGCCTGGAGGTTCGATCCATCGGCCGGACCCTCGCGATATGACATGCTCGCCGACAGGCTCGTTCTGTCTTCGTGCAGCTTGCGCGCGTGAAATCTCTGGTCGATGCGCGCTTGCACCTGGAGCCTCCGGACCGGATCGGGACGGACCAGGCGGACCCCGGCCGATGCGTCGAGCCAGGCGTCGCTTTCCTTGTCGTCCTCCGTTGCCCGAATATTGTCCGTGAAGTTCCCGGCAGCTTCGAGTTCGGGGTAGAGATAGAAACTCCCGATCCGGCCGCCTATCGGCTGGTAATAGACGGAGAGGCGTTCGCGCACGTCCAGAGGGCGTTGCGCTTCCTTGAAGTCGGTTGTCGGAATATCCTGTCCCAGAGCGGGTCCGGCCCACAACGCCCAACTTGCCGTACACATCAACGCTACATGCTTGAGCATGCCGCCCTCCCTGCGTACACTGCATAATCCAGGCATGGAGCCAAGTAAACGCGTCCCTTTGATTTGACCAATTTGAGTAATGTTGCGTGGGAGGGGCGCGATAATCGCTTCGCCGAGGCGTTCGTCCAACAGTCTTCACATGGAGCGGCTCATTGTCGAACAATCGTGCGAGCTCGGAAGCGCCTGCCTTGGTCCCCAAGCGCATTGGCTATCGCTATCGCGCACGTGCGCGGCGTCTGTTTCTCGAGGCAAGTCTCGCTGCCCGTCGGCTGGCCCCGCGCCGGATGCGCCCGTCGGTCTTTGTCGTGGGCGCGCAGAAAGCGGGCACGACCAGCCTCCACGCCTTGCTGAGCGAGCATCCCGCCATGCGTGCTCCGCTGGTGAAGGAAGTGCATTATTTCGATCTCGCGGCCGATCGTCCCGCGCGGTGGTATGAGGCGCACTTTCCCGCCGTGTCGGACAGCGACGACGGCGCTCGGGCGTTCGACACGACTCCTTATTACCTCTTCCATCCGCAGGTCGCGTCGCGGATCGCGCGCTACGATCCGGATGCGCGCATCGTCGCGCTGCTGCGCGATCCCGTCCAGCGCGCCTGGTCCCATTATTGGCACGAATGGCGCCGCGGCTTCGAGACCCTCGAGCCGATGGATGCCTTCTCGCAGGAGGCGGTAAGGCTTGCCGACCCGCATATGCGGGTGGGCGAAACGTCTCGCGAGATCTTCGCCCACCAGCATTACAGCTATTGCGCAAGAAGCGAATATGACCGCCAGCTCGAGCGGTGGTTCGTCTGCTTTCCCCCCGCGAACATCCTCATTCTCAGGTCGGAAAGCCTTTTCGAGGCCCCGGAGGCAACGCTTGCCAGGTTGGCCGACTTCCTGGAGATCGCGCCGTTCCGCCGGCTCGACGGCGCTCTCAATGTCGGCCGCTATCCGCGACCGCCGGAAGGCGTGGAGACTTGGTTGCGCCATCGCCTGGCAGCCTCGGCGGAATCGACCCGGGCCATGCTCGGCGCCGAGTTCAGCTGGTGACCGATATCCGGACGACGCCCTCGCCGGAGAGGAAGCCGTGGCTTGGCGGCGCGAAACGCTTCATAATGGATGTAGGGATGCTCCTGGCCGGTTCGGCCAGCGCACAGCTGATAGTGGTCCTGGCGGCTCCGGCTCTGGCGAGAATATTTACTCCGGTCCACTTTGCGGCACTTGCCCTTCTGACCTCAACATTCCAGATCGTATCGCGCTTCTCCTCGGTGAAGTTCGAAACGGCGATCGCGACCGGGCGCAACCGGCCGGAGATGGCGGCCTTGGCCTCCGCGGCGACGGTCGTCCTGCTGACGGTAACCTGCCTCTGCGCGCTCGGATCGTTTCTCATGCGGCCATTGCTTGCCGGCAGGATCGGCGAGGAGGCGGCCCAAATATTCTGCATCGTCCTTCCACTCGCCGTGCTGACCGACGGGCTCATCCAGATCGCCGTGACGTGGTTGGTCAGATGGCGACAATTCGCCGCCGTGTCGACGAACGAGGTGATCCGGAACGGTAGCTCGGTCCTCACGCAGGGAGGACTGGGTATCGCGGGGTTTCTAAGTTCCGGACTGCTCGTTGGACATGCCCTCGGCTCCTCGCTCGCCCTTTTGCTTCTTTCTCGCCGCCCCTCGGTTCGGGAGCTAGTCCAACGAGTGCGAGGCTCCTCGCGCCGGCGCATGATCACCGTGGTTCGGCGTTTCAAGGATTTTCCCCTATACCAGACGCCGAAGGCGATGCTGAATGCTGCGAACCGCAACATGCCCGTCATCCTCATCGCGGCTTATTACAGCGCGGCGGGCACCGGCTTCTTCTTCTTCGCCTTGCGGCTCACCGCCTTGCCCGCGCAGCTCATTTCCCAGTCGCTCGGCCGCGTGCTTCTCCAGCGCTTCGCCAACCACTGGCTCAAGCACAAGCAGTCGCTGGTCCGGCCACTGGCAAAATGCACCCTGATATTCCTGCTGCCGGCCGTGCCGCTCGTCGCCATTATGTTCTTCTTCGGCGAGGAGCTTTTTGCCATCTTCCTGGGTGAGCAATGGCGCGTCTCGGGGCAGATGGCGGTATGGACTTCGCTTTGGTCGGCGGCGCTCATCGTGACGACACCCTCGCAGATGGTCATGATCGTCCTTCGCGGCAATCGCGCGGCGCTGATCCTAGAGGCCCTGTTTCTACCGTTCAGACTTCTCCCGTTTCCGTTGCTCGCGGGGGGAGGCGACGTCATGCCGGCGATCGCAGCATGCGCGATCGCCGCCTTCCTGTTCAATATGTCCATGATCGCCGCCGCGTTCGTCACTGCCCACCGTCGGGCGCGAGCGATCCGGTGAGCCCGTGCTAGCCCGAGCGATGTCCTTGGAGCCCATCTTCATCATAGGGTGCCAGAGAAGCGGAACGACGATGCTGGGCTCGCTCCTCGGCGCCGCGCGAGGCGTGATCGCCATACCCGAAGCCCAGTTCGTGGCAGACCTCGCACCTTCCGACCCTCAAGGCCGCGAGAAGCTGGCCGACATATTGGCCCGCATCGAACGCCATTATCGTTTCAGGATATGGAACCACGACCTCGGAAGCGAGCGGCCGGCGGGCGAGGGTACCCACGCCGATGCGGTGCGTTGGCTGGTCGCCCATTATGCAGGCGCCCAGGGGCGAACAGGGATCACCCACTGGATCGACCACCAGCCGGGTCATGTCCGCGAGATGGAGCGGCTCGCGGCGCATTTCCCAGGGCTGCGCGCCGTCCATGTGGTCCGGGACGGGCGAGCCGTCGCGGCCTCCATCCTCCCGCTCGACTGGGGGCCCAACCAGATACATTCGGCTGCCAATTTCTGGGCGCAGCGTGTCGCGATGGGGCTGGCGCTGCGCCATTATCTGGGCGAGGGACGCTGGCATCAAGTCCGCTACGAAGATCTCGTGACCGACCCGCACCGCGAGCTCTCGCGCATCTGCGACTTCCTCGGACTGCAATATGACCCTGCGATGGCGGACGGCCAAGGCTTTGCAGTTCCCCGGTTCACGCGCGGGCAGCACGCATTGGTGGGACAGAGGCCCGACCCGACGAGGCTGGACGGCTGGCGAAAGGTCCTCATGCCGCGGCAGGTGGAAATTTTCGAGGCGCTGGTCGGTCCCTTGCTCACCTATCTTGGCTATCGACGCGATTATGATCGCGCGCGCCTGCCTTCAATCCCGGAAAAGTTAAGGTTGACCGCCGCCGACCAGTGGCTCGCGCTTGCGAACCGACGCACTTTCCGGAAGCGAGTGGCGGAGCATGGCGCGTATGCGACGGAAGTCCCGCGATGAGAAACGATTGGTGTCCGCCGGGAATATTGCGGTGCCTTTTATAATCGGCCAGTATCGGCAAAGAAGAAGCAGGCACTGACCGGGCCCTCGACGGGAGAGGCATATGGGCTATTCGATCGCCTACGTGATGAGCCTTCCGCATAGCGGCTCCACTCTCGCGGGCGCGCTCCTCGGCGCGCATTCTCAGGCTTTCCTGCTCGGCGAGCCTTGGAAGCTTCGCCAATATGCCCGTCGTGAGAGAGAAAGGACCCACAAGACCGCGCTCGGCAATGCGTGCACCTGCGGTGCGCCGGACATCTGGACTTGTACGTTCTGGCCCCGGGTCGATGCAGCGGTGAGATCGGTCTCCGACCTCGGTCTTGCAGACCTCGATCCCGCGGCGCCGGATCCGGAACGCTTTCACCGCGACAACAAGCTGCTCTTCGATGCGGTCGCGAAAGCGACCGGAGCATCGCTCCTCGTGGACTCGAGCAAGCGGATCCAGCGGTGCGAGCGCCTCGTCGCCAGCGGCATCGCGCCGGTCACCGTCCTTCACCTGATGCGTGATCCGCGAGGGCAGGTCCTTTCGAACATGAAAAGGTCGGGCAGGGGTCCCTACCGGCACGCTTTGCGCAACCAGCTCGATACATGGAAGATGGGGGCGCTTGGGCGGCGGGTCGGGGCCTCTTATGTGAGCTACGAGCGCATTGCGACTGATCCGGTCGGCTGGCTGACCGAGCTCATGCCCAGGCTCGGGCTGGAATATGAGCCGTCCCAGCTGGAATGGGCGCGGCTTGAGCGGCACAATCTCAGCGGAAACCAGAGCCGGATGACGAGGGACAGCGCGATAAGGGTAGACCGCAGTTGGGAGGCTGGACTGTCCTGGCCCCAGAGGGTCTATGTGGACATGGCTGCGGGCCTGGTGTCGCGCATGACCGCAAGCCTTTATTCGGCGCGCTGAGGAGGCCTGATCTCCAGGTCAGGGCGGGCAAGCGGCTTGGCGTCGCCCGGTCGTCCTGTCGAATTCTCCTCGCCGGCGAGCCAGCAAGTGAAATCCTCCTGCACAAGTTCGGACAGCGCCTCGATCTCGGGTCTGTAGAAAGCTTCCAGCCGTCGGCGGAGCTCAGGGGTGAGCGGCGGATAATATTTGGGCCTTGAGAGGCTTTTCGTCACCCATTTTCCAACGGGTCCCGAGCGGAACGCACGTAGGGGCGCGGTTTCGAGCGCGGGCCGGGCCCACCAAAGCATCCGCTTGACCGGACCCGGCACTCCCTCTGCCTTCCTGGCATTCTCGCGAACGCCCAGCCCCGTCGGCATGAAGTTGCAGTCCAGCGAGAGGAAGTCGAGCACGCGCTTGTACAGGAGCGTCGGGCGCTCGGCGATGTCGTCATGGCGCACGACCAGGATCCGGGAACGGGGATAGGCGACGTACCAGGCCGCGAGCTGGCGCGCATATAGGCCGTTGGTGAGGATGTGCGGGCGAGGAGAGCGACCGGGATCCAGATAGAGGTCGATGTCCGAACTTGCCCGGCCGCGATCCACCTGCATCCCATAAGAAGAATAGGCCCTGTCGACCGGGTTGCGCAGGATGCATAGGATCCTGGCCTCCGGCTGATCGGGCGCGATGCGCTCGAGTGCGCGGGGATCGGTGAGATAGCTGTTCGAATTCTCGGCGAGCCGCTGTCCGGGCGCGCACCCCCGGAAGTGGCGCGCGTACCAGGCCTCGCCCTTGTGATGATGGCGCGAATAATAATGGATTTCCTCACGGGGCATGAAGAGGTCGGGATGTTCGCCTAGGCATCGGGACAACCATGTGGTGCCCGATTTAGGTGCCCCGATCAGCAGCATGTGCAGGCGTGAGAGAGCCATTGTGGGCGGCGCCCTACGCCCGTTCGACGTAATATTGCTTGTAGCTGCGATAATAAGCGAGGGCGTCGTCGCGGGCGTAGAGGGATTGAATCTTGAGATCGACGCCGTTCAGCACCACCCCGCTGATGGGTGACCCGGCATTCAGCATCATCTGCACAGCCGCGCGGGCGGCGAATTTGCTCGTGCGGCGCCACCGAACCACCATGAGGACCTGATCCGCGCCATGGGAGATATGCTTGGCGTCGCTCAGCGCCAGCACGGGGGGCGTGTCCACGATGATGAAGTCGAAGCCGGGACGCAACCTGTTGAGCAGTGCGCGGAACGCCTCGCCGCGAAAGACCTCTAGGTTCACCTTGCATCTGTGCATGGCGAGCACGGAGAGATTGTCGTTATACTGGAGAAGCGACTGCTCCGAGGGCAATGGCTTTTCATCGTCTTTGGGTGCCTCGCGCTTGGGAGTGCGCAATCCGAGCGACGAGAGGATCTTAGGGCGCCTGAGGTCCGCGTCCACTAGGCAGACGCGATGGCCTGCCCTCGCGAGGGAGAGCGCGAGGGAGGCCGACACCGTAGTCTTTCCTTCGTGTGGCACGGCGGAAGTGACGACCACGACCGTGGCCGCCGCATGTGCCCGCGGAAGCGCGATCCCGTCGGTTTGCGCCTCCCGGCCCTGCACCACGGCGTCGGAAAGTTCTCGATAGGCCTCGGCGTAGCTCGACATCGGCCTGGCGCTGACGAGGAGCGCCTGGCTGACGCCGTCCGGCGGGGCCAGGGCGGGAATGGATGCCAGACGGCGCATGCCGAGGTAGCGAGCGATATCCGACCCCGAGCTGATCTTCACGTCGATGAGTTCGACGAAGACGACCCCGAACAGCGCCAGCATGAAGGCCCCGGCCGCCCCCGCGATGACGATCACGGGCCGGTTCGGCTCGCCCGGGCGTTGGGGCGGCACCGCCGTGCTGATGATGGTCGCGTCCGCCTTTGCAAGGTCCTCCGTTTCGGCGGTTTCCTTGCTACGCTTGAGGAAATCCTCGTAGACGCCCCGCGACGCGAGGGCTTCCCGGTCTATCTGCTGGACCCTGGCGGCGCTACGCGAATTGGCGATGGACTGCCCGCGCTGGCGCGAAAGCTGTCCGCGGACCGCTCCAAGACGCCGCTCGGCTGTGATCATTTCCTGGCCGAGGCCCGCGATAATATTCCCCATCTCGCGTGCCAGCTCGGTGTCCAGCTGCCGAAGCTGATCCTGGATCCGGCGCGTCTCGGGATGCTGGGGGCCGTAGCGGGCCGAAATGTCGGACGAGCGCGCCAGAGCTTCGGAGCGCCGCGCCTTGAGGTCGCGGATGATATTGGACTCGATGACCGCCGGAAGCGCATTAGGGTTGTCACGCGCGGTGAGGGCGGCGGTGAGCCGCCCGCGCTTCTCTGCCAGGTCCGATTCCAGCTCGACGGCCTGTCGGCTGGTGTCCTGGATGACCTGCTGGTCGTAGGTCTCCATGTTAGCCCCTTGCGGGAGGCCGGCGCGCGCGCGCAGGTCCTGCGCGGCAGCTTCCCGTCCCTGCACCTCCGAGCCGAGGCCGCTGAGGCGCGACCGCAGATAGGCCTGCGCCGCATTGGCGGCATCCCGCTTGAGATCAATCTGGCGCTGGAGATATTCGGTCGCGATCGCATTCGCGATGGCCGCGGATTTCTTTCCGCTGGACGTCGAGGCGGACACGCTGATGACATAGGTGAGGCCTCGCCGGGAGATGTCTGCCTTGCCTGCGAGAAGCGTCACTGCCTTGTCGACGGGATTCTGCGCGGCGCCGCCCTCACTGCGACTGATGCCCCTCAGCCCGCTCTTCACCCGCCCCGAAAGGGTCTTGTCCGGCATCTGGCCGTTAAACTCGGGATCCTGGGTGAGGTTCAGCCTCTCGACGACGCGCCTCAAGAGCCCGGGCGAGCGCATGACCTGGACCTCGGTATCGACCGACGCGGAATCGTCGGGAAGGTCCGAAAGAACGGAATCGACATCCGTGACGAGGAGCTTCTGCCTGTCGAGAAGGACGTTGGCCGTCGCCCGGTAGCTGTCAGGCTCCGTCAGCGCATAAGCCAGCGTGAGGATGACGACGGACGCGAAGATCGCCGCGAAGAATCGGAACCGCCGTCTGAACATGATGCCGAGCGATCTCAGGTCGATCGGGTCTCCGGCATCCAGTGGCGTCGGAGGGGGAGATGCGGAAGCGACTTGAGTCGGCTGGTCCATTGCTCCCCCTCCGCCATTCTCCCCTCCGGTGCTGTGGTTCGCCAGGCGGGGCGAGTCTTGAATATGAGCGTTTTCAATAGTCTGTTGCCATGCGATAGATGAGGTGTCAAGTTGCTTGGCCCGAGTCTTGTCCAGATTATGGACTATGGCATTAGTGTTATTGTGCTCTGTAGAATATGCGTGACATATGGCTTTGCACATCGCTTGCGGTCGTGTTGGTATGCTAATGCGAAGCCTGTCTCGACTGGCGGTTTGGTTCGAGTCTGCTTGCGTCGTCAATGTCGGAGCTGGTGATGCTCATGGGTCGCAAAAGACATTCCGAGATATTGCGAGCATTCTCACCAGCACGTGGTGCCCTTATACCAATCGTTATACTTAGTGCGGTCCTTAACATCCTAATGCTCGCCGGGTCCTTCTTCATGCTCCTCGTCTATGATGAGGTGCTGACCAGTCGGAGCGTGCCGACGCTCGTGGGCCTGTTCGCGATGGTGGCCGTCGCATACGGATTCCAGGCGACCCTCGACATCATTCGAGGCCGCGCTCTCATCCAGGTCGGCGCGCTCGTGGACAAGCGCCTGTCGGGCCGCATCTACGACATCATCAGCCGCTACGAGCTTCGCTTCGGCCCCATGCATGGAGGGCTCATGCCCGTAAGGGACGTGGACGCGATAAGGACCTATCTGTCGGGCCAGGGCCCGATCGCGCTTCTGGATCTGCCCTGGGTGCTGTTGTTCCTGGCGGTCCTCTTCATGTTCCACTGGGCGCTCGGACTGACATCCCTGCTTGGCGTGGCCGTCCTCGTCATCCTCATGATTGCCACCGACCGGCTGACCCGTGACAGGATCCGTTCGGTCGCCAGCCTGACCAACGCCCGCTTCTCGCTCGCCGAGACGACTCGACGCAATGCCGAGGCGATCCGGGCATTGGGCATGTCGGAATGGACCCGTCGCAGCTGGGCCGACATTAGCACGAGCCAGCTTGCGGCCCATGACCGGCTTGCCGAGATCGGCGGCAAAATGCAGGGCGTGAGTAAGTCGTTCCGGCAGATGCTCCAGTCCCTGATGCTTGCAGTCGGCGCATTCCTGGTGATCGACGGCGATGCCACCGGAGGCATCATCATCGCCGGATCCATCTTGAGCGCGCGCGCGCTGCTTCCGGTCGAGCAGGTGATTGCACATTGGAAGTCCATGACCGCGGCCAGCCAGGCCTGGGAAAGGCTCGAGAGGGTCTTCAGCGACATTCCGGCCGAAATCGCTCCGCTCGCTCTGCCTGCACCCAAGGCCCGCTTCCAGGTGCGCGACCTTGCCGGTGGACCTCCCTTGCAGAAGCCGACCGTCCACAACATCACCTTCAACCTCAAGGCGGGCGAGTCGATGGGCGTGCTCGGCCGTTCGGGCTCCGGCAAGTCGTCGATGATCCGCTTGCTGGCTGGCATTTGGCCAGTCGCGAGGGGCAGCATAAGGCTTGACGGGGCCTCGCTCGATCAGTGGGCGCCCGACGATCTGGGGCGCCACATCGGCTATGTCCCGCAAAGCGTAGAGCTGTTCGACGGAACTGTCGCTCAAAACATTGCGCGCTTCGATCCGGAAGCGAACCCTGATCAGGTCCTGGCGGCGGCGCGGGCGGCCGATGTGCACGACATGATCGTCCATCTTCCAGGCGGATATGAATATCAGCTCGGTTCGGGTGGCGGCAATCTGTCGGCCGGACAGAAGCAGCGCGTCGCGCTGGCGCGGGCGCTCTATGGCGACCCCTTCCTGCTTCTGCTGGATGAGCCCAATTCCAATCTCGACCTCGAGGGCGAGGCCGCGCTGGCCGCCGCCATTGAAGATGCACGCCTAAGGGGCGCGATCACAATCGTCGTTGCCCACCGGCATGCGATCCTGGCCAACATCGATTATGTGATGCTGATGTCCGATGGACAGGTCCGCCAGCTTGGACGCCGGGATGAAGTGCTGGCCCGGCTGCAGATGCTGAACCCGGCCACTTCCGATCCCAGGATCGCCGCGGCATGAATGGCCAAACCGGCCTCGCCGTGGAATTGCGCGGCCAGCCGATCCGGCTCGCCGGCAGCGACTACAGCCCGGAAGCACAGCTGCGGCGGGGGCTGAGACGGGGCATGCTGATCATCTGCGTCCTCGTTCTCGGCCTGGGCACGATGGCGGCGACCCTGCCCATGACGGGGGCGGTGATCGCGCCGGGCTCGGTCTCCGTGGCGACGTTCGTAAAGCAGATCGCGCATCCGTTCGGCGGAGTGGTGGCCGAGGTGAGGGTCCGCGACGGCGACCGGGTGTCGGCAGGACAGGTGCTGATGCGTTTCGACGACCGCGTCAGCCAGGCCAATGCCGATCTGACCGGCGAGAGCCTCGACCAGCTGCTCGCGCGCTCGGCCCGCCTGATCGCCGAGCGGGACGCGCTCGGCAGGATAGCCTTTCCCGCCATACTTCTCTCAAGGTCCGGCGATCCGAATATCGCCGCGCTGATGCGCGAGGAGGACGTGGCGTTCCGGCTGAGGCGCGCAGCGCGCCAGGGCCAGTTGCGGCAGATCGAGCAGAAGATTGCCGAAACCAATGCCGAGATCGCAGGATTGCGCGCGCAAGGATCGAGCTACAGCCAGCAGGCAGAGCTGATCGGGCAGGAGCTTGCCGTCCAGAGAGGCCTTTTCGAGAAGAAATATACGACGCTCGATCGCCTCAACGCGCTCGAGCGGGCGGCCGTGTCGATCTCCGCAAGCGCGGACAGCGCCCGCAGCGGCGCGGCCGGCGGGCAGGCTCGCATCGCCGAGCTTCGAGCGCAGGCCGCATCGCTTGGGCAGGAAGCGAGAAGCGCTGCGGCAGGAGAGTTGATGGAGGTGCAGGCCAGGATTGCCGACCTTCGCCGGCAAAAGGTTGCTGCCGACGATGCCTATCACCGGTCGACGATAAGAGCGCCTTATTCGGGCGTGGTCGACAAGCTCGCCTACAGGACGATCGGAGCAGTGGTGCCTCCGGGGGATACCATCATGGAGATTGTGCCGGATCGTGACCGACTCGTCGTCGAGGTGCGACTGCCGGTGACGCAGATCGATCAAGTCCGGGAAGGACAGGCCGCGATCCTGCGCTTTAGCGCCTTTTCGGCGCAGACGACACCCGAGCTTCGGGGTTCTGTTAGCCACGTCTCCGCCGACCGCACGGTCGAGAAGGAGACGGGCATGGCTTATTACCGCGCGACCATCAGCTTGAGCGATACCGAACTGAGGCGGCTGGGCGGGCTCAAGCTCAAGCCGGGAATGCCCGTCGAAGCCTTTGTCCAGACCGAGGAGAGGACAATGCTGAGCTATATCGTTCGCCCGTTGCGGGATCAGCTCAACAGGGCTTTCAGGGAAAGCTGATCGTGGTGCGGAAGGAAAATCCATTCCGGGCTCCGACGTCGCTCGCCATGTCGAAGGAGGGCTAATGTCGCTTACACATCTCCAGCGACTCGAGTCCGAAAGCATCCACATCATGCGCGAGGTGGTCGCAGAGGCACAGAATCCGGTGATGCTTTACAGCGTCGGCAAGGATTCCGCGGTCATGCTGCACCTTGCCAAGAAAGCCTTTTTCCCCGGGGCGCCGCCTTTCCCCCTCCTGCATGTGGATACCACCTGGAAATTCCAGGCGATGTACGAGCTGCGCGACCGCGCGGCGGCTGAGGCCGGGATGAAGCTCATCGTTCATCACAATCCCGAAGCCTTGCAGATGGGCCTCAATCCTTTCGACCACGGACCGCTCCATACCCGGATGTGGAAGACCGAGGGCCTCAAGCAGGCGCTCGACCACCATGGGTTCGACATCGCCTTTGGCGGCGCGCGTCGGGACGAGGAGAAAAGTCGCGCCAAGGAGCGGGTTTTCTCGTTCCGCGCGAGGAACCATCGCTGGGACCCCAAAAGCCAGCGCCCCGAACTCTGGCGGATCTATAACGGTTTCAAGCGCAAGGGGGAGTCGATCAGGGTCTTCCCGCTCTCCAACTGGACCGAGCTCGATATCTGGCAGTATATCCGTGCGGAAGGCATTGAGATCGTGCCTTTATATTTCGCGGCCTCGCGACCGACCGTGGAGCGCGACGGAATGCTGCTCATGGTCGACGATGAACGCTTCCGGCTGGAGGAGGGCGAAGAGCCGGTCATGCGATCGATCCGCTTCCGCACGCTCGGCTGCTACCCATTGACCGGCGCCGTCGAGAGCCGGGCGAGCACGCTTGCCGAGGTCATCCAGGAGACGTTGCTTACTACCACCTCGGAGCGGCAGGGGCGCGCGATCGACAATGACCACGCAGCCTCGATGGAGGCGAAGAAGCGCGAGGGTTATTTCTGATGCGTGGTCCGTTGGGCGGATCGGCGGCCATGGTTGCGGGGAAGGGAAACTCCATGACGAGCGCATTTCTCGACAAGCATTACGAAGGCGAGGCTCTGATCGCCGAGGATATCGTCGCCTATCTCGACAGGCATGAGATGAAGTCCATGCTTCGCTTCATTACCTGCGGATCGGTGGACGATGGAAAATCGACCCTGATCGGCCGGCTGCTCTACGATTCCCGGATGGTCTTCGAGGACCAGCTGACGGCCTTGGAGGCGGAATCCGCGAAAGCCGGGGGGAAGGCCGGGGCCATCGATTTCGCCTTGCTCGTCGATGGACTGGCCGCGGAGCGGGAGCAGGGGATCACGATCGACGTCGCCTATCGATTCTTCGCGACCGAGAAGCGCAAGTTCGTGGTCGCCGATACGCCCGGTCACGAGCAATATACGCGCAACATGGTGACCGGCGCTTCCACCGCAGATCTCGCTGTGATCTTGGTCGACGCGAGGAAAGGGGTTCTGACCCAGACCCGGCGCCACACCTTTCTGGCCCGCCTGATGGGGATCCGGCACCTCGTCCTGGCGGTGAACAAGATGGATCTCGTCGGCTATGCCCAGGACAGGTTCGACGAGATCGTCCTCGCCTATCGCGAATTTTCCGAGGGTCTCGACGGCACCGACTTTCTCGCCATCCCGATCTCGGGCGTCGAGGGCGACAATATCGCCCGTATTTCCGCCAACATGCCCTGGTATGGCGGTCCCACCCTCATTTCCCATCTCGAGGAGGTGGAGGTCGCACAGGCGGACGCGTGCTCGCCGTTCCGCATGCCTGTCCAATGGGTCAATCGCCCCCACCGCGATTTTCGGGGCTATTCGGGGATGATCGTCTCGGGGACAGTCCGTCCGGGCGACCCAGTCCGAGTGCTTCCTTCCGGGCGCAGCACCAAGGTACAGGCGATCGTCACGTTCGACGGCGAGCTGCCGTCGGCGGAAGAGGGCCAGTCGGTCACCTTGACACTCGAAGACCAGGTCGACTGCTCGCGGGGCGACATCCTCGCGGCAGCCCATGCACCGCCCGAAGTCGCGAACCAATTCGAGGCCAGCCTCGTGTGGATGGCGGACGAGGAGTTGCTGCCGGGCCGGCAGTACTCGTTGAAGCTCGGCACTCGGGTGGTTGGCGCTTCGGTGCAGCAGATCAAGCACCAGATCAATGTCAACACGATGGAGAAGCTCGCCGCCAAGACGCTCGGGCTAAACGATATCGCGGTGGTCAACCTTCTCGCCGAGCAGCCGATCGCGTTCGAGCCTTATGAGGCATGCCGCGACCTTGGTGGGTTCGTCCTGATCGACAAGGTGACCAACGCGACCGTCGGCGCTGGCATTCTTCATTTCGCGCTGCGCCGATCGCACAATATCCATTGGCAGCCGAGCGATATCAGCCGCGACTTCCGCTCCTCGCTCAAGAACCAGAAGCCGGCCGTCCTCTGGTTTACTGGTCTTTCGGGGGCCGGAAAGTCGACCATCGCCAACCTCGTCGACAAGAAGCTTGCGCGGATGAACCGGCACACATTCCTGCTCGACGGCGACAACGTCCGCCATGGCCTCAATCAGGATTTGGGCTTCACCGAGGCGGACCGTGTCGAGAATATCCGCCGGGTGGGGGAGGTGGCGCGCCTGATGGCCGATGCCGGCCTCATCGTCATCGCCGCCTTCATCAGCCCGTTTCGCGCCGAGCGCGCGATGGTGCGCTCCATGCTTCCCGACGGGGAGTTCTTTGAGATCCATATCGACACGGCATTGGCCGAGGCCGAGCGCCGGGATGTCAAAGGCCTCTATCGCAAGGCCAGGGCCGGCGAGCTCAAGAACTTTACCGGCATCGACAGTCCGTATGAACCTCCGCAACAACCCGAAGTTCGTATCGATACCGCGAGCATGTCGCCTGAGGAGGCGGCCGACGCGATCATCGCGAAGCTCGTTCCATGACGCAGACACAAGATGCGGAACTTGCGGCCCAGCTCGCGGAAACGGCCGGACGAATTCTTCTGGCGCTCCAGTCCACGCCTCTTCTTGGTCCGGCAACTTTGGGTAAGGCCGGGGATGCCGTCGCCAACCAGTTCCTTATGCGGGCGCTCGGGGAGCAGCGACCCGACGATGCCATCCTGTCGGAGGAAGGGGGTTGGGAGGGCGCTCGACTAGGCAAGTCCCGTGTCTGGATCATTGATCCCCTCGACGGCACCCGCGAGTATGGCGAGGGACGCTGCGACTGGGCGGTTCATGTCGGGCTGGCAGTGGACGGCGAGGCGACGCTCGGCGCTGTTGCGCTGCCGAGACTGGGCGTCACCCTCCGGTCTGACGCCGGCATCGTCGCAGGACCTGAGGCCGAGGAGCGCAGGCCGCGAGTCGTGGTGAGCCGCACTCGTCCGGCCTCGCAGGCCGTCGCACTTGCCGATGCGCTCGGGGCCGAGCTGGCGGAAATGGGCTCGGCCGGGGCCAAGGCGATGGCCGTCGTCCGCGGCGAGGCCGACTTCTATCTTCATTCCGGCGGCCAGTATGAATGGGACAGCTGCGCGCCCGTCGCCGTGGCGCTCGCGCATGGCCTTCACTGCTCGCGCATCGACGGAAGTCCGCTTCGGTACAACCAGCCGGACTCCTATCTGCCCGACCTCCTTGTCTGCAGGAAACAGGATGCCGCGCGGCTTCTCGGACTTCTCGAGGCGATGGCGTGACGGAGGTTGCCCGCCTCGTGGCCGAGCGCTCCTGCGAGTGTGAGCAGGCCGGGCGGCCAGCCCCACAAGTTCCCGACCCACCTGCCGTTCTGGCTCCGACCCGTATCCTCGTCGTCGGCACGATGGCGAGCCGCTCGGGCGCTCCGATCGCGGCCCTTCGCCTCGCGGCGGGGTTGTCGGACGCGGGCCACGAGATCCGTGCCTTGTTCCTCTACCGACGCGAAGATGTCGAAGCCGGCGATTTTCCCGTTCGGTCCCTGATGACTACGCGCCCACAGGGGGCGCTGGACTTCCTGCGCATGTTGTGGCGCCTCGACGAGGCCATTAGGGAGTTTCGACCACAGGGCATTATCACGTTCCTCCCCCTCGCCTCGATCCTGGCCTGCACGCTCGGATGGATCCATGGCGCGCGCGCGCGGATCGTGTCGCATCGAGTGCCGCGCGCGACATATGGAAGGCTCCTTCTGGCGCTCGACCGGCTGCTCGCGTGGGCAGGCGTCTATAGCGATGTCGTGGCCGTTTCTCGGAGCGTGGCGCGCAGCTGCCGAAGCTATCCGCGATGGTTGCGGCGGCGCGTTCGGGTCATTTACAATGGACTGAAGGACTGGCAGCCTTCCTCGCTGGGTCGTGATGAGGCGCGCAGACGCTTCGATGTTCCGCGGGACGCCTTCGTAGTGGCCGCGGTAGGGAGGATCGACCCGCAGAAAAATTACCGTGTGTTGATCGACGCCATGCCCGGACTCCCCGTCAAGGTTGTGCTGGCAATAGCCGGCGATGGCTCCGAGCGGGAGGAGGTCGAGGCGAGGATCGCAAGCGAGGGACTCGGCGACAGGGTTCGCCTCCTCGGCAACATCCCACGCGGCGAGGTGCCCGATCTGCTGAAGGCCGCAGACCTGTTTGCGCAGCCGTCGTTGTTCGAAGGGCAAAGCAATGCACTTCTCGAGGCGCTAGCTGCGGGCCTGCCGTGTTTCGTGAGCGAGGCGCCGGAACAGGCTGAAACGATCAGCGGTCCGGCTGGGACGGCTGGCGCGATTCTTCCCACTCATGATCCCGAGTCTTGGGAGGCAGCGATCGCGTCGGCCTGCTGCGACCCGAATTACCGAACGAAGGTGGGGCCGGCCGTCGCTGCGCAGGCAGCCCGTTTCACGTTCTCCCGAATGATCGGCGATTTCCAGAATATGCTGTCCGATCGGCTGGCCTGACGGGGGCAGCAACCCGAAGGGGTGGCACCGGGTCCGGCATTGAGTTCCGAAATCGCGCGATCAGGTCCATCCGCCGCGGCTCGTCTGGTCCCGACCCTGGCGCACGGCGAGCCGTTCGAACAGGGCCTGGTAGCGGGCCACAGAAATCTCGAGCGAATATGCCTCCGCCCGCTCGGAGAGAAGCGCGGCGGCGAGCGGGGCCTCAAGGCTTGCGTTCATCGCGTCTGCAAGGTCGCGCGGCGCTGAGACCGGAACGAGCCGTCCGATACCGCCCTCAAGGATTTCGGCGGGACCGCTCGGGCAGTCGGTAGCGACGACGTTCACTCCGGCGGCGAGCGCCTCGATCAGGACCGTCGGCAATCCCTCCCAGCGGGACGAGAGGGCGAAAAGCCGGGCGGCGCGCATCGCGGCATAGGGGTTGCGATCGAACCCGGGCAGTGCGACGGCGTCGCCAAGGCCATTTTGGGCAATTTGGCGCTGCAAAGCTTCCCTTTGCTCCCCTTCTCCGAGAATGAGGAGGCGGACCGGGCGCTTCTGAAGAAGCAGCCCGAACGCCTCGATCAGCGTTCCGAAATCCTTCTGCTCGACAAGCCGTCCACAGCCAAGGATGACAGGCGGCCCCCCATCTCTCAACCACGGGTGAGCGGGCTCCTCAAGCAGGCGACGGCGCAGTTCGGGCGTGACGACGGGATTGGCGATGACGTGAAGGTTGTTGCGCGGAATCCCAGTGAAGCGTCGGACCGAGTCACGCACTCCTTCCGAGACGCTGACCAAGGCCGAGACGCGCGGATAGATCCAGCCGGCGACTCGATAAGCCGCCCTGACGCTGCGCTGCCGGATGCGCGGATAATTCAGGTCCATCTGATTATGCTCGACGGCGACATGCGCGGTGCCGGTTCGGGCCAGGCGCGCCGCTATCGCTCCGGCGACATTCACATGCGTGAGATGGGTGAACAGGATGTCAGGCCGGGTTTTCCTGAGCCAGCGTGCCAGGAAAGGGATCGATGCGGCCGTGGATGCCGCGCCGGTTGGGATCAGGCGTATTTGCGGAGACAGGTCGGCTAGATAGGGCCCTTCGGGCCTGGCAAGAATCAAGGTCACCTCGTGTTCGATGGCGAACGCATTGAGGAGCGTCACGGCAACCCGCTCGGCGCCGCCTCCAGCGAGATCCTGCAGGAACGTTGTTATCGAGACCATTCTTGGTTGAGCCTTAGATGATCAAAGCTGTTGTATGCGCTACTCTAACAAACATCATGGCTGTGTAAGTGTTCAAAATGGGACAGCTGTGTAAATGCCGTGAAATCTTGCGTCATGGAAGTAGTGTCACTATGGTTAATCCTAATAGGCGAATACGAGTCGCGCCCCTGTTGTAGCGTCGAAGGACAAGGGGGCGTCACGGCGAATAATTGTGTGGTGGGCATCAACGCAGCAAGGAGATCTATCATGTCTGACATCACCGGTACCGACGGCAATGACGACCTCACTGGGACCCCGGGCGACGATAGGATGCGCGGTGGTGGTGGTGACGATAGGATCCGCGGTGGCGAGGGCGACGATGAGATTTCCGGCGGTGGCGGGAATGACGACATTTCCGGCGGCCAGGGGAATGACACCATTCGCGGCGGCCACGGCAATGACGACATCAACGGCGGCGAGGGCTTCGACCGGGCCGTCTATGAAGGCGATGTCAGCGAATATGACATCTTCGTCGATGACCAAGGCCGCCTCCACATCAACGACCAGGTCGTCGATCGGGACGGCAACGACCGGGTGAAGGAAGTCGAGGAATTCAATTTCAACGGCGAGATCTATACCTATGCGGAGCTTCTGGCGCTCTGACCGATCGCGCGGGGTCTCTGCAGGGAAGGCGGCCCCGGGCCGCCTTCTTTTTTTCAGCGACCGATGCCGTCGAGGAAGGCGACATGACCACAGCGGGCTGGAAAGGCCACACGAGGCGAGCGGCTCTGGACCGGGCACGTCGGAATGCCGGCCAGAGCTTAGAAGAAGCGCTCGAGCACCCTCACCGTGTCCCCTGGCAGGACGGGAGTGTCGGCGGCGATCAGGACCCGTTCTTCCGCGCCCGCGTCGGAACGGCGGATATAGACGTAGCCCCGCTGCGCCCGATAGGTGAAGCCGCCCGCCTTCGCGACCGCGCTCAACAAGGTCATGCCCTCGACATAGGGATATTCGCCCGGCTGATTGACCTCGCCCAGAATGTAGAAGGGACGCCGCTGCATGACGTCGATATTGACCTTGGGGCTGGACAGGAAGCCACTGGCATATTTGGCGGCTATCGCGGCTTCGGCCTCGCGCTGGGTCAATCCGCCCAGCTTCACCGGACCTACCAGCGGGAGCGATGCCTCTCCTTCGCTGCTGATCGCATATTCCCCTCCAGAGAGATTGGGCTCTTCATAGACATTGAGCTTGAAGCGGTCTCCACCACCCAACCGGTAGGTTTCGGCAAGCGTGACAGACTGAGAAGAGGAGGCAGGAAGGGGCGGTTCGACGCCGCAGGCCGCAGTAACCAACAGCAGCATGCCGATCATGATACAGTATAAAGTCCGCATGTGGCTCTCCTGCATTGGCGCTTCCAAAGTTAAAATTCATATGGAAACAGCCGCCTGATAGCAACAGCGCCCGAACCCAGAGTCTCATATCAAGACGCGCCTTAGTCTATCTCGCCGGGTGGAAAGTAGGCGACATTTGCGATATTAGAATCACCAAGTGCAAAGGCGGCATTGCCGCGAGGCGGGCCTCATGGATAGAAAGTCCTTATTGGCGGAAAGCTGGCCGGCGCCCATCGCGCCGGTCGTTGTCGGAGGTCTTCCAATCGCACCGTTGACGACCCGTCAGTGGGTCGAACTCATGCTTTCCGATCACAGGTCCGTCAGAAAGCGGGGGGCGGCACCACGATATCATTCCGCCGTGAACGGCAACGTGCTGTCCGTCAACGCGACGAATGCCGAATTCAGCGCCGCGCTTCGTGAAGCCGACGCCCTCGCAGCCGACGGCGCCCCCATCCTGTTCGGAGCGCGGCTCTTCGGCCGTGCGGAAATACCGGACCGGGCCGCCACGACCGACCTTTTCCACGATCTCGCGCGCGCCGCCGAGGACGAAGGCCTTTCGATGTATTTCCTCGGAGGGACGGAGAAGGAGAATCGTACCGCGGTCGCGGAGGTGCGGCGGCAATATCCAAGGCTGAGGATCGCCGGCCGGCACGACGGCTATTTCGACAGCGGGGAAGAGGCGAGGCTCGTAAGAGAAATCTCGGCGGCGCGAACGGACATCCTCTGGGTGGGGCTGGGTGTCCCTCGCGAGGACCTCTTCGTGGTGCGCAACCGAGCCCGCCTCCACGGGATCACCTGGATCAAGACCTGCGGGGGGCTCTTCAATTTCCTCTCAGGCAGCCGCTCGCGGGCTCCGCTCTGGATGCGCAGAAGCGGGCTCGAATGGCTCTACCGGCTGGCTCTCGAGCCGCGCCGCCTGTTTCGCCGCTATTTTTTCACAAACTTCCACGCCCTCTGGTTGATGCTGAGGCTAAGCCGCGGCCGGACCTAAACGTCTGGCGGGACGGGCGGCGCGCGCGGAATATCGGAGAGCGCTGGTGCGAGTGACGAGCCTGGACGCAACGCTGCAATGGCCGAGGCTTGCGGCCCTATCGCTGGTGTTCCTCATCCTCCTCGCGAGCTTGACCTCCAGCGAACCGGCGCGGGTCGTGGGCGCGCCGGCTCCGCCCATCCCTCCGCGCCAGCTGCAAGCGGCCGCTTACCAGGCGCTGCTGAAGCAGGAGCCCGTGCCCATTGTCGCGCCTGCCGTCATTCCTGATATCCCGGAGGACAAGGCCCGCACGATCAACGCGTCCATTCCCTTTTCCGATGAACCGAACCCTTCCGCCGCGCCGTTTCAACTCCGGGCCCTAGGGGAGGATCGCGAGCGCGCGATCGACTGCCTCGCCGCCGCCATGTGGTACGAAGCCGGCGCGGACTGGGAGGGACAGCGCGCAGTTGCCCAGGTCGTCATCAACCGGTCCCGGCATCCTGCCTTCCCGAAGTCCATCTGCGGCGTGGTGTTCCAGGGATCCGAGCGCGACACGGGCTGCCAGTTCACATTCACGTGCGACGGCGCGATGAGGCGCGTTCCGCCAGACGCGCTTTGGCGCAGGACTAGGTCCAGCGCGGCCGGGATGCTCGAAGGACGCGTCTTTCATCCTGTAGGTCTGGCGACGCATTATCACACCAATTGGGTGGCTCCTTATTGGAATGCGCGGATGGAGAAGATCGCCGCGATCCGCACCCACCTTTTCTTCCGCTGGCCCGGAAACTGGGGCAGGCCGGTGGCCTTCCAGGCCAAGCCGGCGTCGACGGAATCGGTCGTCCCCGCGCTTTCCCGCCTGTCGCTAGCCCACCGCTCGAGCATCGGGGTGGCAGGGGTCGCGGATGATACGCTCGCGCTCGCGACCGGGAGGCAATCGGACGGCCTTGTGCCGCTCGCTCCCGCCACCTCCGCGTTCGCGCCGCGAGACGTGCGCGGCGGACGGCTCCTCCTGGCGGACGAAGAGGGCGGGACCTTCCTCGTCGCGCTCCAGCCTGGGACCCAGTCGGGCACCTATGCGCTTGCGGCCGCGGACCTTTGCGGGGCGAGGTCCGCTTGCCGGGTCCTGGGCTGGCCGAGCGCAGCCCTCGTGCCCACCTCGATCCCCCAGCCGGGCGCGGAAGGAGGCGGGCTCGGCTTCCACTTCATCCGGCGCAATGGACAGGACCATGTGCGGTGGGACTGCGACCGCTACCAGCGGCCGTCGCCCCAGCAATGCCTGGGTGCCCCGGGCTGGAAGATGCAGCGTGCCTCGTGAGGGCACCGGTCCCACGATGGGGCCGGCGAACATTCGGCGCCGTGCATCATGGGCGGGAGCGTCCGGACGGGCCAGGTCACCGACCGAGCGCGGGAACGGCAAGAGAGGAGAAAGGACATGACGCTGGAGGCAATGGAACTACCCGCATCGGGGGTCGCGTCGAGTGAGGCCGACCTCGTCTACGATGTCGGCCTCCACCTCGGCGAGGACACGGCTTATTATCTCGCCCTGGGCTATCGGGTCGTAGCTTTCGAGGCCAATCCTGATCTCGTGATGCACTGCGAACGGCGCTTCACATCCGAAATTGCCGACGGCACGCTTGTCATCGTCGCTGGTGCGATTGCCCCGACAGGCTCGCCGCCGACCGTGACCTTCTACCGCAACGTGAAGTCAGTCTGGGGAACGATCGCGGTCGACTGGGCCGAACGGAATGCGAAGCTTTTCCGGGGCAGCACGGCAATCACGGTGCCTACGGTGGATTTTCAGGATTGCCTTGCACGGCACGGCGTCCCTCAATTCCTCAAGGTCGATGTCGAAGGAGTGGACGGGCTCGTGGTCGAAACCGCTTGCGCGCTGGAGAGCCCTCCTGCCTACCTCTCGATGGAGTCCGAGAAGGTCGACTTCGACCGCCTCGTGAGCGACATCGACCGTCTACGCGAGGCAGGCTATTCGGGCTTCAAGATCGTTCAGCAAGCCTCCATCCCAGGGTCCGTGGTCGACGTGCGCAAGCTGAACGGCGAGTGTTTTCGTTACCGTTTCGAGAAGCATTCGTCCGGCCCTTTCGGCGAGCAGCTCCCGGGCCCCTGGCTGGACCGGGACCAGGCGATCGAGCGCTACCGCCGCATCTTCACGAGATATCGTCTGATCGGTGACCGCTCCGTCCTGGGCCGCTACGCGCGCGTCGTCTCCAAGCCGGCGGAGAAAATCTTCCGCATAGGGATACCGGGATGGCACGACCTTCACGCGCGGCGGGAATAGCACACTGCGTCCGCGACTGGACGTGCCGGCTGCCGCCGGCACCGTGGCCCTCGAGCTAGCCCGGAGTTCGCCGCGATGACATTGCGGGCAATTGCGACCCTTGTGGTGGCGGCGATCGGCGCCGCTGCGCCTCCGCAAGCCCTCGAGCTTGCCAAGCCGATCGATTGCGCACTCGGTTCCGACTGCTTCGTCCAGCAATATTATGATCGTGCCCCCCGGGCCAGCAGCCAGGGACTTCCGCTGCAGATCGCGTTCCTATGACGGCCATGATGGCGTCGATATAAGGGTGCCCGACCTGGCCGCGCTGACCCGCGGTGTGGCCGTAATTGCCTCAGCGCCGGGAATTGTCAGAAACGTTCGGGACGGCGAGGAAGAGCAGTCTCCCGGGCCCCCGGGGACCCCTGCGCCGCAGGGGCGGGAGTGCGGCAACGGCGTCGTGATCGCCCACCCCGGAGGCTGGGAAACGCAATATTGTCACATGAGGCGAGGCTCCGTGACGGTGAGACCCGGCAGAGCGTTGCACGGGGCGGACATCTCGGACTTGTCGGACTTTCCGGCGACACCGAATTTCCGCATCTTCATTTTTCCGTGCGGGAGGAAGGGACGAAGGTCGATTCATTCGCTTACTCAGCCGCATCTGATAGTTGCGGCGGCGGCGTGTCGCTCTGGTCGAAAGAGGCCGCGCAGGAGCTTCGCTAGAAGCCCGTCGAGATCCTGAACTCGGGTTTTGCCTCCAAGGCTGTCTCGATGCGGGAGGTCGAGGATGGGGTCGTCGCCAAGGTCGGCACGACGCACGACCCGATCGTCTTCTATGCTCGCGCAATCGGAGTCGAAGCCGGAGATGTCCTGCGCCTTACCGTCCTCACGCCCGATGGGAGGCCCCTTGTCCGGGACGATACCCTGATCGACCGTCCTATGGCGCAACATCTCGCTTTCGCGGGCCGCAGGAGCCGGGCGTCCGGATGGAGCCAGGGACGCTACGTGGGGAAGTGTGAGGTGCTGCGGCACGGCAAGCTGGCGAGCGTCGCGGAGCGCACGCTATCGCTTTGAGACAGATCGATCCTCGTCCCGCGGGTGCGGAATTCCCGGCTGCAACTCGCCCCCGACCGGTTGACACGGAACCATGTGTGTTGGCCGGGCGGCTGTCGCGCAAATCCCACGTCACTGCGTTTCGCACCGCTTCGCCGGTTTACTTGACGCCGGCTCGGCGATGGCGCGTTGCTAGCGGGGTTCGATTGCACATCCGTCGAGCGACGAGCGGATGTCTCCGGCGGTGCGGGCGGGCAATTGCTCGGGCTCGCCAAAGAGCAGAGGCGGACATCCCTCCCGCCCGAAGATCTGCTCGACCTTCCGGTAGATGGTCGATCGCCCGATCCCCAGCGCCTGGGCAGCGGCCGCCCGGCTTCCGCAAACAAGAAGGGCATGATCGATTGCAGCGGCCTCGATCTCGGCCATCGTCAAGAGATGCCCATCGGACCGGACTAATGGGAGGGAGTCGTCTATTAGATCTCGTCTCGGGTCGAGACTTTCGCAATTAGGCTGGAGCGAGAAAGCGGATCGATCTGACGCAGCCATGAGCGTCTCCCCTGCCGGACGATGGTGACCATACGCTTGCCCTCCGATTCCGTCTGGTACCACAACAGAGCTGCTAACTACAATGGAGAAATATATACATATCAGTAGCGTCCGCGCTCGAACATATACAATCGACGAAGTACGAGCCGTAAGTATATCTATCGAAGGTTTAGGCCCATGACTGAAAATCGACGACCTGTAGAAGGAGCCAAGTATAAGGAGCTTGAGTTCCTCATATCGGCGCACTGAGATTACTTAGAGTCCCAATAGTCGGCCAAGATCAGACGGCTGTCCACAGACGGTGCGATCCCTCACGCGTGTGTTGCGTCATGCCGATGCGGCTTATCGTCGTCGCGACGGCGCCGTGGTTGGACGGGCGCGGCCACCGCTAGTTCAAGGGCGAGAACGAGCGGTTTTCCTGGTGTGAATCATTTTTCGCGTGGATCGCCAGTTAATGGAGAGCCGTGGTCGTGCACGCGCATGGCCGCGCTCGCACGAGTCGGCCATGCCGTATTCCAATCTCCGGCATTTAAGTGATCTCATCGGGGCGCTCCCTTCTGCTCCGTGCGCCCACCCCCGGCGCCAACGCCGTAACGCGCGACGTGCGCGAGCCGCTATTTGTCCCGTCGGCGCTTCGTTGCCGATCATGAGAACGGTAGCCTGCGTGCCGGGTGGTCGCTCGGCATTAACCAGGGGACTGCATCGCCAGCGCACACAGCCGGCGCGTGGCAATCAGATGAACCAGGCGGCGGAAACGTCCGAGACGGAGTGAACTCCAAGGATGGTAACGACCGGCCCGCCCGGCCCCCAGCTAACCGTCACGCCGTCATGGGGATTGCCGTTATCGGTAATGGCCGCATCGCCCAGGGTATATCCGGGTGGAATGTCGATGCGGTCCCCGTGGGCATATTTGAAGTCCTGGATGATGTTCTCGAAGCCGGTGGCGTCGATACGGAACACGTCCTTCCCGCTGCCCCCCTTCATGATGTCGATTTCGCCGCCGCCGGTCAGCCGGTCGTTGCCGCTACCGCCGAACAGGAAATCGTTGCCGTGGCCTCCGTTTATCGTGTCGTTTCCGGGCCCGCCGAACGACCGGTCGTCCCCGGCGCCGGAGCGCAGAAGGTCGTTGCCCGTTCCGCCCTTGAGGAAATCGTTGCCATTCCGGCCTTCGAGAATGTCATTTCCACCCCGGCCATGTATTTTGTTCCCGTTCCCGTTCCCGGTCAAAGTATCCGGTCCGGACGTCCCCTTGATGGGCTTTCCCATACCATCCTCCTTTGAGCATCGTTAGAAAATAACGGTACCTCATCATATAGCGGATGGCAGTTTCGACATAGTGGGGTCTATAAATGGGACTTGCTGGAACTATCGTTTGCAAACAGTGACTTGTTGTCGCCTTTTGAATATCTAATAAGGGCGGTGACAATTCGACGAAGTATCGCTGGGCCCGGAAGCTCAGCCGTTACGCTTGCCTGTAGTGCGGGCTCGGCCGCCGCTCCGCTTGGCATCGGGTGCGGGGGCCGGCTCTTTCGCGCGCGCTGTCCAGCGAGATGTGGTGCGGCCAAGGCCCAGTGCGCGCGCCATGTCGCCGCGCTGCTTGGAATAGCTCGGGGCCACCAGCGGATAATCGTCGGGCAGGCCGTAATCTGCCCGATATTGTTCGGCGGAGATTCCGTGAGTCATACGGAGATGACGTTTCAGGGTCTTTTGCTTGCGGCCGCATTCCAGGCAGATGAGATAGTCCGGCTTTACCGACGCCCGGATCGAGACCACCGGAATCTTCGCCTCCGGCTCCACCTCCCTGGCCTCGCCCAACTCGAGGAGGGCGTCATGAACTTCGTGGATGACTTTACGCAGGTCGCCTACCGCCACGCTGTTGTTGGATACGTGGGCGGCGACGATGTCCGCGGTCAGGTTGATAAGATTAACGTCTTCCATGCTTACTCCGCGACCCAACGCCGAGGGACGCCCTCGAACCTTCGACAAGGCCGATCTTGTTTACAATGAATGGGCCGATTGGCAAGTCTCTCTCTCTCTCACCATCTGCTTTTGATTTAACCGGCTCTGCTTGAGGCGCGCGGTCGATCCGAATTGTTATTCATATCGCGGCCGGCATTTATACATGCGATTGGTTAATGGGACTTTTCTCGGGCAAGACTTGAGGTTCGATTCCCTAATAAGCGGATTTCCGCATGCTGGCCCCCATCCCGGTTCTTCGAGTGTCAGTCCGCATCGGCGCGATCTGAGGCCCTGCGCGGCGGCAAAGCCTCGGCGGGGCCTGGCCGGCGCCTGGGGAACGGCTCGCGACATTCTAGAAATCCAAGTGCAGCCGCGACCCGATTACCTCGCCTCTGGTCAGGGTTCCGATCGGGTCCAGCGGGCTGTTGGTGCCTTTGAAGCGGACCCAGTTGATCATGACTTTCGCATAGGGATTGAGATACCAGTTCAACCCGAGAGTGAAGCTGTGCGCCCGATTGCCGGCTCGCGCGGGAGCCGGCGTCTGCGAAAGGTCAATGCGATCGTAGCGGAGCGCAAGCTCGAGAGCGCCAAGTCCAGCCTTCCCCAATTCGCTGATCGGCTTGACTCGATCGAAGTTGCCGTTGCGGAATGGCCGGGTCTCTCCGGTCAGGAAATAGCTGGCATAAGCGTAGAAGCCGTCGGCATGGAAGTCCGGGAGCGCCTGCCGGTCTAGCCACAGCCTGCCATATTCGCCAGCCAGCGTCAGGGGACCGAACACCGAGGCGGCCTCGACGCCGGCATAGAACAGCGAGCTCACGTCCGTGACGACCCCGCTGTCCGCAATGTTGCCATTATCGACGCGGATGTTCGCCCGATCGCTAAGGCGGACTGCGTCTTCGACGTCGCCCGACTTAAGCGCCGATCTGTAATAGCCTGAAAGACCGACATGCACGATCTTGCCCGTGTCGAACACCGGCTCCAAGGTCGCTCGTCCGTTTACGCCCCAGCTCTCGTCGGGTGTATCGGTGACCGGGGAGCCGGTTGAACGCGAAATGCTCTCATTGTCACCGAACAGTCCGAGAGCGAGATTGATCGTCTCGCTGGGCGCGTAGGCGAGCGATGCCCCGATCCGGCGTTCGGCGCCGGCATTGCCGAAGGCGTTCGTAAACATGCCCCGCTCCAGAAAGACATTGTAATTGTCGCTGTTGTTGGACTCGAGACCGAACGGAGCCTTGTGCTGTCCCACCGTAACGGCGAGCTTGGGGATGCCCACATATTGGAGATAGGCGTCGGTGAGAGTGACCGCATTGCCGGCAAAGTCTGCCTCGATCCGATAGTTGAACGATTTGAAGGCCGTGCCTTCGAATCCGATCCTGGCCCTGCGGAAGCCGGTGCCATTATTGTAATCATATCCACCTTTGCGCTCGAAGAAGGCAGCATGGTCCGCCTCCACCACGCCCCGAGGTTTGAAAGTGAAGGCGCCGCTCGGATCCGACAGGGCCGGGCCCCAGCTGAACTGCACATTCTTGGCGGCGCGGGTTTCCACGGTCTCGAGGCGGGTCTCGTTTAACTGCGCCTGTTCCTCGAGTTGGGCGTTGCGGGCCTCAAGCTGTCTCACCCGGGCTTCGAGGGCATTGAGACGGTCGGCTACGGGGTCGCTCGTGGTCGGCGGAGGGACTGCGTCGACCGGCGCCTCCTCGATCCGCGAATCGAGCACACCGGACGACCTGTCGGCGGGAGGAGTGGCTTCTTGCGGCGGTGCCTGGCCTAGAGCAGGTGAGCCTGAAAGTACCAGGAGTGCGGCTCCGAAGGCATGGATATGCATTTGCAGTCCTCCTGACGTTTGATGGCTGGCTCTAGCGTTTCGCCTGCTCGAAGATCTGGTCGAATAGGCCGCCGTCATTGAAATGCGTCTTCTGAGTGCGTGCCCAGCCGCCGAAATTGCGGTCGATTGTAAACAAAGGAACGTTGGGGAAACGCGACTTGTATTTTGCGGCTACGGCCGGCGCGCGCGGTCCGTTGCGCGCGATCGTCTCCTGGGCCTCGGCCGTGTAGAGATATTTCAAATAGGCCTCGGCGACGCGGCGCGTGCCGCGTTTGTCGATAACCTTGTCTACCCAGGCGACCGGCGGCTCCGCGAGGATGGAAACCGAGGGCATGACGATCTCGAACTGTCCACGCCCGAGCTGGCTTGTGGCCAGAAAGGCCTCATTCTCCCAGGCGATGAGAACATCGCCTTGGCCGCGTTGCACGAATGTCGTGGTGGATCCTCGCGCTCCGCTGTCGAGCACGGGCACGTTGCGCAAAAGCCGCGTGACGAATTCGCGCGCCTTGACGGGCGACCCGTAGGTTTTCTGCCCATAGCCCCACGCCCCCAGATAATTCCAGCGCGCGCCGCCGCCCGTCTTGGGATTGGGGGTTATGACCGAAACCCCCGGCTTCGCCAGATCGTCCCAGTCGCGGATCTTCTTCGGGTTGTCTTTGCGGACGAGGAAGACGATCGCCGAATAATAAGGAGCGCTGTTGTTCGGGAGCCTCGCCTGCCAGTTGAGGGATAGAAGATGGGCGCGGCTGGCGATCTCGTCTATGTCGTAGCCGAGCGCCAGCGTGACGACGTCGGCGGGAAGGCCGTCGATGACGGCGCGGGCCTGCTTGCCCGATCCGCCATGGCTCTGTCGAATGCTGACCGACTGGCCGGTGCTCGCCAGCCACCGCTTCGCGAAGTCCGTATTTATCTGTCGGTAAAGCTCGCGCGTGGGGTCATAGGATGTGTTGAGCAGTTGCACCGGGGGCGGGGCGGCCGCCACCGATACGAGGGGCGATGCGACGAACGTGACGGCCGCGGCGATGCCCACAAGCCGGCGGGCCGTGGCTGTACGTAAGGGACGACGCAGGATCATGAATTCCTCCGCACCTGGATCGCGAGCGGCGGATCCGGTTTCTTGACTAGCGGTCTTGGTCAGGGAGCCTGCGCGTTAGCGCAGGGTGCAGGACTCAAATGTTCATCCCGCGCCTCCGTCCGCCTGGAAGACGGATGTCCGAGTCGGCGCCAGGCCGATCGTCGCGCCTATTTCCGGAACTTTCTGGCCCGCCACGATGGCCTCGACCGCGATCTGCGTTCCGACGATGATCCCCTCCAAGCGGACATGGCCGCCGCGCTGCCGCACGTCGTGAACGATCACCGGCAGCTTTCCGAGCGGCTCGGCGCAGATCGACGTGTCTTGGGGCCGGAAATAGAGCTCGGCGGCCCCTTCGAAGCGCGGCATGGGTTGTAGGTCCACCACATGCCCGTCCAGCTCAGCCCGACCTCCGCGAATTGTCAGCGGAATTCGATTGGAATCGCCCACGAAGTCGAACACGAAGGCGCTGCTCGGCTCTTCATAGACCTCGCGGGGCGTGGCTATTTGTTCGATGCGGCCCTGGTTCATGACCACGACCCGATCGGCCAGCTCAAGCGCTTCCTCCTGGTCGTGCGTGACGAAGACCGAGGTTATTCCCATTTGGTCGTGCAGCGCGCGCAGCCACCGTCTCAGGTCCTTTCGGACCTTGGCGTCGAGCGCGCCGAATGGCTCGTCGAGGAGCAGCAGCTTGGGATCGACCGCGAGCGCGCGGGCCAGTGCCACGCGCTGCCGTTGTCCGCCCGAGAGTTGTGAAGGAAGCCTGTCGCCTAGATGGCCCAGCTGCACCAGGTCGAGCAGCTTCTGCACCCGGGAGTCTATCTCGTGGCGACGCGGACGCTCGCGCCGCGCGCGCACGCGGAGGCCGAAGGCCACATTCTGCGCGACCGTCATGTGGCGGAACAGAGCATAATGCTGGAACACGAATCCGACGTGCCGGTCCTGTACCCTGAGCCGCGTCACGTCCTTGCCCTCAAAATAGACTGCCCCGGCCTCGGGGAACTCGAGGCCGGCCATGATGCGCAAAAGGGTCGTCTTACCCGATCCGGACGGTCCCAGCAGCGCCAGGAACTCGCCTGGCCGGGCTTCCAGGCTTACTCCGTGGAGGGCCGCGAAGACCCCGAAATTCTTGCTGACGCGGTCGACCTTGATGCTCACTTTCGGTCTCCTTTGTGGCGGCGACGCAGGCGCCATTCGAGCGCGCTCTTGAGCACGAGTGTGAGCAGCGCCAGCAGCGCGAGCAGCGAAGCAACGGCGAACGCAGCGACGAAATTATACTCGTTGTAGAGTATCTCCACATGAAGGGGCATCGTGTTGGTCTCGCCCCGTATGTGGCCCGAGACTACCGAAACGGCACCGAACTCGCCCATCGCGCGCGCGTTGGAGAGCAGCACCCCGTAGAGCAGGCCCCAGCGCACGTTCGGCAGGGTCACTCGGCGAAAGGCCTGCCACCCGCTGGCGCCGAGGCTGATCGCCGCTTCCTCATCGTCGCGCCCTTGCTCGGCCATCAGCGGGATGAGTTCGCGAGCGACGAATGGGAAGGTGATGAACATCGTCGCGAGCACGATGCCCGGGACCGCGAATATGATCTCGATATCGTGTCGCGCCAGCCATTCGCCCCACCAGCCCTGCGCTCCAAAGAGCAGCACGAAGATGAGGCCCGACACGACCGGGGAGACCGAGAAGGGGAGGTCTATCAGGCTGACGAGTACGGACTTGCCGCGAAAGTCGAACTTGGTGATCGCCCACGCCGCCGAAAGCCCGAAGACGACATTGAGGGGTACGCTGATGGCGGCGACGAGCAGCGTGAGGCGTATCGCCGCGCGCGCGTCAGGCTCGGTGATCGCCTCTGCATAAGCGGCAAGGCCTTGGGACAAGGCCTCAGCAAACACGGAGACGAGAGGGAGGAGGACGAAGAGGCCTAGATAACAAAGCGCGCCGCCGATCAGCCATTTCCTCGCCCGGTCGGGGGAGGCGGTAGCGTTCACGAGGCGAGGCTCCGCCGGCGCGCCCAGATCTGGACGAGATTGATGAGGAGCAGGAGCAGGAAGGAAGCAACCAGCATCACCGCTGCTATGGCTGTCGCCCCGGCATAATTATATTGCTCGAGCTGCGTGACGATGAGCAGAGGAGCGATCTCCGAGACATAGGGCATGTTGCCCGCGATGAAGATGACCGATCCATATTCGCCGATGCCGCGGGCGAGGGCGAGGGCGAAGCCGGTCATGAGCGCGGGAAACATCGCCGGAAGGATGACCCGGCGGAAGGTCTGGCTCCGGCTTGCCCCAAGCGACGCCGCGGCTTCCTCGACGTCGACGCCAATGTCCGCCAGCACCGGCTCCACCGAGCGCACGACGAAGGGAAGCCCGATGAAGGTGAGCGCGACGACCACGCCGAGCGGCTTATAGGCGACCTTGATGCCGAGCGGCTCGAGAAACTGCCCTAGCCAGCCATTGGACGCGTAGAGCGCCGTCAAGGCGATGCCGGCGACCGCAGTCGGCAATGCGAACGGGAGATCGACGAGCGCATCGACGACGCGCTTGGCGGGGAAGTCGTAGCGCACCAGGACCCATGCAATGAGCAGGCCGAAAAAGGCATTGAGCACGGCAGCCGCAAGCGAGGCTCCAAAAGTGAGCCTGTAGGCGGCAAGCGCCCGACCGGACAGCGCGACGTCCGCGAACTCGGCCCAGGACAGGCCTGCCGCTTTGATAAAGACCGCGCTGAGCGGGATGAGCACGATGAGGGTGAGCCAGGCTACGGTGAAGCCGAAGGTGATGCCGAAGCCCGGTATGACGCTTCGCTTTCGAAATGCGAGCCGTCCAGGCAGGGGGAAGGCCGGCGCCGCCGCTGGGGCGGGGACCTGGGCCCGTGCCTGGGCGACCGCGATCACCGTTTTCGCTCCGCGAAGATGCGGTCGAAGGTCGAGCCGTCGTCGAAGAAGCGCGCCTGTGCTTCTCTCCATCCACCAAAATCGCGGTCGATCGTCAGCAGCGCCAGGGAGGGGAAGCGCGCGGCATATTTGGCCGCCACCGAAGGGTCGCGCGGACGATAGAAGTTTCGCGCGATGATTTCCTGGGCCGCGGGCGTGTAGAGGTAATCGAGATAGGCCTTGGCGACCGCGAGCGTTCCTCGCGAATAGGCATTGTCGTCGATCACGGCGACCGGCGGCTCGGCCAGAATCGACAGGGAAGGAATCACGATCTCGAACTTTCCCGGCCCGAGCTTTTCCTGCGCGAGGAGGGCTTCATTCTCCCAGGCGAGCAGCACGTCGCCGATGCCGCGCTCGACAAACGTTGTGGTCGCGCCGCGCGCTCCACTGTCGAGCACTGGAACGTTGGCGAATAGCTGACGTACAAATCGCTCGGCGCCGGCCTCGCTTCCTTCGCGCTTACGGCCGTAGCCCCAGGCCGCGAGGAAGTTCCAGCGCGCGCCGCCGCTGGTTTTGGGATTGGGCGTGATCACGCCGACGCCCGGTCGTGCAAGATCGCCCCAGTCGCGAATTCCCTTCGGATTGCCGGCACGCACCAGGAACACGATCGTCGAGGTATAGGGGGAGGAATTGTCCGGAAGGCGGCCTTGCCAGTCGGGAGGAAGCTTGCGCGTTCGTTCCGCGATCACGTCCACATCATAGGCAAGGGCGAGGGTGACGACATCGGCATCGAGCCCGTCGATGACGGCCCGCGCCTGCTTTCCAGAGCCACCATGGCTCATCCTGAAGCGAATGCCCTGGCCGGTGCGCGACGACCAGCTTCTGGAAAAGGCCTCATTCAGGTCGCGGTAGAGTTCGCGCGTGGGGTCGTAGGACACATTGATCAGCTCGATGCTGCCGGGGGAAGCCGATTGCTCCCCTCCACAGCCCTGCAGCGCCGAGAAAAGGGCCGCCACCACCACCCATATTCTTAGACGCATGCCCAAGCTCCGCAGTGGAGGCTGATATGTCTACTTATCAAGTAGAGATTTAAAAGCGATTCGAGTCAAGATGTCGTTAGAAGTGTTCAAATCGGGACTCGCCTTTTACTTGCAGGCGCGTCGTAGCGTCTGCCGCTCCTCGACATGCCAGGCTTGGCCGGGCGCCATCTTGAAAGATGCGGCACCGCCGATCGCAGACATCACGCTCGTGCCGGTGGGGGGGTGGCGTTTCCTTCCCGCAGCCGCCGCTGCGGTCCAGCGTGGACGCGCGGGCAGCAGCGCGGGAAGCTCGGGTTGCACCGCTCAGTCCTTTCCTTCCGCCCGGCCGGCCTGCTTCCGGGCGAGGCTCGCAAGCGGCTCCCAGCGCAGCTTGGCCGGGATCGCCACACGGCCTTCCAGTGTTTCCCGTGCTCCCTCTCGTATCTCGCTGTCGCCCGCTGCTTCCTGAGCGCTCTGTCCCAGGAGCTGCGAGGCGGCGACCTGCAGGGCGCCGCGAAGCAGCTTCTGCTCCCCATCGAATATCCTGCGCATGTCGGCAGAAAGGTGGCGCCTCAACTGCCTCCGGCGCGGGAGCTCCAGCGCATCGATCATCTCCGCGGCATCGGCAATCCGTCCGCACGCGGCGCGGTACCGCTCGAGCGCCCCGAGCAGATCGACGCACTGCCCGGCGATCTCGGCAGGTTTGCCGGCGCCCCGCATGATCCTGAGCAGGTTGGCAGCGAAGGATCGCAGCGCCGCGCGCAGCTCGCATCTGGCCTCTCGCGCCGCGATGTCGGCCTCCGAATTTGCGATGATGAGGTGCAGCCGACTAGGCGCTTCACTGAAATCCTCGTCATTCATGGCCGCCCTCGCCCACGCGATCATGCCTCGCCGTGCCGGCGCGCCGGACCGGGCGGTTGTCGCACGAAGGAGTTGATCCCCGTATCTCCATGGGCCGCTCCGAATATCGCATCGACAAATAACAGATATTCTTAGGCGGGGGGAGACGTGCGGGGGAAAAGCCAAGATGTCTCGATCAGGGATTCTCGGTTCTACTAAGATTACGAACGGACAAAACCTTGGTGCTTATCGTCTGGTGCCAGAAAGCTCACCCCAACAAGACGAGCACTACCCAGCCTAAGCGATCTTCAATCCGGTTGCACCGGCTGAAGAGGAGGCGCGCTACATCTCAATCTAGAGAGCTGAGTTTTCGAGAGGGGACTAGCACCGATGTAGATCCCGATAATCGGGCCGTGATGGCTAAGGAAAATAGGATCGTTAAGTCCGGTCTTAATCTGGGATTCTTGTGGAAAAGCACGATTTGTACCATAAGGGATGAGTCCGGTCTTTCCCTTCGACCGGAGTCGCAAAGGGGTCGCCCGGCAGTATTCCGGACGACCTCTTTGACGTCGAATTGGGCGCTGCAAAGGAGCGAGGAGCTGCCTGAAGCTGCACCTTTCCCGATCACGTGCGGACATCGTCCCGCGAGGAAGGCGCGGCATGGGGGCGGCCATGTTCGCGCCTTCGTCGTCGCTGCGGCCCGATCAGATGAACCAAGCGCTCGATACGTCGGAAACATTGCTGACGCCCAGTATCTGCACGACCGGGCCACCCGATCCCCAGCTCACCGTGACGCCGAACAGAGCGAAGCCGTTGTCCGTTATGGTGGCGTCGGACAGCGCATAGCCGGGGGGATGTCGATCCGGTCGCCCTCAGCGTAGCAGAAGTCGGCGACGATGTTCTTGAAGCCGGTTGCGTCGATCCGGAACTCGTCCTTTCCGCGACCTCCGACCATCACATCGATCTCGCCACCACCGGTGAGCCTGTCGTCGCCGCTTCCTCCGAAGAGCAGATCGTAGCCGTGACCGCCGTTGATGGTATCGTTCCCCTTGCCGCCCAGCGCGAAGTCGTTGCCCGCACCCGATTTGATCAGGTCGTCGCCTTTCCCGCCGAGGAGCAGGTCGTTTCCGTTCGCGCCGTCGATGACGTCGTTGCCGCCCTTCCCGAAGATCTTGTCCGAAAACCTAGTTCCCGTGAGAGAATCCGGACCATTGGTGCCTTTCTTGAACCTGCCCATTTCTGCCTTCGCTATATTCGGAAATATATTCCCGGATATTATGTCTTTTCGCCAAGACAAGCTGATCCCAAAGCGGGACACTGTAGCCGGTAGGAACTGTGTCGAGTAAGTCCTGATTCAATTTGCGACGTGGCTAAGGATGTCTCTGGCGCGAGGTGATGAGATAGGCGGTAATTGTCAAATCGACCAAAGAAGTTATACCGGATCTGGCTATGTATATGAGGCGATGAACATTGCCTGGCCTGATGGTAACTTTTGATGATTACTGGAGAATTCTTACGGATCGTACGGAATTCTAATTGCCTGCGATGTCTGCGCCTCTTGGTGGGTGGGGCAGCTGCCAGGCGGCTCACGTCTTGGCCTTCGGCCGGCGGCCCCGCCACGACGCGGAAAAATAAACCTTTTGAAGGGCATGCAGGCCTGCTGTAAAGTTGGTCCCAACTGACCGGGTTGTTGCGTGATGGGGCGGTTCAGGGGGATCAGCATTGGCGACGGTCCAGTCCCCGGCATCATTCTCTTGTGAAAGGCCGGAACATCATGGAAAAAGCAGACGCTGGAGAGCGTGCCCAGACGACGCCGACCTCTATGATCGGCGCCGACATCGTAGTCACCGGAAACATCGAAGCCAGCGTCGACCTGCAGATCGAGGGGCGCGTCGTAGGTGATGTCCGCTGCGCGACGCTCATCCTTGGCGAGAAGAGCTGCGTGCAGGGCAGCATCTTTGCAGACCGTGTCCGCGTGTCGGGAAAGGTCGAGGGTGCGATCGAGACCCGAGACTTGGCGGTCGAGGCGACCGCCTATGTCGCAGGCGATGTGACCTATTCCCGGCTGAGAGTCGTGAATGGCGGGATCCTGGAAGGCAAGATGAGGAGACGGGCGATCGAAGAGCACGGGGCAGAAGCATCGAGGCTGAGACTGGTCGAGCCAGGTTCGGAACCGGTCGCCGAGGCCGTGTTCATCGAATGACCACTCCAGCCGCCGCTTCGCCTAGTTCGGACTTCGGCGGGTCCCTCGCTGCGATGCTCCCCGATGAGATGGTTATCTGCTGCCGGATGCGGGCGCCCAGATGACGGAGTTACGTTGCAGTCCAGAGCGGCTGAGCGGCTCCCGCAAAAGTCGATGACGGGCCGGGCGCCGGGAGGGTGCAATGACTCCATTGTGCAACCTGCGTTGGCGCGGGATCAGCCCGATAGTCCGCTGGAGCAGGGGCTAATGTTTCTCAGGCTGCGAACGATGCGGGCGAGACCTCATCTGCACGATCTATGGACGCTGGCACGAGCCGCGCGGCTATGGCGTGGTCTGGACGGGGGGCCGCACCGCTCTGTCCGAGTACGCCTCTTTTCGCAACGACACACTTCGGTGGGGCGAGCCCGATCAATTGCAGGACAGCACCCGCCCGAGAGGCGCGCGTCGCGCGACGCCTTATCTCAGAAGACAAAACCGACATTCTTGTCAATGATGCACGCCGTGCGAGTAGCGGCATCGGGGGGAGGCAATGCTGGATACAGGCCCGCTACATTCTACGGCTCGGCTGCCCAAGGCCCAATGACGGGCGAGCATTTCTTCCTTGAAGCTTGCGCGGTGGGGCGTTGCGGCGCGCCCGGCGCTCTCGTCCCAACAAGGGGCAGCGCAGGAAAAGAAAAAGAAACGTTTTGAGGGGCGTGGCTTGCTGCAGTAAAGTCTTCTGCACGCCGGTCGGTGGTTGTTTAGCGGGACGGTCAATGTCTCCGGAACGGCCCTCAGGCGCGCAGGCCCGAGGGCTCGCCGGTGCGTTCTCACCAGCCTTGCGAAGACAGGCGGAACGAGCATGGAACCTCCCCGAGGAAGAGGGCAGACAGACGAGCTGTCCATCTCGACGATCGGGCCGGAGGTCGTGGTAACCGGCACCATCGAGAGCGATGCGCAGCTGAGAATCGATGGTCGGGTGGTCGGCGACGCCATATGCTCGGCGATCTTTATCGGGGAGGAGGGGACCTTCGCGGGGAGGATTTATGCTGGCCTGGTGGAAGTAAGCGGGCAGGTCGAGGGGGCGATTCAGGCCAACGAGCTCATCGTCGAGTCCAAGGCACGCATCATCGCCGACATAAGCTATCTGCGCCTGCGGGTCGCGAGTGGAGGCCGGCTCGAAGGCGAGCTCGCAAGACGGCCCCCGCGGGGCCCGCCGGAAACGTGCAATTTGCGCTTGATACGCAACGGCGTAACCGAAGGCACATCGTGTATGTCGCCGACTGAATGAGGGAGGCCTTATGTCCCTGGGTTACTGGTCTGGGCGATCGAACGGCGAGACCGGCCGACCGGCGGCGATCGAGCCCCATTTGACGCCGCACGAGGCGTTCGTCGAGATCGGAGAGATCATGCTTCTCACCGCGAGCGACCATGCGGCCCCGCGGATGTCCGCGGTACGTTACACATGGTGCCGCAGCGCGCTGATCGAAAACGGCCTTCGCTCTGCCGTGCCGGGCTTTTTGGTCCAGTGCGTTTCGCTCGACAAATTCCACGATTTCATCAGTCTCCTCGACCCGGATCCGAAAGTCCGGGTCGCCTTCGTTGAGGCGGGGCTCGCCGGATCTCGGGATGCGCTCGACGTACGGAGGGACTATGACGTGTTCGGGAATGACGATTTCTAATGCGCGGGTTCCGTATCGGCGCGGTGCGATGACCCCGCACGCCGGCGTCGAAGGAGGCGGGCCATGGGCCTTTTCTGCCGGTTAGGACGACATCGTGCGAAGCCCATGCCGAAATGGAACGACGGCTATTATTTCTCGCAATGCCGACGGTGCGGCGTCGATCTCATGCGCGCCAGTTTTGGAAGGTGGGTAGAGGTCGAGGGCTTCCGCGTGGTCGTGAAGCCCGCGAAGCTGGATCCCCTGATCGCGGCGGACATGGATCTGGCTGCTGCGCGCGGGAAGAGCAGCCCGCGGACGTGCAGGCGCCGGGCGGGAACCATCGGCGCGGCGCCTGGGTCAGCGGCCCGCAGATGACCACTAACGATGCTCGTACTGAAGAAAGCGGCGTCGTTGCGAGCTTATCAGACCATCTCGCTCCGCCCGGCGTGTGTCCGAGCGGCATCGCTCCTGTTGCCTACCGTTCAAGCAAACCAACTCTCGCCCGGACCAGGTCAGCCGAACATGTCGGCGTCGACGGGGAAACCGTTGGTCACCTTCACCCCGCAGCATCCGGTCCGATACCGGAGCCTGAGCTGCGGCCCGATTGCCCGAGCCCACACGGCATTTCCCATTTGGAAGCTCCGCTGGCAGCCGATGGGATGCCGCAGCCCGTTGCGCCGAACATCCCGTTCGCGGGCCGTGCCGGTTACCGTCCGGCGATCCCTGACTTCATGGAGGAGGACGGGCAGAGCGCATGGGATTCCATGACGGCCGACGGCCAAAGCGATCGGGGCCAGTACAAGGCCATCGGCCACTACGCTGGGGCAGGGCATGAGACGCTTTCTCGTCAATTGGCGGCACTCGACGGGAATAAGGATGCGGCAAGTGCGGGCGCTGCGGATTGAGGCGTTTCCCAACCGAGCGTCGCGCCGTCTTGGAAAGCTGCTCTTGCCCAACTGACGGCAATCGTAAGTCGCGGTGCTCGATCGGCGGATGCTGCCCCGCAGCCCAACGAAGGAGAATGGGAGCAGCCCATTGGAATTGTTTGAGGGAAGTGGGCCGGAGACGGGGGGATCAGTGCCTCCGGCCCAGGTCACGGCGGCGGGCCGTGACCTGCTATACTTACCGTGTTTCAATGCGTGATGAAAGCATTCGCTGCATTTACTGACGAAAAATAAGATAATGAGCAGTCGAAGGACATAGCCTATATTATCCGAGCGATGGAATCGGCGTCAACTGGACCGTCGTCGGAAAATTTTGGGACAGCGCATATGCATCCGCAGTCCGGTTCGCCACTTCAGCCGATGGTGCGCAAGCTCTCCTCCCGCTTCCCATTGGAGCAAAGGGAACAGCAGGCGCTCCTTGATTTGCCGTGCACCGTCCAGGAGCTGCCCCGCAAGCAAGTGCTGTTCCGCGAAGGTGCGTTCAACGCCGATATCCGGATCCTTCTGTCGGGCCTCGCCTGCTCGTACAGGCCCAGCGGACAGGGCCGGCGGATCGTCACGGCATTGCATAGCGGCGGGGACATTCTCAACATGAAGGCTGCATTCGCGACCAAAGCCGATGGCGGGGCGTGGATGCTCACGCCGGGCAGCGTCGCAAATGTGCCTAGCCGGATTTTAGTGGCCCTTGCGCTCGAGGAGCCCCGTCTGGCCGTCGCCCTTTGGCGCGGATCGGTTGAGGGCGAGGCGGCTGCGCAGGACTGGGCTTCCAATATCGGACGGGACGGGCGCGTCCGGCTGGTCCGTCTGCTCCTCGAGCTGGCGCTCCGAGTCGAGGCGACGGGAGCGGCCAGCCGCCATCACTTCGACTTACCGTTGACCGTCGACGAGATTGCGGAGGCGATCGGCGTCTGTCCCACCCATGCGAGCCGCCTCTTCCACGACTTGGGCGAGCTTGGCTTGATCCGGCGGAAGGGCAATCGGATCGAGATCACTGAATGGGAGCGGCTGGTGGAGGTAGGCGAATTCCCCGCACCGGGGTCGACGCCGCCGCTATTGGCAAGGTGCAATCCATAAGCGCTAGGCACCACCTTGGCCGCCTCGAACCCAGCATAGTGCCGCGTGTTCAAGCGGCGTCGAGATCCAGAAACCTTTCGGTGCAACCGGACACGCGAGGTCCGCGTTTACATGGCCGCCGATTAAGCCGCGTCGGCCATAGCGCGCTGAAAAGAAAACGTTTCATCAAGGGACGGCGCAGATGGAGCTCTTGCGTGATTTGCCGGGTTCAGGCTCCCCTGAGCATATCGCGCGTTGCCCTTTTGCGCGAAGTCGCGACGGATAACCGTTCGCCGCGACCGGCCCCCGCCGCCTCACCGGCGACGGGGGTTGGGCAGACCCGGAGCCCACCTAGGAGGCGCTTCTTTGGGAGTCGCGCGTCTGTGCGAGCGTGCGCGATCCCTTCATTCTGGTGACAAGGGTGGACCCCGGTGTATATTTGCTTTTCGGTGATGGGCCTCTGGCGGGTCGTCGGGCCTGGTCCTAATGCTCGGCGACCCGACCCGACCCGACCTGACCCGACCCGCCGGGCCTGACTTGAGGTCCGCCGATGAAGGACCGGGCAGTGCGCCTTTGCGGCACTAATCGACAAACGAGCCTCGGCTACGCTGGGCGCCGCGCCCAAGCGGTCGACCGATGCCACGGAGGCCAATGCCAATTCTCGTCTGAGAAATCGGCCACTTCCGGCTATTTGCAAGTGAGCGTGTCAAACAGGTGAAGTGCCGCTACATGGCCGGGATCCTGCCGGACCGCCGCCATCTCTCCATTGCCAGTCGTCGCACCAGTTCTCGGATCCCTGTGCCTATTGGCGGTCGAGTGGGCTTTCTCAGGGCATTCTCGCAGCGAATGATGAAGGCGCAGACTTACCGGTATCGCCTAGCCCGCTCCGCGCCGTTCTCAATGGCAGCACATAGTTACCAAGCGGGCTTCTCGATCGGCAGCATGGTCGTGACCCAGATGCCGCGACACCCCCGCCCGGCTTCCAAGGTCCGGCCCGAGAAACTTGAGCAGGTATTTGCGGTTGGCGGATCGACTTCGTGCACGGCGGGTATGGCGGCGGCTATGCCGCAGCAGCCAGGGCTAGCGGAACGTCTGCCTCCGGTCAGCTTCAGCCGAAAAGCAGCCAGCCCGCTTCCGGCCAATTACTGCCAGAATCTCTAGGGGGCACGCTGAGGAGCAGCCGGCCGCCGGATTGCCAGCAGACGCTCCCTTCAGAGCCTGAAGTAAGCGTCTGCGAGGTGCTCCAGATTTTGCGCCAGCAGATAGGCTCGTACGTCCCTTATCCGGTCGGTCCTAGAGCGGGCCTTGCGTCGAGCGGTGATCGGCTTGCGAACAGCGTCGCATTATTCGGGTCATCATCCAGCTGTCCGTCTGGTCGGAACCTGGCAGCAGCGAGTTGATCCCCTCGAAGATGTCGAGGAGCATGGATTTCAGCTGCTGCGGAAGCTCGCTGCTGCCCGCGTCCCATCCGAGGATCGAGTTGTGCGTCGAGGACCGTATTACGCGCTCTCAGTCGTTTTCGTGAACTCGCTTCGGGACCCACATCGCACTGCGCGGGCGGCCCAGATTTGGAATTTCAATGGCCCCAGCGGTCGGAAACAGCCTTGCCAGATTGTGACAATGAGCTGTACCAGCAACCTGTGCAGCAAGGTGCTGCGCGCGAGTAAAATCAAGCACTTAGACGCTGGTGGAATTGGCTGAGAATCCTGCCGCCCCAGCCAATTAGCTCTGCAGCCCTGTATCCGGTGCCCCGCCCTCTTGGGCGAGTTCTCGTCACTCCTGAGGTTTCGTTGGCCCCTTGAGACCGGCCAGCGGTATGAGCGCCGACCGAAAGCGGGGTTTGTCCTTGCAGCCTTTGCGGTCGCCGTCGTCGCTCAGCACCAGGAGCTGTCCCGGGGTGGTGGACGGCATCAGCATGGCTTCGCCGATCAGGCCTGCCGGCAGGTCGCGGAGATAGACTCCGGCCTTGTCGCCAAGGTGCCAGCGGTAGAGACGGA